>NZ_LJTD01000001.1:0-538859 GCF_001306765.1 Cobetia sp. UCD-24C | reverse complement strand
GAACCTCTGGTGTTCGGGTTGTCATGCCAATGGCATTGCCCGGTAGCTACGTTCGGACGGGATAACCGCTGAAAGCATCTAAGCGGGAAGCCCCCTTCAAGATGAGACTTCCCTGAGGCCTTGCGCCTCCTGAAGGGCCCTTGAAGACTACAAGGTTGATAGGCTGGGTGTGGAAGCACAGCAATGTGTTGAGCTAACCAGTACTAATTGCCCGTGAGGCTTGACCATATAACACCCAAGGGGTTTGCATAGGCAAACGCCGGGATTGCGACAGGATCGAGACATATCGGTCAGCATGATTCATATTGCGAGTCACGAGGCCAAAAGCCTCGAGACTCAGGCATCGCAAGATGCCACCGTTTCGCCTGACGACCATAGCGAGCGTGAACCACCCGATCCCATGCCGAACTCGGAAGTGAAACCGCTTAGCGCCGATGGTAGTGTGGAGTTTCTCCATGTGAGAGTAGGTCATCGTCAGGCACTTATACCGAACCGCCCCTGTAGCCTTGCTGCAGGGGCGGTTCTCTTTGTGGTGAGAAAAGTTGCGCAAAGCAAGAGATGTACGCGCTTCGTGAGGCGTCTGCTGCGCCCATGACGACGGCCTGAGCGTTGTCACAGCCCCATCACGTACATGCACGCTTGTAGAAGGCAGCGGCGAGAAGCTAGACTCCCCAGCCTTCTGTATTGGAGATGATGATGCAACCTCAAGAACTGTTGCTGTATTGCCGCCCTGGCTTCGAGGCCGACCTGGCCGCAGAAGTCAGCGAGAAAGCGGCGTATATCGGCACGCCGGGTTATCCGATTGCGGCACGCGACAGTGGCTTCGTGCGTTATGTGGTGACGGGTGAAGAGCCCGCCAACGCCCTGCATCGTGACATGCCGCTACAGGCGTTGGTCTTCGCTCGTCAGACCCTGGTGGCACTGGAGCCGCTGGTCGGCATGTCGCGGGAGAATCGTGTCTCGCCGATTCTGCAGCAGGTGGTCGACGCCGGCTGGAGCTTCGAGGAGATCCGCCACGAGATGCCGGATACCAATGATGGCAAGGCACTGTCGGGGCTGGGCAAGGCCGTCGGTCGTCCGCTGGAATCCGCGCTCAAGAAGCGGGGCGCCCTGCGCCGCAAGGCCGGTGGTCGGGCGTTGCATGTCTTCTGGACAGATGGCGATGAAGTCCAGCTGGGCATGAGCTTCCCGGGCAACCGCAGCGAATATGCCAATGGCATTCGTCATCTGCGTTCGCCGAGTCGTGCGCCCAGCCGCTCCACGCTCAAGCTGGAAGAGGCGTGGCACGAATTCGTGCCGCGCGATCAGTGGGAGCGTCGCATCGCCACTGGCATGCAGGCAGCGGATCTTGGTGCCGCCCCGGGTGGCTGGACCTTCCAGCTGGTCGAGAAGGGCATGTTCGTGTTCGCGATCGACAATGGTCCGATGAACAAGGACCTGATGGCGACAGGGCAGGTCGAGCATCTCAAGGAAGACGGCTTCACCTGGGAGCCGCCGCTGCGCCTGGATTGGCTGGTCTGCGATATCGTCGACAAGCCGATTCGTGTGACCGAGATGGTCGAGCGCTGGCTGAAGAAGCGCTGGTGCAACGAGGCCGTCTTCAACCTCAAGCTGCCGATGAAGCAGCGCTGGAAGGAAGTCTCTCGCTGCCTCGACTATCTGGCCGCCAGTCTCGAGCGTTCCAACGTCGGTGCCGAGATTCGCTGTCGTCATCTGTATCACGACCGTGAAGAGGTCACTGTGCACGTGCGCATCACGCACTGATTGGCTGTTGCTCAATCAGCATGCACGAGTGGCACATGCCCCATACAAGAACCCCACGGCCTGCCCAGGCCGTGGGGTTCTTGTATGATGGAGCATATGATGCCTTCGCTCGCCGGAGAGGCGCGCTCAGGTATGCTCCAGCAGGATTATCCGCTCTGGTTGGGATAGCATGGGCGCCAGGCGCGCCATCATGCGATCTCTGGCCGGACTGACCGACCATTCCTGCCACGCTCGCGCATCGCGCCATGAGGTGATCAGGATGCGGTGGCCCGCGCGGCCGGTTTCCATCAGGTTCTCGCCCGAGATGAAGCCCGGGACATGCGTGGCCTCGCGTACGACTTCACGCGAGGCCTGTTCGTAATCCTGTTCCAGTCCCGGCATGATATGCCGTTCGATCAGAACCTTGATCATGCCTGTCTCCCCTTTTTTGTACGTGCCGCCAGCCAGGGCGGCAGGATTGTCAGGAGTCTTCGATGACCGATATCACATTGCCCGAGGCCGATGCCGAACTGGAAACCAGTGGCCTGTATTGCCCGGAACCCATCATGATGCTGCACAACAAGGTGCGTGAGCTTGCCTCGGGTGACCTGTTGCGGGTAGTGGCGACCGACCCGGCCACCACCCGTGATGTGCCCAAGTTCTGCGCCTTTCTTGGCCACACCCTGGAACTGAGCCACGAGACGCCGGAACAGTTCCTGTATTACATCCGCATCAGTTGAGGCCCATCCGCAGCCGCTGAGTCGCTGGCCATGACTGGCCCTCAGGCTTCGCGGTCATGGACCTCGACGCAGACCTGATCGCTCTCGCCGGTCATCATCAGCGCGAGAGCCTCCAGCGTCGCCGGGTCCTGCTCGCGTATCTGATTGGCGATGGCGCGCTGGAAGAAATAGACCACATCGTGCCGGCTGCGCCCCGGGTACAGGCAGTCGTCGCCGGCCAGCACGGGTGTCTGGGTGACGCGAGCTTCATCGACCAGCAAGGCCTCGATGTTGCCATCGCTGTAGAGACGCCAGCCGAAGACCTGCTTGAGCTGCCACTGTGTCTCGCCGTTGGTCATGCACAGCGCATGGGTACCCAGCGTGTCCGGCAGTTGCTGCAGCAGCGTCGTCTTGTCCGAGACTTCATAGTCGTAATAGGCCGCGGCATGTTCGAGCTCGAACACCTTGTGGTCAGGCGCCAGCATGAAGACTTCGTCGGTTTCCGGGTCGCGATAGCCGACGAAATGCCCCTGCTGGGGGTCTTCCAGCTCGTGGCAGGGCATCAGCCCCTCCATCCACGGCACCATGCCGACGACTTCACCATCCTCGCGCAGCCCCCAGGCCAGTACCGGAATGCTGTAATAGCTGTCCGGATCGCTGTCGAGCTGATAGAGCATTTCCAACCCGTCGTGTTCCGGCGCCAGCCGGAGAATACGACGTCGTGCACGCATCCTGTCACGCATGACACTCAGGTCGATGACCTTGGCGGAGCGGGGGGAAGATACTGGTACGCCCATGACGAACCCTCCTCAGCAGCTTGTCGATCGTCCTCGGCGTGTGCTGGTGCGTTCTCTCGCTTCTGCCATGTGTGTCGTCAGCGAGAGAGCACTGCCTTGAATAACCATTAGCACAGCCAGAGCCCTGACGGTAACCCCTCCTTGGACGAAATGACCGTCTATCAGCTTTTTCGTGTTTAAACGCAAAAGCCCCGCGTCACCCTGTCGGGTGTCGCGGGGCTTGCTCATCAAGTCGTTTCAGGCAGCTGTCAGCCCAGCATCCCGGCCGAGCTTCCTGTTGGAATGCAGGCTGAGATGCAGGTGCTATCCGCCAGGCATCACTGGCTCGCCAATGCCTCGTCACGCACGCCACGGCGCGCGATGATCCACAGGCGCCAGCCGAGCAGCAGCGCCGCCACGGTCAACCCGGCCACCATGCCGATCCAGTAGCCATAGACGCCCATCTGCTCGATGGACCAGGGCGAGATCGGGAAGGCCTCACTGCCGACACCCAGCAGGTGTCCGCCTCCCAGCCCGACCACCCAGTAGGCGAACATGGTGATCAGCATGATGATGCGCGTGTCCTTGAAGCCGCGCAGTGCCCCTGCCATGGCGACCTGCAGGGAGTCCGAGACCTGATAGAGCATCGCCAGGGTGATCAGCGACATGGCCAGGACCTGGACCTTGAGGTTGCTGGTGTAGAGCGCCACGGCCGGCTCGGCCAGTACCCAGATCACGATGTCATTCACCAGCGCCACCACCAGCGAGAAGGCCACGCCATTCCAGGCCACGAAACGTGCTTCGCGCATGTCGCCGCGGCCGATGGTGTGGCCGACGCGCACGGTCAGGGCCATCGCCATCGACAGCGGCAGCATGAACAGCAGCGAGGTGAAGTTGAGCGCGACCTGGTGGGCCGCGACCTTGATCTCGCCGAAGCTGGCCACGAACAGGGCGATGACCGTGAACAGCGTGACCTCGAAGAAGATCGCGATCCCGATCGGCAGGCCGACCTTGAGCAGTTCGCCCATCTGCTTGAAGTGGGGGGCGCTAGGCTGGCACCACAGCGCCACGGCGCGATACACGCTGCTGTAACGCGTGTAGGCGAACATGCTCAGGCACATGATCCACATCGCAAGGCCGGTGGCGATACCGCAGCCGGCGGCGCCCATGGCCGGAATGTCGCCCAACAGTCCCGGCAAGGTGATCCCCAGCAGGTCATCCACGCCTGCAGACCCGTAGATCAGCACGTAATTGAGCGGGATGTTCGATATCAGGCCGATCAGGCTGATGATCAGTGCCGGGCGGGTATGGTTCATGCCGTCCGAGTAGGCGCGCAAGACCTGATAGAAGGCGGCACCCGGCATGCCCCAGGCGATGGCCATCAGGTAGAGAGTCGCCTGCTCGGCCACGGCCTCTGGCACCTCCATCAGCGTGAAGATCGGCGCGGCCAGATACCACAGCGCAAGCCCGGACAGGCTGCCGAGCACCAGCGAGATCCACAGCGATTGATGCACGTTGCCACGCACCTCACCGCTGCGATTGCCCCCCATCAATTGCGCGACCACCGGCGTCAGACCCATCAGGGTGCCCGCCATCAGCAGCAGCAGAGGTACCCACAGGCTTGAGCCCACCGACACGGCTGCCAGGTCCGTGGCCGAGGAACGCCCCGTCATCAACACGTCCACGGCACTCATGCCTGCCTGAGCCAGCTGCGCGCCACAGATCGGCAGCGCCAGGGTCAGCAGGCGTGAGGTTTCCGCTCTGACGCGGGGCATCAGTGGCGGAGGCGGAGAACCGGGGGCCGTCTGAGGCTTGGAGGGGGTGGATGAATCGGCGGGGGGCACGGCAGGCTCCTGCTAGTAATCGAGAATCATTCTTGCTTGGCGCGCCATCCTAGCAGATAAGCAGGTTTCATGAACGCAAGCTGATGAATTATCACGGCTGTGAGCGACACTGTCAGCTGAAATGACGCGCTATACGCTAGCCACGTACAATGATCCATCCGACAGAGCAGGTCTTCCTGCTGTCACCGAATGCCCACACACTGCCAGCGCTTGCCGAGAATTGCCGTGTCGTCCCATGAGTCCCTACCTGCCGTCCATTGCTCTGATTCCGCCAGCGGGAGTCCCCGTCGTGCGCATGACCTCGCCACCTTGATGGCGTTGTTCGACGGCCTGTTCGGCGACACCTTCAATACCTTGCTGCGCTGTGATCCCGAAGAGCCACTGTATCTTCCGGCCGGCATGCAGGGGGAAGGCAGGCATGTCCCGGAATCAGAGCTTGGCTATCACCGCATCTATCTGGCACGTGGCTTCTTTTCCAGTGCGCTGCATGAGATCAGCCATTGGTGCATCGCAGGCGCCAGACGGCGGCTCGAGGAAGATTACGGCTACTGGTATGCGCCGGATGGCCGCGACGCCGAGCAGCAGCGCGCCTTCGAGAGTGTCGAGGTCGCGCCGCAAGCGCTGGAGCTGCTGTTTCACCGGGCGGTGGGCAAGCCGTTTCATGTCAGCGTCGACAATCTTGAGCTGGAGGTGGATCGAGACGCCTTCGCGCAACGTGTGATGCAGCGCGCTGCCGATGTCGAGCAGCGCGGCCTGCCCGCCCGCGCCGCAGCCTTCCGCCACGCACTCGCCGGTGTCTGGCAGCAGGGGATGCCGCTTGAGCAGACCATCGCCCTTGCCAGGTCCCTGTTGCCTGCGGTGGGGGAGGACGGCCGGCTGGCGTGATGCCTTGTCTGCGCATGCCAGCCGGCAGTGGCGTCGCCCGTTGGGCGTGCCACACGGAACTCACCTCCCTGAGCGGGATTGCATTATCTGCAAATCAGCGTTGCACTCACGTTGCAGGTGTCAGGGCTTTGTGATTAGAATGATTCGCATTGACACAATGGTTCCGCTTTTACTGGCCTGCAGGTCTGCTCATGGCAGTCCTCGTCAGGACAGAACACCTTGAACAGGGGTATTCGATGACTGCTGTATCCATGATTTCTGCATCCTCCGCTCGCAAGCTGTTGTTGAGTGCGCTGGTCGGCGTGACGGCTGTCACGGCCATGCCGGCGCAAGCCCAGGAAGAGGTGAACGTCTACTCCTATCGTCAGGCCTATCTGATCGAGCCGTTCCTCAAGGAGTTCACCGAGGAGACCGGCGTCAAGGTCAACGTGGTATTCGCCAAGCAGGGTCTGGCCGAGCGTCTCAAGCGTGAGGGTCGCAACACGCCGGCTGACGTCCTGCTGACGGTGGATATCGGTCGCCTGCAGGAGCTGGTCGACGAAGAGCTGGTCAAGAGCGTCAATGACGACGTCATCGAAGCCAACCTGCCCGAGCAGTATCACGGCCCTGACAACCAGTGGTTCGGTATCACCACCCGTGCCCGCGTGCTCTACACCAGCGTCGAGCGCCTCGAGGCCGGTCAGGTCGCAAGCTATGACGACCTGGCGGACCCGAGCCTCAAGGGCCGTGTCTGTTCGCGTGCAGGTGATCACCCCTACAACGTGGCATTGATCGCCTCGCGTATCGCCCACAACGGCGAGGAAGCGACCCGCGAATGGCTGGAAGGCTTCAAGGACAACCTGGCGCGCAAGCCGCAGGGCGGGGACCGCGATCAGATCAAGGCGATTCGTGACAACGTCTGTGACGTGGCCATCGGCAACAGCTACTACTACGGCAAGATGCTCGACAACGACGAGCAGCGTCCGTGGGCCGAGAAGGCACGCATCGAGTTCCCGGACCAGAACGGTGTCGGCACGCACATGAACATCTCCGGCATGGCGATGACCAAGTACGCGCCGCACGAAGAGAATGCGCTCAAGCTGATGCGCTTCTTGACCGAGAAGACCGCCCAGCACATGTATGCCGAGGTCAATTTCGAGTATCCGGCCAACCCGGCTGCCGAAAGCTCGGAGCTGCTGACGTCCTGGGGCGAGTTCAAGCAGGATGACCTCTCGCTGACCGAGGTCGCCAAATACCGCAAGCGTGCTGCTCAGATGGTCAATGAAGTCGGCTTCAACCAGTAACGGCACTCACCGCTGGCCTAAGCCATCGGGTGGGATGTCATGAACGAAGAGGGGCTGTCGCGATGCGACAGCCCCTCTTCGTTTGAGTGAACAATGTAAAATAGACGCAATTGCAGTTGGCAGGTCAGTGAGGAAGAACAGATGACGCAAGGCAAGCGGCTGTTGGCAAAGCGAGGTGCGAGCCTTGAAGAAGAAGCCTGCACGGCAACCAGCGCGACGGAGCTCGCCTTGGAGCGCGCGACTCTCAGCACGTCAGGCGCCGAAGACGCGGCGATAAGACGCCGTCAGCGGCGCCTGGGCACGCACATGGGGTGGTTCGCGACGGCCTGGGGGGTCGCCGCGCTGGTGGTGATGCCGGTGCTGGCCGTCATCTGGCTGGCGTTGTTCGGCGATGATGGCAGTGATCAGGCCGGTGACGGCATCTGGCCGCACCTCGTCTCCACCGTGCTGCCTGACTACGTCATGACAAGTCTGGCGCTGGTGGCTGGCGTGGCGGTGCTCAGCGGCAGCATGGGCGTGGTGTCGGCGTGGCTGACCACCATGTATCAGTTCCCGCTGCGGCGTACCTTCGAGTGGTCGTTGCTGCTGCCGTTCGCGATTCCCGCCAACGTCATCGCCTACATCTACACCGATGTCTTCGAATATGCCGGGCCCTTCCAGGGCGCGCTGCGTGCGCTGTTCGGCTGGGACTCGCCGCAGGATTACTACTTCCCCGAGATACGCAGTCTGGGCGGCGCCATCCTGATGCTGTCGCTGGTGCTGTTTCCGTATGTCTTCATGCTGGCGCGCTCGGCATTTCTCGATCAATCGCCGTCACTGCGCGATGCCAGCCGCACCCTGGGCTGCAATGGCTGGCAGAGCTTCTGGCGCGTGGCGCTGCCCAGTGCACGCCCGGCGATCGCCGTCGGTCTGGCGCTGGCGATGATGGAGGCGCTCAATGATTTCGGCACCGTCGATTACTTCGCGGTGCGTTCGCTGACTGCCGGCATCTTCAATGTGTGGCTCAACATGGGCAGCCTGCGCGGTGCGGCCCAGATCGCGCTGTGCCTGATGATCTTCGTGGTCACGCTGATCTGGCTGGAACGGCATGCCCGGCGCCGGCAGCGTCAATTCGGCAAGGGCGATCGCTATCGTCGCTATCGTCGTCCGACCCTGCATGGCTGGCGCGCCGGACTGGCGACACTGGCTTGCCTGTTGCCGCTGCTGTTCGGCTTCCTGTTGCCGGTGGGGCTGCTGACGCGGCATGCCATTCGCTACTTCGAGGAGTCGTGGACGCCGGACTTCGCCGGTTACGCGCTCAATAGCCTGATGCTGTCGGTCAGTGCTGCCGTGCTGACGCTGATCATCGGGGTGCTGCTGGCCTACGCCAAGCGGCTGGATCGCACCGCCAGCGTACAGCAGGCGCTCAAGCTCTCGAGCCTCGGCTATGCCATGCCGGGCGCCGTGCTGGGGCTGGGTGTGCTGGTGCCGCTGTCCGGTTTCGACAATGCGCTGGACAGCTTCCTGCGCGCCAACTTCGGGTTCTCCAGCGGTCTGCTGCTGACGGGGACGATGGGCGCGATCATCATCGCCTATGTGGTGCGCTTCCTCGCCATCGCTGCGGGTTCCATCGAATCGAGCCTCGACAAGGTCACGCCCTCGATGGACATGGCGGCGCGCTCGCTGGGCGAGAACACCTTCTCGACACTTCGCCGGGTGCACCTGCCCTTGATCCGCCCCGGTCTGCTGACCGCGGCGCTGGTGGTGTTCGTCGATGCCATGAAGGAGCTGCCGGCCACCTTGCTGCTGCGGCCCTTCAACTTCGACACGCTCGCCACCCACGTCTATCAGTACGCCTCGGATGAAATGCTCGAGCAGGCGGCGTTGCCGGCGCTGGTGATCGTGGTGGTCGGTATCCTGCCGGTGATCGTGATCTCGCGCACCATCGTGGCCTCGCGCAGCGAGTCATGATGAAGACAGCGTCGGCATCAGCTTATTGCCATATGAGAGTTGTTCCTCGTGTGGAGATCGCCTAGGGTGCAGCGCTCGACACTGACAGGACAACGCCGGAGATGGTTCGCACGATGCTCAAGCCTTACGTAGCCAAGATGCGTGGTGGACCCCTGAAGCGGGGCAGGCCGCATGTTGCCGATGCCTTGTGGTCATGGCTCGGGGCCTTTCTGGGCATGGCGCTGATCGGCTGGCTGTCCTCGCACTATCTGGCGGTCAGCTCGCTGTTGCTGGTGGGGTCCTTCGGCGCGACCTCGGTGCTGCTCTACGGCGCGCCGCACAGTCCGCTGGCCCAGCCGCGCAATGTGCTGGGCGGCAACATGCTGTCGGCTCTGGTCGGTGTCGCCTGCTATCACTGGCTGGGCGATGGCTGGCTGGCGGCGGCCATGGCGGTCTCGGTGGCACTGCTGGTCATGCAGTTGACGCACACCCTGCACCCGCCGGGCGGCGCCACGGCCTTGATCGCGGTGATCGGCGGTCAGCCGCTGCATGAGCTGGGCTACTGGTACGCCCTGTTGCCGGTGGGGCTTGGCTGCTTGGCGATGCTGGTGCTGGCGGTGTTGATCAACAATCTGGCACGTCATCGCCGCTATCCGCTGCACTGGCATTGAGCCCATCGGATGCGCGTTTCTGCAGGCGACGGCGGAAGATGGTAGACTGGGCCATCGCCTGACGCGAGCGACTGGCAGCAGCCGGATGAGGTCCCTCTGACCGACTCTTTCTTCTCTGCGCCTGATACGCCTCGCTCCCTCTCCCGGCACGTGCCCGGCCAGGCGCCATTCCTTAATGATCGACCAGCACGTGGCCGGTCAGCCGAAGAGATATTGATGACTGAGACTACTGCCAATTCCGTCCCGGCGTTTGCCTCCCTGGGGCTGTCCGCTCCTGTCCTGAAAGCGATCGCCGAGATGGGCTATTCCACGCCGTCTCCCGTCCAGGCAGGTGCGATTCCTGCCGTGCTGGAAGGCCGTGATGTGATGGCTGCCGCGCGCACCGGTACCGGCAAGACTGCCGGTTTCGCCCTGCCGCTGGTCGAGCGCCTCTCGCAGAGCGCTCCCGCGGGTGCCCGCAAGATCAAGGCCCTGATCGTCACGCCTACGCGTGAACTGGCCGCGCAGATCGACGAGAACGTCACTGCCTATTCCCGTCACCTGAAGCTTCGCAACGCCGTGGTATTCGGTGGCGTGAAGATCAACCCGCAGATCAGCCGCCTGTCCTCTGGCGTCGAGATACTGACCGCCACGCCGGGCCGCCTGCTGGACCTGCACTCCCAGAAGGCCATCGACTTCTCCGATCTCGAGACGCTGGTGCTGGATGAAGCGGACCGCATGCTGGACATGGGCTTCATCCACGACATCCGTCGTCTGCTCAAGCTGCTGCCGACCAAGCGTCAGACGCTGCTGTTCTCCGCGACCTTCTCCGATGAGATTCGCGGCATGGCCAACAAGCTGCTGAATGACCCGGTGGCGGTGGAAGCCAGCCCGCGCAACACCACGGCCGAGAAGGTCGAGCAGCATATCCACACCGTGGAGAAGAGCCACAAGCCTTCGCTGCTCAAGCACCTGATCATCAAGGAAAACTGGCACCAGGTGCTGGTCTTCACCCGTACCAAGCACGGTGCCAACCGTCTGGCGACCAAGCTCGAGAAGTCCGGCATCAGTGCCGCGGCGATTCACGGCAACAAGAGCCAGAATGCACGTACCAAGGCACTGGCCGGCTTCAAGAACGGCGAAGTGCGCGTGCTGGTCGCGACGGACATCGCGGCGCGTGGCCTGGATATCGAGCAGTTGCCGCAGGTCGTGAACTACGAACTGCCCAACGTGCCGGAAGACTACGTGCACCGTATCGGGCGTACCGGCCGTGCCGGCGCCAGCGGGCGTGCCATCTCGCTGGTCTCCAGCGATGAGCGCAAGGAACTCGGCGGCATCGAGCGTCTGCTCAAGGGCAAGCTCAAGCGCGTCGAAGTGGAAGGTTTCGTGCCGGAAGTCGATGTCGAGCCGGAACGTGAGCCGCGTCAGCCGCGTGGTGGTCAGCGCTCTGGCGGCCAGCGTACTGGCGGCAAGCCTGCCGCTGAAGGCCGTGGCAATGGCGGCCAGCGCTCTGGCGGCCAGCGTTCGGGCGGCGCGCGTTCTGAAGGTCAGCGTACTGGCGGCAAGCCTGCCGCTGAAGGCCGTGGCAATGGCGGCCAGCGCACTGGCGGCAAGCCTGCTGGTGAAGGTCGTGGCAATGGCGGCCAGCGTTCTGGCGGGCAGCGCTCTGAAGGTCAGCGTTCTGGCGGCGCGCGCTCGGGCGGCCAGCGCACTGGTGGTCAGCCTCAGCAGACCGCGCGTGTCGATGATGACAACCGCGGCAACCGTGCACCGGTGCAGCGTGAAGTCGATGGCAATCGCGTCGCGCCGCAGCCGGAGGTGAACGGCAACCGTGCGCCGAATGCGCCGAGCAATGATGAGCGTCCGCGTCGCCGCTCACGTGGTGGTCGCAACCGCTCCAGCGGTGGCAACGGTGGTGGCCGCTCCAACGGCTGAGCCGCGCCGTAGAGGCCAAGGCTTGAACACAAACGCCCCGACAACCTTGCGGTTGTCGGGGCGTTTGCGTGTCGGGAGCAGGAGCGTCTGATCAGACGTCTTCTTCCCAGTCGATCTCGTAATCCGGGCCAGTGCCCTGGATGTCCTGCTCGCCACGCACGCCATCACCGCGCAGGCGGGTATGGATGGCCAGCATCACCAGCACCTCGTTGTCCGGGCGGAACGGCTGCAGGCCCTGTTCGAACAGCATGTTGTTGCGCTCGCGCGCCCAGTCACCCGGGGCAAGCTCAGGGTAGAGGCCTTCCGCCGGCGCGAACTCGATGAAGGGGTCCATGTTGTAGGCGTCGAACAGGCGGGCCAGTGCCTGCTCGTCATCCATGACGCCGGTGGTATAGAGCGTGGTCTGGTAGTAGTCCTGCTCCAGCTCCTTGAGCACATCGAGGGGGCTGACGCCGAAGCTGCGCAGGTCGTCCAGGCTGTAGTCGCCCAGCTCCAGCATCTCGCCATCCAGCCATTCGTCATCCGGCTGGATCAGTACATGCTTCATCTGGCCATCGGGCAGCGCCCAGGCGATGGCCAGCGGCAGACTGGAGTCCTCGCCGGTCTCGACGGCGATGAAGGCGGGGAAGTCCCCTGTTTCGGGTTCATATTCGTGCATGGTGATGTCCAGAGCAGGGAAGCGTACAGGGAAAGTCGTTGATGCCGATTACAGGCGGAAGAAGCGTGTGGCAGTGGCGG
The DNA here is from genome assembly GCF_001306765.1 of Cobetia sp. UCD-24C. Taxonomy (NCBI): domain Bacteria; kingdom Pseudomonadati; phylum Pseudomonadota; class Gammaproteobacteria; order Oceanospirillales; family Halomonadaceae; genus Cobetia; species Cobetia sp. UCD-24C. The sequence continues at coordinate 526,357 of NZ_LJTD01000001.1, read as the reverse complement.
TGGTGGCCTGTGCGAGTTCTTCCATGTCGATACCACGCAGCGCCGCGACCTCCGCCATGATCCACACCAGCAGTGAGGGTTCATGACGGCGCCCCTTGAGCTTGGCGGGCAGATTGCGCGGTACCAGATAGGGGCAATCGGTTTCCAGCATCAGGCGTTCGAGGGGAATCTCGCGGCACAGGCTGCGCAGGTGTTCGCCTCGGCGCTCATCACACAGCCAGCCGGTCAGGCCGATGTGCAGGTCGAGATCGAGATAGCCGTAGAGCGTCTCGCGCTCACCGGTGAAGCAATGCACGACGGCGTGACTGATATCGTCGCGCCAGTGCTTGAGCATCTCGAGCATCTGGCGACCGGCGTCACGTTCATGCAGAAACAGCGGCAGGCCTATCTCGGCGGCCAGTATCAGCTGCGCTTCGAACGCTCGGGCCTGTTCGGCGGGCGTCGAGAAGTTGCGATTGAAATCGAGGCCACATTCCCCCACCGCGACGACCTCCGGCTGCGCCAGTAGCTCCCGGATGCCGCGTTCGACGCCGTCGTTCCACTGGCTGGCATCATGCGGATGCACACCGGCGGTGGCAGAAAGGCCACGATAGCGTGCCGCCAGCGCCTGGGCCTCACGCGAGCCATCCAGGCTGGTGCCGGTCAGGATCTGCTGGCTGATGCCCGCCGCGCGTGCTCGCAGCAAGGTGCCCTCGATGTCGCGCGCGTAGCTCTCATGCGTCAGGTTGACGCCGATGTCGACCAGCGCAGAGGGGCTGGCGAAACGCAGCTCCGGTGCCAGCAGCGTCAGCGCGGCCGCGATATCGGCCTCGCCGAGTTCAAGGTCGTCACACAAGGCGGCAAGCGTCTCGTCGGACAGCCGCTCGCTATCATAGTAGGGCAGGGAGGCAGGATCGGCATGCGGGGGAAGCGCGGACATCGGACACCCTTGGGATCGCGGGGAGGGAGAAGACACGTGACAGCGCAAGGCCGGGCAACAGCCCGTCGGCCTGGCACTCGATAGCGCTGCATGACAGGCGGGCCTTGTCAGTGCAGGGCACGTGACGTGATTTCAAGCGGTCGGCCATTCTACCCAAGGCGCCGGCGTCTTTCAGCCCTTGCGGCGTCTTCCATCGCCTGCACGCTGCGCCTCGGGTAGAATGGCAGCATTCTCCGGCGCGCGTCGCTGGCGGCGGCCTGTCCGCCTGACTCCCACTTCCTCCGTGGCCTTCCCGGCCGTGGACCCGTCACGAGTTGCTGCTGCACATGGCATTGTTACGACTGGAAAATCTTCAGCTGGCCTATGGCCATCACGTCTTGCTCAACGGGGCGGACCTTGTCGTCGAGCGCGGCGAGCGTCTGGCGCTCGTCGGCCGCAACGGCACCGGCAAGTCGACCCTGCTCAAGCTGATCACCGGCGAATTCCAGGCCGATGCCGGTGAGCTGTGGAAGGCGCCGGGCCTCAAGATCGGCGTGCTCTCGCAGGACCTGCCGGCCGCCGAAGGACGCACCATCTTCGATATCGTCGCTGAAGGGCTGCCGAAGGCGGGCGCGTTGCTGGCGGAATATCATCATCTGATCAGCGACCCCGAGCCGGACCTCAAGCGTCTCGAGCACGTGCAGGTCGCGCTGGAAAGCGTCGATGGCTGGCAGTTTCAGCAGCGCATCGATACCGTGCTGACCCGCCTGGGCCTGCCGGAAGACACCATGATGGAAGACCTGTCCGGCGGCTGGCGTCGTCGTGTCGCACTGGCGCGTGCGCTGGTGTCCGACCCGGATCTGCTGCTGCTCGATGAGCCGACCAACCATCTGGATCTCGATACCATCGCCTGGCTGGAAGAGCAGGTCGCGGCCTTCTCCGGCGCCGTGCTGTTCATCACCCACGACAGGGCCTTCCTGAAGCGCCTCGCGACCCAGATTCTGGAGCTGGACCGTGGCCGTCTCGGGCGTTACCCGGGCGATTACGCGGCCTACCAGGCCCAGAAGCAGCACGAGATGGATGTCGAGGCCAAGGAGAACTCCGAGTTCGACAAGAAACTGGCCCAGGAAGAGACCTGGATCCGCCAGGGGGTCAAGGCGCGTCGTACCCGCAATGAAGGCCGTGTGCGTGAACTGGAGAAGATGCGTGCCGAGCGTGGCCAGCGGCGTGAAGTGCAGGGCCGTGCGCGTATCGCCGTCGACTCCGCCGAGCGCAGCGGCAAGCGGGTCGTGGAGCTGGAGAACGTCAGCTATCGCTACGACGAGGCGCAGGAGCAGTGGGTCATCCGTGACTTGAGCGTCGAGATCCAGCGCGGCGACAAGGTCGGCCTGCTCGGGCGCAACGGCGCGGGCAAGACCACGCTGCTGCACATCCTGCTCGGTCAGCTGGAAGCCAGCGAAGGCAAGCGCATCGAAGGCACCAAGCTGCAGATCGCCTACTTCGATCAGCTGCGCAAGGGCCTCGACATGGAAGCCACCGTCTACGACAACGTGGCGCGCGGCAGCGACCGTGTCACGGTCGGCGGGCGTGACATGCACGTGATGAGCTACCTGCAGAACTTCCTGTTCACGCCGGACCGCGCGCGTCAGCCGGTACGTTCGCTGTCAGGGGGCGAGTCCAACCGCCTGCTGCTGGCGCGTCTGTTCACCATGCCGGCCAACGTGCTGGTGCTCGATGAGCCGACCAACGACCTGGATGTCGAGACGCTGGAGCTGCTCGAGGAGCTGTTGCTCGACTTCGACGGCACCGTGCTGCTGGTTTCCCACGACCGTGCCTTCATGGACAACGTGGTCACCAACATCCTCGCCTTCGAGGGCGACGGGGTCGTCAAGCCGTATGTTGGGGGTTACAGCGACTGGATACGTCAGGGCGGGCATCTGCCGCCGGCGCCGTGGGAAGTCGAGCGTGAGCGTGAGGAAAAGCACCGTCGTGATGCCCAGGCAGAAGACGAGCGCCGCAAGCGTGAGGCCGCCCAGGCGCAGCAGGCCAACAAGAAGGTCAAGCTGCCCTACAAGTTCCAGCGCGAGCTGGACCTGATTCCGGCGACCATCGAGAAGCTGGAAGCGGAGATCGCGACGCTGGAAGCCGAGATCGCGGCACCGGAGTTCTACACCGGGGATGCCAAGGCGGTGAAGAACACGCTGGAGAAGCTCAGCCACAAGCAGCAGGTGCTGGAAGAGACGATGGAACGCTGGATGGAACTTGAGGCCATGCAGGAAGGCTGAAGCCGCAAGTGACGGTCATAAGTGACGATGCTTGATGACCGTGCCGTGCAGAAAGCCCGTCAGCTGAACACACAAGAGGGCTGCCCATGGGCAGCCCTCTTGTCGTCCCTCATAGGTCATCGACGTGAGGTGTCGTCTGGCATGAGGTGTCGTCTAGCCGGCCGCCATCATTCCTCGCTGTCATCCGCGCCGACGCGCACCGCCAGTACGTCACACTGGGCACCGTGCAGAACGCCCGTGGAGGTGGAGCCCAGCAGCAGCGCAAAGCCATGTCGACCATGCGAGCCGACCACGATCAGGTCCACGTCGTGTTCGGCCGCGAAGCGATGAATCTCGCTGTCCGGCATGCCGACCACCACGTACTGGTCTTCGGCGGCGATATCATGAGGGGAGGCGATCTCGCCAAGCCGTTCACGGGCGTGGGAATCCAGCTGGTCCTGGATGCTGGTCAGGTCCATCGGGATATCACCACCATAGGCAAAACCCAGCGGTTCCAGCGTATGGATGATGGAAATCTTGGCGCCGTTGCGCTTGGCGATCGGCAGTGCCCGCTCCAGCACCAGATGGGAATCCTTGGTCAGGTCGACAGCGACCAGTACATGCTTGTATTCGTTGCTCATCCTGAGGTCCTCCCGCAGAGGTTGGCCATTCGAGTGGCGTCGTGCACCTGCTTCCATGCTAGGCTTGCCGCCCCCTTGAACACAATGACTTACATCAACGTAATGGCAGTGCGTGATACGCAACACTGCGGGGCTGCTTAGCCTATATTGCGCTTTCACGCCATGTCCTGCTTGATGAAACCCTTGAATAGACAACCGTTGGATAGACGATGACGACTGCGCTGATCATCATTTTTGTCGTGCTGGCGATGCTGTCGCCGCTGACCTGGCTACGCCCCAGCAAACGCGAGACGCGCACTTCACTGGTCCGCAAGGCGGTGATCGCCGATGGCATGCGGGTGGATCTCAAGGCGCCGGCGCTTTCTGACGCGCCCAAGGGCATCGTCGGTTACCGCCGCCCCTGGCCGACCGAGCGCGATGTCACGCCCTTCATTCTGGTGCAGGATGAATGGGCCAGTGATGCCCTGCGTGAGGCGGTGCCGGGCTATCGCTGGCGCGAGGAGAGTCGCCTGGCGGATGATCCGGACGTCGCCGCGGCCTTGCTGCGCTTCACGCGCACGCTGCCGGAGGATGCCCTGATGCTGGAGTCGTCGCTCTCCGGCCTGACGCTGTGGTGGGGCGAGAGTCTGGATGTGGAGAGCTGCCACGACTGGCGGCGCGAATTCGAGGCCTTGCATGCGCTGTTGATCGACAAGGCGCCTATCTCGCACAAGCGTCGTCCGCTGGTGGGCACCGAGCCGAAGATGCCGGACGCCTGACACGCGCAGCCTTCCTGCCCGCAGAAAAAAGCCCCCATCGAGTCACTCGATGGGGGCTTTTTCATGTTCCGCTTGCGCTCATGTCCTGCAGGCGCGGCCGGCCATTTCCGGTCGGCGTGTAGTCTCAGGCGCTCTCCGGCACCTTCTCGGAGATTTCCAGGCCATTGCGCTCCATGACGCGCAGGCATTCACAGAATTGATCGACCTGCGCCTCGCTCAGGCCCTCGAGCATCTCGATGCGAGTCTGCTCGGCGATGGCATCGATCTTCTCGATCAGTGGCAGCGCCTTGCGGGTCAGGAAGATGCGCTTGGTGCGGCGGTCTTCCTCACAGGCACGGCGCTCGACCAGGCCCTGTTCGGTCAGTTGGTCCAGGGTGCGAACCAGCGACGGGGCTTCGATACCGATGGAGCGAGCCAGATCACATTGGGGCTGACCATCGCCCATGCGCCACAGGTGTACCAGCGTCATCCAGCGAGTCTGGGTCAGCCCTAGTGGGGACAGTCGCTGGTCCAGAATGGCGCGCCACAGGCGCGGCAGGCGGGAAAGCTTGAGTCCGATATCTTCATGCATGGATAGGTCGTCCGCTGAGTGCAAATGTGAAGGGGCTTTTGTCATTGGCGCGCGTCCAGTATCACTCAAACCTGAATGAGACTGATTCCTTGTGCGCGCCGCCCTTCACATCAGCATGCTAGGCAGTCTGGATAATTACAAGCCTGCGAACGAATTTTACGTCCAAGGTCGAGTAACTCAGCGTTCCCGCTTGCAAAGTGACTCATGATGGCGACTGTCACAAACCCGGAATCAGGTTGGTGATACGCCAGCCGGGGATGCCGGGTGGCTGGCTGATGGTGCTGTCGGCCAGGGTCGCCTGCTGCGGATCATCGCTGACCACGAAGCGCAGACTGCCGATGCGCTGTCCGTTCATCGTCTCGACATCGATGCGCCACTCGCCCTCGCTGCCCTGCGGGAAGGCCGTCTTGTGCGTCCAGGCGCGGTAGCCTTCGCTGCGCCCGCCGTTGATGTTCAGGGCGATGCGATCGACGACTTCGCCGTCATGCCGCCAGACGTGATAGACCTTCTCCGACAGGCCGCGCGGGGCGCGGATGGCCGTGAAGGCGTAGAGGCCTCGGGCGGAGAGTTGCGCAGGCGTCAGCTGCATCTCGCCACGCGGTGCGCGCGCCGCGGTATCGAAGTCCGGCGACAGGCTGCTGGCATTGATCCACAGCGTGGCGGGCGGAATCCAGGCGCGTGCCCCCCATGCGCCTACCCCGAGCATCACGCTGATGCCGATCATCGCCAGCCCGCCGACCACCCCACGCGCGATGCGCAGGTTGGCGACGCTGGGCAGCGCGAACAGGCTCATGGCGGCACAGGCGGCCAGCAGGCTCTCACCCGTGGTCAGTTCCAGCAGCAGAGGCAGGGTGACCAGTACCACCACGAACACGCACAGGGCGTGGAAGCCGAAGTACAGCCAGCGATGGCGCTCGGCCAGCCGGTAGTAGAAGGGATCGAGAATCGACAGCAGGGTCGCGCCGCACAGCAGCAGCGTGAAGCCCGCCTGGCCGCTGGCCCAGTCGGTGGTCGCCAGGAAGAACGGCAGCGTGAAACACAGTGTCTCCTGCTGGATCAGCTGGGCCACGAAGGTCGCCAGCTTGCGGGGCAGGGCATTCTGGCCGCGATGGCGGCGCAGACGGCTCCACAGGCCTTCGGCGATCAGGATCAACCAGGCCAGCATCATGCCCAGCGCCAGCATGCCGCCCAGCCATTGCTGACGATTGACGAGGAAGAAACTGCAGATGCCGGCGGCGAAGCCGATGGGCGGCCATAGCCAGTGCCAGCGCTTGGTGCGTTCGACAAGGCCGGTCAGGCGCAGATACAGGGCGGTGAGAGTGCTGCTCATGAAAGCATGATATCGATGAGGCCTTTGAAAGCCTGCTGGCGCGTGAGGAGGTGTCGCGGCCAGCATGCGGATTGGGAAAGCGTTCAGGGTAACGCGGCTGCCTTGTGCGGTGTAGCGTCGATCTTTGCCTACATCGGCTGTCGATGGCGTGCGCCAGTCAGCCCGGGCCAGTATACAGATGGCCCGTGACCCCCGACCTTTCGCTAATGTCCGCAGGCTTGATCTTTGCCCGTCACTGGCCCAAGCTGGCTGTATTCAAACGCTTGTATGAAGCGCTGTGATGAGAGATGACTCTCGCGCGGCGCCTCAGCCAGCGGCGAGTCCGGCGAGGCCGGTTGCCAGCGCCCTCATGGCCAACGCCCAAATGGCAGTGACCCTCGAGCGCCCGGCAGCCCCTTCACCTCTTTCTCTTGTGGAGATCCGTGGATGATCTATTCAGGCAAAACGCTAACCGTCGAGGCCAATCAGGACGCCATCGCCCTGTTGACCCTCGATCTTGAAGGCGAATCGGTCAACAAGCTGGCCAGCTACGTACTCAAGGAGCTGGGAGAGGCGGTCGAGGCCGAACATGAACATCCATGGCATCTTCAACGCCATCGAGGACCTGCCGTTCCCCACCGTCACTGCCATCAATGGGCTGGCGCTGGGCGGCGGCTGCGAGATCACCCTGACCACCGATTTCCGGGTCATGGCCGACAGCGCCAAGATCGGCCTGCCGGAAACCAAGCTCGGCATCATCCCCGGTTGGGCGGGCTGTGTACGACTGCCGCGTCTGATCGGGGCAGACAACGCCATCGAGTGGATCTGTGGTGGCACCGAGAACCGTGCCGACAAGGCGCTGGCAGTGGGCGCCGTCGATGCCGTCCTGCCGGTGGACGAGCTGGATGCGGCGGCACTCGACATTCTGGCGCGTGCCAACGCCGGTGAGCTGGACTATCAGGCGCGTCGTCTCGAGAAGACCTCGCCACTCAAGCTCAATGCCATCGAGCAGATGATGGCCTTCGAGACCGCCAAGGGCTTCGTGGCCGGCAAGGCCGGTCCGCACTATCCGGCGCCGGTGGAGGCCATCAAGGTCATCCAGAAGGGCGCGGGGGAATCGCGTGAGCGTGCCCAGGCCATCGAGGCCAAGACCTTCGCCAGGATGGCGCTGACCGACGTGGCCTTCAATCTGGTCGGCCTGTTCATGAACGATCAGGTAGTCAAGAAGAAGGCCAAGGGCTACGAGAAGCAGGCCAGCGAGATCAAGCAGGCCGCCGTGCTGGGGGCCGGCATCATGGGCGGCGGCATCGCCTATCAGAGCGCCAGCAAGGGCACGCCGATCCTGATGAAGGACATCAACGGCGAAGCCATCGAACTGGGCCTCAAGGAAGCACGCAAGCTGTTCGGCAAGGGCGTCGAGCGCGGCAAGCTGACCACCGAGAAGATGGCGCAGGGCCTGTCCAACATTCGCCCGACGCTGTCCTACGGTGACTTCGGCAATGTGGACCTGGTCGTCGAGGCGGTGGTCGAGAATCCCAAGGTCAAGGCCTCGGTGCTGGCCGAGCTCGAGGACAACGTCGCCGAGGACGCCATCCTGACCTCCAACACCTCGACCATCTCCATCACACGGCTGGCCGAATCGCTCAAGCGTCCCGAGAACTTCTGCGGCATGCACTTCTTCAACCCGGTGCACCGCATGCCGCTGGTCGAGGTCATCCGTGGCGAGAAATCCAGCGATGCGGCCATCGCCGCGACCGTCGCCTATGCCCGCCAGATGGGCAAGACGCCGATTGTCGTCAACGACTGCCCGGGCTTTCTGGTCAACCGCGTGCTGTTCCCCTACTTCGGTGGCTTCAGCCTGCTGGTCGAGAAGGGCGCCGACTATCAGCGCGTCGACAAGGTGATGGAGAAGTTCGGCTGGCCGATGGGCCCGGCCTACCTGCTGGATGTGGTCGGCATGGATACCGCGGTGCACGCCAATGCCGTGATGGCGGAAGGCTTCCCGGACCGCATGGCGCGAGACGGCAAGACCGCCATCCAGGTGATGTACGACAACCAGCGCCTCGGCCAGAAGAACGATCTGGGCTTCTACCGCTACGAGGAAGACCGCAAGGGCAAGCCGAAGAAGCTGGCGGATGATGAGGCTCAGGCACTGGTGGCCCAGGTTGTCAGCGAGACGCGCGAGTTCTCCGATGAAGACATCATCGCGCGCATGATGGTGCCGCTGTGCATGGAAACCATCCGCTGCCTGGAAGACGACATCGTCGGCAGCCCGGCCGAGGCTGACATGGCCTTGATCTACGGCATCGGCTTCCCGCCGTTCCGTGGTGGCGCGCTGCGCTATGTCGATGCCATGGGCGTGGCCGAGTTCGTCGCACTGGCCGACAGCCTGGCCGATGAGCTGGGGCCGCTGTATCGCCCGACCGAGGCGCTGCGCGAGCGCGCCAAGCGTGGCGACGCCTTCTACTCCTGAGCCTTTGATGGCTGAGCGCCCGAGTGGCCGCCAGCACTATCCGACCAGAATTTTCGGCCCTCGCGACAGCGAGGGCCATGAGGGAGCCAGACAATGAATCTGAATCCGAGAGATGTGGTAATCGTCGATGGCGTGCGTACCGCCATGGCCAAGGCCAAGAATGGCGCCTTCCGACACGTGCGCGCCGAGAATCTGTCCGCCGCGGTGATGCAGGCGCTGTTCGATCGCAATCCCGGCCTGGTGCCGGCCGAGGTCGACGACATCATCTGGGGCTGCGTCAACCAGACCCTGGAGCAGTCCATGAACATCGCGCGGAATGCCGCCATCATGACCGGCATTCCGCGCACCGTACCGGCGCAGACGGTCAACCGCCTGTGTGGTTCCTCGATGAGTGCCCTGCATATCGCCACCGCCAACATCAAGGCCGGCATGGGTGACTTCTATATCATCGGCGGTGTCGAGCACATGGAGCACGTGCCGATGGCACACGGGGTCGACGTCAACCCGGCGGCCAGCAAGCATGCGGCCAAGGCGGCAATGATGATGGGCCTGACCGCGGAACTGCTCGGCAAGATGCATGGCGTGAGTCGTGAGCAGCAGGATGAGTTCGGCGTGCGCTCTCACCAGCGTGCCCAGGCCGCCGCCGATGAAGGTCGCTTCGATGACGAGATCATCGGCGTCGAGGGCCATGATGCCGAGGGGCGTCGCGTGATGGTGACCCGCGATGAGGTCATCCGTGGCGATGCCAGCATGGAGTCCATGGGCAGCCTCAAGCCGGTGTTCGATCCCAAGGGCGGCAGCGTGACGGCGGGTACTTCCTCCGCGCTGTCAGTGGGCGCCTCGGGCATGGCGGTGATGAGTGCCGAGCGCGCCGAAGCGCTGGGCCTCAAGCCCATCGCTCGTGTGTTGTCCACTGGCGTGGCAGGCTGTGACGCCTCCATCATGGGCTACGGGCCGGTGCCGGCCTCCAAGCAGGCGCTCAAGGCGGCAGGTCTGACCATCGAGGACATCCAGACCGTCGAACTGAATGAGGCCTTCGCGGCGCAGTCGATTCCGGTACTCAAGGACCTTGGCCTGCTGGAGCGTGTCGATACGGCGGTCAACCTCAACGGCGGCGCCATCGCGCTGGGCCACCCGCTGGGTTGCTCCGGTTCGCGTATCTGCACCACGCTGCTCAACGTCATGAAGCAGCAGAACACGCGCCTGGGCCTGGCGACCATGTGCATCGGCATGGGCCAGGGCGTCGCGACCGTGTTCGAGCGACTCGACTGAACGTCAGCGCCTTCGGTCAGCGTCTTCGATAAGCGATCAGGCCCCGCCTGATACCTCAAGCGGCATGTCTTCGGACATGCCGCTTTTTCGTTGGCAGGCTTTTGTCTGGAAACGCGGAGGGCGGCGCAGTATCGTGGCAATGGGCGATCGAGCGTCACGTCGCCCCGGGCTTGATGATTGAGGTTACGCGAGGGAGTCGCATCGATGGACTGGAATCATGTCGAGCAGGATCTGCCGCGCGCCACGCCGCCCAGACCCTTGCCACACCCCCTGACCTTCCGGTTGCCGGCGGGCAGTATAGATTGTCACCTTCACCTGTTTGGTGACCCGGTGCGTTACCCATTGGCGGCGGACAGAACCTATGACCCGGCCCCCGTGGGGCTCAATGAAGCACTCGAGATGCATCATGCACTGGGCGCCAGCCATGGCGTGCTGATACAGCCCAGTGTCTATGGCTATGACAATCGCCTGCTGTGCGACAGCCTGCACAGCTGTCGTGAGCGTGGGCTGGATTACCGTGGCGTGGCGGTTGTCACCCCCGACATCAGTGATGCCGAGCTAGAGCGGCTCTCCGAGCTGGGTGTCTGTGGCGTTCGCCTCAACCTGATCTTCGCCGGCGGGTTGCGCTGGCGGGATGTGGTGCTGCTGGCGGATCGCCTGGCACGCTTCAAGTGGCACCTGGAATGTCTGATCGACGTCTCGACCTTCCGTGACATGGAAGCGCGCCTCGGCAGCTTGCCGGTGCCGGTGGTGATCGACCACATGGGCCATCTGGCGGCCACGCGTGGCCCTGAATGTCCCGGCTTTGCCGCGCTGTGTCGACTGCTCAAGCAGGGGCGCACCTGGGTCAAGCTGTCGGCGCCTTACCGACTGACCACGCGTGGTCGCTTGCCTTACTCCGATGTCACGGCGCTGGTGCGGGCGCTGGTGGCGGCCAATTCGGAGCGCGTGGTGTGGGGCAGTGACTGGCCGCATCCCTATATCGGCGTCGAGATGCCGGAAGAGGACACCCTGGCCGAGCTGATGCAGCGCTGGTTGCCGGAGCGCGAGATGCGCGAGAAGATCTTCCGCGACAATCCGCGCAAACTGTACGGCTACAAGGCGTTCGTGAAGTCCAAGGCGGATGCGGCGCACTGAGCGAAGAGTTGTCACGCTCGCAGGGCGCAATTGAGTGACGCGGCATCACTTGTATAAGCCGCAAAAGCCGCATAAGCCGAATGACAAGACGCCCCCATCAGCCTGCTGGTGGGGGCGTCTTGATGATTGGCGAAGAAAGACAAGAGGGGAGCCGAAGAGAAAGACACGAGAGAAGGCGCGCAGCGTCTAGCGCGTCTGGAAGGCCACGCGCGTGCCATGGGCCAGCAGGTTGGCATTGTCGATCGGCGTCGTGGGCAGGCCGATCATCTCATCCTGTACTTCCGCCCAGGTCTACACGCCGTGGGTCAGCCCCAGCGGCAACAGCAGGCGGCTGATCCACTGGGTGCCGGTGAAACGCAGAGACTGGCCGTTGTCATCGACCAGGCGACTGATGCCTGCGGCGTGATGCAGGCGAACCACATGAAGCCCCTGATCCAGCGTCTGCACTTCCACTGTCAGGGTATTGCCCTCGGCGAGCCACAGCCGCAGGGTCTCGACGTCGACGGCTTCGCCAAGCGTGCTGGAGGAGGTCTGCATGTGTTCTCCCGGGTGTCTGAATCACACCACCTTGTAGGCGTGAGGCAGTTCGGCCAGTGGGCCGCGTCCGCCGGCGAGCGTCAGGGCGAGATCGACCATCCCGTCCCAGATGGGCAGCGTCATCCCGCCCTTGATCGCCATGTCGAGTCGCTGCGAGAACAGCAGCAGCTTGTGCAGGCGCTTGTGGGGCAGGCGGTTGAGCGCCTGTTGATAGAAGGGGCGACGCTTGTCGAAGATCATCGGCTTCTGCGCCTTGCAGGCATGCTCGAAGCTCTGGCCTTGATCGAGGTGCTGGCGCAGCGAGAGCAGGGTGCGCAGCTCGCGGGTCAGCGCCCACAGGATCACCGGCGGCTCGACGCCTTCTCCCCGCAGCCCGAGCACGATGCGGCCACTGCGCTCGACTTCCCCCTTCAGACACGCATCGGCCAGCGTGAAGACATCATAGCGGGCATTGTCCTCGACGCCCTGGACGATGGCATTGCCATCCAGGCGTGCGCCCGGCGGGTGCAGCAGCGCCAGCTTCTGCAGCTCCTGATCCGCGGCCAGCAGGTTGCCCTCGATGCGCTCGGCCAGCAGGCGAGCGGCGTCCTGATTCAGCTCGAGGCCGTGACGACGGGCGCGATCGCGAATCCAGAAGCCGAGGCGGGAATGGTCCACCGGCCACACCGCGATGAAGACGCCGACCTTCTCCAATGCCTTGAACCACGCCGTCTGCTGCACCTTGCGATCGAGACGCGCTGCGGTGATCAGCAGGATGTCGCCATCCTTCTCGATGCGCTCGGCGTAGGCCTTGAGGACCTTGCTGCCTTCCTGGCCGGCACTCTGGGTGCCCATGCGCAGCTCGATCAGCTTGCGCGAGGCGAACAGAGACATGCTGGCGGCAGACTCGGTCAAACGGCCCCACTGAAAGCCGTTCTCGACATGCAGTACCTCGCGCTCCTCGACACCGGCAGCGCGTGCCGCACGTCGGATGGCGTCGCAGCTTTCCTGGTGAATCAGTGGCTCATCACCGGCCACGATATAGACGGGAGACAGGCGCTTGTTGAGCTGCTCGTCGAGCTTGTCGGGATAGACCTTCATGAATGTCCTTCGATACTGCGCGGGTCTGGTGGGCAAGTACGCCTAAGGCTCGGGCGGCCAGTCACGAGCAGGGTGCTAGCCCCGGCGTGATGGTGGCCCTGAACAGGCACGGCCCCATGATGATCGGTTGCCCGATATCGTGGAGCCGTGCCTGGCGAACGTTGCGACTTCCAATCTCTACCAACTGCTGCCTGCTTCCTTCCACTTCTCCCGGCTTCGCCTGTCGTCAATCGGCTTGTCGTCAATCGTCTGGCCTTTCAGCACTCATGGATCACGACTCATGACTCATGACTTAGGAGCGGGGCGCCTCAGTGCGGGAGCGTGGAGCTCAGGGCTTGATCGCGCGCAGGCGCTCCAGCAACTGACGGCTCAGGTCACGATTGACTTCCCTGGCTGCGCGCTCGCGCAGGTCATCGGTGTTGAGCAGGTCGTCATCGTTGGTGTAGTAGAGGCTGCTGGCCTGCAGCTCCTGCTGGTTGGCCAGGTAGGCCCCATCGGACTTGCGCTGCAGCGAGTAGGTCAGGCGATAGGTCAGCTCACGCTTGATGCTGCCGGCATCGCCGTAGGTGATCTGCTGCACGTTCTCACGAACCTTGCCCAGGTTGAGGGTCAGCGGGGCGCTGTCGCTCAACTGGACGTCGGCACGCTCGAGAGCGTCGCGCAGGGCGTCGTGGGTCTTGGTGATCGGTGCCTGGACGTCCAGCTCGGTGATGGCCATCGGCGCATCGTTCACGCCGCGCAGCTGGAAGCCGCAGCCGCTCAGCGTCAGCGCCAGGCCGACGCCGAGGGCGGCCAGCACACGACGGCGGCCGAGGCTGCGGGATGCACGCTCTGATGTGTCTGCTGAAACACTGGAAGACTTCGCTTGCGTCACCGTGACCTCCTGTCATGAACGGGTGTCATGAATATCTTGCGAGAGCGCTGCGTGGTGCCTGTCAGCATCACGCAGCGCACGGAATATGGCCGTCAGAGACCGACATCCTTCCAGCTGCCTGTCGGCCTCTGACGGGACCGGCGACTCGGGCCGCCGGTATCTTGCTCTGCCTGGTCGGGTCGCTATCAGTTGGCGACGATATTGACCAGCTTGCCCGGCACCACGATCACCTTGCGCACCGTCTTGCCATCGGTGTGCTTGGTGACATTGGCATCTGCCAGCGCCGCGGCTTCGATGGCATCGCGATCGGCATCGGCGGCGAAGGACAGACGCGCACGCAGCTTGCCGTTGACCTGCACGACCAGTTCGATGCTGTCCTTCTTCATCGCTTCGGCATCGGCGGCCGGCCAGCTGGCGTCGATCACGGCTTCGTCGTGGCCCAGTGTCGCCCACAGCGAGTGGCTGGCATGCGGGATGATCGGCGACAGCAGCAGCACGCAGGCCTCGACGGCTTCACGGCTGACGGCCAGGCCCTGCTCGGAGGTGTCCTCGAAGCGGCTGATGGCGTTGACCAGCTCCATCACGGCCGCGATGGCGGTGTTGAAGGTGGTGCGGCGGCCGATGTCGTCGCTGCACTTGGCGATGGTCTCGTGTGTCTTGCGACGCAGTGCCTTCTGATCTTCGTTCAGGGCAGTCACGTCCAGCGCGCCCGGAGTGCCGGCGGCGACATGCTCGTGGACTAGACGCCAGACGCGCTTGACGAAGCGGTGTGCGCCCTCGACACCGGAATCGGACCATTCCAGCGACTGCTCCGGCGGCGCGGCGAACATCATGAACAGGCGCACGGTGTCGGCACCGAAGCGATCGATCATTGACTGCGGGTCCACGCCGTTGTTCTTGGACTTGGACATCTTCTCGGTGCCACCGATTTCCACCGGCAGACCATCGGACTTCAGCACGGCCTTGATGGCGCGGCCCTTGTCATCGGTCTCGACGTCCACATCCAGCGGGTTGAACCAGTCACGGCCGCCCTTGGCGTTGATGCGGTAGTAGGTGTCCGCGATCACCATGCCCTGGGTCAGCAGCTGCTTGAACGGCTCGTCGCTGTCGACCAGGCCGAAGTCACGCATCAGCTTGTGGAAGAAGCGCGAGTAGAGCAGGTGCAGGATGGCGTGCTCGATGCCGCCGATGTAGTAATCGACCGGCAGCCAGTAGTTGGCGCGCTCGTCCAGCATGGCATCGGCGTTGTCCGCACAGCAGAAGCGCGCGTAGTACCAGGAGGACTCCATGAAGGTGTCGAAGGTATCGGTCTCGCGCTGCCAGCCATCGCCCAGGTCACTGAAGGACGGCATCTTCTTGATCGGCGAGCCACCAGAGGCGTCGAATTCGACTTCCAGCGGCAGAGCGACCGGCAGTTCGTCGTCGGTCAGCGGGATGGATTCACCGTTCGGGCCATTCTTGACCGGAATCGGCGCGCCCCAGTAGCGCTGACGGGAGACGCCCCAGTCGCGCAGACGGAAGTTGGTCTTGACCTCACCACGGCCTTGCTCGACCAGGCGCGCGGCGATGGCATCGAAGGCGCTCTCGAAGTCGAGGCCATCGAAGTCGCCGGAGTTGATCAGCACGCCGTGCTCGGTGAAGGCGGCTTCGCTGACGTCAGGCGCATTGCCGTCGGCATCGGCGATCACGGCTTCGATCGGCAGGTCGTACTTGGTGGCGAATTCGTGGTCACGCTCGTCGTGGGCCGGCACGGCCATCACGGCACCGGTGCCGTATTCCATCAGCACGAAGTTGGCGACGAAGACCGGCACTTCACGGCCGGTCAGCGGGTGGATGGCCTTGAAGCCGGTATCCATGCCGCGTTTTTCCATGGTCGCCATGTCGGCTTCGCTGGTGCCGCCACGCGCGCACTCGGCGTTGAACTCGGCAAGCTCGGCATTGTGCTCCGCCGCGGCCTTGGCCAGCGGGTGAGCGGCGGCGACGCCGACGTAGGTCACGCCCATCAGGGTGTCCGGACGGGTGGTGAAGACGGTCAGGGATTCCTGCACCTGGCTGGCCTTGGCATCGAGGCCGAAGCTCAGCTCGACACCGCGCGACTTGCCGATCCAGTTGCGCTGCATGGTCTTGACCTGCTCCGGCCACTCGACCTTGTCGAGGTCGGCCAGCAGCTCTTCGGCGTAATCGGTGATGCGCAGGAACCACTGCGGGATTTCCTTGCGCTCGATCAGCGCGCCGGAACGCCAGCCACGGCCGTCGATGACCTGCTCATTGGCGAGCACGGTCTGGTCCGCCGGGTCCCAGTTGACGATGGAACTCTTCTTGTAGACGACACCCTTCTCGACCAGCTTGGCGAAGAACCACTGCTCCCAGCGATAGTATTCCAGGTCGCAGGTGGCGAACTCACGGCTCCAGTCGTAGGCGAAGCCCAGCGCCTTGAGCTGATCGCGCATGTAGGCGATGTTCTCGTGGGTCCACTTGCCCGGCGCGACGTTGTTCTTCATCGCGGCGTTTTCCGCCGGCAGGCCGAAGGCGTCCCAGCCCATCGGCTGCATGACGTTCTTGCCCTGCATGCGCTGGAAGCGCGAGATCACGTCACCGATGGTGTAGTTGCGCACGTGACCCATGTGCAGCTTGCCGCTGGGGTAGGGGAACATCGACAGGCAGTAGAACTTCTCGCGGTTGGCATCTTCCACCGCCTTGAAACACTGATTTTTCTCCCAGTACTGCTGGGCAGCCTGTTCGATCTGATCGGGAGCGTACTGTTGAGAAGTATCCTGTGAATCCATCGGGTCCGTCACTACCTTGGCATTGGCCGCTACCCGTCACCAGGGACAGGCAGGGCGTGAAGAGGTGGGCGGTCACATCGGGATGGGCCGCCGCTGTCTGCGATGGGGTCAAGTCTACCCCAGACGCCAGGACTCAGGTAGGGGAGGCGAGCCCTGTGGCGCCAGGCGAATGCGCTTCATGCTGCCAGTGTCACGCCCTTGATACGTGTCAGGGAGTGGAAGAGTGTGGCTTGTGTCGCAACGCCAACGCCACCATGCTGAAGGTAGAGCGCCATGCCCTCCCGCAGTACGGGAGAAGGTGAAGACACAAGGAGAGTCCATGAGCCAACCACGTGAACCCCGCGATCCCCATGAGCCGATCAGCGCCACGGATCGTGATACGGCTGCCACGTCCTCGCACGACAGTGGCTTTGAAGATACGCCGATGCCCTCGCGCTCAGCCTCCAGTCAGCCGCAGGGCGAAGGTGAAGGACGTCTCGGCGATGCCTATGGGCGAATCCTGACGCGGCTGGAAGACAGCAGCGGTGAGCTGTCGTGGGATGGCCTCAAGGCCGAGCTGGATGAAGCGGTCAAGTTCGAGGCCGAGGTCGAGGAATTCACGCTCGACGAGCTGGCGCTGCTGCGTGCCTGGGTCGAGCGTGACATGCGCGAATTCCGCCGCCATCTGGCGACCGGTGGAGAAGGGATCGCCAGCTGGCTGGGGATCGATCTCTCGGTGCTGTCGCGCAGTGTCAGTTCCGCGCTGATGTCGATCGCGGACCGCACCGTGGTGGACCGCGCCCACTTCGAGGAAGACCTCGAGGCCGCGCGCGCCGACTACACCAGCGGCGAGGTCATCGCGCCGGGGCTATTGCATTGCGTGCACTGCGAGTCGACCACCACGCTCACGCGGCCCAGCGTGCTGGAACCCTGCCATGCCTGTGGACATCGATTCTTCTCGCGTGGTGCGCCGCCCGTCACTCGTCAGCCTCCCGCGGCCGATGAGAGTGATCAGGGCTGATGGCGACACCGTCAGACTGGTTCGCCCCGGCGCATGCCACCTGGAGCGCCGGTCAGCGCCACAAGGCGTTGCAACAGCTGATCGAGCACTTCAATCAGCGCCCGCGTCCACGTGAGGCGGGCCTCTTCAAGCAGATCTCCTATTACCTGTTTCTGCTCGCGGATTATCGCTCGGCCAGCCAGATTCTGGCCCAGGGGCATGTGGAGTGTCCTGCCGATGAAGAGATCGCGCTCAATCAGGTGGTGTGTCTGTCGCGCGCCAATGATGCCGCCGGCTCGCTGGCGGCCGGTGAGGCATTGGCCGCACGAGGCTGTCTCAATCCGGTGCTGTTCGACTCGCTGGCCAGCAGTGCGGCCAGACTCAAGCGCCATGACGAGGCACGCGAGCATGGCAGTCGCGCCTTGGCGCTCAAGGACGAGCAGCATGGGGGCCTGGCGTTGGCGAAGGGCTGGCGACTGCCCGCTGAATCCCCCTCGGCAGTCGCCGCCGGCAAGACGCGTGTGCTGTCCTTCGGCCTCTGGGGCAAGGGGCCGCGCTACTTGAACGGCATGCTGCATAACCTGCTGTTGGCGCCGGTGCTGTATCCGGGGTGGCGGGTTCGGCTCTATCACGATGACAGCGTGCCCGATGATTTCCTGGCCCTGGCGCGGGAACTGGACGCCGAGCTGATCGAGCGTCCCTCCAGTGACACTCTGAGACAGCGGCTGTGTTGGCGCTTCGCGGTCGCCGATGACCCGACGGTGGGCTACTTCGTGGTTCGCGACTGCGACAGCGTCATCAGCCTGCGCGAAGTGCGCGCGGTGCAGATGTGGCTGACGTCCGGGCGCTTCTTCCATGTCATGCGTGACTGGTGGAGTCATACCGATCTGGTGTTGGCGGGGCTGTGGGGCGGGGTGGCCGGTGTCCTGCCTTCGCTCGAGACATTGCTGGCCCAATGGCAGCCACAGCATGTCGAGACGCCGAATATCGATCAGTGGTTCATGAAGGAATGCGTGTGGCGCTACCTGCGCGAAAGCCTGGTCAGCCACGACCGGTGTTACTCGCTGCAGATCAAGGGTCGCGACAGCCTGAAGTTCCCGGACGACGTGCTGGGAGAAGCGCCTGGCGGCACGGCGCATGTCGGCAGTGACGAGTGGACGCGCGATCGCGCCTTCCAGCTCCGCCAGCTGGGGCCATGGCTCAAGGAGGCCAGCTGGATGCGTGACAGCGAATGAACACAATCCCCAGATAAGCTCCTGATTAGCGGGTTATATAGACACACGAAGGGCTGCCCATGGGCAGCCCTTCGTGTGTCTTGCCAGCAGTCCTTCGCTGGTCTTGGCGGCAGTGCTGTCGGGTCTAGCGACCCACCAGCCAGCCGATCCATTCATGCAGTGCCCAGCGTGACTGGGTCAGCGCGGAGCTGTTGGGAATCCAGGCATCGATGCCCAGTCCGGAGACCGTGGTGTAGCCCACCGGCGCCGGGATGATGGTGCGGAAGCCCTGGTTCTGGAAGTTGCGCATCGCGCGCGGCATGTGCCAAGCGCTGGTCACCAGCACGATCTTGTTGATGTCGTCCTGCTCGAGCATCTCACGCGTGAAGAGCGCATTCTGCTGGGTGTTCTCGCTGCGATTCTCCAGCCAGCGCGCCGGGTAGTCGAATTCATCGATCAGCGAGCGCTGCATCAGCTCGGCGAGGGTGCCGTCATCGGAGGACGATACCTTGCCACCGGTGAGCAGAATCGGCAGCTCCGCGTTGCGGGCTACGCGGACGCCTTCGTCCAGGCGGCTGAGCGTCTCACCATTGATGCGATCGCGGCCTTGCAGCTCCGGGGCGTCGTAGTAGCGTCCGCCGGAAAGCACGACCACGGCCTGCGCCTGGATCCACTCTGCCGGCTCACTGGGCTGAATGCGCTCCAGCCCTGACATCAGGCGCGTGGAGACGACCGGTGAGGACAGCAGCCACATGCCCAGAATGGCCACGACCATCATGGCGCGTGCCAGGCCCGGCCAGCGCTTGAGCACGAGCATGGCCAGGAACAGCAGCAGGAGAGGCCCGCCGGGCGGCAATACCAGGTCCTTGATGATGCCGAGTAACTCGGTGATGCCCATTGTGGTCTCGCTTGTGCAGAGGCAGTGCCGGGCATCGGCCCGGCAGCGGGTAAGGTTGAGCGTTCAAGCGTCTGAGGTCCAGGGGACTCACACGTTCTGGCCCTCAGACGTTCTGGCCCTCAGGCGTCCTGCGGGCGTTGACGGCGCGACTTGAGGCATTCGTTGATGCCCAGCACAAGGCCCGGCGCCAGCAGCAGCGCGATCAGGATCCACACCGGCAGCAGGCCGTAGTGCATCCAGGGCGTCATGCCCAGCTGCAGTCGGATATCGCCAGTGACGGTGGCCTCCTCGAACTGGGGTGCCTGGGCGATGATCTCACCCTGCGGCGAGATGATCGCCGTCACGCCATTGCTGGTGGCCCGCAGCAGATAGCGGCCGTTTTCCAGCGCGCGCAGCTGAGCCATCTGCAGGTGCTGCAGCGGGCCGATGGAGTGACCGAACCAGGTGTCATTGGAGACGGTCAGCAGCACGGTAGAGCTCAAGGCGCGCTGGCGGACCAGCTCCGGATAGACGATCTCGTAGCAGATCGCCACGCCGATGCGCAGACCGCTGACCATCAGTGGCGGCTGCTGGCTGTCGCCCGACTGCATGCTCGACATCGGCAGATCCAGGAAACCGATGATGCCCCGCAACCAGCTTTCCAGCGGCACATACTCGCCGAAGGGCACCAGGTGCTCCTTGCGATACTGGGCCGACGGGTCATCGATGGGAATCACGCTGTTGTAGAAGCGATTGTCGGCGTCACGCTCGACGATCCCGGTGATCAGACCGGTCTTGGGCGGCAGAGTTGCCTGGATGCGCTCAAGGAAGGGCTCGGCCTGGTCGCGCAGCATCGGCAGTGCCGTTTCCGGCCAGACGATCAGGTCGGCATCGTCCTGCACGGCGCGCGTCATCGCGGCGTAGGTATTGGCCGCACGACGCTGCCCTTCGGCGCTCCACTTGATCAACTGCGGCAGGTTGCCTTGCAGCAGGGCGACGCGTGCCGGCTGGCCGCCGGACTGTGTCCAGCCGGTCGGCAGCAGCAGTCCCGCGCTCCACAGCACGAGCAGCGGCGCGATCGCCCACCAGCGGCGACGCAGCGCCAGATTCCACAGCAGCGCCCCGGACAGCGCGATGATCAGCGAGATACCGTAGACGCCAAGCACCGGCACCCAGCTGGCCAGCGGCGAGCCCACGGCACTGTTGCCCAGCAGCAGCCACGGGAAGCCGGTGAAGGCCCAGGTACGGAACAGCTCGCTGAGCACGAATACCGCGGCGAATGACAGCACATCGAGCTTGCGTGAGCAGAAGCGCTGCCACAGGCCCATCCACAGCATCGGGAACAGCGCCATGCAGGCCACGAACAGCATCGTCAGCAGCACTGCCAGCGGCATGCCGGTATAGCCATAATCATGGATCGAGACGTAGACCCAGCTGGCCCCGCTGCCGAACAGGCCGACCCCGAACCACCAGGCGCGCAGGAAGCCACCACCTTCCATGCGCAGCGCCCCGTAGAGCAGGCCTGCGCCGATCGGGCCCAGCCACCACTGCTCGAAGGGGGCAAAGCTCAGGGTGACCAGTACCCCGGCAATGATCGCCAGTACATTGGCCAGCAACGAGGCGCCCGGGAAGCTCCTCGCGCGGGGGGAATCTGACATGCCGCTCTCCTTGTAAAATGCCAGACACATCGGCGGATGTGTCTGGCATTGTCCTCTATCGGGTCAGCCTGTTATCAGGCCATGAATCACTCGCCGCTGATGTGCGCACGATGCTCGGCCGAGGGCGGCGCGTCACCGGTGGCATCTTCCAGACGACATACCTGTACCTGACGAATGCGACGATTGTCCGCATTGAGCACCGTGAAACGCCAGCCGGCGAAATCGGTGGATTCCTGACGGCGCGGCATGTGACCGAAGCGCTGGATCATCAGACCGCCGATGGTGTCGAATTCCTCATCGGAGAAGTCGGTATCGAAATGCTCGTTGAAGTCATCGATGGTGGTCAGCGCGCTGACGGCGAATTGGCCATCGCCCAGCTCGCGGATGTCCTCATCCTCATCGGTGTCGTGCTCATCTTCGATATCCCCGACGATCTGCTCGAGGATATCCTCGATGGTGACAAGGCCTGCCGTGCCGCCGTACTCGTCGATGACCACCGCCATGTGATTGCGGGTCTCGCGGAATTCCTTGAGCAGGCTGTTGAGGCGCTTGGATTCGGGGATGAACATCGCCGGACGGATCGCTTCGCGCAGATCGAAGCGCTTGCGCTCGCTGTCATTTTGCAGAATCAGCGGCAGCAGGTCCTTGGCCAGCAGGATGCCGAGCACCTCGTCGAGGTTCTCGTCGATGACGGGATAGCGGGAGTGAGCCGATTCGAGAATCAGCGGCAGGTACTCCTCCGGGCGCTGATCGACCTGAATGGCCTGCACCTGGGAGCGGGGGATCATCACCTCGCGCACCTGCTGGTCGCTGATTTCCAGCGCGCCTTCGATGATGGCGATGGCGTCCTGATCGAGGTTGAGGCGTGGGCCTACCTCAGCCAGAAACTGGAGCAGCTCGCTACGGGAGCTGGGTTCGTCGGTGTCGCTTGAGAAGGCGCCGAACAGCTTATCGAGCCAGGTTTTCGATTGGCTTCCCGATCGGTCTTCGCTCATGCGTTAGTTTCTCTTTTCCTCGGTGGCGATACCCCATCGTCGTGGCGGTATCGGGGCAGCCGAGTGACCCGGGGACAAGCCCCGAGCCACCCGACGGCGGGTGCTGCCGATGCGCAGGGGCGCCGGCATCAGTGATTCTCTTCCCGGTAGGGGTCGGCGATGCCGAGCCCTGCCAGCACATGACGCTCGAGCGCTTCCATGCGTTCGGCTTCATCGTCCTCGATATGGTCATAGCCGAGCAAGTGCAAGGTGCCATGGACCAGCATGTGGGCGAAATGATTTTCCAGCGACTTGCCCTGTTCCCGCGCTTCGCGGGCGACGACATGCACGCTGATGATCAGGTCGCCCAGAAAGCGCTGCTCATCCTGGCTTTGCTCATCAAGAGCTTGCTCAGCCGCGGTCTCGGGAGCCGCAGAGCCGAGGGCAGAAGACGCGGCGCCAGAAGTCGAGAAGCCAGAAGACGCGGCGTCAGAGGCATCTGCCTCGTCAGCTTCGCTCATGGCGTCTGACGCCAGCATGACATCGTCGTTGTTGTGACCGTCGAGACCTTCCTCTTCGCCGGCGTCCAGGTCGCTCTCCGGCATGCCCGCAAGCGGCAGGCTGTCGTCATCGCCTTCCTCGGCGAAGCGCGCGGCCAGTTCCGGCGGCAGGGCGAAGTCATCGAGATCCAGCGGCTCATGCGGGAAGGACAGCACGTTGGTCGGGGAGTCCTTGCCGCGATAATCGCGATTGAGGCCCTGACTCTCGGCTTCTTCCACCAGACGCACGGTCAGCTCGTACGGCGCCGCGGCGGCGCTGGCATCGCGCTCCAGCGCGCCATCTTCCGCGGCGGCCAGCAGCGCAGCCGCCACCCAGGCTTCCAGCTGATGGCTGGCCGGCAGCGGCTGGCCATCGAATTCACTCTCGCCGATGGCCAGTTGCAGGTCCACGACGACCGCAGGGGCTTCGCTCACTGGCTACCTCCCGTCGGGGTGCTGGCAGGCGGCACGTTGCTCTGGGCATTCAGCGCCGCCATGCGGGCTTCGCGCTCGGCCTGACGCTGCTCGCGACGCTCGCCTTCCTGCTGCTCTTCCGCGGCTTCGAAGGTGTCGTAGGCCTCGACGATGCGCTGCACCAGCGGGTGACGCACGACGTCCTTGGCCAGGAAGCGCGTGATGCTGATCCCCGGGGTGTCCTTGAGGACCTCCATCACGTGAGCGAGACCTGACTGGGTGCCACGTGGCAGATCGACCTGCGAGACGTCACCGGTGATGACGGCGGTGGAGCCGAAACCGATGCGCGTCAGGAACATCTTCATCTGCTCGCGCGTGGTGTTCTGGGACTCATCGAGAATGATGTAGGCGTTGTTGAGCGTCCGGCCGCGCATGTAGGCCAACGGCGCGATCTCGATGATCTGGCGCTCGATCATCTTGTTGACGTGCTCGAAGCCGAGCATCTCGTACAGGGCGTCATAGAGCGGGCGCAGGTAGGGGTCGATCTTCTGGGCCAGGTCCCCCGGCAGGAAGCCGAGCTTCTCGCCGGCCTCGACCGCCGGACGCACCAGCAGGATGCGTCGCACTTCGTTGTTGTTGAGCGCTTCCACGGCAGCGGCGACGGCAAGGTAGGTCTTGCCGGTACCGGCCGGGCCGATGCCGAAGTTGATGTCGTGATTGCGCATCTCGGTGACATAGCCCTGCTGGTTGAAGCCGCGCGGGCGCACCAGCACCTTGGGCGTGCGGATCACCACATCACCGTAGGTGGCGCCCTGGTCCTCGGCGGCCTCGACCAGTGCCTCGACGCCGGATTCCTGCAGGAACAGATGAACGGTCTCGGCATCGACTTCGCCGGCGCCGGTCTCACGATACAGATGCTCCAGCACGTTGGCGGTCGCCTTCACGGCGGCCGCAGGGCCTGCGATCTGGAAGTCATTGCCGCGGTTGCGCAGGGTGACACCGAGCCGGGATTCGATCAGCTTGAGATGCTCGTCGCGCTGGCCGGTCAGGCTGGCCAGACGCTGCGGGTCTGCCGGCTCAAGCGTCATGTTGAGAATGCGATTGGCTTGCTGTGACTGGTGGCTCAAGGCGTCGAATATCCTGATAGTGATGAGTGACGATGATGCTTGGCGATGAGGGGCAGCCGCG
The DNA here is from genome assembly GCF_001306765.1 of Cobetia sp. UCD-24C. Taxonomy (NCBI): domain Bacteria; kingdom Pseudomonadati; phylum Pseudomonadota; class Gammaproteobacteria; order Oceanospirillales; family Halomonadaceae; genus Cobetia; species Cobetia sp. UCD-24C. The sequence goes on along the minus strand of NZ_LJTD01000001.1, from coordinate 501,914 downwards.
ATGGCGGATACCTACGCGTAATGCACGGGGCGCTCTGCCCGCCACGGCGCATGACGGCGCCATTTCAGTGTCAATGGTGACGCGTTGCCGAAGTCTCAAGAGAGCTTAATGCGCGATGGCCGTACAGGGCAATTGTCCTGTACGGCCAGCGTGGCTATCTGCTTGATAGTGGGGGCTGATGGCGCCTCGTCAATGTCGTGAGCGAGGAGCGATCAATAGCGGTAGGGCGAGCTGAGCTCACCGCGCAGCGAGTTGGGGTAGGCCTCGGTGATCTCGACATCCACCAGGTAGCCGATCAGCTCGGTCGGGTTGGCGGCGCGGAAGTTGACCACCCGGTTGTTCTCGGTGCGCCCTGACAGCAGGCCCGGGTCACGCGGCGAGAAGCCGGAGACCAGGATGCGCTGGGTGGTGCCGACCATCTTGCGACCGATCTGCATCGCCTGCTGGTTGATGCGCTCCTGCAGGATGAGCAGGCGCTCCTTCTTCACCTCTTCCGGGGTGTCATCTTCCAGATTCGCCGCCGGGGTGCCCGGACGCGCGGAGTAGATGAAGCTGAAGGAGTGATCGAAGCCGATCTGGCCGATCAGGTCCATGGTGTCCATGAAGTCCTGATCGGTCTCGCCCGGGAAGCCGACGATGAAGTCGGAGGAGAAGCTGATGTCCGGACGCAGCGCGCGGATGCGTTCGAGCTTGTCGATGTAGAGGTCACGCTCGTGGCCGCGCTTCATCGCCGCTAGGATGCGGTTGGAACCCGACTGCACCGGCAGGTGCAGGTGGCTGACCAGCTCCGGGATCTCACCGAAGGCCTCGATCAGCGAGTCCTTGAACTCCAGCGGATGCGAGGTGGTGAAGCGGATGCGGTCGATGCCCTCGACCTGCGCCACGCAGCTGATCAGCTCGGCGAGGTCGATCTCCTCGCCCAGCTGGTTGAGACCGGCGTAGGCGTTGACGTTCTGGCCCAGCAGGTTGATCTCGCGCACGCCCTGGTCGGCCAGGTGGATGACTTCATCCATCACCTTCTCGAAGGGGCGTGAGACTTCCTCACCGCGGGTGTAGGGCACCACACAGAAGGTGCAGTACTTGGAGCAGCCTTCCATCACCGAGACGAAGGCGCTGGCACCGTCGCTCTTGGGCGCGGGCAGGTTGTCGAACTTCTCGATCTCGGGGAAGGTCACGTCGACGACGGAAATCTGCTTGAGGCTGTCGCGGCGGGTGTCGAGCATCTTCGGCACGCGGTGAAGGGTCTGCGGGCCGAACACCATGTCCACATGCGGGGCACGCTTGCGCAGGTTGTCGCCTTCCTGACTGGCCACGCAGCCACCGACGCCGATCACCAGCTCCGGGTTCTTTTCCTTGAGCTTCTTCCAGCGTCCCAGCTGGTGGAACACCTTCTCCTGCGCCTTCTCGCGGATGGAGCAGGTGTTGAGCAGGATGACGTCTGCTTCGGATTCGTCGCTGGTGACTTCCATCTGATGCGATTCGCCGAGCAGATCCGCCATGCGCGCGGAGTCATACTCGTTCATCTGGCAGCCGTGAGTCTTGATGAAGAGTTTCTTCGCCATTGCCTTGTATGAACGCTCTGAGCTGCGCACCCGGGCTTCGTGCGCCTCGCGCCCGGGCACATGGTGGCGGCGGGCAGCGTCAGCGGTCAGGAGAAGCGGGCGCGACTTGTAATGAATGAGCCCCGGCGCCGATGGCTGGCCGGGAATCGAGGGCGCGACGATACTGTGCCAAGCGGCACGCTGATCGGGTCGAGGCCAAAATCGGGACGGCACAGTATAGGAGTCTGCCGGCCATGCGGCCAGCCCTGTCGCATCGCTGTCAGCAATGAGGAGGATGCCTGCCAACCACCGGTTCAGCCTGATGGTGGCTGTGGTATCCTCACGAGAAAGCCCGCGCATGCCCTGACGCTACAACAGGGGCTTGGCATGTTTCATAGTTATCAGGCAGGTGTTGCGCAACGCACATCAGGCTGTCAATGGCTTGATTTGTTGAGGTTTTCATGCCGATAGCCCGGCTGCCTGAGCTGGTTAAAATTTGATCGATTTGTTGGCGGGGCAGGCATTTCGCCGTGCGCAGACCTGCCCCTTTGAGGTTGTCCCAAGACTTATCCACAGAAAGTGTGGATGTCTGAAGACACTGAAATGACAGTCTCGGATTTTTCTCGCGGCAATTTCGTTACCGTACGTCCAAGCGCGACAGCGATGCCAGGCAGGACGCCTTGCATTGCGCAACCTGGCAGACACCGCATGGGCAGACAGGGCGAGCCTTCCTTCGCCCAAAAGCGGTCGATCATGTTCGGCATGTGGGGACGCAGGATTCAGCGCGCTTGCTCCTCGTGCCCACACGCCTGACACGGTCGGCTTACGCCCTTAGACAGCCATGAAGAACACGATATGACGCGATTCTCCATTACCAGCACCCCTTCATCTTTCGGTCTCCTGTCACCCCGATCGCCGTGTTCGACGCTTGCGCGCTCACTGCGCCGTGTGGTGCTGGGGGCTGGCGTCGCCGGCAGCCTGCTGCTGGGCGCACCGCTGGCCAATGCGGCCACCGACCGCTGGGTCGCCGATGACCTCACCACCTTCGTGCGCAGTGGCCCGACGGATGGCTACCGCATCGTGGGCACGGTGGAAGCCGGCCAGCCGGTCGAGCTGCTCGAGGTCCAGAATGACTACAGCAAGATCCGCACCGCCAGCGGCGACGTGGTGTGGATTCCCTCCGCTGACCTGCAGGACACCCAGAGCGTCAATGCCCGGGTGCCCGAGCTGAGCGCCAGGGTCAAGGAATTGACTGCCAAGCTCGACGGCATCAATGAAGAGTGGGAAACCCGTGTCGAGGACATGAAGACCGGCCTCGAGACGCGTCAGGCGCGCATCGAGGAGCTTGAGCAGGCCAGCAACAGCCAGTCAGCCGAGCTTGCCCAGGCGCGCAGCAAGATGCAGGACATGGAAACCAAGCTCGATACCAAGAAGCAGGACCTGCTGATGCGCTACTTCATGTACGGCGGTGGCGTGGCGGGTGTCGGCCTGCTGGTCGGCCTGATCGTGCCGCACCTGCCGCGTCGCAAGAAGAAGCGTCACGGCTTCCTGTAAGGCATCCCGGTAACCGATAGCAGAGGGAGTGCGCCAGCTCATGTCGGCACAAGACACGACGATGGACGCGACGCCGGCCAGTGACCCCTGGCTGGCGCGATGGCAGGAAGGGCGGATCGGCTTTCATCTGCCCGCCACGCATTCGGCGCTGGAGCGCTGGTGGCCGCGGCTTGAGATCGCGGCGGGCGCCAAGGTGCTGGTGCCGTTGTGTGGCAAGAGTCTCGACATGCGCTGGCTGGCGGCGCAGGGCTATCCGGTGCTGGGCATCGAGCTTGCGCGCCAGGCCTGCGAGCAGTTCGTCGCCGAAGGCGCCGGGGATGTCTCGCGCTATCGGCTGGAGCACTTCGAATGCTTCCGCCAGGGCATGGTCGAGCTGTGGTGCGGAGACTTCTTCCACTTCCATATCGATCATGTCGATCATCTGGATGCCTTCTATGATCGCGCCGCGCTGATCGCCTTGCCGCCGGCCACCCGGCAGCGCTATGCCTTCCATCTGGCGCAGCTGCTGCCCCCGGGCGCGCGTGGCCTGTTGATCAGTCTCGAGCGGCAGACGGAGCAGCATCAGGGCCCGCCGTTCCATGTCGCCGAAGACGAGATTCGTCAACTGTTGAGCGCCAACTTCACGCTTGAGGTGCTGGAGCGTCGCGCCCCGGATGAGCGCGGCCTGCGTGAGACGGTATGGAGTCTGGTGCGCAAGGGGCCGCGTCGCTGACGACTGAGGAGTGACCTTGTCTGTCAGGTACCGTCCTCATGAAGGTCCAGTCCTCATGAAAAACGCCACCGCCGCCCAATGGGCGGCGGTGGCGTTTTCGTTGGTGGCGAGCTGCTGATCGAACTTACTGATCGAACTTACTGATCGAGCCTACTGGTCGAGCTGGCGGATCAGGGTGGTGTCCTGGAAGGCGCGAGTCAGCGCATCGCCGATCACCTCAGAGACCATCTCGGTGTTCTTCTCCTGACTCGGCTTGAGGGCATAGCCCTGATCACGCGTCGCGGTGTAGCTGCCGGTATAGCGCTGCTTGCCGGACACGGCGACGGCCTTGATCACGCCATTGAGTGTCGCGGTATCGGTGATCAGGCCGCCACGCTTCACGCCATAGGCCAGCTCGGTCAACGAGATGGTCAGCTCTGCTGCGCCCTGGTTGGCCTGCTCGGCGGACACCGGCACGAAGCCCATGCGGCGCAGGGCGCTTACGGTCTGGGCCTCAAGCTTGGGCGTCAGGTCGCCGGTCGGCACGACCAGATAGCTCGAGGCATTGGTGGCGCCATCGCGAGAGCCGATGCGCTCTGACGGACGCTCATCGAGCACATCCACCACCACCTGTTGCCCGTGGCCGACCACGCCCATCTCGCCGACCTGCGGATTGACGTACAGGCGCTGCGGGCTGGTGCCGCAAGCGCTGAGAAGTGCCGCCGTGGCGATCAGTGCCACGCTCATGCAGGTGGTGCGCAACTTGTGCATCATCATCGGGGTTCCTGGGCCTGAGGCCGGTTGTCATGGGAGTCATCTCGGCCATCCGTTGCCAATATCTCGCCTGCCGCGCGGGATGGCCGGAGCACAATGGCGCGAGTATAGGGCCAGAATGGCGCCTGAGCGTAGTGGAAATTCAGGCTCACGGCTGTCCTCTGCAAGCGACAGTGGCCGAGGTTCATGGCCCGTAGCCCATGGTCCATGGCTCATGCGCCGTCGACGCGTCTGCTCAAGGCCAGCAGGCCCAGCAGCGGGCCGGGCAGCAAGGCCAGCAGCAGCAGGCTGCCGTGGCCGGCGATCAGCGGCGTGAGCAAGGCGATCGAGACCAGCGACAGGCTGAAGCCGAAGGCATTCATCATCGCCAGGGCGCTGGCCTGCAGCTCGACCGGGGTGCCGCCCGCGGCGAGCGCCGAGAACTGCGGTGAGTCGATCACGGCCAGAAGGCTCCACAGCGCCAGTAGTGCCAGCAGCACGCCGTAACCGGCCTCAAGCTGCGTGGCGGCGACGAAGACCAACGTCAGCGTCACCGAGCCGGCGAGCCCGAGACGCGCCACCCACAGACTGCCGCGACTGCGCGAGAGCCAGCCCCCGATGACGCAGCCGGGCGCACCGATGGCGATCACCAGGAAGCTATGCCAGGCCAGGCTGGCAGGAGAGAGTGTCACGCCTGTCGCGCTGGCCATCTGGGTCAGCAGCAGAGGCGTCAGCGCCCACAGGGTGTATAGCTCCCACATGTGGCCGAAGTAGCCCAGTGCACCGCGCACGAAGCCGGGATATTGCCAGGCCGCCAGGCCTCGTGTAGCACGCGCGAGAAAGGTGTTGGGGCCGTCTTTCGCCGCTGTTGCTTGGCGGGGTGCTGAGGTGGCTTTGGCCACCGGTGGGGCCAACAAGGCGACCAGACCGGCACCGACGATGGCCAGCAGCGAGGCAGTGCTGATGGCTGCGCCCCACGGCAGCTGCATGCCTTCGCCCTGTTGCAGTGCGGCCAGCGCATGCGGCAGCCCGGTGCCAAGCACCAGCATGCCGACCAGCCAGGCGAGCGCGGCACCGGCACGGTCCGGTGCGGTCTGCACCATCAGCTTCAAGCCGATGGGGTAGATGCCGGCCAGTGCCAGCCCCGTCAGCACGCGCAAGCCTGAGGCGCTCAGTAGTCCCGGCGCGATCAACAGCGCCAGATTGGTCAGCGCGCCCAGCACGCAGGAAGCCATGAACAGATGGCGCGCCGCGAAGCGGTCCGCCAGGCCGGCAAGCCCCAGCACCAGGGTGCCGACGATGAAGCCGCCCTGCACCGAGGAGGTCAGCTGGCCGAGTGCCGCGGCGCTATCGCCGGCGAAGCCCCAGCTCGCCAGCATCGGCGTGAGTACTGCATTGGGGGTGAACCACAGGCTGGTGCCGAACAGCTGCGCCAGGGCGATCAAGGCGACCGGATAGCGGTTGGCCCATTGCCGCCAGCCAGAGATGGGTGGCGTGAGTGACTTGGTTGAGGACACGAGGGCACCTTGTAGGGCAGAGGGCGTGATGGCGCAGCAAGACGCGAACGGGCGACACCGAAGTGTCGCCCGTCACAGATAGCCCGCCCCATCAATGGGGTCAAGGCGTCATTGATGGGGCAGCTCGGCGATGCGATGCAGAGACTACCCCGTCGCAGCCGTCGTCTACAGCCCCATGGCCGAAGAGGTGGAGCGACGCGGGTCGGCACCGCCGTAGAAGGTGCCGTCGTCGATCATGATCGACTGGATGGCGCCCATGGCGTCCTTGGTCACTACCTTGTGGCCCATCGCCTCGAGCAGACGGATGGTGTCCTTGCTGATGCCCGCCTCGATACGAATCTCGTCCGGCAGCCACTGGTGGTGGATGCGTGGCGCACTGACCGCCGACTGGATGTTCATGCCGTGGTCGATCACGTTCATGATCACCTGCAGCGTGGTGGTGATGATGCGCGAGCCGCCGGGGCTGCCGGTGACGAGGAAGTTCTTGCCATCCTTCATCACGATGGTCGGGCTCATGGAAGACAGCATGCGCTTGTTCGGCTCGATCTTGTTGGCGACGCCGCCGATCAGGCCATAGGCATTCGGCACGCCCGGCTTGGCGGAGAAGTCATCCATCTCGTTGTTGAGCAGGAAACCTGCGCCATCGACCACGATGCCGGAGCCGTAGCTGAAGTTGATGGTGTAGGTATTGGAGACGGCCAGACCATTGCCATCGGCAATCGAGAAGTGGGTGGTCTGATTGGACTCATACGGCTGCGGCTTGCCGGGCTTGACCTCACTGGAGGGCGTGGCCTTGTCGAGCTCGAGCTGGGCGCGCAATTCCTTGGCGTAGTCCTTGGAGATGATGCCCGACAGCGGCACATCGACGAAGTCGGTGTCGCCCAGATACTCGGAGCGGTCGGCGTAGGCGCGGCGCATCGCTTCCGCCATCACGTGGATGGTGGCGGCGGAATTGAAGCCCATCGCCTGGATGTCATCGCCTTCGAGCATGTTGAGAATCTCGACGATGTGCGCGCCGCCGGAGGAGGGCGGGCTCATCGAGAAGATGTCATAGCCACGATAGGTGCCGTGGACCGGCTCGCGGATGGCCGGCTCGTAGGCCTTGAGGTCATCCAGCGTCATGATGCCGTCGTGGCGCTCCATCTCGGCCACGATCAGGCGGGCGGTCTCACCCTCGTAGAACTCGCGCGGACCATTGGCGGCGATGCGCTTGAGGGTCGCGGCCAGTTCCGGCTGCTTGAACAGCTCACCGGCTTGATAGTTGCTGCCATCCGGCTTGTAGAACACCTTGGCGGTGCTGTCCCACTTGGCCAGACGGTCCTTGGCATCGCTCAAGCCCTTGGCGAAGCGCGTCGGAATCACGAAGCCGTCTTCGGCCAGCTTGATGGCCGGGGCGAGGGCCTGCTCGAGACTCAGGGTGCCGTAGTCTTCCAGCGCCTTGGCCAGGCCAGCGACGGTGCCGGGCACGCCTGCCGCGCGGTGGGTGAAGCGTGACCACTCGGAGACCGCCTCGCCATTCTCGTCCTGGAACATCGTCTCGCTGGCCGCCGCCGGGGCCTTCTCGCGGTAATCGATGGCGACCACTTTGCCGGTCTTCTCATCCGACACCAGCATGAAGCCGCCGCCACCGATGTTGCCGGAGCGCGGCTGGGTGACGGCCAGCGCGAAGCCTGCCACCACGGCGGCGTCGACGGCGTTGCCGCCATCGGCCAGCACATCGCGTGCGACCTGAGAGGCCAGATAGTGGCTGGTCGCGACCATGCCGTGCTGACCTTCCTGGGGGTGGAAGCGCTCGCCTTCCAGAATCGCGGAAGACTCGGCGAAGGCGGCGGGAATCGCCGTCGGCAGCAGGCCGGCCAGCGGCAACAGTGCGGCGGCGGCCAGCGCCTTGAGATGTCTGCGGTTTGCGAGAGAGGTGTCGAACATGAGAGGTGTCGGTTCCTGTTATCGTTATAAGAGATGCGACATGACGCGTGCAATGCGAGGAACATGCGCAGAAGGCCAGCGAGCTGCTCACTGGACCGAAAGAACAGCTTAACTATCAGTTGCTAATGCACCAATTTCAACTTTGCACGGCAATATTCTTGTTGGTGTCTGATCTGGAAGGGTAATGAGGGCTTGGTGTGAGGGCGGCTTATGGGTGCGAGTCGCAGTGGAGTGCCTGGCGTGGGCCGGCGACGGATCGGCAGCGACGGACCGGCAGGCTGGCGGTGCACATTCACACAGCGCCTGTCTTTTGTGAGAGGGTGGCGTAAAATGCCTCTTCCACTTCTCGCTGGCGCCTGATGACATGTCTGAACTACTGCCGAATGACTTCAAGATTGCCCCGTCGATCCTGTCCGCTGACTTCGCCCGCCTGGGGCAGGAGGTCGAGGATGTGCTGGCCTCCGGGGCCGATATCGTCCACTTCGACGTGATGGACAATCATTACGTGCCCAACCTGACCATCGGGCCGATGGTGTGCAAGGCGCTGCGTGATTACGGCATCAGCGCCGAGATCGATGCCCACCTGATGGTCACGCCGGTCGACCGCATGATCGGTGACTTCGCCGAGGCCGGTGCCAGCTACATCACCTTTCATCCGGAAGCCTCCGACCACGTCGATCGCTCGCTGCAGCTGATTCGTGATGCGGGCTGCAAGTCCGGTCTGGTATTCAATCCGGCCACGCCGCTGTCCTACCTCGACTACGTGATGGACAAGGTCGACATGATTCTGTTGATGAGCGTCAACCCGGGCTTCGGCGGCCAGTCGTTCATCCCCGGTACCCTCGACAAGCTGCGTGAAGCGCGTCGTCGCATCGATGCCTCCGGCTACAACATCCGTCTCGAGATCGATGGTGGCGTCAAGGTCGACAACATCGCCGAGATCGCGCGCGCCGGTGCCGACACCTTCGTGGCCGGTTCCGCCATCTTCAATGCGCGCAGTGACAGCGATGCCAACCGCTACGACAGCGTATTGGCGAAGCTGCGTGCCGAGCTTGCCAGTGTGCGCAGCTGATCGCGTGACGGATGAAAGCGCGCGAGCTGGCGAGGCAGTCGATGGCTCGGCTCACGCCGCGGTACTCAGCGAGTGGTCGCTGTATGTGCTCGAGACGGCCCAGGGGCGCCTCTATACCGGTATCAGTACCGATGTGGCGCGCCGCCTTAGCGAGCATGAAGGCGGCAAGCGCGGTGCGCGGGCGCTGCGCGGCAAGGGGCCGCTCTCGCTGTGTTATCAACAGGTGGTCGGCGATCGCTCGCGGGCGCTCAAGCTTGAGTATCGCGTCAAGCAGTTGAGTGTGGCGGCCAAGCGCCGCTTGATCGCCGGTGAGCTTGCGCTGGACAGCCTGCTCGGCGAGACCTGACGGTCTGCTTGATTGAATGCGTGAAACGAAAACGCCCCCAGCGGTCTCCGCTGGGGGCGTTTTACGTTTTGCGTTACTGGCGAGCGATCAATGCAGTTTCATCTTCGGACGCAGGTAACGGTTCAGGCCATCGACCACCACCGTCATGCCGGTCTTGACCACGCCGTGAATCGCCATCTGGTGCATGCGATACAGCGAGGCGTAGAAGAACTTGGCCAGGCGGCCTTCGATGAACAGCGAACGCGCCGAGGCACCGCGCATCAGCGAGCCGACGGCATCGAAGTGCGCCAGCGAGATCAGCGAGCCGTGGTCCTTGAACACGAAGTCCTTGAGCGGCTTGTTGGCCATCGCGGCGCGCAGGTTCTTGACCATCAGGCTGGCCTGCTGGTGAGCGGCCTGGGCGCGCGGCGGGACGCGCTTGTCATCCGGCTGCGGGCAGCTGGCACAGTCACCGAGGGCAAAGATGAACTTATCATCGATGCTCTGCATGGTCTGGTGCACCTTGACCTGATGGTTGCGCTCGGTGGACAGACCCAGCTCGGACAGGAAGGCGGGCGCACGGATACCGGCGGCCCACACGCTCAGGTCGGCTTCGATCAAGGTGCCATCGGCAGTGGTGATGCCGCGTGAGTCGGCGCAAGTCACTCGGGTATCGACGTGGATATCGACGCCCAGCTTGGTCAGCTCCTTGGCGACCGGCTTGCCGATGCGTTCCGGCAGGGCGGGCAGGATGCGCGGTGCGGCCTCGATCAGGTGGACCTTGACCTGGCGGTCTTCCAGCGAGGAGAAGCCGTAGCTGTGCAGCATCTTGGAGGCATCGAACAGCTCGGCGGAGAGTTCGACCCCGGTGGCGCCGGCGCCGATGATGGCGACGTTGAGCTGCTGGCGCTCACATTCCTCACCGTTGGCGCTGAAGCGCAGGAAGGTGTCGAGCATGTCGCGGCGGAATTTCTCGGCCTGCTGCGGGCTGTCCAGGAAGTGGCAATGTTCGGCGACGCCTTCGGTGCCGAAATCATTGGACACGCTGCCCAGTGACAGCACCAGATAGTCATAGCTGAGCTGGCGGGCAGGCAGCAGCACGTTGCCCTTGGCGTCATGGATGGCGGCCAGGGTCAGCTGCTTCTCTTCACGCTCCAGGCTTTCCAGGGTGCCGCGCTGGAACTTGTAGCCGTGGGCCTTGGAATGGCCCTGGTAGGAGACTTCATCGAGACCGGAATCCAGCACGCCGGTGGCCACTTCGTGCAGCAGCGGCTTCCAGATGTGCGTGGAATTGCGGTCGATCAGAATGATCTCGGCTTTCTTCTTGCGGCCCAGCTTGTGGCCCAGTTTGGTGACGAGTTCCAGACCGCCGGCGCCTCCGCCAACGACTACGATGCGGGGAATGGCCATTGAGTGCTCCTCAGTGACAAGATTGATGGGAAGGTGTGAAAAGTGTCGGCCGGCTATCGAGTCAGAACATGCAAGGCCCGGAGTCGATAACTGGCGTCGCGATACCGCTATGATAACAAGATAATGAGCGTGCTAAATAGTGCTGCATGCGCGAGATGTCGTTATTTTACGTATATTCGCCATGAGCACGCGAGAACTCGGTGTTGCGCTTTTGGCACCTACACGAATTCTGTCGCTGAAAAGGAGCAAGGATGCACGATCATCCCACATTCACAGGTCCGGTACATCCGTCGCTCAGGGCGATCGAGATGGTCGCCTTCGACCTCGATGGCACCCTGATCGACTCGGTGCCGGACCTCGCCCATGCGATCGACTGCATGCTTGAGCAAGAGGGGCTGGCGGCGCTGGGCGAGGCGCGGGTACGCGACTTTGTCGGCAATGGGTCGCGGGTACTGGTGGAGCGCGCCCTGGCAGCTCATGGCCTGGCGACCGATGACCTGGCGCGGGTCGAGCAGGCGCATCAGAGCTTTTTGGCACATTACGCCGCCGACCCCAGCTCGCGTACGCGACTCTATCCCGGGGTGCGGGAATGTCTGGAGGGTCTGCGCCAGGCCGGGATCTCGCTGGTGCTGATCACCAACAAGCCGGAAGCCTTCATCGAACCGCTGCTTTCGCACTTCGCGCTGAGCGAGCATTTCGCGCTGGCGCTGGGCGGCGATAGCCTGCCGACGCGCAAACCGGACCCCGCGCCCCTGCTGTTCGCCGCCGAGCGGCTGGAGGTGTTGCCGCGTCAGGCCTTGATGGTCGGTGACTCGCGCCACGATATCGCGGCAGGCCGCGCCGCCGGTTTCCGCACCCTGGCGGTACCTTACGGCTACAACCATGGCGAGCCGATCTCGCGCAGCCACCCGGACTACCTCGTCGACTCGCTCGCCGAGCTGGTCGTGGCTGGCTGAGTGACGCTGATTGATGGGAATTGACAGAGCGAGGCTGGTGTCCAGCTCGGGCGCACAGTGAGGCATGAGATGGCAGAACTTGCCTCCAGCAGCGCTGCCGCCAGCGACCCGCGATGATAGACTGAGTCCCAGACAAGCCGGCCCCGTGTCGGCAACGCACCCTCCGTGGAAGGAACTGCAGGTCATGATGACCCCACAACACTTCGCTGAACTGGCCGAAGCCGGTTACAACCGCATTCCCGTCACCCGTGACGTGCTGGCGGATCTCGACACGCCACTGTCTACCTATCTCAAGCTGGCCGACATGCCGTGGACCTTCCTGTTGGAGTCCGTGCAGGGCGGAGAGAAGTGGGGGCGTTATTCCATCATCGGCCTGCCGTGTCGTGAGCGCATCGAGGTGCGTGGCCAGGTGGTCTCGCATCTGATCAATGGCGAGCAGACCGGCATGACCGAGGTCGAGGACCCCCTCGATTGGATCGAGCAGTTCCAGACCCGTTTCCGTGTGCCGGTCATCGACGGTGCGCCACGCTTCAATGGCGGCCTGGTCGGCTACTTCGGCTATGACACCGTGCGCTATATCGAACCGCGCCTGCGCGGCGTCGAGAAGCCGGACCCGCTGGGCGTGCCGGACATCCTGCTGATGGTCGCCGACGAGCTGGTGATCTTCGATAACCTGTCCGGGCGTCTGACGCTGTTGACCCACGCCGACCCGGCAACCCCCAACGCCTATGAGGCCGCCTGCGAGCGTCTCGAACGCCTCGAGATCCAGCTGCGCAGCGCGACGCTGAACACCGTCAGCCCCGGCACCGGCGGCGAGCCGGTCAAGGAGACCGACTTCACCTCCGGCTTCACCGAGGAAGGCTTCAAGGGCGCAGTGGAGAAGATCAAGGAATACGTGCTGGCCGGTGATGTCATGCAGTGCGTGCCGTCGCAGCGCATGTCGATTCCCTACCGCGCCGCGCCGCTGGATCTCTACCGTGCACTGCGCAGCCTGAATCCTTCGCCGTACATGTTCTTCTTCAATCTGGATGACCACCACGTCATCGGCTCGTCGCCGGAGATTCTCTCGCGTCTCGAGGATGGCGAGGTCGCGGTGCGCCCGATCGCCGGCACCCGCGTGCGCGGCGCCACCGAAGAGGAAGACCTGGCGTTGGAGAAGGACCTGCTGTCAGACCCCAAGGAAGTCGCCGAGCACCTGATGCTGATCGACCTGGGTCGCAACGATGCCGGTCGCATCAGCCAGACCGGCAGTGTCAAGGTGACGGACCAGATGGTGGTGGAGCGCTATTCCCACGTCATGCACATCGTCTCCAACGTCACCGGCAAGCTGAAGGAAGGCCTGGGGCCGATGGACGTGCTGCGGGCCACCTTCCCGGCCGGCACCCTGTCCGGCGCGCCGAAGATTCGCGCCATGGAGATCATCGACGAGGTGGAGCCGGTCAAGCGCGGCATCTATTCCGGCGCGGTGGGCTATCTCTCCTGGCACGGCAACATGGATACCGCCATCGCGATCCGCACCGCGGTACTCAAGGACAAGGTGCTGCACGTTCAGGCCGGCGCCGGCATCGTGGCCGATTCCGTGCCGCAGTCCGAGTGGGACGAGACCCTCAACAAGGGGCGTGCCCTGTTCCGTGCCGTGGCGATGGCGGAGCGCGGTCTGGACAATCTGGACTGATCGGCGCGCCACGCATTTCGGGAGTGACTCGCCAGTGTTCGCGGGTCACTCCCTGCAACGGCGCATGTGATTGACACTCCTGGCAGCTCAACGCACTATTGACCCATGACGCTACGTAACCCGCACGACCTCAGCCAGCAGTGGTGGCGCTCCTGACAAGGGGGCGGCTTTCGCATGTCTGAAGTTCGAGGACGTACGACCAGAAGAATGCCGCCGACCAGGGCGGCATTTTTGTTGCTGGACGGCGGGAACGACACCACAGGAGAGCGGCAGGCCGGTCAATCACGGCGCATGATCCGCTCCCGAGAATGGACACTGACCATGCAGACATTCACTTCGCAGGACGCCAGCACGCCACGCGTGCTGATGATCGACAACTTTGACAGCTTCACCTACAACATCGTCCAGTATCTGAGTGAGCTGGGCGCGGAAGTGCTGACCGTGCGCAATGACGCCATCACGCTCGAGCAGATCGAGGCGCTCGGTGCATCACATCTGGTGCTGGGCCCGGGCCCGTGTACGCCCAACGAGGCCGGCATCACGCTGGAAACCATTCGCCACTTCGCCGGCAAGCTGCCGATTCTGGGCGTGTGCCTCGGTCACCAGGCCATCGGTCAGGTCTACGGTGGCAAGGTGGTACGTGCGCCCCAGGTGATGCACGGCAAGACCTCCGCCGTGCGTCACGACAACAGCGGTGTCTTCGTCGCGCTGGCCGAGCCGCTGGAAGTCACGCGTTATCACTCGCTGGTGGTCGATCGTGAGAGCCTGCCCGAGTGTCTGATCGTCACCAGCTGGACGGATGATGACGATGTCACGCCGCAGTTGATCATGGGCCTGCGCCATCGCGAGCTGGATGTCGAAGGCGTCCAGTTCCACCCTGAGTCGATCCTGACATTGCAGGGTCATGAGCTTCTGGCTAACTTCCTGCGTCGCGGCGAGGCTGCGAAAGCCGCCTGAGCGGGCGTTGATCGCAAGAGTCACATTCTATTTTTTCATGCGTCAGCCGCCGAGGCTGGCGCCTGCGGAGACACAACATGCAGATGCGTGAGGCGATTGGCGCCGTGATGCGCCGCCAGCACCTGAGCTACGACGACACTCATGCGGTCATGACGGCCATCATGACCGGCGAGGCGACCCAGGCGCAGATCGGGGCCTTGCTGATGGCGCTGTCGATGAAGGGCGAGACCGTCGATGAGCTGGCCGCCGCCGCCCAGGTGATGCGTGAGCTGATGACGCGCGTCACGGTGCGTGCCACCGATGCAGTGGATATCGTCGGCACCGGCGGTGATGGTGCCAACCTGTTCAATGTCTCCACGGCGGCAAGTTTCGTGGTGGCGGCCGCCGGTGGCCATGTGGCCAAGCACGGCAACCGCAGTGTGTCGTCATCGTCCGGCAGTGCCGACCTGCTTGAGTCGGCCGGCATCAATCTGGCGCTGGACGCCGAGCAGGTCGCACGCTGCATCGATGATATCGGGGTCGGCTTCATGTTCGCGCCCAATCATCACGCCGCCATGAAGCACGTGATCGGCCCGCGCCGCGAGATGGGTGTGCGTACCATGTTCAACATCCTCGGTCCGCTGACCAATCCGGCCGGCGCTACCCGTCAGGTGCTGGGGGTCTATGACCCGGCGCTGGTGCCGCTGATGGCCGAGGTGCTCAAGCGCCTCGGGGCCGAGCATGTGCTGGTGGTGCACAGCGATGATGGTCTGGACGAGATCTCGCTGGCGGCACCGACGCTGGTCAATGAGCTCAAGGATGGCGAGATCCGCGAATACCGCATCGCGCCGGAAGACTTCGGCATCGCGCGCCAGTCGCTGGAAAGTCTGGCGGTGGAGACCTCGGACGCCAGTCTCAAGCTGGTGCAGCAGGCGCTGCGTGGTGATGAAGGCCCGGCCAGCGACATCGTGGCACTCAATGCCGGCGCGGCCCTTTACGTGGCGGGCATCGCGGACAGTCTCAAGGAGGGTGTCAGCATTGCCGAGGACGTGCAGGCCAGCAAGCTGCCGTTCGAGAAGATGAAGGAATTGGCGGATTTCACCCGTGTCTACGCCCAGGTCAATGATGAAGGAGCGACCCGCTGATGAGCACCGAGCAGACGACTGACAAGGCATTGCCGACTATCCTGGCCAGGATTCTGGCGCGCAAGGAAGAAGAGATCGCCGAGCGCAGCGCCGCGGTGAGCGAGGCTGACCTGCAGACCCTGATCGAGAAACAAAGCGCGCCGCGCGGCTTCATCGAGGCGCTGACGTCGCGTATCGACCGTGGCGAGCCGGCCATCATCGCCGAAGTGAAGAAGGCGTCCCCCTCCAAGGGCGTGATCCGTGAAGACTTCGTGCCCGCCGAGATCGCCGTGGCCTACGAGCAGGCCGGCGCCGCCTGTCTGTCGGTGCTCACCGATGCCGACTTCTTCCAGGGGCATGAGGACTTCATGATCGAGGCGCGCGACGCCGTCTCGATTCCGGTGATTCGCAAGGACTTCATCATTCACCCGTATCAGGTGCTGGAAGCACGTGCCATCGGTGCCGACTGCATCCTGTTGATCGTTGCGGCGTTGGACGATGCGCGCCTGAGCGCTCTGTATCGTCAGGCGCGTGAGCTGGGCATGGATGTGCTGGTCGAGGTGCATGACGGCGAAGAGCTCAGGCGTGCACTGGCGCTGGGCATCGAACTGGTCGGCATCAACAACCGTGACTTGCGCACCTTCGAGACGTCGCTGGAGACGACGCTGGACCTGCTGGCCGACATGCCGCAAGGCGTGCGTGTGGTCACCGAATCCGGCATCCATACCCGTGACGACGTGGCGAAGATGCGCGACAGCGGCGTCCATGGCTTCCTGGTGGGAGAAGCCTTCATGCGCTTTGACGATCCGGGCGAGGGTCTGCGGGGATTGTTCTTCGGTGGCTGATAGCCGGTAGTTGGTGTTATTTGTTATCTTATGGATAACAAAAGCCCGCATGGCAATGCCATGCGGGCTTTTTTCATGCCTGTCTGCTGACTTCTGTCCAAAGGCCTGTGGCCGTCATCCTGCTGGAGGTCTATGGCCGCCATCAGTCACAGGGTCAGGCGTCTGTCTTGACGCTCTCGACTCCCTTGCGTGCCGTGAGCAGAGCCTCGGCGATTTCCTCGACCCCGGCGCCATGACTGTGGCGTGTCACCCAGCTGGGCTCCCAACCGAGTGCCGCACGGTGCTGGATGATGTTGGCCACGCCCACGGTGTGGCGGAAGGTGGCGAACATCGGCGCATCATTGGGGGCATCGCCGACGTACATCACCTCCTGCTCCAGCTGCATGCGGCCCAGGCCGAAGGTCTCGGTGAGGACCCGCACCGCCATGCGCGCCTTGTCGAACTCGCCCTGCCACGCATTGATGTGGATGGAGCTGGCACGCGCCTGAATACCGGCGGCCGTGAAGCCGGCGATGATGGCGCGAATCTCGCTCTGGGCCAGCGGACCGACCGCCTGGCAGTGGTCCACCGCGACATCGGCGAAGCGGAAGGGCTGGTCCTGGGCCAGTGCTGCGCGTGGATGGTTGAGCAGCAGCTGGCGGGCGACGGTCATGACATGGCGTTGACGAGCGCGCAGGCGCTGCTCGTCTTCCCACCAGGTGGTGAGGATGCGCTGCCCCTGGCGGCGGAAGGCAAAGGCGCCATTCTCACCGATCACGCTGGCGACCGGCCAGGCGCGTGCGATGTGATCGCACCAGCCCGCACAGCCGCCCGTGACGGGGATGACCTTGATGCCGGCGGCATCCAGACGCTCCAGCGCCGCCAGCGTCGATGCCGCGAGACGCCCTTCATGGGTGAGGGTGTCATCGATATCGGTCAATAGATACCGGATACCCGACAGGGTGCTGGCAGGACAGTGGGCGAAGGCTTGCATGGTGATTCCAGAAATCCTCAGAAGGTAAGCGGGAGCGCGGCTGTCATCAGTCGCGTGTCCCTTCAGTATCGTCGATGCGTGCCGGCTTGCGCGACGCGCCTCGGTTCAGGCAGTGAAGCGCACCGACAGGCTCTGTTGGCTGGCAGCCTCCAGCGCGCTGCGATAATCGGGCTGATGGGGCAGCTCATCGGTGACCAGCAGGTCGATTTCCTCGAGCGGGGCGATGCGGCACATGGCGGCGCGCCCCCATTTGCTGGCGTCGGCGATCAGAATCCGGCGCTGGGCGTGATGGACCAGCGCACGGCTGACCGCGGCTTCTTCCGGGTCGAAGTCGAGCAGTCCTCCGGCATCGAGACCGCCACAGCCGAGGACCGCGATATCGACCTGATGACGCGCGAAGAAGGCCACGGTGGCGCTGCCGACCACGTCGAGATCCTGCGGGCGCAGTTGTCCTTCCGCCAACTGGACGGCGACATCCGGGTGGGTCGAGAGCGCCTGCGCCACCTGCAGATTGTTGGTGATCACGCGCAGGCCGCGTCGGGCAAGCAGGGCTTCGGCGACCGCCACCACGCTGGTGCCGATGCCCAGCGCCAGGGTGGCGCCATCGGGAATCTCGGCGACCACGCTGGCGGCTATGGCCTGCTTGGCAGTGCGCGCCAGCATGATGCGCTGGGAGTGTCCCAGGTTGTAGCCGCCCGGTGGACGCTCGATGCCGCCGTGGCGCCGCCGCGCCAGCCCGCGCTCACACAGCACGCCCAGGTCACGCCGGATGGTCTGGGGGGTGACGTCGAAGGCGTGGGCCAGCGGGTCGACGGCCAGCTGGCCCTCGCGGGCCAGTCGCTCGAGAATCTGTTGCTGGCGCGGCGTCAGTGCATCATTGCTCGCGTGTTCAACGCTGCGACTGTCGCGCTCGATGCCCGGGGTCATGTCTGGGGTAGCCCTTGCGTGGTGGTGTCGTTCGGTAGAGTGGGCTCGCGATCCTCCTCGCTGAAGATGGCCGGGTCATCGCTGATGACGGCATCCACACCCCAGGCCCAGCGCGGTGCAAAGGCGGCTGCATCGTTGGGCGTATAGCAGAGCAGCTTGTGGCCACGGCTGGTGATGTCACTGGCCGCGGCGCGAGTCAGGGCGCGCCAATCGGCATGCACGGAACTTGCGTTCAGCTCATCGGCCAGGCTCTGCCAGTCGTCGGGGATGTCATCGTAGAGCAGGCCGATATGCACCTGCGGGTCGCGTTGACGCGTCAACCGCAGCGCCTGGGGATCAAACGACGAGAAGATCAGGTGTGAGGCGGGCAGATGGGCGCTGGCCATTGGGATGGCAGCATCGACCAGCGCCTGGGCATCGTGGCCAGGGCTGAGCTTGAGCTCCAGATTCAGGCGCATGTCCAGGCGTGCGATCAGCTCCAGCGCCTGCTTGAGCGAGGCCATGCGCTCACCGGCAAAGCACGCATTGAACCAGCTGCCGACATCGAAGGTCTGCACGCTGTCCCAATCGAGATTCTTGAGCTTGCCACGCCCATCCGAGCAGCGATTCACGCCGGCATCGTGCCAGATGACCGGCGTGCCATCACCCAGCAATTGCACGTCCAGTTCCACCCATTGAAAGCCTGCCTCATGCGCCGCCTGAATGGCGGCCAGGGTGTTTTCCGGCGCATAGGCCGACAGGCCGCGATGTGCGATCGCCAGGGGCAGGGACAAGACGCTGTCAGTTGAATGTGATGCGTCGGCTGAATGTGACGATGAAACCATGGTGAATCCTCACAGAAAGAATGGCATGTCTGCCCGCTACGCAGCTGTGGCGCTGATCGGTCGAGGCGGATCACTGATGCTCAGACGCGAGACGGATCAGGGCAGGTCTCAAGCATTACCATCCAATGATGACGTTATCAGGGCAAGGGGTTCCGTCGGCCCGCGACAGGACGAAAGCGCTCATTCGATGGCCGCTGTCGCCTGCTCGCGGGTTGCCAGCCGCTTGCCGTCGGCGCCGAACAGATGGGCACGCGCCGGAAGGATGGCCAGGCGCAGCGTCTGTTCTTCCGCGACGGCGTGCTCGCCATCCAGTCTCACCACCAGCGGCTCGCTCTGGCCTTGCAGTCGGCAGTACGCCAGGGTGTCCGCGCCCAGCGGTTCGACCAGCTCGATGCGCGCCTCAAGCTCCGCGGCCCCTGCGGGCAGGGCATCGGCTGCTCCCAGTACCTGCAGGTGCTCGGGGCGAATGCCGAGGGTCAGCTCGGCGCCCGTGGTCAGGTCTTCGCCCTTCAGGGAAATGGTTGCGCCACACGGCAGCGCGAGGCCGGTCTGTGCCTGGGTGGCGCTCAGGAAGTTCATCGCCGGCGAGCCGATGAAGCCGGCGACGAACTGACTGGCAGGTTGATCATAGAGCGCCATCGGCGTGCCGAACTGCTCGACGTGGCCGCCATTCATCACCACCAGGCGGTCTGCCAGGGTCATGGCCTCGGTCTGATCATGGGTCACGTAGACGGAAGTGACCTTGAGGCGCTTCTGCAGGCGGCGGATCTCGAGACGCATCTGCACGCGCAGCTTGGCGTCCAGATTCGAGAGTGGCTCATCGAACAGGAATACCTGCGGCTTGCGCACGATGGCGCGCCCCATGGCGACACGCTGACGCTGGCCGCCGGAGAGCTGCTTGGGGCGGCGATCGAGCAGCTCGGTCAGGCCCAGCAGCTCGGCGGCCTCGCTGACACGCTGCTGGATCTCGTCCTTGGGCGTGCGCCGATTCTTGAGGCCGTAGGCCATGTTGTCGAACACGCTCATGTGCGGGTAGAGCGCGTAGTTCTGGAACACCATCGCGATATCGCGCTCGGCGGGTTCCAGCTCATTGACGCGCTTGCCGTTGATCTCCAGATCGCCCTCGGAGATGTCCTCCAGGCCCGCCAGGGTGCGCAGCAGGGTCGACTTGCCACAGCCGGACGGGCCGACGATGACGATCAGCTCGCCTTCGCCGAAAGCCAGATTGATGCCATGCAGGGCCTTGTAGCCATTGGGGTACTGCTTCTTGAGCTGCTTGAGCGCCAGTGTTGCCATGAGTTGTGTATCCAGAGCGGTGGCGTGACGGGCAAGTCTGTCCATCACGGCGTAACGGAATCAGGGGGCTTGGGGCGAGGTGTCGCGGGTCGGAGCGCGAGATCACTTCTCGCTGTCCACCAGGCCCTTGATGAAGTAGCGCTGCATGAACAGGATCACCAGTACCGGCGGGCCCATGGCCAGCAGCGTGGTGGCGGTGACGTCCTGCCACGGCACCAGGCCATCACCGGTGGTCAGCATGCGCTTGAGGCTGACGACGATGGTCAGATAGTCGGCATCGGTCGTGATCAACAGCGGCCACAGATACTGATTCCAGCCGTAGATGAACATGATCACGAACAGCGCCGCGATGTTGGTCTTCGACAGCGGCAGCAGGATGTCCTTGAGAAAGCGCCACGGCCCAGCGCCATCGATGCGCGCGGCCTCGACCAGTTCCGCCGGGATGGTCAGGTAGAACTGGCGCAGCAGGAAGGTCGCGGTGGCGCTGGCGATCAGCGGCAGGATCAGGCCGGCGTAGCTGTCCAGCATGTTGAGGTCGGCCACCACCTTGAAGGTCGGCAGGATTCGTACCTCCACCGGCAGCATCAGGGTGATGAAGATCAGCCAGAAGCACAGCTTGCGGAAGCGGAATTCGAAGAAGACGATCGCGTAGGCGGCCAGCACCGAGATGATGATCTTTCCGATGGCGATGCCCAGTGCCATCAGCATCGAGTTGAACAGCAGGGTCATCACGTCGGCGCCGAGAGTGCTGACCGGGTCTGCCAGCAGCTGGCGATAGTTGTCCAGGCCAGCCTCGCCGATCCAGACGGGGGCGACGTTGGAGTAGAGGTCACCCATCTCGTGGGTACTGGCGCTGAAGGCGATCCAGACCGGCAGGAAGAACAGTGCGCAGCCGACGATCAGCAGGGCATGGCTTGCGATATCAAGCCCGGGGCGGTTGTAGCGCATCAGTACTGCACCTTCTTCTCGACATACTTGAACTGGATCAGCGTCAGCACGCCGACGATGACCATCAACAACACCGACTGGGCAGCACTCGAGCCCAGGTCCTGCCCGACGAAACCATCTTCATAGACCTTGTAGACCAGGGTGCGCGTCGAGCCGGCCGGGCCGCCCTGGGTGGTGGCATCGATGGTGCCGAAGGTCTCGAAGAAGGCGTAGACCACGTTCATCACCAGCAGGAAGAAGCTGGTCGGCGAGAGCAGCGGGAAGGTGATGGTCCAGAAACGCCGCCAGGGCCCGGCGCGGTCCATCGCGGCCGCTTCCAGTAGGCTCTTGGGTATCGCCTGCAGACCGGCGAGGAAGAACACGAAGTTGTAGCTCATCTGCTTCCAGATCGAGGCCAGCACCACCAGCAACATGGCCTGATCGCCATTGAGCTTGTGATTCCAGTCGATGCCGATGGCGGATAGCAGCTCCGGCAGAATGCCCAGCGTCGGGTCGAACAGGAACAGCCACAGCACCCCGGCCACGGCGGGCGCCACGGCGTAGGGCCATATCAGCAGGGTCTTGTAGGCGTGTGCGCCGCGCAGCACGCGGTCGGCCAGTACGGCCAGCCCCAGCGCCAATGCCATGGCGCCGAAGGCCACCGCAAAGGAGAAATAGGTGGTCGTCCATAGTGTCGTGAGATATTCCGGCTCGCTCAGCACGCTGACGAAGTTGCTCAGCCCGGTGAATTCCCGCGAGAGCCCGAAGGCATCCTCGACATAGAAGGCCTGTTCGATGGCCTGGTAGGCCGGCCAGAAGAAGAACACGGCCACGATCAGCAGCTGGGGTGCCAGCAGTATCCAGGGCGTGATGGGGTGTCGATTGAAATGGGCCATGCAGCAGGGGTCTCGCAAGCAAGGAGGGACTGGGTGGTTCCGTCGGTAGCACGGAGTCGGCAAGTCTCGGCCGCTCCTGCGCCATCAAGCCGTGAGAGAAGGGAAAGGACACCGGATGTCGGATGCGCTTTCCGCTCTCTGGCTGGAGAAAATAGCGGGAGGGCGAGCCCGGCATGGGCCCGCCCCCGGTGTGGCGATGATCAGCCGTTGGCGCGTTCGAACTTCTCGAGCAGCGAATCGCCGCGCTTGACGGCGTTGTCGAGGCCGTCCTGCACGCTTTCCTTGCCGGAGAAGATCTTCTCCAGCTCTTCATTGATCACGTCGCGAATCTGCACCATGTTGCCCAGACGCAGGCCCTTGGAGTTCTCGGTCGGCGTCGCGGAGGTCATCTGGGTGATGGCGACGTCGGTGCCCGGGTTCTCGGCGTAGAAGCCCTGTTCGCGCGTCAGCTCTGCCGCGGCAGTCGTGATCGGCAGATAGCCGGTGAACTGGTGCCAGTCGGCCTGCACTTCGGGCTTGGAGAGGTACTGGAAGAACTTGGCGACGCCCTGGTATTCCTCATCGCTGTGACCGGAAAGCACCCACAGCGAGGCGCCACCGATGATGGAGTTCTGCGGCGTCTCGATCACGTCGCTGTCATAGGGCAGCGGTGCCACGCCGAACTCGAAGCCCTTGGCGCTTTCCTTGACGCCGGCATAGCTGGCGGAAGAGCCCATCATCATCGCGCACTCGCCGGAGTAGAACTTGGGCGCCGCGTCATCGAAGCGACCGCCGAACACGAAGCGCTTGTCGGCCTGCCAGTCATCGAGACGCTGGATGTGATCGACCACGGCGGTCGTGTTGAATTCAAGACGGGTATCGGTGCCGGCGAAGCCATTGGCCTGGCTGGCGAAGGGCACATCGTTGCGCGCCGAGAAGTTCTCCAGCATCACCCAGGACGGCCAGGTGGTGGTCAGGCCACAGCTGGCGGCGCCGGAATCGACGACCTTCTTGAGCGCGGCGCCCATTTCCTGCCAGGTCTGCGGGAGGGAGTCGACGCCCGCCTTGGCCAGCACGTCCTTGTTGTAGTAGGTCACCGGCGTCGAGGAGTTGAACGGCAACGACAGCATCTTGCCGTCGGTGTCGGTGTAATAGCCGGTGACGGCAGACAGGTAGGCGTTCGGATCGAAGGCGGTGCCTTCCTGCGGCGCGAAGTCTGCCATCAGCTGATGCACCGGGACGATCGCGCCCTTGGCACTCATCATGGTGGCGGTGCCGACCTCGAAGATCTGCACGATGTCCGGGCCCTTGCCGGCGCGGAAGGCGGCGATGGCGGAGGTCATGGTCTCGGAGTAGTTGCCCTTGAAGACCGGCTTGACGACGTAGTCGTCCTGGCTTGCATTGAAGTCGGCCGCGATCTCGTCGACCTTCTTGCCGAGCCCGCCCCCCATGGCGTGCCACCATTCCACCTCGGTGGCGGCGAGGGCACTGGCGGAGGCGGAGGCGAAACCGATGGCCAGTGCGAGGCTGGCGAGGCGACGAGTCGCGGTGGCAGTCGTGCGGGTGCTTGCATGATGAGTCGGGCGGCGCATGGTCAAACTCCTGAGAGGTTCCCCTGGCCAGCTTCCGCAACAAAGAAGAAGGACGCTGGCCGCTGACGATCGATGGCGACGATCAAGTGAACATTTTCTTGTTCTTTTGATGATCGTCCGAAAAGCGTAGACGACTCTATAGCGCCCGCCTTACAACTTTGTGACAGGGAGATGTTCATTCGAGCGAGGCTGAACTTATGACTGAGCTTGTGACTGAGCAGCGAGTGTGTGGCGTCGCCAGCTCGGCTCAGGCTGGCAAGCGAGGCGCCGGGGGCAACTCAAGGCCGGAATAAGCGGCCGGCGAGCGAGTGTGCTAGTCTTGCGCGCTGAAAATGCCTGTGGCGGAGAACGCGATGAAAGTGGTTGAAGTGAGTGCCGGTGCCCGACGTGATGCCTGTCTGGCGATGCTGTGCGCCGAAGTCCATGGCCGCGAGGGTGGTCTGGATGCGCTGGTGAGTTACGCCGGCGTGCGTGGGGTGTGGTTCGAGAATGAGATGGCGCGCCTGTTCGCGCTGGTCGACGATGCCGAGCGCATCCACTCTGCGGCGCTGCTGGTACTCGACGAGAACGCACGTGGCCTGAATCTGGCGCTGTGGGCGACGCCGACGGTGCATCGCGGTCACGACCACGGCATCGCGCTGGTCTCCCAGCTGTCCGATCACGGCCGCCTGCAGGTGCGCATCACCGACAGCTCACTGGTCAGCGTGCTGCGTCGCGCCGGCATCAACGACTGGCTGGAGGCCGAGGCCGAAGGCGATCAACCGCGCGAGCTGGTCGGCATGAATCCGGCCGCGCGTGTCGGCAACCTGGCGGCCCTCGACGCGCCGCTGCGCCTGGACCGCGAGCGCATCAAGCGCTCCTTCAAGGCGCGCCCGAAGGACTTCGAGACCTACAAGAACGCCTTCGTGCGTGACCTGGAGCACTTCGCGCGTCATATCTGAGGATGAGATGACGCAAGCGAATGACATGCTCTACCAAGACAAAGGCCCCGCTCATTGAGCGGGGCCTTTGTGGTTCTGCGATCAGCGATCAGCGATCAATTCCTGTATCGATCAGGCGGCGTCCTGCTGCGGGTTGGAGGCGGTGCCGTCACTCGCCATCGGCTTGCGCACGAAGGCATCGAAATCGAAGTGGTCGACGGTCAGCATGTCGAGTACCTCGGCTTCGAAGACGCGCATGAAGTCGCCATCCTCAGCGGACAGGATACCGGCCTCGACCGCCGCTTCGATGCGCGCTTCCGGTGACAGGGCGTCGGCCGGGATCTCGCCCTTGTGATAGGCCTTGGCCAGCGCCTTGTAGATCGGCTCGGCGCGCGGGTAGTCCTTGAGCAGCGCGTTGTAGCGGGCGAGGGCGTTGTCCTGCTGGTCTTCGTCCTGCGCGTCCCAGGTGTTGTCGGTCAGCTTGGCACGCAGTGCAGTGTCGGTAGAGACGGCGCGGGCGATCTCGCGCGTCAGGCTGTCCTTGGGCATGGCGAACTGACGGCCACGCGGCAGGGCGATCACGCGCAGGGCAGTGCCCAGTGCGCGGTTGGGCAGGTTGGCGAACAGCTCATCCAGTGCCTTTTCCGCGCGGTGCAGCAGCCACTGCATGCTGTAGTGGAACAGCGCCTCTTCGTGTTCGCAGGCCTCGGATTCGTGCCACTGCTTGAGTGTCAGTGACGCCAGGTAGAGGTTGGAGAGCACGTCGCCCAGGCGTGCCGACAGCATCTCGCGCGCCTTGAGGCTGGAGCCGAGGCTTGCCATGGCCGCATCGGCGGACAGCGAGAAGGCGGCGCTGAAGCGGTTGATGTGGCTGGCGTAGGGCGTGGCGACGGCGTCGAAGCCGGTGGCCTTGCCGCCGATACCGAAGCTCTGGGTGAAGGCGCGTGCCGCGTTGCCGAAGATCAGGCCGGCATGGCGGAAGAAGGCCTTGTCGAAGGCATTCAGGTCATCGGCGTCCTTGGCGGCCAGCTCCTCCAGCACGTAAGGATGGCAGCGGATCGCGCCCTGACCGAAGATCATCAGGTTGCGGGTCATGATGTTGGCGCCTTCCACCGTGATCGAGACCGGAGTGCCGGCGTAGGCCACGCCGATGTAGTTGCGCGGGCCAAGCGTCACGCCGCGTCCGCCGTGGATATCCATGCCGTCGGCCAGCAGCGAGCGGGCCATCTCGGTCAACTGGCTCTTGAGGATGGCGGAGGGCACCGCCGGCTTGTGGCCATTGTCGATCATGTTGGCGGTGTGCAGCACCGACGCCTGGCTGATGTAGTTCATCGCGGCCATGCGGGCCAGCGGCTCCTGCACGCCTTCCATCTCGGCCACCGGCAGATTGAACTGACGACGGATGCGCGCAAAGCCGGTGCTCCAGCCCAGTGCGTAGCGCGAGATGCCCGCGGAGCCGGACGGCAGGGTGATGCAGCGACCCACCGACAGACACTCGACCAGCATCTTCCAGCCCTGGCCGGCCATCTGCTCGCCACCGATCAGGTAGCTGAGCGGAATGAAGACGTCCTTGCCGAAGATCGGGCCATTCATGAACGGCGCGCCGATCGGGTGGTGACGACGGCCGATGTCCATGCCGTCGGTGTCGCGCGGAATCAGGGCACAGGTGATACCGATGTCTTCCACGTCGCCCAGCAGGTGCTCGGGGTCGAACATGCGGAAGGCCAGGCCGACCACGGTGGCGACCGGCGCCAGGGTGATCCAGCGCTTCTCGAAGTTCAGGCGAATGCCGACGACTTCCTCGCCATCATGCATGCCGCGACACACGATGCCGGTGTCCGGGATGGAGGTCGCGTCACTGCCGGCACGCGGGCCGGTCAGACCGAAACACGGAATCTCGCGGCCATCGGCCAGACGCGGCAGGTAATAGCTCTTCTGTTCATCGCTGCCGTACTTGAGCAGCAGCTCGCCCGGGCCGAGGGAGTTGGGCACGCCGACGGTGACCATCAGCGTCTCGTTGACCGCCAGCTTCTGCAGCACCAGCGACTGCGCCTTGGCCGAGAAGCCCAGGCCGCCATATTCCTTGGGAATGATCATGCCGAAGAACTTCTCGCGCTTGAGGTATTCCCACAGCGCTTCGGGAAGATCGGCACGCTCACGCGCGATCTCCCAGCTGTTGGTCATGCCGCAGGCGACAGAACATTGATCGTCAATGAAGGCCTGCTCTTCGCTGGAGATGCCGTCGTTGCGCTGTGCGGTCAGGGTGTCCCACTGCGGCTTGCCGGAAAAGAGCTCGGCGTCCCAGAACACGGTGCCGGCTTCCAGCGCCACCTTCTCGGTGTCCGAGACCTTGGGGGAGACCTTCTTGAACATCGCGAACAGGCGCGGGCTGAGCCACTTGCTGCGCAGGGCCGGCAGGCCACACACCGCGACCAGTGCCGCGCCGATCAGCAGCAGGCAACCCAGTACCGGCGCGTCGACCGCCAGGCCGACGATACCGATGATGGCGAGAACGCCGATGGCCGCGAGGGCCCCGGCTTCGCGTGCCATGACGGCCAACAGACCGGCTACGGCGACAAGGATGAGGATGAGCTGCGTCATGGCAGGATCTCCGGGTGGCGAGGGATGGTGTCTTTGCATGGCGTTTCTACAGCGTAGCAGCCATGCGTTTAGAACAGTTGTTTGAATTCTCTTCAGCGTATCCCATGTTGCCCGACCCTGCAGTACGTCCAAGGTCTAAGGTGTGCGGATTCATTCTCGAAAAGGACAGTCGCCCGAGGGAGGCAGTCGGCGAGCACCAGACCGGGCTGAGTGAAAGCTGTCTGGCAGGCATGAAAAAGGCCCCGCAATGCGGGGCCTTGGACGATCGATAGCGCTTGCGTGCGTGAGGTCAGACTACCTGTCGCAGGCGTTGACTCGCACGGGCTCTGGCGTTGATCAGTGCTCAGTCATTGATCAGTGCTTAGCCATTGACCAGTACTCAACCATTGATCGGAGCAGAGCCGATCTTGCGCTTGGCGGGTTTCTTGGCCGGCGTGCCGGGTTCGATCACGAAGTAATCGGCGTCGGACGGCGGCAGCGGCGCGCGGCCACGAATCTTGTCGGCCATCTTCTCGGCCAGCATGATCGTCGGCGCATTCAGGTTGCCGGTCGGGATGACCGGGAACAGCGAGGCATCGACGACGCGCAGGTTGTCGAGGCCATGCACGCGACCGGCACCATCGACCACTGAAGTCTCGTCGCTGCCCATGCGGCAGCTGCCACACGGGTGGTAGGCGGTCTCGGCGTGGTTGCGCACGTACTCGTCGAGCTCGGCGTCGGTCTGTGCCTGGGCACCCGGTGCCAGCTCGCGGCCGCGATAGGGGTCCAGCGCAGGCTGGGCGATGATCTCGCGGGTCAGGCGGATGGCGGCGCGGAACTCTTCCCAGTCACGCTCCTCGGCCATGTAGTTGAAGAAGATCGACGGCGCGGCCTTGGGATCGAGTGAGGTCAGGCGAACGCGGCCCTTGCTCTGGGAGCGCATCGACCCGACGTGCGCCTGGAAGCCGTGGCCCTGCACTGCGCTCTTGCCGTTGTAGCTGATCGCGATCGGCAGGAAGTGATACTGCAGGTTCGGCCAGGCTTCGTTGTCATCGCTGCGAATGAAGCCGGCGGCCTCGAACTGGTTGCTGGCGCCGACACCGGTGCCCTTGAGCATCCATTCCAGACCGATGGGCGGCTGGTTGTACCACTTGAGGGACGGATACAGCGAGATCGGCTGGGTGCACTCGTACTGGATGTAGAGCTCCAGGTGATCCTGCAGGTTCTCGCCCACGCCCGGCAGGTGGTGGACCATCTTCACGCCCAGCGGCTCGAGATGTTCACGGTTGCCGACGCCGGAGCGCTGCAGGATCTGCGGCGAGGCGATGGCGCCGGCGCACAGCAGCACTTCCTTGCGCGCCCGCACGCGGTGGTCCTGGCCCTTGCGCTCGTACTTCACGCCGACCGCCGTCTTGCCTTCGAACAGGATGACGTCGGTGGTGGCACGCGTCTCGATGGTCACGTTGGAGCGCTTCTTGGCGGTATCCAGATAGCCGCGCGCGGTGGAGGCACGACGGCCTTCCCTGGTCACGAAGCGGTCCATCGGGCCGAAGCCTTCCTGCTGGTAGCCGTTGACGTCTTCGGTGGCCGGATAGCCCGCCTCGATGCCTGCCGCGATGAAGGCATGATAGAGCTCGTTGTTGCCCTGCTTGGGCGTGGTGACCGACACCGGGCCGTCGCCGCCATGGTAGTCATTCGGGCCGATATCGCGCGTCTCGCACTTGCGGAAGTAGGGCAGGCACTCACGATAGTTCCAGTCGGCCAGGATGGGGTCCTTGGCCCAGTTGTCGTAATCCAGCGCGTTGCCGCGGATGTAGCACATGCCATTGATCAACGAGGAGCCGCCCAGACCCTTGCCGCGGCCACATTCCATGCGACGGTTGTTCATGTGCGGCTCGGGATCGGTCTTGAAGTCCCAGTTGTAGCGCTGACCCTGCAGCGGGTACGCCAGGGCGGCGGGCATCTGGGTGCGGAAGTCGAAGCGGTGGTCGCGGCCACCGGCTTCCAGCAACAGTACACTGACATCGGCGTCTTCGCTCAGGCGGGTGGCCAGCACGTTGCCGGCGCTGCCGGCGCCGATGATGACGTAGTCGTATTCACGCTCGAATTGGCTCATGGAAGGTCCTCTCGTATCGGGTGCCACATGCGGGCACATGACGCCCCGTTCACGACGGGGAGTGGCCACTGCCGGGCTGCTGGATACGTTTGCTTGTCTGTGGTGAGCCGTCGGGGCACCGCATGACAGCAAGCTGCCATCGGGGGCTCAACGACTCATCGGGATTCGGGCACTGCGCGCGGCGCTGGCGAGCGACGCGGCGTGCAGCCGGCATGGCGAGTGTTCGACATGCCGGCAGGTGGGGCATCTGGCGCTTGGTCTTGCTTAGGCCCGGTGCTTAGGCCCGGTGCTCAGGCTCGGTGCTTGAGGCCCGGTGCTTGAGGTCCGGTACTTCAGCCTCTGGCGCCAGAGGGTGCTGCTGTCATCAGGCCTTGTGACCAGTGATGGCTCAGAAGGCGGACTCGAACGGGCCCATCTCGATCAGCACGGACTTGGTCTGGGTGTAGTGAGACAGCGTCTCGACACCGTTCTCGCGACCGATGCCGGACTGCTTGTAGCCGCCGACCGGCATTTCGGACGGCGACTCGCCCCAGGTGTTGACCCAGCAGATGCCGGCTTCGAGCTGGTGAATCACGCGATGCGCGCGGTTCAGGCTCTCGGTGAACAGGCCAGCCGCCAGGCCATAGGTGGTGTCGTTGGCGCGACGGATGACTTCCTCTTCACTGTCGAAGGACAGGATGGACATCACCGGACCGAAGATCTCTTCCTGCACGATGCGCATGTCATCGCTGCAGTCGGTGTAGACGGTCGGTGCGACCCAGGCGCCCTTGGCGAAGTCGCCTTCGCTCATGCGCTCACCGCCGACCAGCAGACGTGCGCCGTCCTGCTTGGCGATCTCCAGATAGGAGACGACCTTGTCCAGGTGCTCGAAGCTGACCAGCGGGCCGAAGGTGGTGGCGCGGTCCTGCGGGTCGCCGGCCTTGATGCGCGCGACGCGCTCGACGATCTTGGCTTCGAAGGCATCCTTGACGCTGGCTTCGACGAACACGCGGGTGCCGTTGGTGCACACCTGACCGGAGCTGTAGAAGTTGGCCATCATGGCGCCGTCGGCGGCACGGTCGAGATCGGAATCGGCGAACACCAGCAGCGGGGACTTGCCGCCCAGCTCCATGGTGACTTCCTTGAGGCTGGAAGAGGCGGACGCGGACATGACCTTCTTGCCGGTACCGGCTTCCCCGGTGAAGGAGATCTTGGCGATATCCGGGTGCTCGGTGAGCATCACGCCGACGCGGGCATCGCCCTGCACGACGTTGAACACGCCGTCCGGCAGGCCGGCTTCGGTGAAGATCTCGGCCAGCTTCAGTGCGCTCAGCGGAGTGACTTCGCTGGGCTTGAAGACCATAGCGTTGCCGGCGGCGAGGGCCGGGGCTGACTTCCAGCAGGCGATCTGGATCGGGTAGTTCCAGGCACCGATGGCGCCGATGACGCCCAGCGGCTCCTTGCGGGTATAGACGAAGGCTTCCTGACGCAGCGGCATCTGGCTGCCTTCGATGGCCGGCGCGAGGCCCGCGTAGTACTCGAGTGCATCGGCACCGGTGACGATGTCGACCGCTTCGGTCTCGGACAGCGGCTTGCCGGTGTCGAGTGTCTCGATCAGCGCCAGTTCGTCGTTGCGCTCGCGCAGCAGGTCCACGGCGCGACGCAGGATGCGTGAACGCTCCATGCCGGTCATCGCGGCCCACACCTTCTGACCCTGCAGGGCGCTTTCGACGGCGGTATCGACGTCGGCACCGCTGGCCTGCTGGATCTCGGCGATGACTTCGCCGGTGGCCGGGTTGACGGTCTCGAAGGTCTCGCCGGAGGTAGCCTCGACCCGACGGCCACCGATGTAGAGGGTCTGGGTCGGGAAGCTTGCGTTGCCGTTAGCCATGCGTGCGCTCCTTACTGAGTTCAGGGGAAGTGGGGGAGTCTGTCGCGTTCAGGGATGCTGCCATGTGACGTGTCAGCTGGTAGTCGACATATTCGTAGGCGAGGCGGCGTGCGCGCTCGACATCGAGGCCGGTCGGGTCCAGCGTACCGCGCAACCACAGGCCGTCGATCAAGGCGGCCAGTCCGGCCGCGGCATCACGTGCCTCGTTCAGCGGCATGCAGCGGCGGAACAGGGCACACAGATTGGAGATCAGCCGCCTGTCGTTGACTCGCTGCAGGCGTTCCAGCGGAATGCGGTGCATGCTGGAGGCCCAGAAGGCCAGCCAGGTCTTGGAGACGCTCTGGCTGACCTGGCTGCGGTCAAAGTTGCCGTCGATCACCGCGCGCAGGTGGCAGCGGACGTCATCGTCGGCCAGTGCGGCGCGACGCTCACTGACGGCGCTGCGCAGGTCAGTGAGAATCTGGCGCATGGTGGCTTCCATCAAGCCATCCTTGCCGCCGAAATAGTGGCTGATGATGCCGGTGGAGACACCTGCGTGACGGGCGATACGGGCCACGGTCGCGTCGGCGAGTCCTGCCTCATCGATGGCTTGCATGGTGGCCTGGATCAACTGGCGGCGGCGGATAGGTTCCATTCCCACTTTGGGCATCAACGGAGTCCTTTTCGTATATCGGGTCGGTGTGACACTTGGTGTGGCCATGGTACTGGATCATCACCGGTTTGCCGCGAGCGCTGCACCATGCTGTCGTGCGCAAATTTTTTATTGAACGTTCAATTAACAAAAAGTGTAGAGGCTGGTTCCCGATGCGTCAAGTTGAGGCAAGGCGGGGCAGTCGGAAGCAGTCAGGGGGCGGTCAGGGATGGTCAGGGATGGTCAGGAGGGAGAGGTGCACGAGGAAACAAGGGCCGGTGGCAGCCAGCGACAGGCAGGCGTTCAAGACTGTGGGTTGGCGAGGCCGGTTGGTAAAAGCGCTACAGTGCGGTAGAACATGGAGGGGCAGCATGTCGATCTCAACGTAGGTTGAACGTTGCGCCGATGGTCGAGAGTTGAATGACAACGAACAATAAAACAAGGGGTTAGTATGAAACGATCACCTGGTAAGGTGCTGTTGGCACTGGGCGTCATCGCCGTGCCGGTCATGGCGAATCAGGCCCAGGCCGCCGTGACGGAAGAATGTCGCACGGTACGTTTCGCCGAAGTCGGCTGGACGGACATCACGGCCACCACCGCCCTGACGCGTGCCGTGCTGGAGGGGCTGGGCTATGAGACGACCTCTGACACCATCTCGGTGCCGATCGCCTATGCCGGCATGAAGAATGACGACTTCGATGTCTTCCTGGGCAACTGGATGCCGTCGATGGCCTCCATCAGTGACCCTTACATCGACAAGGGGCAGGTCGATCGCCCGCGCGCCAATCTCCAGGGCGCGAAATATACCCTGGCGGTGCCGCAGTATGTGCTGGATGCCGGCGTGACCTCGGTGGCGGACCTTGCCGACAATCTCGAGAAGTTCGATGGCCGCATCTACGGGATAGAGGCGGGCAACGACGGCAACATGATCATTGCCGACATGATTGATGACGACGCCTTCGGCATGGGCGAGTTCGAGATGATCGACTCCTCGGAAGCCGGCATGCTGGCGGAAGTGAAGTCGAAGATTGCCGCCGAGGAGTGGGTCGTGTTCCTCGGCTGGGAACCGCACCCGATGAATACCCGCTTCGAGATGGGCTATCTGGAAGGGGCCGATGATTATTTCGGGCCGAATCTGGGTGGTGCGACGGTGTATACCAATACTCGCGCGGGCTACAGCGAAGCATGCACCAACGTCGGGGCCCTGCTTTCCAATCTCGAGTTCACCCTGGAGATGGAAAACCAGCTGATGGGCGACATCATGGATGGCGGTGAAGACCCGGATGATGCGGCGGCCAGTTGGCTCAAGCAGAACCCGCAGGTGCTGGAAGCCTGGCTCAAGGGAGTCGAGACCGTGGAGGGTCAGCCGGGCCTTGCCGCGGTGAAGACATCGCTGGGGATCTGATCGCACGTCGGGCTCGTCTGTTGAGCTTTTGATAAAAAGTGCTTGCAATTCAGCAGCCTGACCTGCAATATACGCATCGTCGTGTGGCTACATAGCTCAGCTGGTTAGAGCACATCACTCATAATGATGGGGTCCCCTGTTCAAATCAGGGTGTAGCCACCAGTGATTCCAAGGCCTGCATCCGTGCGGGCCTTGTCACATCTGGATGTCGCTTCGTGCGCATTCGGAGGTGGATCCGGCAGGAGGAATCGAGCGAGTTCTGCGGTGGTCTGAATGGCCGAAGGTGGTTGACGCCATTGAGTATTTCCGTATAATTCGTCGCGTGTTCAAGGTTGTTCCTCGATAGCTCAGTTGGTAGAGCAAATGACTGTTAATCATTGGGTCACAGGTTCGAGTCCTGTTCGAGGAGCCAATAGCACATGCAGCATGCTTGAAATGTCAGCTTGATAGCATCCATGATGATGTCACTGACAGATAGATTTCCGGTCGTTCCTCGATAGCTCAGTTGGTAGAGCAAATGACTGTTAATCATTGGGTCACAGGTTCGAGTCCTGTTCGAGGAGCCAATCCAAGGCTTCCTGCCAATGCCGGAAATGACGCTGATAGATGAGTTCCTCGTCGTCAGCTTCGATATCGCCCTGATATCGATCGATATTTTGTTGTTCCTCGATAGCTCAGTTGGTAGAGCAAATGACTGTTAATCATTGGGTCACAGGTTCGAGTCCTGTTCGAGGAGCCAATATCACTTCCCTGCTTTCCCTCGTGTTCTCTGCTGGTCGCACCATCGCTGCCTGAGCTTTGCTTGTTGGCTCTGCGCCTGACTCCTATTCGCAAGCCCTGTTCATCATTTTTGCGTCTGAGCGCTGCTCGCAATCCTTGCTTGTCAGTTCTGCTCGCCAGTCCGCGCCTGTTCCACACCCTGCTTCGGCATTTCGTGCTTTCTGCCTCGAGAGCGTGTTCCCGCGTCGCCAGCATTCTGCTGTCATCCTCTGCGCGGCAGCTGCCTGGCGTTGCGATGCATGCCATTCCGTTTCTGCTGCTACGTTTTCTGTCTTGTCGTTGCTTCGTATGTGTTGCTGCCTGTGCATTGTTGTGCGCGCGTTGCTGCCTCGCGCGGCCGTGATGCTGCGTGCCACAGACTTTCTTTGTGGCATGAAAAAAGCCCCTGCGCTCGGTGTTGCATGAGAGCAGGGGCCTTGGCGGTCGACCAGCTTCGTCAGGCGCGGGTCATGGTGCGAGTCACGAGAGTCTAGCGATCACCGGTGAGGTGGGCGTAGTCGAGCAGGATCTCGGCACTTTCCTGAAGCTGGGCCTGATCGATCGGGTCCTTGGCTTCCTTGTCGCTGCTGCCTTCTTCGATATCGGCTTCCTGCTCGGGATCACTCTCGGGGGAAGAGATGTGGTCGCTGGCGGCATCGAGTTCGGCAAAGCTTGTCAGTGGCTCGAGGTTGAGGGCACGACGGCGCTTGTTTTCCAGTGCCAGCTGCTCGGCTTCCTGGGCATCCATTTCGCGTTTGCGCTGCTCACGATTGAGGCTGATGCTGGTCTGCTGCGCGCGCAGTGCCTTTGACAGCGCGACTTCGCTCTTCAGGTAGCTGAAGTTGGGGTCCTGTTCGACGCGGCTCTGGTGGCGGGCGCGCAATGCGGCCAGATAGCGTGCCGGATCGCCGTAGCGGCGATACTTTACCGGGCGCACCTGGTCCCAGGGCAGCGCGTAGTCGAGGCTGGATTCGCCGATCTCCTGCGGGTCGATGACGCTGGGGAAGGCGATGTCCGGCTTGACGCCCTTGTTCTGGGTCGAGTCGCCGGAGATGCGATAGAACTTGGCGCGGGTCAGCTTGATCTCGCCTTCGCTCAGCGAGGAGATGGTCTGCACCGTGCCCTTGCCGAAGGTCTGGCTGCCGAGTATCGGGCCGCGGCCGTAGTCCTGGATCGCGCCGGCGAAGATTTCGGACGCCGAGGCCGAGAGGCGGTTGACCAGCACGGTCAGCGGGCCGTCATAGTGGGTGCCGGCGTCGGTATCGCCGTAGAGGCTGATACGGCCGCGTGCATCACGCACCTGCACGGTGGGGCCGCGATCGATGAACAGGCCGATCATCGAATTGGCTTCCTGCAGGGCGCCGCCGCCGTTGTTGCGCAGATCGAGAATGATGCCTTCCACCTGCTTGGCCTTCAGTTCATCGATCAGGCGCGCCACGTCGCGGGTGGTGCTGCGGTAGTCGTCTTCACCGGCCTGCCAGGCATCGAAATCGACATAGAAGGCGGGCACATGAATGACACCGATCCTGTGGACGCCGTCATCGCGCTTGACGTCGATGACCTTGGCATTGGCAGCCTGGTCCTCGAGCTTGACGGTGTCGCGGGTGATATCCAGTTCACGCGTCTTGGTGACATCCAGCGACTGGGCCGGAATCACTTCCAGGCGCACGACGGAGCCCTTCGGGCCGCGGATCAAGTCCACGACGTCATCCAGGCGCATGCCGACCACGTTGGTCCACTCGCTGTCGCCCTGACCCTGGCCGACGGCCACGATGCGGTCGGCCGGCTTGAGCTCGCCATCCTTCTCGGCAGGGCCGCCGGGCACGAGACTCGAGACCTTGACGTATTCGCCTTCGGATTGCAGCAGGGCGCCGATGCCATCCAGTGACAGCTTCATTTGGATATCGAAGGATTCGCCCTGGCGCGGCGAGAAGTATTCGCTGTGCGGGTCGATGCTGCCGGTCACGGCATGCATCACCAGCGTCAGGATATCTTCATCGTTGGTCTGCTTGATGCGCTTTAGCTGGTTGGAATAACGCTCGCTGAGCGTCTTGGCGATCTCGTCATCGCTCTTGTCGGACAGCGACATCGATAGCCAGGCATTCTTGAGGCGCTTGCGCCACAGCTCGTCGAGCTCCTGCTCGCTATCGGCCCACGGGCTGTCCTTGCGGTCCAGCGCCAGGCGGTCATCCTTGTCGAAATCGAAGCTCGGCTTGGCATCCAGCGTCTTCACCAGCCAGGTGAGGCGTGCGGTGAGGCGTTGCTGATAGCGCTCGTAGAGGCCATAGATACGCTCGAGATCACCATCGACCATGGCGTCGTCGAAATCGTGACGCAGGTCGCTGAACTCGCTGATGTCCGCATCCAGCAGATAGGCTTTCTGGGGGTCGAGAGTCTTGAGGTATTGCGTAAAGGCGCGGTTGGCCCAGTGGTCATCCAGGGTCACATCTTCGTAATGCCCATAGCGCAAAGACTCGGCAACTTCGCGAGCAGCCTGTGCATCGGCGTCAGTAGGGGTGACCGCGGCACTGGCAGGGCCGGCCATGGCAAGACACAGGGCAACGAATGCCGTGCGCCGGACGTTTGCGAACAGGCTCATCAATGAAGCACTCCCGATTCATGTACACTCTGCTCCCTGAACGACCTCCCCGCAGGGGGTCGAGCGGGCATTGTAGCAGTCTCACGCACCATACACAGTTGTCTGGCGTTGATGCGTTGGGGTTGTGAAAACTCTGTCAGCGCAGGGCTTTGGCTGGCATGCCGCGCTTCTCGACGCCCCGCTGAATGGTGACTGGATGGCAGTCGTGCCGTCGAAGGGTCGTCACAGGTTTTCCCCATCATGTTTCTTCTTATACAGTGCCTTGCATATATCTTCGAGGACCAGACGCCATCATGACTCATGCGATTGCGGATTCCCGCGTTCCCGCACTGCTCGACTTCCTGTCTTCTTCTCCCACGCCGTGGCATGCGACAGCTTCCATGGCGCAGCGTCTTGAACAGGCGGGCTATCGTCGCCTCAGCGAGACGTCTTCCTGGCAGCTGGCGCCCGGTGAGCGCGCCTATGTCACGCGCAATGATTCCTCGTTGATCGCCTTTCAGCTCCCGAAGGGTGATACGTCGCTGAGCTCACTTCGGATGATCGGTGCGCACACCGATTCGCCCTGTCTGCGCCTTAAGCCCAACCCGGCACAGGCCAGTCAGGGCTGGTTGACGCTGGGCGTCGAGACCTATGGTGGCGTGTTGCTGAGCACCTGGTTCGATCGCGATCTGGGCCTTGCGGGCCGTGTCCAGGTGCGGCATGCGGACGGTCGTCGCGAGACGCTGCTGCTGACGGTCATGCGTCCGTTTGCCTGCGTGCCGAGCCTGGCGATCCATCTGGATCGTGACGTCAACAGTGGGCGTGCCATCAATGCCCAGACCCAGATGTCAGCCGTGGTCATGCAGCTGGGGGACGAGGCCGGGACGCCCGCGGAGGCCTTTAATGCGCTGTTGATCGAGCTGATCGAGGAGCAGCACGGCGTGCGGGTCGCGGATGTCGTCGACTTCGAGCTGGGCCTGCACGATCTGCAGCCGGCGGTGCAGTCGGGGCTGAAAGGTGAGTTGATCACCAGTGCGCGCCTCGACAATCTGCTGTCCTGTTTCGTCGGTCTTGAGGCTCTGCTGGAGGCCGATGGCAGTCAGGGGGCGCTGTTCGTCACTACCGATCATGAAGAAGTCGGCAGTGCCAGCGCCTGTGGTGCCCAGGGGCCCTTCCTGGCCGATGTGCTCAAGCGCATCAATCATTACGTCGGCTTGGACAGCGAAGAAGGCTATCAGTGCCTCGTGCAGCGCTCCTTGATGATTTCTTGCGATAATGCTCACGCCGTGCACCCCAATTTCGCGGACAAGCATGATGCGGGGCATGGGCCGAAGTTGAATGCCGGGCCGGTCATCAAGGTCAATGCCAATCAGCGTTACGCTACCAACAGCACCACGGCCGGGCTGTTCCGCGAGATGTGTCGTGAGCAGGATGTGCCGGTGCAGACCTTCGTCAGTCGTGCCGACATGGGCTGTGGCAGCACCATCGGGCCGATCACCGCCAGTGAGGTGGGGGTGCCGACCTTGGATGTGGGGCTGCCGCAGTGGGGCATGCACTCGATTCGTGAGACATCCGGCAGTGCCGATGTCGCCATGCTGATCAAGGTGCTGGTAGCCTTCTGCAATCGCGAGCAGCTGGACTGAGTCGAGCCGGATTGTGTTGAGAGAGCGGGCGCGTATCGTAATATCGTAAAAAGACGAGCCTGGAAAAGGGCGGCCTGCGGGTCGCCCTTTTTGATGCCTGTGACCTGGCTCGAGGGCTACGGCGCAGGGCGCTGGATGCGCGAGTCTTGCGTATAGATCGCGCACAACGAAAAAGGCCTGACTGCAAGCAGTCAGGCCTTTCGAATCTTGGTTGGTGGCTACACCCTGATTTGAACAGGGGACCCCATCATTATGAGTGATGTGCTCTAACCAGCTGAGCTATGTAGCCGTCCAACGGAGGCGAATATTACGGATTGTCCGTGATGTTGTCAACGCATCAGCGCGAAAAAGTGGCAGGGAATTCATCAGGCTAGCGTCCAGGCCGCGCAGCGAGGGCATCAGGTAGGGTGTTGGTGAGAGTGCCGGGGCCGGAGAGAGAGCTGGGGAGAGCCTCTCGCGAGATGGCGCGTGCGATGAGGTCGCCACTGGCGCAGGCCAGCGTGAAGCCCAGGCTGCCATGGCCGACGTTCAGCCACAGATTGTCCGGGCTGTTCGCCTGCCGGGGACGGCCGAGGATCGGCGGCCCCTTGGGCGTGCTGGGGCGCAGTCCGGCCCAGGGAGTGGCCTGCGCGAAATCGCCGGCTGCGGGGAAAGTGTCGCTGGCCAGCTTGCGCAGCGCGGCAATGCGCTGCTCATCCAGTTCGGGATGGAAGCTGTCGCGTTCCCGCTGGCCGATATCCACCATCGCCGCGACGCGCAGCTGGCGTGATGCCGACGACGCCAGGTCGGCGTAGACCACCTTGCGTGCCGAGTCGGTGACGCTGATGTGCGGTGCGGCCGTCTCCGGGGTGTCAGCTGCCAGCGCCAAGGTGAGGCTATAGCCCTTGAGCGGCTGCAAGGACAGACGGATACCCAGTGGCCGTACCAGCTCGGCGGCATGATTGCCGGCCGCGATGACGACCTCTTCGACGGCATGGCGTTCTCGGCGGCCATCAAGGTGTCTGAGCTCGAGTTGCGCGATGCGCCCGTTGCGTGCGCTCAGCGGGGCGACGCGCGTGTTGGCGATGCGCGTGTAGCGCCCGGAGGTCTGCAGCTTGCGCTCCAGCGCCTGACAGAAGGCATGGCAATCCGCCGTCTCGTCCGAGGCGCTGAAGATGCCGCCCGACAGATGGGCTTGCTGGTGGGTCAGTGAGGGCTCCAGCGCGATGCATTGACGTGCATCGAGCACCTGTTGGTCCTGCGGGGCGACGCGCGCGGCGGCCGCCTTGTCGAGTACCTTGGGGTCACGATGGATCACCAGCTTGCCGCGCTGCTGCCAGGCGAAGTCGCCGAGCGCATCTCGAGTGCGCCACTCGCTCATGATCGCCTGGCTGTGCAGCGCCAGCGAGAGCATCTGCGCAGCGCTGGCCTGGTGGGTATGGTGATTGCAGGCGGCCACAAAGCGGGCCATCCAGCGCCATTGTGCGGGGTCCAGATTCGGGCGCAGTTTCAGCGGTGCCTCATTGCCTGCCAGCAACCACTTGATGGCCTGGCGGGGCACGCCGCTATCGGCCAGTGGCGCCACATAGCGATAGCTCAGCTGGCCGCCATTGGCGTGGCTGGTCTCGCTGGCGACCTCGGCATGGGCATCGATCAGGGTCACGCAGTGGCCGGCGCGCACCAGGGCGTGGGCACTGGCGAGGCCGATCACGCCGCCTCCGATGACGGTCACGTGGCGTTGCATGCTGGGCTCCCGGGTCGTGAAGGTCGTGTTTCGTTGTGTTCGAGCTTGCCGGTCGCTTGCGTGAGTGGCGAATGAAAAGGATGTGCCGCGCCATAACTCGAGGTTATGGGGTAACCTGAAGCGCAGGTGCTCAAGTGCGCCCTCAAGTAAGCCCTCAAGTAAGCCCACTAGACAACCGGACAGGGAGATAGCGCATGCGGCTCAGGGACCTGGAGATCTTTCACGCCGTCCTGCAGGCCGGCAGCGTGACCGGCGCGGCGCGGTTGCTGCATATCTCCCAGCCAGCGGCGAGCAAGGCGCTGCAGCTGGTCGAGCGCCAGTGGGGTATCACGCTGTTCACGCGCAGTGCAGGGCGGCTTCATCCCACCGAGGAGGCACGCAAGCTGGAAGCGGCCAGTCAGGGAATGCTCGGTCAGCTGGACGATGTGAGACGGCTGGTCGATGGCTTGCGTGAGGGCGAGGCGCGCACGCTTAAGGTGGTGGCGACGCCTGCCATCGCCCAGCAATTGCTGCCGCAGGCGCTGGGTCAGTGGCGCCGGCGTCAGCCACGGGTCAGCTGTGAGTTGGCGACCCAGCATACCCGCGAGATCGTCGATGCCCTGTTGCTGCATGAGGTCGATATCGCCTTCACGCTGAGTGCGCCGACGCATCCTGCGCTGATGACGCGTCCGCTGGTGCGCATGCCGCTACTGGTGCTTGCGCCTGAAGGGTATTGGGCACAGGACTGTCACCAGGCGCCGATGGCGGTGGCGGAGCTTGCCGGTCAGCGCCTGATCGCGCTGGGAGCGCACGACCCGCTGGCGCGGCGACTCGATGGTCTGCTGGCGAGCGTGGCGCAGGAAGCTTCAGGCGCTTTGCCATATTCACCGCGCATCGTGACGCGTGTGCAGACCTATCCACTGGCGGCGGCGCTGGTTCAGGCGGGGGAGGGGTTGGCGGTGGTCGATGCGCTCACGGCGCATGCCGCCACTACGGAGCGCGGCTTGAGCGCTCGTCAGCTGCCTCAGGCGGGTGAGCTGGTGCTGAGTGCCGTGTGGCGACGCGAGGCGGGGCGTTCGCGGCTGGCGCAGTCGCTGGCGGACCAGCTCGCCAGGCAGGCCGCGCAGTGGCTGCAGGTGCCGCTGGCAGAGCCCTCAGCGGTCTGAGTCCATCGCTGGTTGAGGTCTCCACTGGTTGAGACCACCATGGCTTGATCGGCGCCCCTGATTGAACAGTTTTCCGTGCCACAACGCAGAACGGCCCTGACCTCGTGAGAGATCAGGGCCGTTCTGTCAGGACAGGCTGTCAGGGCGTCAGCTGGGCCCGGGCGTTGCCGGGCACCGATGGGCCATCAAACATTGAAGCGGTAGTGCACCACGTCGCCATCCTTGAGGATGTAGTCCTTGCCTTCCAGGCGCCACTTGCCGGCATCCTTGGCGCCTTGCTCGCCCTTGTAGGCGATGAAGTCGTCATAGGAAACGACTTCGGCACGGATGAAGCCTTTCTGGAAGTCGGTGTGGATGACACCAGCGCCTTCCGGTGCGGTAGCGCCGATCTTGACGGTCCAGGCACGCACTTCCTTCACGCCAGCGGTGAAGTAGGTCTGCAGGCCCAGCAGCTCGTAACCGGCGCGGATGACGCGGTCCAGGCCCGGCTCTTCCATGCCCAGCTCGTCGAGGAACATCTCGCGCTCTTCCTCGTCCAGCTCGGCGATCTCGGCTTCGATCTTGTTGCACACCGGCACGACGCTGGCGCCTTCGTTGGCGGCAATGCCGCGCACGATATCGAGGTAGGGATTGTTCTCGAAGCCTTCCTCGCTGACGTTGGCGATGTACATGGTCGGCTTGAGGGTCAGGAAGCCGAAGCCGCGCACGATCTTCAGGTCGTCATCGCTGAGACCGAAGCTGCGCAGCGGCTGGCCTTCGGCCAGGTGCGGCTGGATGCGTTCCAGCACGGCCTTGGTGGCGATGGCTTCCTTGTCGCCGCCCTTGGCGACGCGGGCCAGACGCTGGATGCTGCGCTCGACGCTGTCGAGATCGGCCAGGGCCAGCTCGATGTTGATGGTCTCGATGTCGGCGGCCGGGTCGACGTGGTTGGCGACGTGGATGACGTTGTCATCCTCGAAGCAACGCACCACGTGCGCGATGGCGTCGGTCTCGCGGATGTTGGCCAGGAACTTGTTGCCCAGACCTTCGCCCTTGGAAGCGCCCGCGACCAGACCCGCGATATCGACGAATTCCATGGTGGTCGGAATCACCTTCTCCGGCTTGACGATCTCGGCCAGCGCGTTCAGGCGAGGGTCAGGCATCGGCACGATACCGGTGTTCGGCTCGATGGTGCAGAAGGGGAAGTTCTCGGCGTCAATGCCAGACTTGGTCAGTGCATTGAAGAGAGTGGACTTGCCGACGTTCGGCAGGCCGACGATGCCGCAATTGAAACCCATGGCGCTAGATCCTGGTGTGACGTATCGAATGGGGCGTGGCACTGGCAGTCGTCTCGACCAGCAGGCTCTGAGTGCACAGGCACTGGGCATGCGGGGAAACGAGTGGGCAGGCACGGAATGAA
This sequence comes from Cobetia sp. UCD-24C, assembly GCF_001306765.1. Lineage (NCBI taxonomy): Bacteria > Pseudomonadati > Pseudomonadota > Gammaproteobacteria > Oceanospirillales > Halomonadaceae > Cobetia > Cobetia sp. UCD-24C. The sequence continues at coordinate 459,406 of NZ_LJTD01000001.1, read as the reverse complement.
GACAGGCGGGAAGTGTAAGGCCTCATGCCGCCGAGGTCATCCATTGGGCGCATGTCGCGCGACAAATGATGCCTTTTGCTGCTGATCGCGTGGCGAGACGCGCGCACGCAAGCGAGGTGATGCGCTGAGCGAATCACCGAAATTCGGAGAGGGGTGATGCAGAGGTTCAGCTCTTGAAGGAATGCAGGCGATTCATGGCCCGGGCCCATTCGCCACTGATGGCGTCGGGGAGGGTCATCACCACTTCGTCGATGGCGTCGTCGATGGCCTGGCGTTCAGCCTTGCCGGGACGTCCGAGCACGAAGTTGGTCACCAGCTTGGCATTGCCGGGGTGGCCGATGCCGATGCGGGCACGATGGAACGACTTGTCGTTGCCCAGTGCACTGATGATGTCGCGCAACCCGTTGTGACCGCCATGGCCGCCACCCTGCTTGTAGCGGGCGGTGCCGGGGTCGATGTCCAGCTCATCGTGGGCGACGAGCAGTTCATCCGGGGCGAGCTTGTAGAAGTTGCTCAATGCGGCCACGGCCTGACCGCTGCGATTCATGAACGTCGATGGGAACAGCAAATGCAGATCCTTACCGGCGAAGTGGACCTTCGCGTATTGGCCATGGAACTTGCGTTCCGGACGCAACGTGGTGTGACCGTGGCGCGCAAGAGCGTCAAGGAGCCAGACGCCGGCATTGTGACGGGTGTCTTCGTATTCGTTCCCCGGGTTACCGAGGCCGATGATCGCTTTCACTCGTGACATGCGCTGTCTGGCTCCTTGATCAGGCTGCGTTATTCTGCAGCAGGTGCTTCTTCGCCTTCAGCAGCATCTTCTGCGTCAGCAGAGATGTTCGGACGAGTGACGTTGACCACAGCGGTGTCGTGATCGGCACCGTGGGACAGGGCAACGGACTCGGCGCCTTCCGGCAGAGCGATGTCGGACAGGTGCAGGGTGTGGCCAACTTCCAGCTTGGACACGTCCAGCTCCAGGTATTCCGGCAGGGCTTCCGGCAGGCAGCTGATTTCGACGTCAGTCGCCAGGACGTGCAGGACGCCGTCCTGGTCCTTGACACCGACACAGGCTTCCTGACCAGTGATGTGCAGCGGCACGTTCATGGTCAGTTTGTGGGTCGGATCGATGCGCAGGAAGTCGACGTGAGTCAGCAGCGGCTTGAACGGGTGACGCTGCAGGTCACGGATGACGACTTTCTCGGTCTTGCCCGCAACATTCAGGGTGATGATGGAGGAGTAGAACGCCTCATCGTCAACCGCCTTGTACAGGCTCGGCTTGTCGATCATGACCGGAGTCGGGGCCTGGTCGGCACCGTAGATGATGGCCGGCACGAAGTCGTTCGTACGACGCAGGCGGCGGCTCGCACCTTTCCCCAGGTCTTCACGAACTTCAGCATTCAGTTTGAACAGTTTCATTTTTGCAGATACCTCAAGGGTCTAATGAGAATCCGGTAGCCCCCGCGACCAGAGCGCTACCGGATCCATGAGGCCGGCCCGGAGATTTCCGGGCCGGCCGCTTGTCGGCAGATGACGGATCATCTGCCGTTGTCAGTGCCTCTTCCCCGAGCGGCGGCGAGCAGGGCCCGCCGACAGGACTCAGTGGAACATGGCGCTGACGGATTCTTCATTGCTGACGCGACGGATCGCCTCGGCGATCAGGCCAGCGACTGTCAGCTGGCGGATCTTACCGGAACGACGCGCGGCGTCGGACAGCGGGATGGTGTCGGCAACCACCACTTCGTCGAGGACGGAGTTGGTGATGTTGTCGACCGCCGGGCCGGACAGGATCGCGTGGGATGCATAGGCCACGACGCGGTTGGCGCCATGATCCTTGAGTGCCTCGCCCGCCTTGCACAGGGTGCCGGCGGTATCGATCATGTCATCGACCAGCACGCAGGTGCGGTCCTTGATATCACCGATGATGTTCATCACCTGGGCCTGGTTGGCCTGGGGACGACGCTTGTCGATGATGGCCAGCTCGCAGTTGAGCTGCTTGGCGATGGCACGGGCACGTACTACGCCGCCCACATCCGGGGAGACGACGATCAGGTTGTCATAGTTCTGACGTTCGATGTCGTCGAGCAGGATCGGTGAACCGTAGACGTTGTCCACCGGCACATCGAAGAAGCCCTGGATCTGATCGGCATGCAGGTCCATGGTCATGACGCGATTGACGCCAGCCTTGACCATCATGTCCGCGACCACCTTCGCCGAGATCGGCACGCGAGCAGAGCGCACGCGGCGGTCCTGACGGGCGTAACCGAAGTAGGGAACGACCGCAGTGATACGCGCCGCAGACGCACGACGCAACGCGTCCACCATCAGGATCAGCTCCATCAGGTTGTCGTTGGTCGGTGCGCAGGTGGACTGCATGATGAAGACGTCCTTGCCGCGAACGTTTTCGTTGATTTCTACCGCAATCTCGCCATCGCTGAACTGACCGACGGTTGCATGGCCCAGGCGGGTATCGAGGGCTTCAGCTACCTTGCGGGCGAGAGCGGGATTGGCATTCCCCGCGAATACCATCAGTTTTGACACGCGCAGCCACCTTTGGAGTCTTGTGGGATCTCGGGAGTGGAGAATTCCGGGTTGACCGGGAACGGCCAGGATTGGCTGGGGTACCAGGATTCGAACCTGGGAATGTCGGTACCAGAAACCGGTGCCTTACCACTTGGCGATACCCCAGCAACGTTCACTTCAACCAGTTGCTGTGCTCAGGCCGAAGCCAGAGCGGCATGTAGAGGGGAGATATTGCAACCGCGTGCCGAGAAGGCGTGCCACATCGGGCGCTCGAGTTCGAGTCGACCCAGCACCTCGCTGGCCTGTCGTGCGTCGTCAAACGCACAGAACACACAGGCGCCGGTGCCCGTCAGTCTGGCGGTGCCGAACTGGTCCAGCCAGTCCAGGGCGTCGGCGACTGCCGGGTACAAAGTGCGCACCACGACTTCACAGTCGTTGCGGCCCCCCTGCAGTGCGCGCGCCATACTAATCGCGAGGCTGGAACGTGTCAATTGCGGGTGGCCGAACACGGCCGGTGTCGCGACCTCGACACCGGGGTGGATCACCACGAACCATGGGGTGTCCAGCGGGGCTGGCACCAGGCGTTCACCGATGCCTTCGGCCCAGGCGGCGAAGCCGCGCACGAACACCGGCACATCCGCGCCGAGCGACAGGCCGAGCTCGGCGAGGGCGTCTTCGCCAAGCTCAAGCCCCCAGAGTCTGTCCAGCGCCAGCAGGGTCGTGGCGGCGTCGCTGCTGCCGCCCCCCAAGCCGCCACCCATCGGCAGCACTTTCTCCAGCGTGATATCGACACCGGGCAATGCGGTGGGTGACGCGACCTTGCCCTGCGCATGTGCGGCTTCTCGCAGCAGGCGCGCGGCGCGCACGATCAGGTTGGCCTCTTCGGGCACACCTTCAATAGGCGGCGAGAGGCGGATGGTCTCATCGTCGCGCAGCGTGAAGCTGAGGCTGTCGCCGTGCTCGAGAAACTGGAACAGCGTCTGCAGCTCGTGATAGCCATCGGCACGCTGGCCCGTGATATGCAGCATGCGGTTGAGCTTGGCCGGTGCCGGCAGCGTAAGAGTCATGGTCGATGCGGATGCGGCTGTCGATGTTGTCATGGAAGAAGGAGAAGGTGTCACGATCACAGCGCCTGCCACTGGTTGACGATGAGAGTGGCGGTGAGGTCGCCGTAGTAGAGCTTCATCTTGCGCGGCAGCCACAGGCCTTCGGCGCGGGTCCAATCCTGATAGTCCACTTCCCAGCCGTCCTGGTAGAGGGTGGTCGGGAAGCCCAGCTCATCTGTCTCGATGTCATGCTCGCCAGCGGCCGGTACGCCGCGCACCCAGTTGTCGAGGGCACCCAGCGGCAATGACCAGCCCAGTTGCGCCAGCATCAGGCTCTCGGCATCCGGGGCCTCGAAGTCACCCTCGGAGGAGGAGAGGCGCACACCATCGGCGTCGCGCACCAGGGTCGTGCGCCCCGCACCCAGCGGGCCGGTGATCAGCATGTGGTAGTCATCGCCGTCCTGCTGCCAGTCGAGGTTGGCGCTGTGGCCTTCCTCGGGGGTGCGAATGCCGACCTTGCCTGCCAGCTGCCAGTGGGTCAGGGCGGCAAGTTGCGCGTCCTGTTGCTGCCAGTCGCCGTCGCTGCGTGTCAGATCACCGGCATTGTCGCTGGCCATCTGGCTGGCGCAGCCGCTGAGTACCAGTGTCATGGCCAGCAGGGCTGGCCCGAGCAGGCGGCGTGCCTGGCTCAGCAGGGGAAGTGACAGGGGAGAAGTGATCATGAAGCGAAGGCCTTCCGGATGGCGAGAAGATAAGTGACGGTGAGTGAGACTCCACTCACTGACGGGTCAGGATAATGGACTCGCCAGTGGGCAGAAAGTGCCGGGTAGCGTGGCAGTGCCCTTCAGGGTGCGTCGACGACCGGACGTAGCTCGGGAATGTGCTGGAACAGGGCTTCGAGCTCGCTGGCTTCTTCAAAACGCTCGCTCAGCTCTACCGCCAGGCCGCGGGCTTCATCCTCGCGGCCCAGCGCCCACAGCACCTCGATGAGATGGGCGCCGATCTCGGCATCCTGCTGCTGGGCCCAGGCGGCTTCCAGCGGTGCCAGCGCATTGTCGAGGTCGTCAGTCAGATAGCGGCCCCAGCCGAGGCTATCCAGAATGGCCGCGTCGTCGGGCGACAGCGCATGGGCGCGCTCGATCAAGGCCAGTGCTTCCTCGAGGCGGTCCGTCTCCACCAGCAGGGTGTAGCCGAGCGCGTTGTAGGCGCTGGCGTTGTCGGGTTCCAGCGCGATGACTTCCCGCAGGTCTTCTTCCATGCCGCCCAGCTGATCATCTTCCAGGCGACGGATGCCGCGCAGGAACAACAGGCTGCCCAACTCGCTTTCCAGCGTGTTGCGCGTGTCGGTCTCCTGGGCGGCGATGGCTTGCGCAAGTGCCTTGCGGCGCGTGGTGATGCTGCTGCTCAGCAGGGCATCGGCCTCGGCATGCGCCTCCTGGGAGTCGAGCAGGTCGATCTCGAAGCTGAGCAGCGTCATGGCATGACGCGGATGGCGCAGGCGTTCCACGGCCAGGAACTGACGGGCCTCGTCCGTGCGCTCGTGTTCGACCAGCAACTGGGCGGCGCGGGCGCGGCTGGAAATGTAGCGCTCGCCGTCCGGCACCTGACGGTAGTAAAGGATGGCGTTGTCGACGTCGCCGCTGGACTCGGCGGCCAGCCCCAGCAGGGCGTAGGCGGCGTCCGGCACCGGGTCTTCGTCGAGCAGCGGCAGCAGCAGGCGATGGGCGTCCTCGGGGGAATCGGCATCAAGATAGAGGCTGGCCAGCGCCAGGCGCAGACGTGGCGCGTTGGGATGGCGGGTGATGAGGCTGTCGATGCGCTCGCGTGCGGCGTCCAGATCGCCGCTGGCCAGTTCGGTCTGCGCAGCGCTCAGGATCAGGCGGCTGTCATCGGGAGCGATCTCAAGGCCTTGGGCCACCGCGCGCCGCGCCGCCTCGAGACGCCCCGCACTGCGTTCGATCTCGCTGCGCGCCAGCCAGAGCTCCGCCAATGTGGCGTGAGCGCTTTCCAGGCGCACCAGGCGTGCACGCGCGGCTGTCTCATCGCCCAGCGCTGCCTCGAACAGTGCCGCGGCAATCTCGGGCATCGGCTGCTCGGGATGCTGGGCGATATGCGTCTCCAGCATCGCCAGCAGGGGTTCGAGCTCGGCGCCGGCATCGATCGCCTGCTCGGCCAGGGTCGCCAGATTGCCATTGCCGCCACTGGCGGTGAGCATCAGGCGCTGCTCGAGCGCGGCCTGCCAGTCGCCTCGCTCGACCGCCAGGCGCGCGCGGATGATGCCGGGCTCGCTGGCGGACTCATCGAGTTGCTGCCAGCGTTCGGCGGCGCGCTCCAGCAGGGCCGGGTTGTCGGCGAAACGGGCCGCGAGCACGGCGCGGCGCGCCAGTTCCGGGTCATCGAAGTGACGGCTGGCGGCCAGATAGCCATTGGCGGCGCGGGGATAGTCACCGCGCTGTCCGGCGAGTTCGGCGCTCAGCAGCTGATTGAGGCTGTCGGCATCGAGGCCCTGCTGGATGGGCGGCGCCGTGGCCAACGGGTCGGGCTGCGCCATCAGGGGCGCGGAGTCGCTCATCGACTGACAGCCGGTCATGCCCAGCAGCAATCCGCCCACGACGCAGGACTTCCACCCGCCGCGCGGGCGACGGGGGGCATCAAGGCAGGCGTGCGCGTGCGGGGGGCTATGTTCAGCGGCAGTCGAAGCGTGCATGCAACCTCGCGTTTGTCAGTGGGTGCAGGATGAGAGAACGGGGCGGTCGAGCCGCAGGCCGGGTCATGCGCGCAGTGTGGCGCTGACGAAGGCGTCGTGTCTCGCAGCATAACGGCTGGCGGCGAGCGGGGATAGCGTTGCCGATGCAAGCAAGTGGCATGACCCACCGGACGCCTCGTATGCCGACAGATACGCCGCGCGGGCTGATAGCGATAGCCTGCCAGCATCATGGAAAATCCTCATCGGCTGCGACATGCTGCGGGGTCGCGTGGTACAGACGCTGTGGTAGAATGAGCGCGCTAATATTACGATCTCAGCCGCTTCGGCAGCCCTGTGTGCCTTTATGTCAGCCGCCTTTGTCCCCATTGAGTCGACAGGTGTAAAGGCACCGAGCCTGCGCGGATTACCTGCTGTCCTGGCCTTGGCCTCGCGGCAGGCCAGCACCGAGAGCCGCCTGACATTGACGCCGATTCCTGCCGGCCAGACCCTGACGACTGACTCCATGACCCTTCTTGCCCTTGGCATCAATCACCGCACCGCCGCCGTTGACGTGCGCGAGCGCGTTGCTTTCACGCCTGCGCAGCTCGATGCCGCGCTGGGCGAATTGAAGCGCCTGCCGGCGGTCTCCGAAGCGGCGGTGCTGTCGACCTGCAACCGTACCGAGCTCTACTGCGTGACCAGCGATGGCGCCAAGTCGGTGCTCGAGTGGCTGGGGCGTTTTCACCGCCTGCCGGTGGAGGAGCTGTCGCGTTGCAGCTATCAGCACCTGGGAGAAGAGGCGGTACGCCATCTGATCCGTGTCGCGGTGGGGCTGGACTCGATGGTACTGGGCGAGCCGCAGATTCTGGGCCAGCTCAAGGACGCCTATCAGTTCGCGCGCAACTCGGTGGGGCTGGGCGGTGAGCTCGAGCAGCTCTTCCAGCATATCTTCCAGGTCGCCAAGCAGGTACGTACCGAGACCGGTATCGGCGAGAACCCCGTCTCGGTGGCCTACGCCGCCGTCAGCATGGCCAGCCACATCTTCGATGATTTCTCGCGGGCCAATGCCTTGTTGATCGGTGCCGGCGAGACCATCGAACTCGTCGCGCGCCATCTCAAGGAAGCGGGCATCGCCAACCTGTGCATCGCCAACCGCACCGTGTCGCGCGCCGAGCGTCTGGCCGATGAGCTGGGCGGGACCGCCATCGGCCTGGAAGGCATTCCGCATGCCCTCGAGAATGCCGATATCGTGATAGCCTCCACCGCTTCCCAGCTGCCGATTCTCGGCAAGGGCATGGTGGAACGCGCACTCAAGAAGCGCCGCTACAAGCCGGTGTTCATGGTCGACATCGCCGTGCCGCGCGATATCGAGCCGCAGGTCGGTGACCTCGACGACGTCTTCCTCTATACGGTCGATGACCTGCAGGAAGTGATCGACGAGAATCGTCGCCACCGCGAGCTGGCCGCTGCCCAGGCAGAAGAGCTGATTCGCCAGGGCGTCAACGCCTGGTTGCACCTCAAGCGGGTGCGCAGTGGCGGCGAAGTCATCAAGCGCTACCGCAGCCATGGCGAGCAACTGCGCGCCGAATGCGAGGCGCAGGCGCTGGCGGAGCTCGATCAGGGACGCGACCCCCAGGAAGTGGTCGCGCAGCTGGCACGCCAGCTGGCCAATCGCTTCATGCATCACCCGACGCTGGCACTGCGCCAGGCCTCGGGAGACGATCGCCAGGATATTCTTCAGACGGCCCAGACGCTTCTGCTCGCGCCGGCTGATTCATCACAGGACCCTTCATGAAAGACAGCCTCATCACCAAGCTCGACACCTTCCATGACCGCTTCGAGGAGATCTCCGCACTGTTGTCGGAGCCCGAAGTGATCGGGAACCAGGCCAGGTTCCGCGACCTGTCGCGGGAGTATGCCGAGCTTGAGCCATTGATCGAGGCATGGCGCCGCCATCGCGGCCTGAACGAAGACCGTGACGCCGCGCTGGCGATGGCGGAGGACAGTGATCCCGAGATGCGCGACATGGCGCGTGAGGAAGTCCGCGATACCGATGCGGCGCTCGAGACGCTGGAAGCCGAGATCACCCAGCTGCTGATTCCGCGTGACCCGGATGATGGCGCCAACGTCTTCCTCGAGGTGCGCGCCGGTACGGGCGGTGATGAGGCGGCGCTGTTCGCCGGTGACCTGTTCAAGATGTATTCGCGCTACGCCGAGCTCAAGGGCTGGAAGGTCGAGACCGTCAGCGCCAGCCACGGCGAGCACGGCGGCTTCAAGGAAGTCATCGCCCGCGTGAAGGGCGAGGGCGTCTACTCGCGCCTCAAGTTCGAGTCCGGCGCGCACCGCGTACAGCGTGTGCCCGCCACCGAATCCCAGGGGCGTATCCATACCTCGGCCTGCACCGTGGCGGTGATGCCCGAGGCCGATGAAGTCGGTGACGTCGACATCAATCCGGCCGACCTGCGCGTGGATACCTATCGCAGCTCCGGCGCCGGTGGTCAGCACGTCAACACTACCGATTCCGCGATTCGCATCACCCACCTGCCCACCGGCGTGGTGGTGGAGTGTCAGGACGAGCGCAGCCAGCACAAGAACCGTGCGCGCGCCATGTCACTGCTGGCGGCGCGCCTCAAGCAGGCCGCGGTGGACACCCAGGCACAGGCCACCTCCGATGCCCGTCGCAAGCTGGTCGGCTCGGGTGATCGCTCCGAGCGCATCCGCACCTACAACTTCCCGCAGGGGCGTCTGACCGATCACCGCATCAACCTGACGCTCTACAAGCTCAATGAAGTGATCGCCGGCCAGCTGGACGAAGTGATCGAGCCGCTGGTGGTGGAATACCAGGCCGATCAGTTGACCGCACTGCAGGAGCAATAAGGTGAGAATCGATGTCACCCTGGCAGCCGCGACTGCCCGTCTGAGCGAGGCGGGCAGCGATTCTCCGCGTCTGGATGCCGAGCTGCTGCTGGGCGAGGTAATGGGACGAGAGCGCACCTGGTTCTACACCTGGGGCGATCGGGATCTCGAGAGCGAGGCCGGCGCCGAGGGGGTGGCACGTTTCGAGGCGCTGCTGGCGCGTCGCGCCGAGGGCCATCCCGTGGCGCATCTGCTCGGGCGGCGTGAATTCTATGGCCTGACGCTGGCCTGTTCACCGGCCACACTGATTCCGCGCCCGGACACCGAGGTGATGGTGGAGTGCGCGCTGGAACTGGCCGAGGCCACCAGCGGCAAGCTGCTGGATCTCGGCACCGGCACCGGCGCCATCGCGCTGGCCTTTGCGCGTCACCGCCCGCAGTGGCAGGTGCTGGGGGTCGATCTCATCGAGGAAGCCGTGCAGCTTGCACGTGGCAATGCCGAGCGTCTGGCGATAGCCAATGCCGAATTCCGCCAAAGTGACTGGTTCAGTGCCGTCACCGAGAGCGGCTTTGCGCTGATTACCGCCAACCCCCCTTATCTGGCCGATGATGACCCACATCTTGCGCTGGGCGATGTGCGCTTCGAGCCGCGCTCGGCGCTGGTCGCGGCCGAGGCGGGGCTGGCGGACTTCCTGCATCTGATCGCCACTGCGCCGCAGCACCTGGCCGCAGGCGGCCACCTGATGCTGGAGCATGGTCTCACCCAGGGCAATGAAGTGCGCGAGGCATTGCGTGCCGGCGGCTTCATCGACGTCGAAACCCTGGAAGACCTGGGCGGGCGCGAACGCATCACGCTGGGCAAGCTGGCCTGATGCTCGCCGGGCGCCGTCTAGCGGTGCCCGTGCGTGGCCCCCGCTGACATCCTCGCGCTTGGCACCCCTGTAGTGCATTCCACCGTTTTCAGTGGAGTCTGCGTGGAATCCTCGTCACAGTACCGCCAGTGAAGGCGTATCCCCTGTTGGCCGGGTATGATAGTAATGAACCTGCATGATTGGCATGGTCATCTGATAACCCCCTTGTTATCCGACGGCCTGACTGCACGGAAGCCAGGAGCACGGATGATCCTGCTGCAAGTCACCCTGCTGGGAAAACTATTACAATGAAAGCAAAATCACGCTCTCTGGACCGCATCGACCTCAAGATTCTGCGTTGCCTGCAAGAGAATGCTCGTATCTCCTATGTCGACCTCGCCTCGGAAGTCGGCCTTTCCACCACGCCGTGCCTGGAGCGCGTCAAACGCCTCGAGCGTGCCGGCGTCATCCGCGGTTACAAGGCGGTGCTCGACCCCAAGGCGCTCAAGGCCAATCTGTTGGTCTTCGTCGAGATCAGTCTCGAGACGCAGTCGCCGTCGGTGTTCGATGAGTTCCGCCGCGCCGTCTCCAAGCTGCCGCAGATCCAGGAGTGTCATCTGGTCTCCGGGCAGTTCGACTACATCCTCAAGTGCCGGATTCCGGAAATGTCCGCCTATCGTCAGCTGCTCGGCGATGTGGTGCTGACGCTGCCCGGCGTCAAGGAATCCAAGAGTTATGTGGTGATGGAAGAGGTCAAGGAGCAGTTCTCGCTGCATGTGCCCGATATCGAGGAGCTGGATGCCAAGTAATGGCAAGCCCTGTTGTTGCCAGGCAGGGCTCATGGCTTCTCACTTCATTTACCGATAGGCGGCTTTTCTCCCATGCAAGATTCGCAATTGCTGCGCTACTCGCGCCAGATCCTGCTCCCTCAGGTCGACATCGCCGGACAGCAGCGCCTGTTGGCGGCGCGGGTTCTGGTGATCGGGGCGGGTGGTCTGGGCTGCCCGGCAGCGCTCTATCTGGCAGCCGCGGGCATCGGCACCCTGGTGGTGGCTGATGATGACCACGTCGAGCTGTCCAATCTGCAGCGCCAGATCGCCCATGGTGACGCCGACATCGATCAGCCCAAGGCGCAATCACTCGCCGCCTCGCTGTTGGCGATCAATCCCGATACCAAGGTGATCGCGTTGTCTGAGCGCCTGCAGGGTGAGGCGCTGTCCGAGCAGGTGGCCGCCGCAGACGTGGTGCTCGATTGCACCGATCGCTTCAGCTCGCGCTTCCCGATCAATGCCGCCTGCGTGGCAGCGGGCACCCCGCTGGTCTCCGGCGCCGCGATACGCTTCTCCGGCCAGCTGGCGGTGTTTGATCGCCGTGAGCCACAGGCGCCGTGTTATGGCTGTCTGTATCCGCCGGATGAGCTGGGCGATGAAGAGCTGACCTGTGCCGAGAGCGGGGTCATCGCGCCGCTGGTCGGCATCATCGGCGCCTTCCAGGCATTGGAGGCGCTCAAGCTGATCAGCGGTGCCGGCAGCGTGCATCGCGGCCTTGCCACCTTCGATGGCTTGAGCGGTGAATGGCGGCGCATGGGTCTCAAGCGCGACCCCGGCTGCCAGGTGTGTGGTCAAGCGTCATGATGTAGCCGGTCAAATCGACGGTATATCTGCAAGTCAGCATGTCTCCAGGACAGTCTGTCTCCAGGACAGCATATCTCTAAAAAGCCCCGCAGCCTTTCTGGCTGGCGGGGCTTTTTTGTCGCATGTTGTGGTGGAGCGGCCGGCGCTGCGCATGCCGCTTGTGCGCACCACCAGGGTGCGCCAATGCCGCGGGGTGTTGAAGATTTCTCCCATGCAGCGCAATCAACATGCAGCATTCCAGCGAAACGTGTGGTAAATATCGAAAATATTCCAGTCGATGGTGAATAAACTCAACAAGAGCGGATGAGGAGGTGCATGGGCGGCTTCAGATCAGGCACGCAGAACGAGTGTGCTGGCTCGTATTCCTACTACCAGGCCAGCCAGCGTGTGACGCTTGCCCCATGCCCGCCTCTTGCTGGTGAGCAGCGTGCCGATGTCTGCGTGATCGGCGGCGGTGTCACGGGCTGCTCCGCTGCGCTGCATCTCGCCGAGCGTGGCTATTCGGTCATTCTGCTGGAAGCGCAGACCATCGGTTTCGGGGCCTCCGGGCGCAGTGGCGGACAGATCCTGCCGGGGCTCGGCACCGATATCGCGACGGTCGAGAAGGCGCTGGGGCGCGAGCAGGCACGCGCCATCTGGGAGATGAGCCGCGAGTCCGTGCGCCTGACCGCCGAGCTGGTCGCCCGGCATCAGATTCCCTGCGATTTCACCCAGGGCTACCTGCATGCCGCGGTCAAGCCGCGTCATGTGCGCGAACTGCAGGAGTTCCAGGCGCGCATGGCACGCGATTACGACTATCACGCGCTGCAGTGGCTGCAGGGCGATGCGCTGCGCGAGCGGGTCGTCACCGACGCCTATCCGGGCGCGTTGCATGATGGTGAGGGCGGTCATCTGCATCCGCTCAACTATACCCTCGGACTTGCGCGAGCTGCCCAGCAGGCCGGCGTCATGCTCTGCGAACAGAGCCGGGTGCGTCAGCTCGACCACGGCCAGAGCGGCGATACACCCGATGGCACCTCACGGCGTGCTCGTATCCATACCGAGCATGGCTGCGTGAGCGCCGAATTCGTGGTCGTGGCCACCAATGCCTACCTCAATGGCCTCGTCGCCTCGCTGGAAGAGCGCATCATGCGTGTCGCCAATTACATCGTCGCCACCGAACCGCTCAGCGAGGCTCAGGTCGCGCAGGTCCTGCCGCAGGATGACGCGCTTTCCGATGCCAACTTCGTGCTCGACTACTACAGTCTTTCTGCCGACAGGCGCCTGCTGTATGGCGGTGAGGTGAGCTATACCGGTCAGGAGCCGCGTTGCCTCAAGGCGCGCATGGACAGCAAGATTCGCCGCCTGTTTCCGGTGCTCGATGGCGTGGCGATCGATTACCGCTGGGGTGGTGACGTGGCCATCACCATGAACCGCGCGCCGGACTTCGGGCGTCTCGCGCCGAATGTCTATTACGCCCAGGGCTACTCGGGACATGGCATGTCGCTTGCAGGATTGGCGGGCAAGCTGGTCGCCGAGACCATCGCCGGTCAGGCAGAACGTTTCGATATCTTTGCCGCCATGCCGCACCGCCCCTTCGTGGGTGGGCGCTGGCTGCGAACTCCTCTGCTGGTCCTGGCGACCAGCTTCTACACGTTGCGTGATCGGCTCTAGGCCGAGGCCATGATGAAGGTGCTGCACATTTGACACTGTTGAACACCCCGACAGCCCAAGAGCTGGAAACGACTGGTGAGTAATCGCAAGGGAGGCGCGATGAGCGCGGTGGATGGCAAGGACGCTGGTACGCCCGAGCAGCACACGACGAGAAAGCCTGCCGGCGTGCGGGCGCCTGGCGGCACGCACGCCAGCGAAAGCGTCAGTGAGCATGTCGGTGAGAGCTTCGACGATAATGCCGGTGAGAACCTTGGCGATACCGTCAATGAGAGCATCGGCGAGAGCCACGGCACCAATGCGGATCAGCCCGCGCTGCCGCGACGCGCGGCATCCTCCATCCAGCTCAAGGGGCTGCACAAGCGCTTCGGCAATGAGGTGGCGGCGCTGGATGGCGTGGACCTGAGCATCCAGCCCGGCGAGTTCTTCACGCTGCTGGGGCCTTCGGGCTGTGGCAAGACGACACTGTTGCGGATTCTGGCCGGTCTCGAGGCGCTGGATGAAGGTCAGGTGGTGATCGGCGGGCGGGATGTCACCGAGGTGCCGCCGCATCAGCGCAGCGTCAACACGGTCTTCCAGTCCTATGCGCTGTTTCCGCATCTGTCGGTGCGCGACAACCTGGCATTCGGCCTGAAGATGCGCGGTGTCGCCCCCCGGGAGCGCGAGGCCAGGGTTGCCGAGATGGCGGAGTTCATCAAGCTGGGCAGCCTGATCGATCGCCGGGTCGACCAGCTCTCCGGTGGTCAGCGTCAGCGCATCGCGCTGGCGCGGGCGCTGGTCTGCGAGCCGGATGTGCTGCTGCTGGATGAGCCGCTGTCGGCGCTGGATGCCGGCCTGCGCAGCCAGATCCAGATCGAGCTGCTGCGCCTGCAGAAGCGCCTGGGCATGACCTTCGTCTTCGTTACCCATGATCAGCAGGAAGCGATGGTGATGTCGGACCGCATTGCGGTGCTCGACAGCGGCAGCCTCCAGCAGGTGGGCTCGCCGCGTGAGATCTACGAGCGTCCGGCCAATGCCTTCGTGGCGCGCTTCATGGGCCATGCCAATCTGTTCGACGTCACGGCTCGCGATGACAGCCGCAGTGACGCCATCCGACTGACCACGCCGCTGGGCGTACTGACCGCACAGGCGCCGGGCACTGGCAGTCTGCTGCTGTTGCGTCCCGAGACGCTGGACCTGCGCCGGCGACCCGCCAGCGAGTTCGAGCGTCACGACGTGCTGGAAAATCACTTGCCGGGCCGAGTGCAGGAGCGACTCTACCGCGGCAGCCACGCCGAATATCGTGTCGAGGTAGCGGGTGTCAGCGTGCAGGTGGTGGTCAACAACCGAGGTGGCCAGTTGCCGGAAGTCGGCGACCAGGTCGATGTGGTGGTCGCCGCGCAAGACCTGATCACGCTGGGGAAATGACGATGGCCTATCACGCAACCCTGGCCACTGCGCGCAGCCGCGCGGTGGTCGCCGAGTCACGCCACCTGTTGCTGACGGTCGCGCCCGGTGCACTGTGGATCATCGTCTTTCTGGTGCTGCCCAGTCTCTATCTGATGAGCGTGGCCTTCATGACCAACGGCCCCTATGGGCTGCCGGAAATGCCGTTGTCATTGACCTCGTTTCAGCAGCTGGCCGGACAGGGCTTTCTCGGCTGGAGCCCGGGCAACCTGATGACGCTGGGGCGCTCGCTGTGGCAGACCGTGCTTTCCACTGTGCTGGTGGTGCTGGTGGCCTATCCGATCGCCTATTACATCTCGCAGTCAGACCAGCGCTGGCGGCCGATCATGCTGCTGGCGGTAGTCGTACCGTCCTGGACCAATCAGGTCATCCGCACCTTTGGCTGGATGAACCTGCTGGCGCCGGGCACGCCGTTGGCGGAGCTGGCCGAGGCCATGGGCATGATCGCGCCCAACATGGGGCTCTATCCGTCCAATTTCGCGGTCACGCTGGGGCTGGTCTACAACTTCCTGCCCTTCATGGTGCTGCCGCTGTATGCCGCTTTCGAGAAGCTCAATCTCTCGCTGGTGGAAGCGGCGCAGGATCTCTACGCCTCGCCGCTCAAGGCTTTCTGGCATGCGGTATTCCCCCAGACGTTGCCGGGGCTGCTGGCGGGGGTGGTGCTGGTGGCGATCCCGGCGTTCGGCATGTACGTGATTCCGGAACTGCTCGGCGGTGGCAAGGGCATGATGCTGGGCAATCTGGTCGCCAATCAGTTCTCCGGCAGTGCCAACTGGCCACTGGGGGCGGCGGGGGCGATCCTGATGTTGATCGCGACCTTCATCGGACTCTATGCCATGCGTCGCATCGGCAGGCGCCTGGGTGGCGGTGAAGAGGTGGTGATATGACGCGCGGCGGACTTCACAAGGGATTGCGGGGCTTCTGGTGGCTGACGCTCGGTTTTCTGTATCTGCCGCTGATCGTGGTGATGTTGTTCTCCTTCAATGCCTCCAACAGTGCCGCCAGCTTCACCGGCGTGTCACTGCGCTGGTATCGACGTCTGCTGGGCAATGACGCGATTCTGTCGGCGCTGGGCAATTCGCTGTGGCTGGCGGTGGTGTCGTCATTGCTGGCACTGATGATCGGCACGCTGATCGGGTATGGCATGTATCGCCACCGTCATCGCAAGCTGGGCTGGCTGATCGTGCTGATCTATCTGCCCATCGTGCTGCCGGACATCGTGTTCGGGATCTCGGAAATGACCTTCTTCGTCAAGATCAATGAGTTGACCGGTCTGCTGTCGCCGGGGCTGGGCACCATGATCATCGCGCATGTCACCTTCCAGATTCCCTTCGTGGCGCTGATCGTCTATTCACGCTTCGTCGGTCTGGATCCGACATTGTTCGAGGCAGCCAAGGACCTCTATGCCACGCCGCGCCAGCGCGTGCAGTTCTTCATGTTGCCGACCCTGAAGCCGGCGTTGATCTCGGGCTTCCTGCTCTCCTTCACGCTGTCGCTGGATGACTTCGTGATCAGCTTCTTTACCGCCGGACCGGAGAGCGCCACCTTGCCGATCTACATCTGGAGCGCGATACGCAAGGGCGTGACACCGGAGATCAATGCCATCGCCACCCTGATGATGGCGGTGGTCGCCCTGGCGGCGATCGTGAGTCTTGCGCTGTCACGCCGGCGCGCGGCGTCGTGAGCATACGCAATATCCACAGGCGGTCTGACACTGCTGTCCTTGCCGACGTCGGGCCTGATCATTCATCACGCACACCCCATCATTTCTCAAGCACATTGAGCGGAGCATCACAATGACAAACAACACGCTGCGTTTCGCTGTCGCCATCGGCAGTCTGCTGCTGGCAGGTGCCGTCCAGGCCGAAGACAAGAAGCTGTATCTCTTCAACTGGACCCAGTACATGGACCCGGAAATCATCACCGCTTTCGAGGAGAAGTTCGGCGTCGAGGTAGTCGAGAACTACTACAACTCGCTGCCGGAAATGCTGGCCAAGCTCAACGCGGGCGGCGTCTCCCAGTACGACATCATCGTGCCGTCCAACTATTACGTGCCGCGTCTGATCGAAACCGGCCTGGTGCAGAAGATCGACAAGGCCAAGGTCCCGAACCTGGCCAATGTCGCCGAGCAGTTCAGTGACCCGAACTTCGATCCGGGCGCCGAATATACCGCTCCCTATCAATGGGGCGTGACGGGGCTGGTCTACAACGCCAGCACCTTCAAGGACGCTCCCAAGAGCTGGTCGGTGTTGTTTGACCCTGAGGTCAATGGTGCCTGGCCGTTCAGCCTGATGGGCGATGGCCAGGTCAGCATGGGATCTGCCTGTGCCTATCTGGGGCACGGCTACGACTGCACCGACCTGGATGACTGGCGCGAAGCTGCCAAGTTGCTGATCGAGACCAAGCACCGCGACAACTTCAGCGGCTTCTCCGATGGCACGCCGGCGCTTCAGCAGCTGGCGCGCAAGGTCACCCATGGCGCGCTGTCCTACAACGGCGACTACCTGTTCTATCTGGAGGAAAACCCGGAGTCCTTCGCTGACATCAAGTTCGTGATTCCTGACGAAGGTGCCGAGAAGTGGGTGGATTCGATGATGATTCCGGCCAAGGCACCGCACCCGGAGCTGGCGAACGCCTTCATCAACTTCATTCTGGATGCCAAGGTCGGCGCGCAGCTCTCCAACTACAACTACTACGCCAGCCCCAATGCCGCCGCGGCACCGTATCTGGATGAGGTACTGACTCAGCCACCGATTCAGCCCTCTGAGGATGACATGGCGCGCCTGCGTTTCTCACCGAGTCTCTCCGGCCAGCAACTGCAGGTATTTCAGCAACTCTGGTCTGAGGTGCAGTCGCGCTGAACCGAGGGAGCTCTGAATCGAGGGAGCTCTGATTGATGTCTGAGTCGAAGCCACGCATGGAGCATCACGATGACAACTGACACGCTGCGTTTCGCTGCGGCCATCTCGTCATCCCCGATGAGGACACCGAGAAGTGGGTAGATTCGATGATGATTCCCGCCAGGGCGCCACACCCGGAGCTGGCGAATGCCTTCATCAACTTCATTCTCGATGCCCGGGTCGGCGCGCAGCTCTCCAACTACAACTACTACGCCAGCCCCAATGCCGCGGCAGAGCCGTATCTGGATGAGGTGCTGACTCAGCCACCGATTCAGCCCTCCGAAGAGGACATGGCGCGACTGCGTTTTTCACCGAGTCTCTCCGGCGAGCAGCTGCAGATATTCCAGCAGCTGTGGTCCGAGGTGAAGGCGCGCTGAGCGCTGGCAATCGGGTCTATCGAAGCAGGCTGCCGAGCGCGTGGCCTGCCCTGTAGCGTTCAAGGAAGGTGTCATGAAGTACGAACCCACTGGTCGCGAAGACGACGAAGCCGTGCTGCAGGAATGGTTCACGGCACATGGCATCACCGAGGTGGAATGTCTGGTCACCGACCTGACCGGCATTCTCAAGGGCAAGATCATGCCGGCGCGCAAGTACCTCAATGGCGGGCGACCGCGCCTGCCGGACTCCATCTTCATCCAGACCGTCACCGGCGGGTATCCGGATGATGAAGACAGCCGCTTCTGGAATCCGGCCGAGCAGGACATGCAGCTGATCCCGGATACCAGTGCCGTCTATCTGGTGCCGTGGGCGGAAGACCCCACCGCGCAGATCATTCATGACTGCTATTACCTCAATGGTGATCCGGTGGAGCTGTCGCCGCGCTATGTGCTCAAGCGAGTGCTGGCACTGTATGCCGCACGCGGCTGGAAGCCGGTGGTGGCCCCCGAAGCCGAGTTCTACCTCGTCAAGACCAACAAGGACTCCGACTATCCGCTGGAGCCGCCCATCGGGCGCAGCGGTCGTCAGGAGAGCAGCCGTCAGTCCTATTCCATCGATGCGGTCAATGAGTTCGATCCGCTCTTCGAGGAGATGTATGACTACTGCGAGGCCATGGGGCTGGATCTCGATACCCTGATCCATGAGGAGGGCGCCGGGCAGATGGAGGTCAATTTCGAGCATGGTGACCCGCTGGCGCTGGCCGATCAGGTCGTGATGTTCAAGCGCACGTTGCGCGAGACGGCATTGCGCCACGGCATGTACGGCACCTTCATGGCCAAGCCGATGGCCTATCAGCCGGGCAGCTCGATGCATATCCATCAGAGCCTGGTGGATGTCTCGACCGGCAGGAACCTGTTCGCGGATGATGAGGGGCGGGCCAGCACCCTGTTTCGCAACTTCATCGGCGGCTTGCAGACCTACATGCCGTCCGCGATGCCGTTCTTCGCGCCCAACGTCAATTCCTATCGCCGCCTGATGCGCAGCGAGACCAGTGGCTCCGCGCCGATCAACGTCGAATGGGGTTTTGACAACCGCACCGTCGGTTTGCGGGTGCCGGTGTCAGATGCCGAGGGGACGCGGGTCGAGAACCGTCTGGCCGGCGCCGACGCCAATCCCTATCTGGTGATGGCTGCCTCGCTGGCCTGTGGTTATCTGGGCATGATGGCGCAGATCGAGCCGCGTCCGCCGGCTGTGGGCTCTGCCTGGGAGGGCGGTAATTCCTTGCCGGACGATATCGGGCCTGCACTGAATGCGCTGCACTCCTGCAAGCCGTTGGCGGATATTCTCGGCGAGCGCTTCGTGAAGAGCTATCTGGCCGTCAAGCGCGCCGAGCATCGTGAGTACTTCCAGGTCATCAGCTCGTGGGAGCGGGAGCACCTGCTGCTGCGTGTCTAGCACTGTATGTCTCACCCTGCGGGGCAAGCCCATGACGGAGCCGAGAGGTCGTGACAGTCGTCACGGCCTCTCGGCGTTTCAGGTAGGGCACTCTGTGTTGGCAGGATGCTGCTTGTGGTGATTATTGCATGTCAAAGTCGACGTGATTGGCTCAATGATCCGTGATATCGTGCTTTGATGTTGATTAAAATAACCACAAGGAAATTGTCATGAGTGCCTCTCTGCCCCTGGAACATGCTGCCTCCTGGTATGCCGCCTCAGCCAATGCCGCGCCCGAACGGCCCCCGCTAGCGGGAGATGTCAGCTGTGATGTCTGCGTCGTCGGGGCTGGCTTTACCGGCATCTCGGCGGCGCTGCACCTGGCCGAGCAGGGCCTCAAGGTGATGGTGCTGGAGGCCGCCCGCGTGGGTTACGGTGCATCCGGTCGCAATGGCGGGCAGATCGTCAACAGCTACAGCCGCGACATGGATGTGATCGAGGAGCGTTTCGGCGCCCAGACGGCACGTGCGCTGGGCGACATGGCCTTTGAAGGCAACCGCATCATTCGTGAGCGTATCGCCGGTTATGGCATCGATTGTGACCTGCGCGAAGGCAATCTGTTTGCCGCCTGCAATGCGCGTCAGCTCAAGGGGCTCAAGGAGCACAAGGCGCTGTGGGAGCGCTATGGCAATACCAGTCTCGAATTGCTGGAAGGCGATGCCTACAAGCGTGAAGTGAGTGCCGAAGGCTATACGGGCGCGCTGGTCGATCACTCCGGTGGCCACATCCATCCGCTCAATCTGGTGTTGGGCGAAGCCGCAGCCTTCGAGTCACTGGGCGGCGTGATCTTCGAGCACAGCCCGCTGCTGAGTCTCGAGCATGGCAGCCCCGTCGTGCTCAAGACCGCGGGCGGTACCCTGCGGGCCGACCGCGTCGTAATGGCGGGCAATGCCTACCTCAACGGCGTGCTGCCGGAGCTTGAAGGTAAGTCGATGCCCTGTGGTACCCAGATCATCACCACCGAACCGCTGGCGGAGGATGTGGCGCGTAGTCTGCTGCCCAACAACATGGCGGTGGAAGACTGCAATTACCTGCTCGATTACTACCGCCTGACCCGTGACAACCGACTCATCTTCGGTGGCGGCGTCAATTATGGCGGCGAAGACCCCAGCAATATCGAAGCCTTGATTCGCCCCAAGATGCTCAAGGCCTTCCCGCAACTGGCCAACGTCAAGATCGACTACGCCTGGAGCGGTACCTTCCTGATGACGCTCAATCGTCTGCCCCAGTTCGGCGTGCTCAATGACAACGTCTACTACGCCCAGGGCTATTCCGGGCATGGCGTGACCTGCAGCCATCTGGCAGGGCGCTTGATCAGTGAGGTGATGACCGGCCGTGATGGCCGCTTCGATGCCTTCGCCGGCCTGCCGCACCTGCCGTTCCCCGGTGGCCGCATGCTGCGGGTGCCGCTGTCTGCCGTGGGTGCCTGGTACTACCAGACCCGCGACAAGCTCGGTATCTGATCAGCCTGTTCTCCAGAATGCCCCAAGCCGCCTCCCTTATCGGGAGGCGGCTTTTTCATGGGCTAGACAAAGAGGGACAAGACAGGCGGCCCTGATGAAAGCGAGTGGCCATGGTGAGAGGTGCAGGCAAACAGGTCATGCACAACGCACTGCGCCCCGCCTGTGAAAGCGGGGCGCAGTGCATGTCTTGCCGATTCATGGCGTGAGTGTTGGGTCAGCCGGCGATCCAGAACCCCATCAGCAGGAAGCCCAGCGTCGTGACCAGCGCACCGATCAAGGTGTAGGGCAGTTGCGTCAGCGCATGCTGCATCGGCTGGACCCCGCAACCTTGTGAGGACAGCACCGAAGAGTCCGAGAAGAAGCAGGCGTGGCTACCGAAGCTGGAGGCTGACAGCAGGGCACCGACGATCAGCGGCAGCGAGGCATCCATGTGCAGCGCGATGGGAATCACGATCGGGATCGAGATCACGAACACGCCCCAGGAGGAGCCGGTCGCGAAGACCACGACGGCCATGCTGACGAACACGATGGCCGGCAGGATCGCCGGAGTCAGGTAGGGTGTCAGGCTCTCGATCATGAAGGTGGTCATGCCGAGCTGGTCATTGACCTCGCGCAGCACGAACCCGACCGCCACGATGGCCAGGGGCAGCATCATGGTGCGAAAGCCGTCCATCACCGCGTCCATCAGCGAGGAAAACGACACCAGGCGCTGGGCGAGATACAGCAGGATGGTGAACAGCGTAGCGACGATCACGCCCTTGAGCAGGTCGATCTCGAACCAGGCGCTGGCGCCGATCAGCACGGCCATTGGCAGCACGAAGTTCATCAGGCCGACCCAGGGGCTGGACTGCGGCGCCTGGGCTTCCGGCAGGGGCTCCGGGGTGCCGTCAGGAATCGGCTGGCCGGCCTTGGCGCGTCGCTCGGCGGCCTTCATCGGGCCGATGTCCGGCATCAGGCCAATGGCGACCAGCATGGCCAGCGCCATCGCGATCCAGCCATACAGCATGTAGGGAATCGCTTGGATATAGAGCGACATGCCGCTTTCGGTGGCGCCGCCTTCCTCGAGCAGCTGGGAGAAGTACACCGCCCAGGTCGAGAGGGGCACCAGAATGCAGATGGGCGCGGCAGTCGAGTCGACGATATAGGCCAGCTTCTCACGCGAGACCCCGAAGCGGTCCGTCAGGCGTTTCATCGCCGCCGGCGTCGCCAGGGCATTCAGATAGTCATCGATGAAGATGAGGGTGCCGAGGATCACGGTGCCGATCAGCGACTGACGGCGTGTCTTGAGCAGGCGACCGATCATGTTGCTGAAACTCAGCGTGCAGCCGGACTTCTCCATCATGGCGATGAAACCGCCCATCAGCCCACAGACCAGAATCAGCCAGGCGATGGTCTCGTTCATCATCACGCCCAGCGAGATATCGGCCAGCTCTCCGATGTAGTCGTCAGGCTGCAGTATCAGCAGACCCGCGAGCGCGCCGATGGCCAGGGCTTCCAGGGTGCGATGGGTCGCGATGGCGACCACCAGCACGATCAGCGATGGCACGAGGCTGATCCAGCCGAACGGCGTGCCGGCCTCATGGGTAAAGGTGATGCCCAGCACCAGTGCCAGGATGACGCCGAACATGGCAATGCTGCGCCCCTTGCCACGGACGCTGACGGAGGGAGCGAAGGGGTGTGGGGACGCTGGGGGGACGGGAGAGACCTGATTCATGCCCGGGCCTCCCATGCAGCGAGGAAGTGCTCGGTACTGACTTGGTCAGCGCAGCAGCGCTCTGCGGGGAGCCGGTCTGCAAAGCCGTGGCCATGCAGCGAGTGACCAACGAAGTCGCGGGCAGCGACGGTTTTTATGATTGTCATGTCCTGAGCCCTGGAGTTGGTGGAGAGGTCGGTGTGGATCAGATGTTGCGCAGGTACCAGTCGTATTCCAGACGGCTGATGATCTGCATGGCCGCTTCACGCTCCGCGCGACGGCCAGCAATGAAGACGTTCAGGAAGCGCTCGCTGAAGGCATGGGCCAATGCTTCACTTTCCTCCAGCAGCGTCAGCGCCTCGGGCCAGCTGTTGGTCAGGCTCGGCTCGAACTGGTCATAGGCATTGCCGGTGACCGGCTCGCCCGGCGAGACCTGATGCGTGATGCCGTGGATCACCGAGGCCAGCAAGGTGGCCAGCAGCAGGTAGGGATTGACGTCGGCCCCGGCGACGCGGTGCTCGAGACGACGTGCCTCGTTGGGGCCGGAGGGGATGCGGATGGCGACCGAGCGATTGTCGAAGCCCCAGGTCGGCGCCATCGGCACGTACAGGCCCTGCTGAAAGCGGCGATAGGAATTCAGGTTGGGCGCAAACAGCGCCATCGAGGCGGGCATCAGTTCCAGCAGGCCGCCGATGGCGTGACGCAGGGTCTCGGTGCCCAGCGGATTCTCGTCCTGCGCGGCGAAGACATTGTTGCCGTGCTGGTCCAACAGGCTCATGTGCGCATGCATGCCGTTGCCGGCCTCGTCGCCATACGGCTTGGCCATGAAGGTGGCATCGAAGCCGTGGCGCAGGGCGACGCCCTTGATCAGACGCTTGAGCAGGACAGCGCTGTCACAGGCCTTCATGACATCGTCGAGATGGATCAGGTTGATCTCGAACTGGCCCGGCGCACATTCCTTGAGCGCGGTATCCAGCGGCAGCTGTTGGATACGCGCGGCAGTCTGGATCTCGTCGAGGAAGTCGGCGTACTCATCCAGCTCGCCGATGGAATAGAGCTGGCTTTCGCTGGCGCGCTCGCCTGTTAGCGGGGAGCACGGCGGCTGCACCATGCCCAGGTCATCGCGCTCGCGATCGACCAGATAGAACTCCAGTTCCAGCGCGACGACCGCCGTCAGGCCCATGTCGGCAAGAATATCGACCTGTTTCTGCAGCTGATTGCGCGGGTCGGCAAAGAAGGGGCCATCCTTGTCATCACGCATGTTCATCAGCAGCTGCCCCTGCTTGCCGTTGCGCAGCCAGGGGGCTGCCATCAAGGTGCCGGGGATGGGGCGGCAGACCTGATCACTGTCACCGCTGCTGAGCCCCAGCCCGGTTTCCTCGATGGTGTTGCCGGCGATATCCAGTGCGAAGACGGAGCCTGGCAGGTTGATGCCATTCTCATAGGCCTTTTCCAGATTCTCGCGCGGGATTCGCTTGCCGCGCTGGATGCCGCTGATGTCACTGATCAGCAGATCGATGTTCTCGATTTCCGGATGACGGTCCAGAAATTCTCTGGCCTCATCGACGGGGAGGCTGTACATGGATATCACCTGTGGGCATGGGATGTTGTGGTTTATATATCGCCATCATGGCCATTGTTGTCAAATATTTTACAACACATGATGGTTTGCGTTGCTGGGTGGTCTTGGCGTTATGGCAATAAATTGTTTTAAAACAGGATTTTGCATAGATTTCTGTGAAATCGTCGTTTCGTCGGGTTGGCAAGGAAAGACGTTCAGTCTATGTTGATTAAAACATACCAATTATCCAAGGCCTGCTTGTTCGCCTCAAAGGAGATCCCATGCCACCTCGTCCCCTGGTGGGCGTCATTGCCTGCCGTCGCACCGTAGAAGGTCATCCGGCGCATATGGTGACCGACAAGTACGTCAGCGCCCTGCGTGAATTCGGACTGGATCCGGTGGTCATTCCGGTCTGGGAGGATGTCGAGCCCGACGCCGCCAGCGCCTTGCTGGCACGCCTGGATGGTCTGCTGCTGACTGGCAGCTATTCCAACATGCACCCCTCACGCTACGGCGAGACCAGCGCGCCGGAGAACACCTATGAAGACCCGGCCCGCGATGCTGCGGTGCTCTGCTGGGTGCCGCTGGCGCTTGAGTTGCGACTGCCGCTGCTGGGGATCTGCCGCGGGTTTCAGGAGCTGAACGTTGCCTTCGGCGGCAGCTTGCACCAGGCGGTGCAGAAGGTGCCAGGCCTGATGGATCATCGTGAGCCCAAGGGCGATCTCGAGGCGCAGTTCGCGCCATCGCATGCCATCAGCATCTCGCCCGGCGGAGTGCTGGCAGGGCTTTACGCCGCGCCCGAGGCGCAGGTCAATTCCTTGCATCAGCAGGGGGTCGCCCGTCTTGGTGAGGGCCTGGATATCGAAGCGGTTGCCCCGGATGGGCTAATCGAGGCGGTCTCGGTCAGTGGTGTGGCGTCCTTCACGCTGGCGGTGCAGTGGCACCCGGAATGGAAGCCGCGTGAGCACGCCTTGTATCAGGCGATTCTGGAAGGCTTTGCCGCGGCCTGTCGTGACAAGGCCGAGGGCGGCACCTTGCCGACCTGTTACCCGACTCGCGAGGAGGCGTGAAGATGGCAATGAATGACGCTGGCGAACGCCTGAAGGTGCTGGATGCGCGCCACCACCTGCACCCGTTTACCGACTTCAAGCAGCTGGGCGAGCAGGGCAGTCGTATCATCACCGGTGCCAGCGGCGTCTATATCCATGACGCCGATGGCCAGCGGATCCTCGATGGCATGGCGGGGCTGTGGTGCGTGAATCTCGGCTATGACCAGCCGGAAATGGTCGCGGCGGCCAGCCAGCAGATGACGCAGCTGCCGTACTACAACACCTTCTTCAAGACCGCCCACCCGCCGGCGATCGAGCTGGCGGCCGAGCTGTGTCGTCTCGCGCCTGAGCATATCAATCATGTCTTCTTCACCGGCTCCGGCTCTGAAGCCAACGACAGCATGCTGCGCATGGTTCGGCGGTTCTGGGCGCTCAAGGGCAAGCCGGAAAAGCAGTGGATCATCGCGCGCGAGAATGGCTATCACGGCTCGACCGTCGCGGGTATGAGCCTGGGTGGCATGGCACCGATGCACGCCCAGGGCGGCCCCTGTGTGCCCGGCATCACGCATATCCGCCAGCCTTACTGGTTCGCGGAAGGTCGTGGAAAGGGTAGTGAAAGCCCGGCATCTGACACACATAGCCGAGACGATTTCGGGCGACTGTGTGCCGAGGCGCTGGATGCGCGCATTCAGGAACTGGGCCCGGACAATGTGGCCGCCTTCCTGGCGGAGCCCGTGCAGGGTGCCGGCGGTGCGATCATGCCGCCTGACAGCTACTGGCCTGCCATCAAGGCCGTGCTGGCGAAATATGACATCCTGCTGGTGGTGGATGAGGTCATCTGCGGCTTCGGTCGCCTCGGCGAATGGTTCGGCAGTCAGCATTACGACCTGAAGCCCGATCTGATGCCCATCGCCAAGGGGTTGTCCTCCGGTTACCTGCCGATCGGCGGTGTGCTGGTCGGCGACAGGGTCGCCGATACGCTGATCGAAGAGGGCGGCGAGTTCTTCCATGGCTTCACCTATTCCGGACACCCGGTGTGTGCCGCCGTGGCGCTCAAGACCCTCGAGATCATGCATCGCGAGGATATCGTCACCCGGGTGCGTGACGACCTGGGGCCGTATCTCGCCAGTCGCTGGGCCACGCTTGCAGACCACCCGCTGGTCGGCGAGGCGCGTTCGCTTGGCCTGATGGGGGCGCTGGAGCTGGTGGCCGACAAGGCCAGTGGCGAGCGCTTCGCTGCCAGCCTGGCCGTCGGCAACCTGTGTCGTGATATCTGTTTCGAGACGGGGCTGGTGATGCGCTCGGTGGGTGACACCATGATCATCTCGCCGCCGCTGGTGATCACGCATGAGCAGATCGATGCGCTGGTCAGTCTGGCGCGCGCGGCACTGGATGAAACGGCGCGCCAGCTGGCGAGTCACGCCGCCACTTGCTCTTCCGCAGCGCTGAAGGCCACTTCGCCCTCGTCCTCGCTGCCTTCTTCACTCTCCTCTACTCCATCCTCTGAACCTTCCTCTTCCCTGACCTCGGAATCCTGATCATGAGCCGTCCTCAGACATTGGCCGAATGGCAGGCGCTGGCCGCTCGCCTGACCCCGCAGTTGCAAGGCAATGCCTTCATCAATGACGAATTCGTGCCGGCGGTCAGCGGCGAGACCTTCGAGAGCCTCAACCCGGCCACCGGTGAGCGGCTGGCGATGGTCGCCAGCTGTGACAGCGCCGATGCCGAGATCGCCATTCGTCATGCGCGTGCCGCCTTCAAGAGCGGTGTCTGGTCGCGCATGGCCCCGACCCGGCGCAAGCAGGTGTTGCTCAGGCTGGCCGAGCTGATGGAAGCCCATCAGGATGAGCTGGCGTTGCTGGATAGCCTCGACATGGGCAAGCCGGTCACCAGCGCGCTGAACGACATGGCCGGGGCGATCGGCTCGATCCGCCACCAGGCCGAGTCCATCGACAAGCTTTACGGTGAGGTCGCCCCGACCGGTCAGCAGGCGCTGGGCATGGTGCTGCGCGAACCGCTGGGCGTGGTGGCCTCCATCGTGCCGTGGAACTTCCCGCTGATGATGACGGCGTGGAAGATCGCCCCGGCGCTGGCGGCGGGCAACAGCGTCATCCTCAAACCGTCGGAGAAGTCACCGCTGTCGGCGCTGCGTCTGGCGCAGCTGGCGCGTGAGGCCGGTATCCCGAGCGGCGTCTTCCAGGTGCTGCCGGGCTTCGGGCATACCGTCGGGCGTGCGCTGGCGCTGTCGATGGACGTCGAGTGCCTGGCCTTCACCGGTTCCACCGCCGTTGGCAAGCAGTTGATGCAGTACGCCGGGCAGTCGAATCTGAAGCGGGTGTTCCTGGAGTGTGGCGGCAAGAGTCCCAACATCGTCTTCGCCGATTGCGCCAATCTGGATCGCGTCGCCGAAAGCGCCGCTGCCGCCATCTTCTACAACCAGGGTGAGGTCTGCATCGCGGGTTCCCGTCTGCTGGTGGAGAACTCGATCCGCGATGCCTTCGTCGCCAAGGTAGTGGCGGCTGCCGAACGCATGCAGCCTGGCGACCCGCTGGACCCGGCAAGCTTCATGGGCGCGATGGTCGACAGCACACAATATGAACGCGTGATGGGCTATATCCGGCAGGGCATCGAGGAGGGCGCGGCACTGCGCGCCGGCGGTGAGGAGGTCGACGGGCCCGGACTCTTCATTCGTCCGGTAGTCTTCGACGGCGTCACGCCACAGATGGCGATCGGCTGTGAGGAAATATTCGGGCCGGTGCTGTCTGTGTTCGGCTTCGAGACCGAAGACGAAGCGCTGGCGTTGGCCAATGACAGTGATTTCGGGTTGGCGGCAGGGGTGTGGAGTCAGGACATCGATCGCATCATGCGCGTGACGCATCGTCTCGAATCCGGTCAGGTCTTCGTCAACAACTGGGCGGGGGGCGATCAGACCATGCCCTTCGGTGGGGTGAAGCAGTCCGGCAACGGCCGTGACAAGTCACATCACTCGCTGGCGGAATACACCCAGCTCAAGAGTGTCTGGATCGAGCTGAGCTGAATTGGAATGCGCTGAACTGAAATGAGCTGTGTAGGTTCCCGTGAACTCAGGAGCTTGCGAAGAAAGAAGAGGCCACGCGATTGCGTGGCCTCTTCTTTCTTGCCTTCGCCACAAGGGCTAGAACATCCGCGCCGGCGTCGCGCAGCTGACCAGGCGACACTCGACATCACCGATGTTGCGGAAGCGATGCGGCACGTTGGTATCGAAGTAGTAGGCGTCGCCCGCCTTCAATACCCGCGTGTCGCCACCGATGGTGATCTCTATCTCGCCCTCGATGACCACGCCCGCTTCCTCACCCTGATGGGTGATCATCTCGCGGCCGGTGTCAGTGACGGGCGGGTAGGTCTCGACCATGAACGACAGGGCGCGGTCACGCCGCTTGGCGCCCACCAGCTTGAAGATGACATCGCCGCTGCCGACGTTGATCAGCTCCTCCTCGCTGTAGAACACCTTGGCGGTGTTCTCGAGCTCCATGGTGAAGAAGTCGCCGACACTCATGGGAATGGCGGCGAGAATCTTCGACAGTGAACTCACCGACGGGCTGACCTTGCCCTGTTCGATCAGTGACAGGCTCGAGTGTGTCACACCGCAGCGCTTTGCCAGCTCGCGTTGCGAGATGCCACGCAAGGTACGCAATGCCCGCAGGCGAGCACCGACATCATCTGCCATCAGAACATCCTTCATGTCGCGACGAGTTGAGGAGAGGGGCAAGCCCTTCCAGACCGACGACGGCCAGCCACGGAGCTCCGCGACTGGCCGTCGTTCACGTGCTGGTGGTCAAGATCAGGGGCATCGGCATCAGAGCCGGCGCTGTCCTGATCATCGACCACGCGATCAGCTGAGGCTATCCAGCTTGTCTTTCAGCACCTTGTTGACCTGTTGCGGATTGGCGGTGCCGCGCGAGGCCTTCATCACCTGACCGACGAAGAAGCCGATCATCTTGCCACGCTTGTCCGGCTCGGCTTCCTGATACTGGGTCACCTGGGCCGGGTTGTCGGCGATCACCTGATCGACCACGGCTTCGATGGCACCGGTGTCGGTGACCTGCTTGAGGCCGCGTGACTCGATGATCTCGTCGGCGCTCTTGCCTTCGCCATCCCACAGTGCAGCGAACACCTGCTTGGCGGCCTTGCCGTTGATGGTCTCATCGACGATGCGCTTGATCAGGCCGCCCAACTGCGCCGCGGAGACCGGGCTGACGGTGATGTCGAGGTTTTCCTTGTTGAGACGACCGGCCAGCTCGCCCTGCACCCAGTTGGCGGCCTGCTTGGCGTCGCCGCAGACATCCTTCACTTCCTCGAAGAAGTCGGCCATCTCGCGGCTGGCGGACAGCACGCTGGCGTCATAGGCGGACAGGCCAAGTTCGCTTTCGAAACGGGCGCGTTTCTCGGCCGGCAGTTCCGGCAGGGTCTGGCGCAGGTGTTCGATGTAGGCCTCGTCCACTTCCACCGGCAGCAGGTCCGGGCACGGGAAGTAGCGGTAATCGTTGGCTTCTTCCTTGGTGCGCATGCTGCGCGTCTCGTCGGCGTCCGGATCATACAGGCGGGTTTCCTGCACGACCTTGCCGCCGTCCTCGATCAGCTCGATCTGACGCTCCACCTCGAAGTGGATGGCGCGCTCGATGAAGCGGAAGGAGTTGACGTTCTTGATCTCCGCGCGGGTGCCGAAGGCTTCCTGACCCTTGGGGCGCACCGAGACGTTGACGTCGCAACGAAGGGAACCTTCGGCCATGTTGCCGTCGGAGATGCCCAGGTAGGTGACGATGGCGTGGATCGCCTTCACGTAGGCCACCGCTTCCTTGGCGGAACGCATGTCCGGTTCGGAGACGATTTCCAGCAGCGGTGTGCCGGCACGGTTGAGGTCGATACCGGTCATGCCCTGGAAGTCTTCGTGCAGCGACTTGCCGGCATCTTCCTCGAGGTGGGCATGGTGGATGCGGATCGACTTGCGCGTGCCATCTTCCAACAGGATCTCGAGCACGCCAGGGCCGACGATGGGCTGATCCATCTGGCTGGTCTGGTAGCCCTTGGGCAGATCCGGGTAGAAGTAGTTCTTGCGCTCGAACACCGAACGGCCGGCAACGGCGGCATCGACGGCGAGGCCGAAGCGCACGGCCATGGCCACGGCCTGCTCGTTGAGCACCGGCAGGGTGCCCGGCAGGCCGAGGTCCACGGCGCTGGCCTGGGTGTTGGGCTCGGCACCGTAGGTGGTGGAAGAGCCGGAGAAGATCTTTGACTGGGTGGCGAGCTGAGCGTGAACCTCAAGCCCGATTACGACTTCCCATTGCATCAGGCTTGCTCCTGTCCGAATTCCGGGCGCTGGCGGTGCCAGTCGGTGATTTGCTGGAACTGGTGCGCGACGCCCAGCAGGGTCTGCTCACCGAAGTGCGGGCCGAGGATCTGCAGACCCACCGGACGCTTGCCTGAAAGGCCAGCCGGCACGCTGATGCCCGGAATGCCCGCCAGGTTGATGGCGATGGTGTAGAGATCCTGCAGGTACATGGACAGCGGGTCCTTGTGCGCGCCGAGATCGAACGCCGGGGTCGGCGCCGCCGGGCCCATCAGTACATCGACCTGGTCGAAGGCATCGAGGAAGTCCTGGCGGATCAGGCGACGCACCTTCTGGGCCTTGATGTAGTAGGCATCGAAGAAGCCTTCGGACAGGGTGTGCGTGCCGATGATGATGCGACGCTTCACCTCGTCGCCGAAGCCTTCCTCGCGGGTGCGCTTGTAGAGGTCTTCCAGGTCCTGCGGGTCCTTGCAGCGATGGCCGAAGCGCACGCCGTCATAACGCGACAGGTTGGAGGAGGCCTCGGCCGGCGCGATCACGTAGTAGGTCGGGATGGCCAGGTGGGTATGCGGCAGCGAGATTTCCTGCACGCTGGCACCGGCATCCTCGAAGACCTTGATCGCGGCACGCACGGAGGCTTCGACTTCCTCGGACAGGCCTTCGCCGAAGTATTCCTTCGGCAGGCCGATCTTCAGGCCCTTGAGGTTGTAGTCCAGTCCTTCGACGTAATCCGGCACGCCACGCACCACGCTGGTGGAGTCGCGCGGGTCGGCGCCGGCGATCACGTTCATCAGGCGCGCGCAGTCTTCGGCGGAGCGGGCCATCGGGCCGCCCTGATCGAGGCTGGAGGCGTAGGCGATCATGCCGTAGCGCGAGACGCGACCGTAGGTCGGCTTGAGGCCGGTGATGCCACAGAAGGCGGCCGGCTGGCGGATGGAGCCGCCGGTGTCGGTGCCCAGGGCGGCCGGGGCAAGGCCTGCGGCGACGGCGGCGGCACTGCCGCCGGAGCTGCCACCCGGGACGGCGGACAGGTCCCACGGGTTCTTGACGGCGCCGTAGTGGCTGTTCTCGTTCGAGGAGCCCATCGCGAACTCATCGAGATTGGTCTTGCCGAGAATCACCACGCCTTCGGCCTTGAGCTTCTCGATCACGGTGGCGTCGTAGGGCGCGACGAAGTTGTCGAGCATCTTCGAACCGCAGCTGGTGCGCACACCTTCGGTGCAGAAGATGTCCTTGATGGCCATCGGTACGCCGGTCAGCGCGGCGGCATTGCCAGCGGCGCGACGTGCATCGGCGGCATCCGCATCACGCAGCGCGTCTTCGCGGCACAGGGTGATGTAGCTGTTGAGCTCGCCGTCGAGGCGTTCGATACGGGCCAGGAAGGCTTCCGTCAGCTCGCGGCTGGTGTATTCGCCGGCCTCCAGGCCTTGCGCCAGCTCACTGAGCGTCTTGTCATGTAGTGCAATGGACGATGACATGTTCGATTCCATCAGTGCAGACGATGCGCCGGGCATCGTCCGCAGAAATTCCGGGGCGGACGGGGCGTGCCGCGTGACGTGGTATCCGATGGCAGCCGGTCACGATGCGTGAGCGACCTGCCAGGCGAGATCACTCGACGACGCGCGGAACCAGATACAGACCCTGCTCTGTGGCCGGGGCCACCTGCTGAAAACGCTCGCGCTGATTCGATTCGGTGACTTCGTCGGCGCGCAGGCGTTGCGTGGCTTCCAGCGGGTGTGCCAGCGGTGCGACGCCGTCGGTATCGACCTGTTGCAGCTGGTCGACCATGGCGAGAATCCGGTCGAGATCCTCGACGTAGGCTTCGGCATCCTGCGAGGCAAGACCCAGGCGTGCGAGGTGAGCGGCACGCAGCACATCTGAATGTTCAAGGGCCATTGAAGTTTCCCTGTCTTGGCTTCGAGAGGCTTGAGGTGACGGCAGGAGTCGGAGACGACCACGCGGAATCGGCTGGCGCTACGTGCGCGAAAAGCCGAATTCGAAAATTGTGGTGTCCCGGCAAACCCGATGCCCGTTACCCTGTAAAACAGCGCGCTTTGCAGCGATGGAGCAATCTGTCGCCGAATGCGCCGTTACAGTGTGATTCGGCGTGAAATGTACCACATCTGCGTCGCTCTGGCAGGCGTGTCAGCTTGCCGCCATGGGGTGGCAATGGTACCGTTCGCGTCTGCACAGGGTTCCGGTCTGGACTAGGTGATCAACTTCCATGTTTAAACGTTTACGTGGGCTGTTCTCGAGCGATCTGTCGATCGATCTGGGTACTGCCAACACGCTTATTTATGTGCGCGGTCGCGGTATCGTGCTCGACGAGCCCTCAGTCGTGGCCATTCGCCAGTCCGGGAATGCCCGCAGTGTGGCGGCCGTCGGTGCCGATGCCAAGCGCATGCTGGGGCGTACCCCCGGCAATATCACGGCCATCCGTCCGATGAAGGACGGCGTCATCGCCGACTTCACCGTTACCGAACAGATGCTCCAGCATTTCATCCGCAAGGTGCATCAGAGCACCTTCCTGACACCCAGCCCTCGTGTGCTGGTGTGTGTGCCGTGCATGTCGACCCAGGTCGAGCGTCGCGCCATCAAGGAATCGGCCGAAGGGGCCGGCGCACGTGAGGTCTACCTGATCGAGGAGCCGATGGCTGCCGCGATCGGTGCGGGCCTGCCGGTGGAAGAGGCGATGGGCTCCATGGTGGTCGATATCGGTGGTGGTACCACTGAAATCGCCATCATCTCGCTCAACGGCGTGGTCTATTCCGAATCCGTGCGTATCGGCGGTGACCGCTTCGACGAAGCCATCACCTCCTATGTGCGTCGCCATTACGGCAGCCTGATCGGTGAGGCGACGGCCGAGCGCATCAAGGAAGAGATCGGTTGTGCCTACCCGGGTGGCGAGCTGCGCGAGATCGACGTGCGCGGCCGCAACCTGGCCGAGGGCATTCCGCGTTCCTTCACGCTCAACTCCCACGAGATCCTCGATGCGCTGCAGGAACCGCTGGCGGCCATCGTCTCAGTGGTCAAGAGCGCGCTCGAGCAGTCTCCGCCTGAGCTGGCCTCCGACATCGCCGAGCGCGGCCTGGTGCTGACCGGTGGTGGTGCGCTGCTGCGTGACATCGACAAGCTGATCGCGGAAGAGACGGGCCTGCCGGTGATCATCGCCGAAGACCCGCTGACCTGCGTGGCGCGTGGCGGTGGCAAGGCGCTGGAAATGATCGATCAGCACACCTTCGAGCTGCTGTCGAGCGATTGACCTCGTCCGGGGCCGGGCATGCTGTGTGCTGTACGGCTGGTCCCGGCCTGTCGGAGGAAGTGCTATCAAACCCCTGTTCACGCGTGGCCCCGTGCCCGGCTACCGCATGCTGTTGTGCGCGGTGCTGTCACTCGCGCTGATGTTTGCCGAAGATCGCTTCAGCTGGATGGTCGATGTGCGCGCCAGCATGGCGACGCTGGTATCGCCCGTGCAGTGGGTCGTCAGCTTGCCGACGGAAGGCATCAGCTGGGGCGCGCTGGTGTTTGCCGACCAGCAGGAGCTGGCCGACGAGAATCGCGCGCTGCGCGAACAGCTGCTCAATCTGTCCAGCCGTGTGCAACGCATGGCGAGCCTGACCTCCGAGAATACGCGCCTGCGCGAATTGCTCAATGCCGGGCAGCGTAGCGACATCCCCTATATCACCTCCCAGTTGCTCACCCTCGATGCTGACCCGTTCTCCCACCGCATGGTGGTGGACCGCGGCGAGCAGGATGGCGTGCGCATCGGCTTGCCGGTACTCGATGCCTATGGTCTCGTCGGGCAGGTCATCTCCACCTCGGCCTACAACAGTCGCGTGCTGATGATCAGTGATGCCAGTCACGCCGTGCCGGTGGAGATCAATCGCAATGGTCTGCGCTTCATCGCCCAGGGCAGTGGCAAGATCGACCAGGTCGATGTGCTGCATGTGCCGGATACCGCCGACATTCGTGTCGGTGATCTGCTGGTGACTTCCGGACTGGCGCTGCGCTTTCCGCGCGGCTTGCCGGTGGCACGTGTCACCGAGGTCTACCATGATCCCGGCAAGCCGTTCGCCCGCGTGAGTGCCGAGCCCATCGCGCAGCTGGAGCGTTCGCGCAACTTCCTGATTCAGATGCCGCCGCCGGTGGACACCGACAACCTGTATGTCGATGACAGCCTCGATGAGTTGCCGCGCGACAACCTGGCGGCGCCCAGACCCGAGGGGGACGACGCCGCACAAGGCTCCGCCGAGGATGCGGCAGACGCACAGGCACCCACCGATGCTGCCGGGGAGAACAACTGATGGCCTTTCGTCCCCAGACCACCTTGCTGTGCTGGTTCTCGCTGCTGCTGGCGCTGTGTCTGCAGGTCATGCCATTGCCGGATGTATGGCTGATCTGGCGGCCCCAGTGGCTGGGTCTGATGCTGGTCTACTGGTGCATCGTCTCGCCGCAGAGTGTCGGAGTCTTCCACGGCTTCCTGTTCGGGCTGGCGCTGGATGTCCTGCAGGGCGCACCGCTGGGGCACAACGCCCTGGTGCTGTCGCTGACAGCCTTCATGGGTGTGCTGCTCTATCAGCGCATTCGCGCCTACTCGCTGTTGCAGCAGGCGTTGCTGGTGATCGTGGTGCTGGGCATCGCGCAGTTGCTGGATCAATGGCTGCGCAGTCTGTTCGGTGCCGGCCCCGTCAGCCTGTCGTTCCTGCTCTCGGCGGTCATCGGCGGCGCACTGTGGCCGTGGCTCTATACTCTGCTGCAGATGCTGCGTCGGCGGGTCGCGGCCTGAGTGCCACTGGCATGTCGCTAGCGCTTCTTGTCAGCTTCCAAAAGCCGCCTACGGGCGGCTTTCTGGTACTTGTCAGCCATGTTTCTCTTCATGAGGTCTTCCATGTCGTCCACTTCCAGGTCATCCACTTCCAGGTCATCCAGTTCAAGGTCATCCACTTCCAGGCCATCCACACCTGACACCGAAAGCCCCACTTCCTCACTCTTTGCGAACTCTGACGCCGCGACGCAGCGCAAAGTAAGGTCTCAGGACGTTGTTCAACAGGGCGTTGCTCAAGTGGAATTGATTCTGGCCTCGGGGTCGCCGCGTCGTCGTGACCTGCTGGCCAGTATCGGCATCCAATGTGAGGTGGCGCCGATGGATATCGATGAGACACCGCAGGCCAATGAGTCGCCGGAGCATTACGTGCTGCGTCTGGCGCGGGAGAAGGCGCAGGCCGGCTTCGCGGCCCTGGCTCAGCGGACGGCAGGCCAGACGGCGGGGCGGCGAGTGCTCGGCGCGGATACCGCGCTGGCATTGGATGGACGCATTCTCGGCAAGCCGCGCGATGAGGCCGATGCGCGCGAGATGCTGCTCAGCCTGTCGGGGCGCAGCCATCAGGTGCTCAGTGGCGTGGCGCTGTGTCATGGCGACGCCGGGCGCGACATGCGCTGCGCGAGCGAGCTGGTCGAGAGCCGCGTGACTTTCCGCACCATCACCCCGGAGGAGGCCGCGCGCTACTGGGCGACCGGTGAGCCCGCTGACAAGGCGGGGGGCTACGCCATCCAGGGGTTTGGCGCTGTCTTCGTCAGTCATCTCGAGGGCAGTTACAGCGCCGTGGTCGGGCTGCCGCTGCATGAGACCGCAGAGCTTCTGAGCAAGGCGGGCGTTCAGCCGTGGCAACCGCTCTGACGGGCGATGTTCTGCACTGCGTCAGTCGGGTGTCGAGACAGCTCTCCAGCGGCATCGTGAAGGACGATGGCTTGCGTGCGTGGCACAAAATACCCGTTGCAGGAAATCCTTAGTCGATAGATCACAGCCGGGGGCTCCCTTGCTATGTCATAATCGCAAGCAACGACTTTACAAGGACTTGCGCTATGAGCGGCGAGGTATTGATCAACCTGACACCGATGGAGACCCGCGTGGCGGTGGTCGAGAACGGTGTCCTGCAGGAAGCCTTCATCGAACGCAGCGGGCGACGCGGCATCGTCGGCAACATCTACCGTGGCAAGGTGGTGAGAGTGTTGCCCGGCATGCAGGCGGCCTTCATCGACATCGGTCTCGAACGGGCCGCCTTCATCCATGCCCAGGAAGTCATGCCGGCGCACACGCCGCATGATGAGCAGCTCTCGATCCGCGAGCTGCTCAGCGAAGGCCAGCCACTGGTGGTGCAGGTCACCAAGGACCCCATCGGCACCAAGGGCGCCCGGCTGACCACGCATCTGTCGGTGCCGTCACGCTATCTGGTCTATATGCCGGACTCGCCGCATACCGGCGTGTCGCAGCGCATCGAGAGCGATGCCGAGCGTGACCGCCTCAAGGAGCTCACCGAGCAGTGCCTGACGGCGCTGGACCCGGAAGCGCCCGGCGGCTTCATTCTGCGCACGGCGGCCGAAGGCATCAGCGAGGCGGAGCTCAAGCAGGACATGCACTTCTTGCTGCGCCTGTGGCGCAAGGTCAGCGAGCGTCGCCTGACCGCCGCCGTGCCCAGCGTGATCTATGATGATCTGCCGCTGTTCATGCGCACGCTGCGCGACGTGATGCGTGACGAGATCGAGCGCGTGCGCATCGACTCGCGCGAGAACTTCATCCGGCTCAAGGAATTCGCCAGCGAGTTCATGCCGGACATGGAAGGGCGCATCGAGTATTACCCCGGCGAGCGGCCGATCTTCGATCTGTTCAGTGTCGAGGATGAGCTGCACAAGGCGATGGGCCGCAAGGTGCAGCTCAAGAGTGGTGGCTATCTGGTGATCGACCAGACCGAGGCGATGACCACCATCGACGTCAACACCGGGGGTTTCGTCGGCCATCGCAACCTCGAAGAGACCATCTTCAAGACCAATCTCGAGGCGGCGACCGCCATCGCGCGCCAGCTGCGGCTGCGCAATCTCGGCGGCATCATCATCATCGACTTCATCGACATGGAAGAGACCGAGCACCAGCGTCAGGTGCTGCGCGTGCTCGAGAAGTCGCTGGAGCGTGATCATGCCAAGAACAAGATGACCGGCGTGACCGAGCTGGGCCTGGTGCAGCTGACGCGCAAGCGCACGCGCGAGAGTCTGGAGCAGGTACTGTGCGAGGCCTGCCCGACCTGTCAGGGGCGCGGCACTCTCAAGACGCCGGAGACGGTCTGCTACGAGATCTTCCGCGAGATCATGCGCGAAGAGCGCGCCTACAGCCCGGATACCTACATGGTGCTGGCCTCACAGAATGTGGTCGATCGCCTGCTGGACGAGGAATCCGCGGCCGTGGCGGACCTCGAGAGCTTCATCGGCAAGACCATCCGCTTCCAGGTCGAGGCGCATTACACCCAGGAGCAGTACGATATTGTGCTCATGTGATCTGTCAGCCGCCGCGCCTGCGATGAAGCCGGGAGTCGCGTTATCCACATCGTGAGTCTGTCCTGTTCGGAGAACCACCAGTGACCCGTTCTACCTCACCAGAGGCGGCACGTTCTACCTCGCAAGAGGCGGTGCAGGAGGGCGTCGACGACGCCCCGCCTTCGTCAGCTGCGACGCCAGCGCCACCCTCGCGTGGGCGGCGCTGGGCGCGCGGGCTGCTGATGGCGCTCGCGGTGCTGCTGGCGGTGCTGGCCATCCTGATCGGGGGCCTGCGCTGGTGGTTGACCACGCTGGATTCGCGCAGTGAGTCCATCAGTGACTTCATTGCCACCCAGACCCATTCCAATGTGGGGATGTCATCGCTTGAAGGCCGCATGGATCACCTTGATCCGGCCATCAAGCTGTCGGGGCTGAACCTCTTTCGTCCCAACGAGATGCAGGCGGCGCCGCTGTTGAGCGTGTCCCATCTGGAAACCCGTCTCGATGTACTTTCCTCCCTGCGCCATCTGGCGCCTGTCTTTGATCGCGCCACCGCCACCGGCGTCATCGTGCACCTGTACCAGCGCGAAGATGGCAGCTGGGGCTGGCCGGGGCCGCCGCGTCCTCCCGAAGCGCTCGAACCCGAAGGGCAGATGAGTCTTGCGCAGACGGAGCAGGGGCTGGCGCTTTTGGCGCGTCAGCGTGTGCGGCTCGAGGACGTGCGTCTGGTGCTGCATGGTCGCAACGATACCCTCAACCTGAATGCCGCCGAGCTGTTGCTGTCGGGAGAAGGCGATCGCGCGCATCTGGAAGGCCAGTTGCGGGTCGGGGAATCGCCTCAGGCCGGTGTCAGCGCCGTGCTGGAAGTGCTGCCGGGAGACGACGGCCTCGCCGACTACTCGGCCCAGCTGCAGGTAGAGCTGGACGCCGGTGCGCTGGCGAGTGTCGGGCGCCTGATGGGCGAGCGCGACAGCCTGATGCTGCGCGACGCCGATGGTAACGCGACGCTGTGGGCGCGCTGGCGTGACGCGCGACTGGAAGATGCTCGTCTGCGTCTTGATCTCAATCGCCTGACGCTGGATCACCATGGCGCCCAGCTGGCGCTCAAGGACATTCATGCGCGTGGCCAGTGGCTGCGCGATCTGGCAGGCAGTGATCGCTGGCAGGCCTGGCTCAATCAGATCTCGGTCGGCGCCACGCAACTCGATGACGCCCCGGCGGCCGGCGCCCCGGTGGCCGGCGCTCCGGTGGCCGGCACTCCGGCGGCCGACGCTTCGGTGGCTGACAGTGATGGCCAGACGCCGCAAGCGGCGTCATCGCCAGAAGTCTCCGCGGCGTTTGCCAGCCTGCCCGAGCGTATTTCGCTGTCGGGGGATCTCGCCGAGGGCAGCGTGTCGCTGGTCACCAGCAGTTTCGATCTGGAGAAGGTGGCACGTTGGCGCAATGTGCTGGTGCTCGGCGAGCTGGGCAATGTGCTCGAGTCTCTCGATCCGCGTGGCACGGCCACCGGCCTCTCCCTGTCGCTGGCAGGGATCGGCCTCGATACCCCGCTGACCATGAAGCTGGCGCTGGGCCTGACCGGCGCCGAGGTGGAACCCTGGCAGGGCGCTCCGGGGCTCGGTCCCCTGGCGGCCTGGGTCACCGCGCAGAGTCTTGATGAGGGTGGCATCGCGAGCCGGATCGCGTTTCGTGGTGACTCGGGGATGCGCTTTCACTTCCCCGAGGTCTTCGGCGACGGCTGGCAGCTCGAGGCAGCCGACGGGGTGGTCGAGGTCAAGGTCGATGACAGTGGCAGCAGCGTCTCGGGGCATGACCTGCATATCCAGCGCGCTGGCGCCGATGTGACGGGTGGCTTCGGCCTGCAGATTCCCGCACAGGACCATGATCGCTTCCAGCTGGATCTCGAGATGCGCGACGTGAACGCCCGCAGCATTCCGCTGGCCTCCTGGTTGCCGATGAAGGTGCTGGACCCGGCGCTGAGCGAGTGGTTGACACGCGATGTCGCGGGGCAGGTCCCCGAGGGCAGCCTGCATCTCACCCAGGTGTGGGATGACGACAATGGTGAAAATGGCTATGGCCCCGGCGATTCGATGGACCTTGAGCTGGCCATCGAGGATGGGCGACTCGGTTATGCCGAGGGATGGCCTGCGCTGGAGGGCGTGAAGGGCAACCTCGCGCTGCACGACAATACGCTGAGTGCCACGGTCGCGGCGGCGCGCTCTCAGCCGGCCACGGCGCTGGGCAGTGCAGCGCCCCTGGCGGTGCGTCAGGCCGACGTCGACATGCAGGACAACACCTTGAAGATTCAGGGTGACGTGACCGGCAGCGTCGAAGCGCTGTTCGATTTGCTCTCGCATGCGCCGCTGGAAGATACCGCTGCGCTGATCGCCGAATGGCAGGGCAAGGGCTCGGTGGATGCGACGATGGATATCCGCGTGCCGCTGGAGGATGCCGAGCAGACGCGCATCACCGCGGCGGGCAAGGTTGGCGAGCGCCAGGCGGCGACGCTTGCCTTCCCGGGGCCGGGCATCGAGGTTGACGGCATTCGCGGGCCGCTCGAGTTCGTGCATGACCCATCCCGCCCCGAGGGGCGCCGTGAACAGTTGACCGGCAATCTCTCCGGCAAGCTGTTCGGCGGTGCGGTCAAGGCGGCGCTCAACATCGGACAGGCAGATTCAAGCAGCAAGGGCGCGATCACCTTCGACGGCAAGGCGCCATTGGCACCGGTGCTGAGCTGGCTGGGCGCGCCCGAGCACCTGATCGGCGATGCCGCTGAGAACACCCGGGCCGCCTTGCAGGACGGCGAGACCCCGCGCGCGCTGGGCGGCGAGTTCAACTACCAGGCGCGCCTGATGCTGCCGGATGACGGCGCCAGTCTGGCGCTCTCGAGTGACCTCAAGGGAGTCGCCATCAATCTGCCGGCACCCTTTGGCAAGGCGCGCGATCAGGCGGCTCCGCTGGCGGTGGATATCGGGCTCGCGGAGGGTGGCGGCGATGTTCGCCTCGACAATCGCGCCCGAGCACGCTGGAAAGGCGGCAATACGCGCGACGATGGCAGCACAGTGCCGATGACGGGGCAGTTGTGGCTGGAGCGTTGGCCGAGCGACCCGCAGTGGCCCACCCAGACCGGCTGGGACATCGCCTGGCGCACACCGACCCTCGCCCCCGAGCTCTGGAAGCCGTGGGCGGGAGCGCTCTCCAGTGAAGGTGGCGCGAGTGGTGAGGGCAGCGCGAGTGGTGGGGGCAGCGACGCTGAGCAGAGCGACCCCCTGCGTGCCTTGTCACGCCTGCGCGTTGCCACCGATTGCCTGATGATCCAGTCCCGGTGTACGGGGCCGATGACGCTCGAGGCCGCGCCGCGCCAGAGCTCGCAGCAGCAAGGGCTGGGGCTGGCCGCGACGCTGGATGGTCAGCTCGCCAGTGGCGAGCTGGTGTGGCAGTCAGGCGCCGCGCGACCGCTGATTCTGGACCTGGACACCCTGAATCTCGATGCCCTGTGGCCCGCGGATGCCGAGCAGGAGACGCAGGCCGCCAGCGCGCCAAGCGACTTTACCGAGGCTATCGATGTCGGCATCGAACCGACGCCGTATCCCGCTGAGCTTGCCGACCTGCCCGCGGGCAGTCTGCGTCTGGCACACCTCATCTGGCGCGATCAGCAGCTGGGGCCGATCAGTGCCGATTGGACCGCCGACAGCCAGCAGCTGGTGGTGTTGCCGCTCTCCATCACGCTGGGCAAGATCACCGCGGTGGGCAACATCACCTGGGAAGATGCCGGCGCCAACAGTCTGACGCGCGCTCGCCTGTCCGCCGATGGCAGTGACCTGGGCGGGTTGCTCGAGCGTCTCTCCCAGCCGCGCGGCATCGAGGCGGACCGCGCCCGGGCCGAGGTCAAGCTGGCCTGGCCCGGCGCGCCGCAGGACTTTGCCCTGTCGCGCTCCAATGGTCGCGTCGAGATCAAGCTGGATGACGGACGCTTCCTGAATCTGGGCTCGACCTCCGCCCGCCTGCTGGGGCTGGTCAATGTGGATAACCTGCTGCGCCGGCTGTCGCTGGACTTCTCTGATGTCACCGACAAGGGGACGGCCTTCGACAAGGTGCGCGGCGCAGCGACGCTCTTCGATGGGCGGCTGGAAAGCGATGGCCCCTTGCGTATCGAGGCGCCGTCCACCACCGTGACACTCAACGGGCAGGTCGATCTGCTTCGCGGTACCCTTGATCAACGCATGGCCATCACGGTGCCGGTCAGCCAGAACCTTCCGCTGGCCGCCGTGCTGGCAGGCGCGCCCGCCGTGGGCGGAGCGCTGTTCGTGGCCGACAAGATCTTCGGCCGGTTCATCGACAAGGTGACGCAAATTCACTATCGGGTATCAGGCCCCTGGGGCGACCCGAACATTACTCTGGAAAGTGCTGAATGACGCAAAATGCGAGTTCCGGTCGCGTGCTCGACGATGCCGCGGCCCTGTTGCTGACCCCGGGCGGGCTCAGCCTGGATGATCTGGATGCTGGCCTGGCACATGCCATGGGCCCGGGCACCGACTATGCCGACCTCTACTTCCAGCGTGTCTGGCAGGAGAGCTGGGTGCTGGAAGACGGCGTCGTCAAGGACGCCAGCTACAACATCGATGGCGGCGTGGGCGTACGCTCACTGGCGGGGGAAAAGACCGGCTTCGCATACTCCAATCAGATCGATGCCGCCGCCCTTGCCGACACTGGCCGTACTGCGGCGGGTATCTCGCGCAGCGGCAGCAGCGGCACGGTCGCAAGCTCGATCATCACCGAGGCGCCGTCCTTCTATGCGGGCATCGACCCGCTGAATGGCCTGAGCGCCGAGGACAAGGTCGCGATGCTCAAGGAAGCGGACCGCATCGCGCGCAGCCTTGACCCGTCCATCAGTCAGGTGTCGGCCTCGCTGTCGGCGCTTTACGAGGTGGTGATGGTGCGTGCCAGCGATGGCACCCTCGCCGCGGACCTGCGTCCGCTGGTGCGTTTCAACATCAGCGTGATCGCGGTGCGCAATGGCCGTCGCGAGCGTGGCAGTGCTGGTGGCGGTGGTCGTTTCCCGCTGACCCGTCTGCGCGATGAGAATGTCGCCGAGCGTTACGCGCGTGAAGCCGTGCGCCAGGCGCTGGTCAATCTCGAGGCCATCGATGCACCGGCCGGTCAGATGCCGGTGGTGCTGGGCAATGGCTGGCCGGGCGTGCTGCTGCACGAGGCGGTCGGTCATGGTCTGGAAGGTGACTTCAACCGCAAGGGCAGCTCTGCCTTCTCGGGCCGCATGGGCGAGCAGGTCGCGGCACGCGGCGTCACCGTGGTCGATGATGCGACCCTGGCCGATCGCCGTGGCTCGCTGTCCGTCGATGACGAAGGCACCCCGGGACAGTACACGCCGCTGATCGAGGACGGCATCCTCACCGGCTACATGCAGGACAAGCTCAATGCCCGCCTGATGGGCATGGCGCCGACGGGCAATGCGCGGCGTGAGTCCTTCGCGCACCTACCGATGCCGCGCATGACCAATACCTACATGCTGGGTGGCGATCGCGATCCGCAGGAGATCATCAAGAGCGTCAAGCGTGGCATTTACGCGGTCAGCTTCGGCGGTGGTCAGGTCGACATCACCTCCGGGCGTTTCGTGTTCTCCGCCAGCGAAGCCTATCTGATCGAAGACGGCAAGGTGACCACGCCGGTCAAGGGCGCGACCCTGATCGGCAACGGGCCGGAAGCCATGGGCCGCGTCTCGATGATCGGCAACGACCTGGAGCTGGATACCGGTGTCGGCGTGTGTGGCAAGGACGGCCAGTCCGTGCCCGTCGGTGTCGGTCAGCCGACGCTGAAGCTCGATGAGCTGACGGTCGGCGGCACGCAATCCTGAGCGGGTCGCGTTCACAATGAAGCGATGAATACGACGACACCGCCGTGGCAGGGCCATGGCGGTGTCGAGGAAGCGCTTGAGGATCAGTGCGTGAGGTTCAGCACGAGAGACGCAGCGCGTGAGCGGCAGACCCCGTATCAGAGGTCGAGTTCGGCACGCAGTAGCTTGAAGAGCTTCTTGGCGCTGTTGGGCTGTTTGCCGGCGTCACGTTCGGCACGCGCATTGCGGATCAGCTGACGCAGGGCCTGACGGTCCACGTGAGGATAATCCTCGACGAAGATCACGAAGGCTTCATCGTCGTCCAGCAGTCGATCGCGCCAGCGTTCGAGACGCTGGAAGGAAGCATCGCGACGCACGTTCTGCTGCTCCATGGCTTCGAAGACGGCACGCACGGCGTCCAGGTCTTCCTTGCGCATCAGCTTGCCGACGTACTGCATGTGGCGACGCAGGCCTTCGTGACTACGAATGCGATGGGTCTCCTCGATGGCGGCCAGCATGTCGTCAGAGAGCGGGAACTTGGCGCGCTGGCCTTCCGGCAGATCGATGATCTTCTTGCCCAGCGCCTGCAGCTCGATCATCTCGCGCTTCAACTGGGACTTGCTGGGGCGCTCGACGAGCTCCTCGGGTCTTTCTTTACGCATGCCAATTCCAAT
Source organism: Cobetia sp. UCD-24C (assembly GCF_001306765.1). Lineage (NCBI taxonomy): Bacteria > Pseudomonadati > Pseudomonadota > Gammaproteobacteria > Oceanospirillales > Halomonadaceae > Cobetia > Cobetia sp. UCD-24C. Next base: position 415,024 of record NZ_LJTD01000001.1, on the reverse strand, counting down.
GAGTCGGGGAAATTTGCGGCAGTATAGCACTGCCGGGCCCCCGTCTCCTCAGAAGGAGAACAACATGAGCCAGGCCTTTGATGCCGTTGCTCAGCAACAACTGCTCGAGCGTCGCGTCAGCGAAGCTCTCGAGCTTGCCCGCAGCCTGGGTGCCGACGCCTGTGAGGTCGGTGCCAGCGTCGATCAGGGTGTCAGCATCTCGGTGCGTGACGGCGAAGTCGAGACGGTCGAACTGTCACGTGACCAGGGCATCGGCGTGACCGTCTATCTCGGCAATCGCAAGGGCAGCGCAACATCTTCCGATGCAGGCAGCGACTCGATTCGTGCCGCGGTCGAGAAGGCGGTCTCCATCGCGCACTATACCGGCGAAGACAGCTTTGCCGGTCTGGCGCCGGCCGAGCTGATGGCCACCGACTTCCCTGATCTCCAGGCGCATCATCCTTGGGCGATCAGCGTCGATGAAGCGACTGACCTGGCACTGGCCTGTGAGCGTGCCGGGCTGGAAGTGGAGGGCATCGCGCAGTCCGAGGGCGCCAGCTTCTCCAGTGGCGAAGGCGTGCAGGTCTATGGCAACAGCCATGGGTTCCTGGCCAGCCAGTGCGGCAGCCGCCACTCGATGTCATGCATGCTGATCGCCAAGGATGCACAGGGCATGCAGCGTGACTATGACTACACCAGCGTGCGCAATCCGGCAGACCTGCGCTCTCCCGAGTCAGTGGGGCGTGAAGCCGCGCGCCGCACGCTGGCGCGCCTGAATGCGCGCAAGGTGGCGACGGGGCGCATGCCGGTGCTGTTCGACCCGCAGATGTCGGCCGGGCTGGTCGGTCACTACCTGTCTGCCATCGCCGGCGGCTCGCTGTACCGTGAGTCCAGCTTCCTGTGCGATAGCCTGGGTCAGCCGCTGTTCCCCGACTGGTTCACGCTGGGTGAGAAGCCGCGGGAAGTCGGTGGCATGTCCAGCGCCGCCTTCGACAACGATGGCGTCGCGACGCGTGACAATGTCTACTTTGCCGACGGCAAGGTGCAGAGCTACATGCTGAGCGCCTACAGCGCCCGTCGTCTGAACATGCAGACCACCGGCAACGCCGGCGGCGCGCGCAACGTGCGCATCACCGCGCCGTTGACCTCGCTCGATGAGATGCTCAAGCAGATGGGCACCGGCGTGCTGGTGACCGAGCTGATGGGCCAGGGCGTCAATGGCGTCACCGGTGACTACTCACGCGGCGCCTCCGGTTTCTGGGTCGAGAACGGCGAGATCCAGCATGCGGTCGAGGAGTTCACCATTGCCGGCAACCTGCGCGACATGGCGGCCAATCTGCTGGCGGTCGGCGATGATGTCGATACGCGTGGCAGTATCCACAGCGGTAGCTGGCTGATCGATGGCATGACCGTCGCGGGCATGTCCGAAGGCGAAGACGAAGAGCTGGAAGGTTGATCGCTGAGGCCTCTCTGATCGTATGACAGGCGAGAAACAACACGGCCGCTCCCAAGGGAGCGGCCGTGTTGTTTCTAAAGCAGTCACTGGAACCCGTCGGGGGGGATTACAGGTAGAGCCAGGTTGCCAGCCCCAGGAAGGCCATGAAGCCGATCACGTCGGTCACGGTGGTCAATATCACGCTGCCGGAGAGGGCAGGGTCGATATTGAGCTTCTTGAGCAGCACCGGCAACAGCGTGCCCGTCACGGCGGCGATCAACAGATTGATCATGATCGCGGCGCCGATGATGGCCCCCAGCTGGACATCCCCGAACCACACGATGGCGATGCCGGCTACCACCACGGCCCATAACAGGCCGTTGAGCCCCGCGACAATGACCTCGCGCTTGAGTAGCCAGCGGACATTGCCGCTCTTGACGTGCCCCAGCGCGATACCGCGAATCAGGACGGTGAGTGCCTGAGAGCCCGCGATGCCGCCCATGCTGGCGACGATGGGCATCAGTACGGCCAGCGCGGTGATCTTCTGGATGGTGCCTTCGAACATGCCGATCACGGCGGAGGCCATGAAGGCGGTCAGCAGGTTGATGCCGAGCCAGACGGCGCGGCGCCACGAGGTCCGCATCACGGGAGAGAAGGTGTCTTCGTCCTCATCCATCCCCGCCATCGACATCACCTGGTGCTCGGCGTCGCCACGGATGACGTCGACCACGTCATCGATGGTGATACGGCCCAGCAGGTTGCCATCGCCGCCGACCACGGGCGCCGAGATCAGGTCGTGCTTCTCGAACAGCGAGGCGACTTCGGTTTCCGGCATCAGGGCTGGAATCACCACGCTGTCGGTGTCCATCACTTCGCGCACCGTGACGCCGGGGTCCGAGACCAGCAGGCGATTGATGGGCAGGGCACCGATGAATTCATCGCGACGTGAGACGACCAGCAGGGTATCGGTGGAGTCGGGCAGGCGCTCGTGGCGGCGAATGTAGCGCAGCACCACGTCCAGGGTGATGTCCGGACGGATGGTGATGGTGTCCGTGTTCATCAGGCCGCCGGCGGTGTCCTCCGGGAAGGATAGTACCGTTTCGACGCGCAGGCGCTCCTGCGCCTCCATGGAGTCGAGCACTTCGAGAATCACCGCATTCGGCAGGCGCTGAAGAATGTCGGCGACATCATCCGGTTCCAGGTTCTCGGTGGCGGCGAGAACGTCGACGGCGTCCATGTCCTTGAGGAAGTCGGTCTGGATGTCTTCGCCTAGGTACTGAAGGACATCACCCTGCAGCTCGGCATCGACCAGCTCCCAGAGCAGATTACGCTCCTTGGGGGGCGAGGATTCCAGCAGGTGGGCCACGTCCACTGGCGCGAGGCCGCGATTGAGCATGCGTCTTGCCTGTTCCAGCTCGCCGCTTTCCAGCGCCTGTGACAGGCGATCAAGTCTTGGCTTGAGTTTACGAGACGTCTTGCTCATCTGTCGGCTTCCCCTGTCGACATGAAGGACAGCGCTGATTCTACCATTGGCGTAGGGGGGCGCGTCGACAAAAGAAAACAGTGTTTCTTATCGAAAGGACAATCCGCGTCCCGCCATTGGCACAAAAGCAGCGTTGCATGGCTGCCAGGCGCAAGGATAGGTGCAGGGAAAGATATAAGGGTAGGCGCAAGGACAGGTGCAAGATCAGGCGCTAGGCATCCTGCGCGAGCAGTTAATGGTGTCGCCAGGGGCCGCCAGAGGGGGCTGGCCGATAAGCGAGCGGGCCGAAAAGATAGTTGACCCAGAAGCGAGCTGGCTGAGGAAGGAAGGCTGAGCGCACAGCGCAAATGTACAGCACTGTCAGTAGCGGTTATTCGTCTTCCTCGAAACGCGCTTCGAACAGCGCCTCGATGGCCAGCATCGCCTCATCAGCCTGTTCGCCCTCGACATCGATCAGCAACGTGGTGCCGCAGGGCGCGGCCAGCATCAGCAATGCCATCACATTGGCCGCATTGGCCCGTCGCTCGCCATGGCTGACCATCACCGTCGCGCAATAGGGCGCACAGCAATTGACCAGCTTGGTGGCTGCGCGGGCGTGCAGTCCGCGGCGGTTGGTCAGCGTCAGCTCACGAGAGGCCATCGCGATGCTCCTGCTGATGCTCTTGCTGATGCTCTTGTTGCTGACCAATCGTCTCACCCGCGTTGCTCAGCGCGGTATGAATGCCCAGCTCGCGGTGACGCAGGCGCACCTCAGGCAGGCGCTCGGCAAAGTAGCTTGCCAGCTGCTCGCACAGGTAGACGCTGCGATGCTGGCCGCCGGTGCAGCCCACGGACACTGTCAGGTAGCTGCGGTTGCTGTCCTGATAGGCGGGCAGCCAGCGTTCCAGCCAGCCGGCGATATCGTCATGCATCGCCTGCACGGTGGGGTAGCGCTGCAGGAATTCGGCCACGCTGTCGTCGCGACCGGTATCGCCGCGCAGATTGATGTCCCAGTACGGGTTGGGCAGGCAGCGGGCATCGAACACCATGTCGGCGTCGGTCGGCACGCCATGCTTGAAGCCGAAGGATTCAAAGGTCAGCGTCAGGTGGCGGGAGCTGTGCTGGGCGACCTGCTCGGTGATCCGCGAGCGCAGGTCGTGCACGCTCAGGTTGGTCGAGTCGATGACCAGATCGGCCTTCTGGCGAATGGGAGCGAGCGTCTTCTGCTCGATCTCGATGGCCTCGGCTAGGGTGTGGTCGTTGTCGCGCGTCAGAGGGTGACGACGACGGGTCGCCGAGTAGCGTTCCAGCAGCACTCGCGAATCGGTGGTCAGGTAGACGACCTGCACGTCCATGCCGCTCTGGCGGACGTTGTCGAGCAATTCGGGGAAGCGGGTCAAGGCTTCCGGCAGGTTGCGGGCATCGATGGAGACCGCGATGCGCCGACGCGCCGGGCTGTCCTTTTCGAGCTGATCGACCAGTGGCGCCAGCAGCATGCCGGGCAGATTGTCGATGGCATAGTAGCCAATGTCTTCCAGCGCTTGGAGAGCGATGGATTTCCCGGAGCCGGAGCGGCCGCTGATGATCACGATCTTCATGAAGTGCTCTCCAAGGGCGAGGTCAACGTCGAAAGAATGCAGGGGTGGGGCAGAAGGCTGCCCGCTATCAGTGCGCTGCACGTCGGCCGATGGGAGGCCAGCAAGACGAAAGCCCGGACGATGTCCGGGCCTGTCATTCAGCGCGCCGGTAATTCGGCGATGGCTTGGGTCAATGCCTCAAAGAGTGCACGCTGGCTGTCTGCCTGGCGCAGGGCCGAGCGATTGGTCGGGGAATTGAGCAATTCCGCGACCTGTCCGAGCAGCGTCAGATGGGTCTCATCCGCTTCCTCAGGCACCAGCAGCACGAACAGCAGATCGATGGGTTCTCCGTCGATGGCATCGAAGTCGATGGGTTCACCGAGCTTCAGAAACGCAGCGATTGGCGTCTTGCAATGCGGGCTGCGTGCATGGGGCACGGCCACACCGTGGCCAATGCCGGTCGACCCCAGTCTCTCGCGCCCGATCAGGCGCGAGAAGACTTCCTGGCTATCCAGGCTGGGAATGTTCTGTGCGATGAAGGTGCTGAAGAATTCAAGCACCCGCTTCTTGCTCCCCCCGGGGACACCGTAAAGCGTGCGCTCGGGGGGAAGGATCTGATCAAGTGTCATGGCTGAAGGTCAACGGGTCCCGGTGCCCTGAGAGCGAGCCTGGGACTTTTCCTTGTGTTTGACCAGCTGGCGATCCAGCTTGTCGGCGAGCGCGTCGATGGCAGCGTACATGTTGGGGTCTTCTGCCAGGGCGTGGAGGTCAGCGCCTGCCGCGTGCAAGGTGCAGGCAGCCTGCTGGCGCTCCTTCTCGATCGACAGTGTCACCTGAACATTGGTGATGTTGTCGTAATGCCGTTCGAGGCGAGCGAGCTTCTCGTTGACGTAATCGCGGAGAGGATCGGTAAGTTCCACATGATGCCCGGTGATATTCACTTGCATGGACACGCTCCTTTATCCAGCGGGTTGCCATTCAATTGTAACCCTTTTTGACTACGAGCAAACCCTGATCGGACGCTCTGCAACAGGCTTGACGGCCACCGTCTGGCGATGTTTTCGCACCCTTGCCAGTGGCGTCAGATGTCGTGAGCGTCTGTACCGACAATGCCCAAGCTTTGCGCAAAGATCAACGCTGCGCTGCATCGTGGCTCAGTGCTTGTCTTCAACTCAGTGAGGGGTAACGGAGTGGACTTCAAGGGCACGTCTGGTGGGTGGTGCGTGAAAGACGCGCAAGAAGGCGGGTTTTCGTCGCCAATCCCTGCATGTACGTCGCCTTTCAGACGATTCGATTGCGTGGAGCAAGCGGCGTTACGGGAGGTTCGCCGGGTGTCATCCAGGTGCAATACGCGCAAAAGTGACTTTAAAAACATGCGATTGACGGTAAATGACGCTGCCGGAACGGCGGTTTTTTACCATCATTCTGCGCGCCGTCATGGGCCATGACGGGCAATTGGCGAGCGGTTGACGGCATGACAGAGCGCGCGACAGGCATACCGCTGCCCGCGAAGTCAGAGGCTGATGAGCGGAAAAATCCAGTGCTTGAGGTTGGCGGCGGCTGCCATTGTGGAGGTGAGAGCAGGGCATGGCAGCCGCAGGTGATGCGTCAGGCCAGACGCTTGCGCTCGCTGGAGGAGGGGATGCCCATCGCTTCGCGATACTTGGCCACGGTACGGCGTGCGACCTCGATGCCATCGCTGGCGAGCAGATCGACCAGCCGCGAGTCGGAGAGAGGCTTGCGGGCCGGCTCTTCCGCGATCAGCTTGCGGATGCGGGCACGAATGGCGGTGCTTGAGTGGGCGTCGCCACTGCCGCTGCCACCAACCTGGCTCGAGAAGAAGAACTTGAGCTCGAAGACGCCGCGCGGGGTGTGGATGTACTTCTGGGTCGTGACCCGCGAGATGGTCGACTCATGCATCTCGACCACTTCGGCGATGTTGGCCAGAATCAGCGGCTTCATGCCTTCCTCGCCTTGCTCGAGGAAGTCGATCTGGCGCGCCATGATCTCGCGGCCGACCTTGAGCAGGGTGTCATTACGCGATGACAGGCTCTTCATCAGCCAGCGCGCTTCCTGCAGGTTGTCCTTGAGGAAGGTGTTGTCGGCGGACTTGTCGGCACGCTTGATCAGCGCGGCGTATTCCGGCTGGATACGCAGCTTGGGCAGCGCTTCCGGGTTGAGCTCGACCTGCCAGCCATGGCGGGTATGGCGCACCAGCAGATCAGGGATCACGTAATCGCTGGCGGGCTCGCCCCAGGCGGATGCCGGACGCGGATCGAGCGCACGTACCAGGCGGATGACGTGATCCAGCTCGTCATCGTCAAGGCTCAGGCGCCGCTTGAGCAGCTTGCGGTCATCGTTGCCCAGTGCCTCGAGGAATTGACGTACCAGGCGGCGCGCCTGCGCCAGCAGCGGCAGATCATCCGGCAGCAGTGCCAGTTGCAGCAGCAGGCATTCGCGCAGATCACGGGCGAAGACGCCGGTCGGGTCGAACTGCTGCAGACGCAGCAATACCTGCTCGAGTTCGGAGGCCTTGAGGCCGGGCAGGCCCTGGCCGCGCAGGCCATCGACTAGCTCGTCGAGTGACAGGCTCAGATAGCCAGCACCGTCGACGGCATCGATCAGGCTCTCCGCCATCTGGCGTTCACGGCCATCGAGGTCGGTCATCGCCAGCTGCCAGCGCAGGTGGTCCTGCAGGCTCTCGACGCTGGTATTGCGATCGAAGTCCGGCCCTTCTTCGCTCCCGCTGCCACTGCCGGAGCTGGTCAGGCTACCGGCGTGGTCCTGGTAGAGGTCCGACCAGTCACTGTCGAGGGGGTATTCCTCGGGAATCTCGCTCGAGGAGTCGGCAGTGGAGATCTCGCTCGAATCCTGTGTCTCGACGACATCCAGCGACTCGTAGTCCTCGTCGAGCTCCAACATGGGGTTGGACTCGAGGGCTTGCTGAATCTCCTGACGCAGGTCGAGCGTCGACAGCTGCAGCAGCTGGATCGCTTGCTGGAGCTGCGGCGTCATGGTCAGCGAGGTGCCGAGGCGGAGTTGCAGGGTGGGTTTCATGGAGTCAGTCAATTCACGGCAAAGGAACGTGCTTACTACGCTATACCGTGACTCGGGGCACTGACAAGTGGTTGTCGTGAATATTCAAGCAACTTGCATGCCATGTTTCCACCAAGGTGGTATGGACGTCATGCATGCGTCTGATGTCAGACATGAAAAAGCCGCTACGCGATAAAATCACGCAGCGGCTTTTGAAGCTTTTGCCTCGCGAGGACTCAGCGCAGCCGCTGACCCTAGAGCGTGAACTCGTGGCCCAGGTAGACGTCGCGCACCTGCTGGTTGGCCAGGATGGAGTCCGCATCACCGTGGGCGATGATCTGGCCATCGCCGACGATATAGGCGGTGTCACAGATATCGAGCGTCTCGCGCACGTTGTGGTCGGTGATCAGCACGCCGATGCCACGATCGCGCAGTTGGCGCACGATGCTCTTGATCTCGCCCACCGAGATGGGGTCGACGCCGGCAAAGGGCTCATCGAGCAGCACGAAGTCCGGCTCGGTGGCCAGTGCACGGGCGATCTCGACCCGACGACGCTCACCGCCGGACAGGCTCATGCCGGCGCTGGCGCGGATGTGCGTGATGCTGAATTCCTCGAGCAACTCTTCAAGGCGTGCCTTGCGGCCATTGCGATCCAGGTCCTTGCGGGTTTCCAAAATCGCCATGATGTTGTCGGCCACCGACAGCTTGCGGAAGATCGACGCTTCCTGCGGCAGATAGCCGATGCCGGCGCGTGCACGCTGATGCATGGCGGCAGCGGAGAGGTCCTTGTCATCGATGGAGACGTTGCCGGCATCGGCGCGCACCAGCCCGACGATCATGTAGAACGAGGTCGTCTTGCCGGCGCCGTTGGGGCCCAGCAGGCCGACGATGTCGCCCTGGCGGATCTCCAGCGAGATGTCCTTGACCACCTTGCGGCCCTTGTAGGCCTTGGCCAGATGGCGAACGCTCAGCGTACGCGGAGTAGCAGCAGTCATGACTCAGTTTTCCTTGCTGGCATTGGCGCCGCGCGGCGACAGAGTCATGTGCACGCGACCGCCTTCGGTCTGCTGTGCCGTCTTGCTGTTGTTGGCGTTCACCTGGCGCTTGTCGAGGAAGTACTCCACGTAGCCGCCTTCGAAGGTGTCATCGCCTTTCTCGAGACGCGCGTTGCCGACCAGCTCCACGCGGCGCTCAAGTGCATGGTAGCGGATGGTGTCGGCCCAGCCCTTGACCAGCTTCTCGTCGGGTGCGGGTTGCTGTTCCAGGTAGGCACGCTTGCCGGTGGCCTTGACCAGCGAGATCTCGCCGCTGCCGGCGCGGCTGATATCGACGCGGCTGGCATCGAGTTTCATGCTGCCCTGGCGCATCTCCACCTGGCCGGTGTAGGTGGCGGTACCGGCCTTGTCATCGAGCGACAGGGCATCCGCGGCGATGTTGATCGGCTGGCTGGCATCGCTGTCCAGCGCCATGGCGGCCGGGGCGAAGGTGGACATGCCCAGTGCCAGGCAGAGCGCCATGACACCGCTGTTGAGGGTCTGGCGACAGGCCGTCAAGGGCTTGCGAGTCGTGGAAGTCATGGTGGCTCCTTGGCATGACGGGGTCGCCGCCCGAGCAATGATGCCATCGAGCGGCAGAGAAGAAGGTGGTGCGGCGCGGGTCATGGCGTGACGGCCAGCCCGGCGGGTTCATTCACCGCTGGCAGGCGCTGCCTCGAAGGTGCTGTTGACGCGCCCATCATCGGAGGTGGTGCTGTCGGCGCCCGAGTCGATGCGCTCGGCCTCCTTGCTGGCCTCGCTCTGGCCCGTGCCGGGTTGCAGGACGCTGCGAACACGGCCCTGCAGCACGGCGGAGTCCCGGGAGAGGTCGGCGCTGAAGCTGTCGCTTTCGACATGCTGGCCATTCTGGGTGATCACGACCGGCACGTCACTCCAGGCGCGATTCTGATCACGGCTGTAGTGCAGGACATCGGTATCGAGGGTCCAGCGGTCATCGGGCTGGCGCAGTCTGGCATTGCCCTCGAGGGTGAAGGTGTCGCCGCCGGCGCTCAACACGCCACTGTCACCCGTGGCATACCAGCGGCGGTCTTCACTGTCGTTGGTGCGAATCTTCGGGGTCTGCGCCCGGGTCACGTCATCGCCTGGCGTGTGCTCGATATGCGGCGAGGTCATGGACTGGATCGCCACGCCGCGCGCATCGAAGCGTGTCATGTCTGCCCCGTCGAGATAGTAATCCGGCTCACTGCTGTCGACCTCGACGTTGACGGTCGATTCCAGGCTGTTGCGCTGCTCGATCAGCGCCAGCACGCCACCGACGAGCAGCAACAGCAGCATCAGCCAGAGGCGCGGAGAAGGGCGGGGCAGACGTAACATCAGGGACGCGACTCCTGCAGGTAGGTATCCAGCACCGAGGCCCAGTGGCCCTGTGCCTTGAGCAGCAGATCACAGAGCTCGCGCACAGCGCCATCGCCGCCCTGGCGTGAGGTGACCCAGTTGGCCTCGCTCATCACGTAGGCCATGGCGTTGGGCACGCTGACGCCGAGACCGACACGACGAATGGCCTCGCGGTCCGGCAGGTCATCGCCACAATAGGCGACTTCTTCCAGCTCGATCCCGTGCTCGCGGCACAGGTCGGTCAACGCGACCAGCTTGTCTTCACGGCCCTGGATGACATCCTGAATGCCCAGTTCCTTGGCGCGACGCTCGACCATCGGCGAGCTGCGGCCGGTGATCAGCGCGACGCGAACGCCACTGCGCAGCACCAGCTTGAGGCCATGGCCATCCTGGACATGGAAGGACTTGGTCTCGACACCGTTGGCATCGTAGTGCAGGCGGTTGTCGGTGAGCACGCCATCGACATCCAGCGCCAGCAGACGCACGCGGCGTGCGCGGTCGATGATGTCCTGCGGATATTCTTCGCTCAGGGAATTCGTGTCGCTCATGGTCTTTCTCCTCGCACTCCGTGCATGCTTGACGCTGTCCTGTGAACGGCGCTGATAGGCGTTGAGCGGTAGCGTCTGCTGCCGGGACGATCTGCCGTCGAACAGAGACAGCGAACGCCCGCGGGAGTTCAGATCACGCCGCTGGCCAGCAGGCCGTGCATATGGATGGCTCCGATGGGGTGCTCATCCTCGTCACAGACTACCAGAACGCTGATGCGGTTTTCTTCCATGATGCGCACCGCTTCGGCGGCCAGCATGCTGGCGCGCACGGTCTTGCCGCCACGGGTCATGACATCATCGACCTTCAGCGCGCGCAGATCGCCGTGCTGGTCGAGGGTGCGGCGCAGGTCACCATCGGTATAGACGCCGACCAGGTGGTCGTCATCATCGATCACGCAGGTGAAGCCCATGCCCTGACGCGTGATCTCGAGCAGCGCATCGCGCAGCGGGCTGCCGAGCGCCACGCGCGGCAGGGCGTCGCCATGATGCATCACATCCTGCACGCGTAGCAGCAGGCGTCGACCCAGGCTGCCGCCCGGATGGGAAAGCGCGAATTCCTCGGCAGTGAAGCCGCGCGCCTCCAACAGTGCCACCGCCAGGGCGTCGCCCATCACCAGCGCGGCGGTGGTCGAGGCGGTCGGTGCCAGATTCAGCGGGCAGGCTTCCTGGGCGACGCTGGTGTCCAGATGTGCCTCGGCGTCACGCGCCAGGGTCGAGCCGGGCTTGCCGGTCATCGAGACCAGCGGGGTGCCCATGCGCTTCAAGAGCGGCAGCAGCGCCGTGACCTCGGCGGTCTCTCCGGAGTTGGACAGCGCCAGCACCACATCGGCCGGCGTGATCATGCCCAGGTCGCCATGGCTGGCTTCACCGGGGTGGACGAAGAAGGCCGGCGTGCCGGTGCTGGCCAGGGTGGCGGCGATCTTGCTGGCGACATGGCCGGATTTGCCCATGCCGGTCACGATGACGCGGCCCTTGGTCGCCAGCATCAGCTGACAGGCGCGGTCGAAGTCGTCATCGAGATGGCTTTCGAGCGCGGCGATGGCCGCTTCCTCAATGGCGAAGGTGCGACGGGCGCTGGCGCGAAAATCCGCCTGGCTGGCCGGAGTCTCATCGGCGGCGGACTGGCTGGCGGCAGACTGAGTTGAAGCAGAAGTGCCAGGCGTGGTGGCGTGCGGGGTGCTGGAAGGCTCGGTCATGATCGAATTGTTGCCTGTGGTTGGCCAGGGCTCATGCCGCGCGGGAAGGGCGTGTCATCCCGCGCGGCGGCGTGGCAAACGATGATGAAGACGCTGCCGTCAGCGAGTCAGGCTGATGGCAAGCCAGGCCGTGTAGGCCAGATAGCAGGCGAGCAGGATAACACCTGGGCCGCGACCGATGCGCCCACGGCGCTGCCAGATGAGCAGCGCGGCCAGCAGCAGCGTCAGCCCCAGCATCACCGGATAGTCGCGGCTGATGGCGCTGCCATCCACCGGGCCCGGCGCCAGCAGGCCCGGCACGGGCAGCACGGCGAGGATGTTGAACAGGTTGGAACCGATGACGTTGCCGATGGCGATGTCGTGATGGCGCTTGAGGGCGCTGGCCACGCTGGCGGCCAGTTCCGGCAGGCTGGTGCCGATGGCGATCACGGTCAGGCCGATGATCAATTCCGGCACGCCGAGTGCCTGGGCGATGTCGGTCGCCCCCCACACCAGCGCACGCGAGCTGGCGATCAGCACCGCCAGCCCGACCAGCAGCCAGAAGATGGCGCGTCCGGTGCTCATCTCGGGCACGTCATCCTGGCTTTCCGCCTCGCTCGGCGAATCGACCTTGAACAGCCACACCAGCGTGAAGACCAGCAGGGCCAGCAACAGGATGCCATCGAGACGCTCGAGCCCGCTGTTGGACAGCGCATAACCGCCCAGCGCCGTGGCCGCCAGCAGCAGCGGCAGCTCGCGACGCACCAGCCCGAAATGCACCGGGATCGGGGCGATCAACGCCGTGACGCCGAGCACCAGGCCGATATTGGCGATGTTGGAGCCCAGCGCATTGCCGGTCGCGATATCCGGAGTGCCATCAAGAGAGGCCATGATGGAGACGACGATCTCGGGGGCAGAGGTGCCGACGGAGACGATCGTCATCCCGATCAGCAGTTTGCTCATCCCGGCGCGCCACGCAGTGGCCGCGGCTCCTTCGACGAAGCGATCAGCACTCCAGACAAGACCAATCAGGCCGATGACGACTGCAAGGATGGGATATAGCATCAGAACTCTCGGGGCAGGGGGCAGGGCGGTGGCGTATCGCCGGGAACCGCGCCATTAAACGCATCCCCCCAATCCTTTGCAAGACAGTGGCCATGTTCCCATTGTCGAGCGTGCTGCCGAGCGCTTTGTTGAGCGCATCACCACCCGCGGCACGGCTCTGTTGCCTTGATGAGACTGGCGGCACAGGGGTGGGTTCGGATACGATGTTCGCTAACTAACTTGATCCTTGGATCCCATGACTCGGACATTCGACCTGTTCGCGAGCCGACTGCGTGTGGCTCGTCACGGCGAAGGTCCCTCACAGCGGATGCTTCTATGACTGATTTGCCCGGTCAGACCGCAACCCGGACGGGTGCGGACGGCCAGGATGCGCAGGCTTCTTCACGCGGCGCGGCAGGCGAGATCAATCTCGATGACGCCCTGATTCGTGTCGAAGGCCTGCGGTTCACCCGTGGAGAACGCGAGATATTCTCCGGCATCGACCTCAAGATCCCGCGCGGCAAGATAACCGCCATCATGGGGCCTTCCGGTACCGGCAAGACGACACTGCTCAAGTTGATCGGCGGCCAGTTGACGCCCTCGGCGGGGCGCGTCGAGATCGCCGGCTTGCACGTGCATGGCCTGTCGCGGCGCGAGCTGTTTCGCATGCGCCGTCGCATGGGCATGCTGTTTCAGAGCGGTGCCCTGTTCTCCGATCTGAGCGTGTTCGAGAACGTCGCCTTCCCGCTGCGCGTCCACACCGATCTCCCCGATGCGATGATTCGTGACATCGTGCTGATCAAGCTCGAGTCCGTCGGGCTGCGCGGCGCGCGTGAATTGATGCCGGCCGAACTCTCCGGCGGCATGACGCGGCGTGTCGCACTGGCGCGAGCCATTGCGCTGGACCCGGACCTCATCATGTACGACGAGCCCTTTGCCGGACAGGACCCCATCTCGATGGGCGTGCTGGTCAATCTGATCCGTCGCCTCAATGATGCGTTGGGCATGACGGCGCTGGTGGTCTCGCACGACATCAAGGAAACGCTGACCATCGCCGATTACGTCTATGTGATCGCCGATGGCAAGGTGATGGCGCAGGGTACCCCTGAGGCGCTGAACGCCGAATCGGACCCGCGCGTGGCCCAGTTCATCCACGGCAAGCCGGATGGCCCGGTGCCCTTCCATTACCCCGCCCCGGACTTCGCCGGCGACATTCTCGATGGTCGCGAATCGGCAACCCGCAGGAGAGAGTCATGAGTGGTCTGAATCGTGGCCCGCTCGGGGCCATCACGTCACTGGGCCGCAGCAGCATCGACGTGATCGCGGCCATCGGGCGTGCCGGCATGCTGCTGGTACAGGCCGGTATCGGCATTCCGTCCCGTGAGGGCATCGGCCTGTGGGTGCGGCAGATGCACTTCGTCGGTGTGCTGTCACTGGCCATCGTACTGGTCTCGGGGCTGTTCATCGGCATGGTGCTGGCGCTGCAGGGCTACACCATTCTGGTCGGTTTTGGTGCCGAGGAGGCGCTGGGGCAGATGGTGTCGCTGTCACTGCTGCGTGAGCTGGCGCCTGTGGTCGCGGCCTTGCTGTTTGCCGGGCGCGCGGGATCGGCGCTGACGGCGGAGATCGGCCTGATGAAGGCCACCGAGCAGTTGACCAGCATGGAGATGATCGGCGTCGATCCGCTCAAGCGCATCGTTGCGCCGCGCCTGTGGGCCGGTTTTGTCTCGCTGCCGCTGCTGACCATCGGCTTCAGTGTCGTCGGCATCTGGGGCGGCAAGCTGGTGGGGGTCGACTGGCTGGGCATCTACGAGGGCGCCTACTGGAGCAGCATGCAGTCGAACGTCGATTTCATCGGTGATGTCATGAACGGCGTCATCAAGTCACTGGTCTTCGGGCTGGTGGTCAGCTGGATCGCCGTCTTCCAGGGCTATGACCTGATCCCGACCTCGGAAGGCATTTCGCGCGCCACCACACGTACCGTGGTTTATTCATCTTTGGCGGTGCTGGGACTCGACTTTGTCCTCACGGCCGTCATGTTCGGAGAGATTTGATGAAACGTACCCGCATGCTCGAGTTCGGCGTGGGCCTGTTCATACTCGCTGGTTTCCTGGGAATGGTCTTCCTGGGGCTGCGTGTCAGTGGCGTCACGTTCCAGCAGGCCGATGACACCTTCGTGCTCAATGCCAACTTCTCAGGGATCGGAAGCCTCAAGGCGCGGTCAAAGGTCACGATGGCAGGTGTTGCCGTCGGCAGCGTCGAGAAGATCGAGCTGGACCCGAAGTGGTTTGATGCCCGTGTCACGATGAAGCTCGACAGCAGCCTGCGTGGCAAGCTGAGCAAGGACACCACCGCCGCCATCCTGACGTCCGGCCTGCTGGGCGAGCAGTACATCGGCCTGAGTACCGGGGGAGACCCGGACGTGCTGGAGGACGGCGATACCATTCGCGATACCCAGTCTGCACTGGTGCTGGAAGAGTTGATCCAGCAGTTCGTGTCCAATTTTTCGAAGAGCTGATTCTCGAAGCGTTGATATTCGAAGTATTGATATTCGATGCGCTGTTCATCGCAGTGCAGGCACCCGGTGCACGCATGTGATGCACCGGAAGACCTGACTCGGTGCCTGCGGTTTCACGTTCGAGCACGATGTACATTTTCAAGGAGCAACCCTGATGACCTCTAGCCTCAAGAAGCTGATTCGTCCGTTGAGCGTGCTGAGCCTGTCCGCCCTGATGGCGCTGAGCCCGCTGGCCATGGCCGCCCCGCAGGAGCCGGACGTGCTGCTACGCGACACGGTCGAGGGCCTGACCACCAAGATCGATAGCCGCGAGAGCTACTACAAGGACAACGTCGACGAGCTGGAAACCCTGGTGGATTCCGCGCTGAAGCCGGTGGTGGATTATCGCTACATCGCCGCCAGCGTGATGGGCAAGTACTTCAAGGGCGCTTCTCCTGAGCAGCGCACCGAATTTTCCAAGGTCTTCCATGACACCCTGATCGGCACCTATGCCAAGGGTCTGGTGAGCTTCGATTACGCCAGGCTGGACGTGAAGGACAGCGAAGGCGAGCGTCGCTATGAAGACCAGGACACCGTCTACATGGACGTGGTCGATACCAAGGGCAAGGTCTACCCGGTGGCCTATTCCATGCGTCTGCGCAACGACGAATGGAAAGTGGTCAACGTGATCGTCAATGGCGTCAACCTGGGCCTGACCTTCCGCAACCAGTTCGACCAGGCCATGCGTGACAACGGCCGCGACATCGATGCCGTCATCAAGGGCTGGCAGCCGGATGTCGACCTCGAGAAGGGTGAGGGGGATCAGGGCAACAGCTGAGCCCTGTCGTCGCCATGACCATGAAAACTCTCTTCGATCGCGAGGGCGTCACGCTGGAAGCCGGTGACGCACGGCTGAGCCTGAGTGGCCAGCCGGATTTCGACAATGCCGCAGAGCTGGCGGATTCCGGCAGGAAATGGCTGGGGCGCCGCGAGGATGGGGTTTCCATCGATCTGTGCGGCGTGGATAGCGCCAGTACTGCCACCCTGAGCGTACTGCTCGAGTGGCAGCGCCATCTGGCGGAGCATGGTGGGCATGTCGCTCACCTCGCGCTGTCTCCCGCATTGAGCCGACTGGCGGCAGTCTCCGGACTGGAAAACCTGCTGCCGGGGCTGAATGTCGCCGAGATCAGCGCAGAGCCCCCGCTGTCACTCGAGACGTCCTGAGTCAGCGGCGGCCTGACCGTCTGTCAGGCCGCACCGCTCTGCTGGAGGCTCGAGGCTTGTCCGTATCGCCATTCATGCGCGCGGCAACGTGGAGGCAGCGATTGACTGCCAATCGCGTTCCCGCGCGCTTTTGATTACCATGTGCGGTCATATCGCATCGATCGTCGCGCAAGGATTCCCTGCCACGATCCCGACATGTACCGCGAAGGAGTCACCGCCCGTCATGCAACCGAATGATGTCAAGGCCCTGCTCGAGGCTCGTATCGAGAACGTCGATTTTCATATCCAGGGTGAGGGCTGCAATTTCCAGGTCGTCGCCGTGGGGGATGTCTTTGCCGAGCTGAGCCGCGTCAAGGCCCAGCAGCTGGTCTACTCCGCACTCAATGACGAGATCCGCTCTGGCGCGCTGCATGCCATCAGCATTCGTACCTATACCCCGGCGCAGTTCGAAGCTGCCGCCGGCAACGCTCAGGGTTGACCGGAACATTTCATGGATAAGCTGATCATCACTGGCAACGGGCCGGTCAACGGGGAAGTCTGGGCCAGCGGCGCCAAGAATTCGGCACTGCCCATTCTGGCAGCCACGCTGCTGTCGGAAGGTCCCGTGACCATCAGCAACCTGCCGCATCTGCAGGACATCACGACCAGCCTCGAGCTGCTCGGACGCATGGGCGTCGAGCCGGTGATGGGCGACAACATGACCGTGCAGCTGGATGGCTCCAAGGTCGAGCATTGTCACGCGCCCTATGACCTGGTCAAGAAGATGCGTGCCTCGATTCTGGTGCTGGGCCCGCTGCTGGCGCACTTCGGCAGTGCCGAAGTCTCGCTGCCGGGTGGCTGCGCCATCGGCTCGCGTCCGGTGGATCTGCACATCCGTGGCCTGGAGGCGATGGGGGCCGAGATCACGGTCGAGAATGGCTACATCCGCGCCAAGGCACCGGGTGGCCGCCTGAAGGGCGCGCGCATCGTCTTTGACGTCGTGACCGTCACCGGCACCGAGAACCTGCTGATGGCCGCGACCCTGGCCGATGGCCGCACCGTGCTGGAAAACGCCGCGCGTGAGCCGGAAGTCGTCGATCTGGCCGAGTGTCTGATCGCCATGGGCGCCAGGATCACGGGCCAGGGCTCCGACACCATCGTCATCGACGGTGTCGAGAAGCTGCACGGTTGTGAATACTCCGTCATGCCGGACCGCATCGAGACCGGTACCTTCCTGGTCGCGGCGGCCGCCTCGCGCGGCAAGGTGCGTGTCACGCGTACGCGTGCCGATACCCTGGACGCCGTACTGGCCAAGCTGGAAGAGGCCGGTGCCACCATCACCACCGGTGATGACTGGATCGAGCTTGACATGCACGGCAAGCGCCCGAAGGCAGTCAATATCCGCACGGCGCCGTACCCGGCATTCCCCACCGACATGCAGGCCCAGTTCGTGGCGATGAATGCGGTCGCGGAAGGCACCAGCACCGTGATCGAGACCATCTTCGAGAACCGCTTCATGCACGTGCAGGAGCTCAACCGCATGGGTGCCCACATCGCGCTCGAGGGCAACACCGCAGTCGTGACCGGCACCGAGCGCCTGTCCGGCGCGCCGGTGATGGCGACGGACCTGCGCGCCTCTGCCTCGCTGGTGATCGCGGCGATCGTCGCCGACGGCGAGACCATGGTCGACCGCATCTACCACATCGACCGCGGTTACGAGTGCATCGAAGAGAAGCTGTCCGGGCTGAACGTGATCATCCGTCGCTCCGCCGGCTGATCAGTGCCCCACCTCGCGCTGTCGGCCTTGATTGACCGGCAGCGCGTGCCGAATTCCTACGTACAAGCACGGGCGAATACCCCATGAGCAAGCAACTGGTCGTCGCCCTCTCCAAGGGGCGTATCCTCAAGGAAACCCTGCCGCTGCTGGCTGACGCTGGCATCGAGCCGCTGGAAGATCTCGACAAGAGCCGCAAGCTGCTCTTCGATACCAATCTGCCGGACGTCAAGCTGGTCATCATCCGTGCCACCGACGTGCCGACCTACGTGCAGCTGGGTGCCGCCGATCTCGGCATCGCCGGCAAGGACGTGCTGCTCGAGCATGGTGCCGAAGGCCTGTACGAGCCGCTGGACCTGGAAATCGCCAAGTGTCGCCTGATGACCGCCGGTGTCGTCGGTCAGCAGCAGCAGGGCGCTCGCCGCCGTGTCGCGACCAAGTTCGTCGATGTCGCGCGTCGCTATTACGCCGAGCAGGGTATCCAGGCCGAAGTCATCAAGCTCTACGGCGCGATGGAACTGGCCCCGTTGATGAATCTGGCCGACGAGATCGTCGATATCGTCGACACCGGCAACACCCTGCGCGCCAACGGCATGGAGCCGCGCGAGCTGATCACCGACATCAGCACGCGTCTGGTGGTCAACAAGGCCTCCATGACCATGAAGCACGATCGCCTCAAGCCGCTGATCGATCGCCTGCGTCAGGCCGTGGAAGCCCGCCGCGAGGCGTGATGGCGGCGCGCTGTCGCATCGACCCGATGGATACCCAAGGTCGCATAGATGACCGTGGCAGAAGATGACTCTCGAAACGCCAGCTGCCGCCCCTGCTCGTCACGATGATCGTCGCGGTGCTCATCAAGAGTTCATCACGATGCTTATCAAGATGATGCGGGCAGGCGCTGGACGGAGCCCGTCCGGTTCAGCCTTCTCTGCCAAGCAATGAGAAAAGAGGTTCGCATGGATACCTTGATCAACCGGCTTGATAGCCGTGATACCGATTTTACTGCCCGCCTGGACCGCTTGCTGTCATGGGAGGGCGTGTCCGATGCCGAGGTTCAGCATCGTGTCACCGACATCCTCGCTCGCGTCAAGCAGGAAGGCGATGCGGCGCTGGTGGAGTTCTCCAACCGCTTCGACCGCCTGAATGTCTCGAGCATGGCCGAGCTGGTCATCGGTGCCGAGCGTCTGGCCAAGGCCTATGCCGACCTGCCGGCGGATCAGCGCGAGGCGCTGGCCGTGGCTGCCGAGCGTGTGCGTGTCTATCACGAGCATCAGAAGCCGGAAAGCTGGTCCTTCAAGGACGAGCACGGCAGCCTGCTGGGCCAGAAGGTCACGCCGCTGGACCGCGCCGGGATCTACGTGCCGGGCGGCAAGGCGGCCTATCCGTCTTCCGTGCTGATGAACGCGATTCCGGCGCATGTCGCGGGCGTGCGCGAGATCATCATGGTCGTGCCGACGCCGGACGGCGTGGTCAATGAGCTGGTGCTGGCCGCGGCGCACCTGGCGGGTATCGATCGTGTCTTCACCATCGGCGGCGCCCAGGCCGTGGCGGCACTGGCCTATGGCACCGAGACCGTGCCGCGCGTCGACAAGATCGTCGGCCCCGGCAACATCTACGTGGCGACTGCCAAGCGTGCGGTGTTCGGTCAGGTCGGTATCGACATGATCGCCGGGCCGTCCGAGATTCTGGTGGTCAGCGATGGCGTGACCGACCCGGATTGGCTGGCGATGGACCTGTTCTCCCAGGCCGAGCACGACGAAGATGCCCAGGCGATCCTGATCGGGTGGGATGACGAGCATCTGGCCGCCGTCGAGGCCGCCATCGAGCGCCTGGCGCCTACCATGGAGCGTGCCGAGATCATCCTGACCTCGCTGCGTGAGCGCGGTGCCCTGATTCGTGTCAGCGGGCCGGAGCAGGCGCTGGAGCTGACCAACCGCATCGCGCCGGAGCACCTGGAGCTCTCGGTGGCGAATCCCGAGGAGTGGGTCGAGGGCGTGCGTCACGCCGGCGCCATCTTCATGGGCTCGCACACCTCCGAGGCGCTGGGTGATTACTGCGCCGGGCCGAATCACGTGCTGCCGACCTCCGGCACCGCGCGCTTCTCCTCGCCGCTGGGCGTCTATGACTTCCAGAAGCGCTCCTCGCTGATCCAGTGCTCGCCGGAAGGTGCTTCGGTGCTCGGGCGTACTGCCTCGGTGCTGGCGCGTGGCGAGTCACTGACGGCGCATGCGCGCAGTGCCGAGAATCGCATTCTCGACTGAGCCTGAGCCTTGCCTGGTCAGTAAAAAAAGCCCCGCGACGGTCTCCGTCGCGGGGCTTCTTGTCATCATGGGGCGGGGGTCTGCCCAAGGCGTTGCGCCGATGTCCCGCCTCAGCCCTTGTCCTGCAGGGACGGCTCGACGGCCGCCGGTGTGTTGTCGGGAATCGGGCGCTCGCCGACCTTGACGTCGATGTCCAGCGTCTTGCCGTCACGCAGCAGGCGCAACTCCAGCGCATTGCCGGGTTTGACGGCGGCGATGTCGGCCATGGCCAGGCGAGCATCCAGCAGGCGCTTGCCGCCGATGGCGGTCAGGATATCCCCCGGTCGCAGGCCGGCACGCGCGGCAGGGCCATCACGCAGCACGGCGGCCACCACCACGCCTTGCGGGGCGCTCAGGCCGAAGGAGTGCGCCAGCGACGGCGTCAGCTCCTGCACTTCCAGGCCCAGCCAGCCTCGAATCACGCGACCGTGGTCGACCAGCGATTCGAGGATGTCGCGCGCCAGGTTGGCGGGGATGGCGAAGCCGATGCCCTGCGAGCCGCCGGAGCGCGAATAGATGGCGGTATTGATGCCGACCAGTGAGCCGTCGGTGTTGATCAGCGCGCCGCCGGAGTTGCCGGGATTGATCGCGGCATCGGTCTGGATGAAGTCTTCATAGGCGTTCAGGCCAAGATGGTTGCGTCCGGTGGCCGAGATGATGCCCATGGTGACCGTCTGGCCGACTCCGAAGGGGTTGCCGATCGCCAGCGAGACATCGCCGACGTGGACCTGGGTGGAATCGGCGATCGCCACGGTGGGCAGGTTGTCGAGGTCGATCTTGAGCGCCGCGAGGTCGGATTCCGGGTCCACACCCACGACCTTGGCGAATGTCTCGCGGCCATCGCGCAGGGCGACCTGAATCTGGTCGGCGCCCTGGATGACGTGGTTGTTGGTCAGGATATAGCCGTCACTGGAGAGAATGACCCCAGAGCCCAGGCTCGACAGCATGCGCTGGCTGCGCAGGGCGTCTTCCCCGTAGAACTGGTTGAAGAAGGGGTCGGACATCAGCGGATGCTTGCTGTCGTCCTTGATCTCGCGCGAGGAGTAGATATTGACCACCGCCGGGGCGGCGGCGTCCACCGCGGCCTGATAGCTGGCCGGGCCGCTGTTGCGTTGCAGCGGCGGTGCTTCACGCAGTACCGGGTCTGCCGACTCTTCGCGCTGCGCCGCTGACAGCGTCAGGCTCGGAGGCGGCAGCACCTGCTGATTGGCGGCAGAGTTCTGTGACGGGCTCGGGTAGGGGGTGTTGCCTGCCTGCTCGTTCTGCTGCGGGGCGGGTTCGCCCAGGCCCAGCGTCGGAAAGTGATCCAGCACGACGACGGCCAGCAGGACGCCGGTGACGACGGGCCACAGTAGCGGGAGCAGTGTGCTGCGAAGAGAACGGGGCATCGGATTACCTGATAAAAAGTCCGCGCACCGACGCGATGCTGCGGACATGAAGATGAATAGCCTGAAGATCCACGTGCCACGCGAAGGGATGGCCCCGGTCAAGGCGCGACACGCTTACATGGCGCCGATGCGCCGTTACAATGCTCGCCAGTGTAACACTCGATGACTCTGACTGCTGGAGGCCCAATGGCTGATCGTGACACGCTGATGAAGGCGCTGGATGGCTGTCTGGAGGCGCAGGCCTTCAAGGACTATACCGTCAATGGCTTGCAGGTGGAGGGGCGCCGTGAGGTGCGCCGCGTGATGACCGGCGTGACGGCCAGTCAGGCGCTGCTCGATGAGGCGCTCGCCTGGCAGGCGGACCTGGTGCTGGTGCATCACGGCTACTTCTGGAAGAACGAGCCGGCCCAGATCACCGGTATGAAACGTCGGCGCCTCAAGACCTTGCTGGCCAATGACATCAATCTGGCGGCCTATCACCTGCCGTTGGATGCGCATCCGACACTTGGCAACAATGCCCAGCTGGCCGAGCGTCTGGGGCTGGTCAGTGAAGGCTGTCTGGATGGCGTGCCCGGACGTGGTCTGGTGCATGTCGGGCGTCTGGCCGCTGAGGTGGAAGGGCTGGACAGCACCGCGCTGGGGGCCGAGTTCAGCCGGCGTCTCGGGCGTGAGGTGCTGGTCGTGGCCGGTCATGATCGCCCCATCAAGCGCATTGCCTGGTGCACCGGCGGCGCTCAGGACTATATCGGTCTGGCCATCGAGGCCGGTGTCGATGCCTTCCTCTCGGGCGAGATCTCCGAGCGCACCACGCATAGCGCCCGCGAAGAGGGAGTGACCTACTTCGCGGCGGGCCATCATGCGACCGAGCGTGACGGTGTGCGGGCCCTCGGCGAGTGGCTGGCCACCGAACATGGCGTGGAGCACCGCTTCGTGGATATCGACAACCCGGCGTGACATCTGATGCCGGAAACGACAACGGCCACCTCGAGAGGTGGCCGTTGTCGTTGTCGTTGTCGCTGTCGTTTTCAGATGCCGTGAGAGGTTCACGACAGCAGGGCGATCAGATACGCGGCGGGTTGGTGGCCGGTGTCTCGCCTTCACTCGGTTGCGGCTTGAGGCCGAAGTCCTCTGACAGGGTGCCACGGTTGTCGGCGTAATCACGCGGCAGGTCGACCTTGTCGGTCTCGCTGTCGTCCGGCGTGGTGTCAGTGTCCAGCAGGCGGCGCTTGAGCTGGCTGTCATCGCACAGCGCGGTGGCGCCAGTGGCCAGATGCTGGCGCAGCTCATTGCCGGCACGCTGGATCTGGTCGGTCAGGTCGCTGGCCTTGGAGAAGTGGTCGTTGAGGGCATCGCGGAACTGGGTCAGCTCCAGCTCGCGCTCAGCCAGCTTCTGGCGGGTCTTCTGATTGCGGGCCACATTGGCATTCAGCAGGTGGTAGCACAAGGCGCCGATACCGATGCCAGCCAGAAAACAGGCAATGGCCAGGATCCAGTCAATGTTGCTCTCGTTCACGTCGCTCTCCTTGTGTCACGACTGCGGTGATCGTCACCGCTGGGGCATGGTAGCGCTGAGATACGATGCCGGTATTCAATGATGTTCCATCACGCCGATCTCGGGATCGGTCTGGTGTCCAGCAGGTCAGCGCCGCTTGCCGCTGTCCTTCTTGCGTCAGTCTGTCGTGCCGCTTGCGTTTCAAAAGCGTCCACGCGCCATTATATCGGTGTGGTGCAGCGATGCGTCAATTCACGCGGCGCGCGACCTTGGTCGCCTGTCGGCGCAGCCGGCGGGGTGTGGGCGGATGCCAGCTCACGCCTTGCGAGCAATGCGCGCGGCGAAAGCCACGTCGCGCAGCCGATTGCTGGCCGGTGAGTGGGTAAAGTGGCCATCAAGGCGTATAATGCCGCGCAATTTCGTCCTTGCCTGCCCGCCGTGTCGGGTCAGGCGTGATCTTGTTCCTTTCATGTCAGGCGTGCGCCAGTCCGTAGCGCCTGACCTGCAGCGGGTTTCTCAATGCCAGCACCGACGCCTCTCGAGAAGTACCAGGCAGACCTCAAGCGTGATGACTTTGCCTACGATGCCGCCCAGGAAGATGCGGTCCGCCATCTGCAGCGTCTCTACGACGACCTCGTGCGCACGCCGCGCCAGACGCCCGACAAGGTGTCCGACGCGACGGGTGGCGGCGGGCTGGGCTCCAAGGTGCGTCGTCTGTTCGGCAAGCCGTCACGCACGGCGCCTGTCGATGAAGCGCCCGAGATCATGGGCCTCTACTTCTGGGGCGGCGTGGGGCGCGGCAAGACCTATCTCGTCGATACCTTCTACGAGAGCCTGCCGTTTGCCGACAAGATGCGCACGCACTTCCATCGTTTCATGCAGCGTGTCCACAATGAGCTCGGTCACTACAAGGGCGAGAAGAACCCGTTGACTCTGGTGGCGGCCAAGTTCGCCGTCGAGGCGCGCGTGATCTGCTTTGACGAATTCTTCGTCAAGGACATCACCGATGCGATGATTCTCGCCACCCTGTTCGAAGAGCTGTTCAAGCAGGGCGTGGTGCTGGTCGCGACCTCCAACATCGTGCCGGATGATCTCTACAAGGACGGCCTGCAGCGGGCGCGCTTCCTGCCGGCGATCGACCTGGTCAAGCGTCACTGCACGGTGGTCAACGTCGATTCCGGCATCGACTACCGCCTGCGCGCGCTGGAGCACGCCGAGCTCTTCCATAGCCCGCTGGGCGACAACAGTGCCGCGCGGCTGGCGCGGGAATTCCGCTCCATCGCCGGTGCCGAAGGCCATGCCGATGAAGGTCTGAGCATCAATCATCGCGTGCTGCACGCCCTGCGTCGCCATGAAGACGTGGTGTGGTTCCACTTCGATGAGCTGTGTGATGGCCCGCGTAGCCAGAATGACTACATCGAGCTGGCGCGTGAGTTCCACACCGTGCTGGTGTCCGAGGTGCCGCAGATGGGGCGCGACAGCGACGACCAGGTGCGTCGTTTCATCAACATGGTCGATGAGTTCTATGACCGTGGCGTCAAGCTGCTGATGAGTGCCGCGACGCCCGTCGAGGACCTCTATACCGGCGGCAATCTGGATTTCGAATTCCAGCGCACGCTGTCACGTCTGCAGGAAATGCAATCGCGTGAGTATCTCGCGCTGCCGCACAAGCCGTGAGACCCGCGGCAAGGGCAAAATAGCCTTTGTGGTAGGCGGGCATGACATGTACAATGCGCGCTCGCTCGAACTGTTGACCGGTTCTCGAGCCATCCTGAGTCATTCACTCCTGATGGGCGAGGGCAGTCTGGAGATGGGAGGTCAGTGACTGCGCAAGCAGCACGCCGCTCGCTGCCAGACGTCGGACAACCAAGAAAAATAGGGATTGGTCGCGCACACAAGTGCAAGACCCGACTATAGGTGATTCATCCATGAAGACGTTTACTGCTAAGCCGCAGTCCGTCCAGCGTGACTGGTTCGTCGTCGACGCAGCCGGCAAGACGCTGGGCCGTATGGCTACCGAAATTGCTCGTCGCCTGCGCGGCAAGCATAAAGCCGAGTACACTCCGCACGTTGATACTGGCGATTACATCGTCGTCATCAATGCCGAGAAAGTCGCTGTGACTGGTCGCAAGGCAGAAGCCAAGACCTACTACCGTCACACCGGTTACCCGGGCGGCCTGCGCTCCATGAACTTCAACCAGATGATCGAGCACAAGCCTGAGCGCGTGATCGAACTGGCTGTCAAGGGCATGCTGCCGAAGGGCCCGCTGGGTCGTGCCATGCAGTCCAAGCTGAAAGTCTATGCTGGCTCCGAGCATCCGCACGCTGCGCAGCAGCCGCAAGAACTGAACATCTGAGGGAAGCATCGCCATGACACAGCAGCACTACGGTACCGGGCGCCGCAAGACTTCTACCGCGCGCGTCTTCCTGAAGCCGGGCACCGGCAAAATCACCGTCAACCAGCGTGATCTGAACGACTACTTCGGTCGTGTGACAGGCCGCATGGTTGTCCGTCAGCCGCTCGAGCTGACCGAAACTACCGAACAGTTCGACGTCTACGTCACTGTTGCTGGTGGTGGTGGTTCTGCTCAAGCCGGCGCTATCCGTCACGGCATCACTCGTGCCCTGATGGCTTACAACGAAGACTTCCGTCCGGCCCTCCGCGCCGCCGGTTACGTCACTCGTGACGCCCGTGAAGTCGAGCGTAAGAAAGTCGGCCTGCGCAAGGCCCGTCGTCGTCCGCAGTTCTCCAAGCGTTAAGAGAACTCGCGTCGACCACAAGAACGTCCAGTGCCCGCAAGGGTGCTGGACGTTTTTTTTGCGGTCTCGCTGCACGATTGACGAAAGCGGCTTTGGTCAAGGTGGCTTTCTTGAGTTGTGAGCGCTCTGTTCTTGCCCTTTAATACAAGCAAGCATCAAGTGCTCGGCAAGTGGATGGCCCAGCATCAAGCGGTAGTGTTTGGGAGATAACAATAAAATGTCAGATCAAGCTGTGAACCGAGGGCGACGCCGCTTCCTCGTCAGCGCAACCACCGTGGTCGGGGCGGTAGGGGTGGTCGGTATCGCAACGCCCTTCCTGGCGTCCTGGCAGCCAAGTGCGCGTGCCCGTGCGGCAGGCGCGCCTGTCACGGCGGATATCTCGCGGCTGGCACCCGGCCAGCAGATGACCATCGAATGG
Organism: Cobetia sp. UCD-24C; assembly: GCF_001306765.1. Taxonomy (NCBI): domain Bacteria; kingdom Pseudomonadati; phylum Pseudomonadota; class Gammaproteobacteria; order Oceanospirillales; family Halomonadaceae; genus Cobetia; species Cobetia sp. UCD-24C. Next base: position 388,546 of record NZ_LJTD01000001.1, on the reverse strand, counting down.
CGCGGCAAACCGGTGTGGGTGGTGCGTCGCACCCCCGAGATGATCGCCGATATCCGCGCCATTCCCCCCGCAGAGCTGCAGGACCCCGAGTCACTGCGTCCCCAGCAGCCCCTATATGTCGATGCCGTGCTGCGCTCCATCAAGCCGGAATATGTGGTGTTGGTGGGTATCTGCACGCACCTGGGCTGCTCGCCTGGCTATCGTCCCGAGATCGGCGCGGCGGATCTCGGCGCGGACTGGCCGGGCGGCTATCTGTGTGCCTGTCATGGGTCCAAGTTCGATCTCGCTGGGCGAGTCTTCACCGGTGTGCCGGCGCCTTCGAATCTGGAGGTTCCGCCGCATCGCTACGAGAGTGAGCAGGTGCTGGTGGTGGGTGTCGATGAGGAGGCTGCCTGATGGGGAATCCAAACCGTGCCAAGGCGCCACGCGGCATCATGCGCTGGATCGATGACCGCCTGCCGGCCACCCAGTTTCTGCAGGACCATCTGACCGGCTACTACGCGCCGAAGAATTTCAACTTCTTCTACTTCTTCGGCTCGCTGGCCTTGCTGGTGCTGGTCAATCAGATATTGACCGGCATCTGGCTGACGATGAGCTATACACCGAGTGCCGAGGAGGCCTTTGCCTCCATCGAGTACATCATGCGCGATGTGGAGTACGGCTGGCTGATCCGTTACATGCATTCCACCGGCGCCTCGGCCTTCTTCGTGGTCATCTATCTACACATGTTCCGTGGCCTGCTGTATGGCTCCTATCGTGCGCCTCGCGAGCTGGTATGGATCTTCGGCATGTGCATCTATCTGGCGCTGATGGCTGAGGCCTTCATGGGCTATCTGCTGCCCTGGGGGCAGATGTCCTACTGGGGGGCGCAGGTGATCATCTCGCTGTTCACGGCGATTCCGGTCATCGGGGCAGACCTGGCGCAGATGATTCGTGGCGACTACCTGATCTCGGGAATCACCCTGAACCGCTTCTTTGCGCTGCATGTCATCGCCTTGCCGCTGGTGATCGTCGGGCTGGTGGTGCTGCATCTGGTAGCACTGCACGAGGTGGGCTCGAACAACCCCGATGGCATCGAGATCAAGGACAGGAAGGATGAGGCGGGGCAGCCGCTGGAGGGCATTCCCTTCCATCCCTATTACACGGTGAAGGACCTCGTCGGCGTCGGCGTCTTCCTGTTCGTGTTCTGTGCGGTGATCTTCTACTTCCCTGAAGGCGGCGGCTACTTCCTGGAGACGCCGAACTTCGAGCCGGCCAATTCGCTGAAGACGCCCGAGCACATCGCGCCGGTGTGGTACTTCACGCCGTTCTACGCCATGTTGCGCGCGGTCAATTACCCGCTGTTCGGCGTGGATGCCAAGTTCTGGGGCGTTGTGGTCATGGGGCTGGCGATCGCCATCCTGTTCGTGCTGCCGTGGCTCGATCGCTCGGCGGTACGCTCGATCCGCTACAAGGGCTGGCTGTCGCGTATCGCCATCGTCATCTTCGTGGTGAGTTTCGTGACGCTGGGCGTGTTGGGGGTGATGCCGCCCACGCAGGAGCGCACGATCATCGCGCAGCTGGCGACCGTGGCATATTTCGCCTTCTTCATATTGATGCCGCTGTATACGCGCTTCGAGACGACGCGAGCGGTGCCTGACAGGGTGACGGGCCGATGAGCGCGCTGATGAGTGGGTCAAGGGAGTGGCTCAAACGCGGGCTGGCAGCAGGGTTGCTGGCCGTAGTGAGCCTGATGGGGTCGGGCATGGTGAGCGGGGCGAGCAGCGCGGTGCCGCTGGAGACGATGGAGCCGGATCTGCACGATCAGCCCTCGCTGCAGCGAGGCATGCAGCTTTACACCAACTACTGCCTCGGCTGTCATAGTCTGCAGTATCAGCGTTACTCGCGTGCTGCAGAGGACCTGGGGATGCCCGAGGACCTGGTCGAGCAATATCTGATTCTCTCGCCAGCGCTCAAGATCAATGACACCATGCGCACAGGCATGCAGAAAGAAGATGCGGCCGGCTGGTTCGGCACGCCGCCACCGGATCTGTCGCTCGAGGCGCGTCTGCGCGGCACTGACTGGATCTACACCTATCTGAAGAGCTTCTATCGCGATGCGTCACGTCCGTGGGGCGTGAACAATGCGGTCTTCCCCCAGGTCGGCATGCCGCATGTGCTGGAGTCGCTGCAGGGCGTGCAGGAAAAGGTCTGTGGACAGAGTGACCTGGCGGTAGCGGGGGCGGAAATGGATCCCGACACGGGGCGTTATGCGTCCTGTGATATTCTAGAGATCACCCAGCCTGGCAGCATGACGGCAGGGGAGTTTGATCAAGCGATGTGGGATCTGACCAATTTTCTGGCCTATGTCGGCGAGCCTTCGCGACTCAAGGCTGAGAGCATGGCCCCCAAGGTGTTAATATTCATTCTGATCTTTACCTTGCTGGCGTATCTTCTCAAGAAGGAATACTGGCGCGACATTCATTGATGGCCCCCGGGGCGGGGTCTCAGTGATAATGGCGAGCCGGCAGTGACGGGCGCGCGGCTGATCAGTCGCGCGCCCGCTTGCGTCGCCTTGAGGTGGCGCAGGCTGACCCTCTGGCAGGGCCTGTTGTGACAAGGGCAGGCCAGAGGAAACTTATCCCCGTTTGTCAGGCCAAAAGCTGACACGGGCATGTCTCGAACAGATGCGAGGACAGTTTCATGGGTGTTGTGGCCAAGCGTTCATCGATGACCTTCTACTCCGGTGGTGACGACCACTTCAGCCACCGTGTACGGATCGTGCTGGCCGAGAAGGGTGTGGCAGTCGATATCATTGATGTGGATGATGACAGCCGTCCGGCCGAACTGGCCGACCTGAACCCGTACAACAGTGTGCCGACGCTGCTGGATCGCGACCTGGTGCTCTACGAGTCCAAGGTCATGATGGAATATCTGGACGAGCGTTTCCCGCATCCGCCGCTGTTGCCGGTGTATCCGGTGGCGCGCGCCCAGAGCCGTCTGTGGATGCATCGCATCGAGCGCGAATGGGTGCCGATGATGGAAACCATCCAGACAGGCACCAAGAAGGAAGCCGACAAGGCGCGCAAGGAATTGCGTGAAAGCCTGATCGGCATTTCCCCGATCTTCGACGACATGCCGTTCTTCATGAGCGACGAGTTCTCGCTGGTGGACACCTGCATTGCCCCGATCCTGTGGCGCTTGCCGACACTGGGAATCGAGCTGCCGGAGAAGCAGGTCAAGCCGCTGCTGACCTACATGGAGCGGTTGTTCGGGCGTGATGCCTTCAAGGCGTCGCTGTCCGAGGCCGAGCGCGAGATGCGCATCTGATCCGTGCGTGATCCTTCGGTCACTGATCGATCGGTCACGCATTCGGGCTTTCGTCTTCGCTCATCAGTCTGTGGATGATGGATGTGAGCGATGTGCGGGGCGTTGGCCCGTTGGCGGAATGGACTTCGGTCGTCGCTGACACTCATTGCAGTTCAAGAGGTTTTCCCATGCTTTCCAGTCGCCCTTATCTGGCACGCGCACTCTACGAGTGGCTGCTGGATAACGACAATACGCCGTACATCGTGGTGGACGCCGAGCAGGAAGGTGTCCAGGTGCCGCGTCAACACGTCCAGAACGGCCAGATCGTGCTCAATATCGCACCCGGTGCGGTGCGTGATCTGTTGATCGCCAATGAAGGGGTCAGCTTCAATGCCCGCTTCGGTGGTCAGCCGATGCACGTCAGCGTGCCGACGGCGGCCCTGGTCGCACTGTATTCGCGTGAAAACGGTGTCGGTATGGTCTTCGGTCACGAGCCGGTGATGCCGGGTGCCGATGAGATGACATTCGGTGAAGCCGCGCCAGATGCCGAGCCGGCCGCCGCAGCGCGCCCGACGCTGGCCAGTGTCGGCAGTGCGCCTGCCGAGGAAGAGGTGCCTGCCTCGGAATCAGCGGGTGCGTCCGTCGAGCCAGGCTCAGGCGCTGATGCCGAAGTCGCCGATGAAGAGCAGGCGTCCGACTCGGCCAGTGACGAGCAGGGGGCTGATGATAATGATCAGCCCAAGCCGCCGCGCAAGGGTCGTCCTTCGCTGCGCGTGATCAAGTAATCATGTCGGCAGGTGGGGGCGATGGATGAGGGTTGGCCATTGTCCGCTTGATGTCGCTCCTATCATGAAAAATGCCCCGCAGGCCGAAGCCTGCGGGGCATTTTTCATTCTGGGTGCGTTTCGTTCAGGGCACTTTTCGTTCAGGCACTTTGTTGCATGTCTGGCATGCAAGCGCGCCGCCTCGATCAGTCGAGGTACTCGAAGACCTTGGCGATACGCTGGATGCCGCCGACTTCAGAGACCTTGCTGACGATCTGGTCGGCTTCGGCGCGGGTCACGATACCCATCAGGTAGACGCTGGCATTCTCGGTGAGTACCAGGATGCGACCGGAGTCGATGTTGGCATCCGCCGCCAGCGTGGCCTTGACGCGCGTGGTCAGCCAGGTGTCCTGCACGCGTTGGCTGGCCGGGGCATTGGCGCTGATTTCCAGCGCATTGTGCACCTGGCGCACGCGACGCACGTCCTTGGCGATGTCCGTGGCCTTCTGCTTCAGCTCGTCGCTGGCGACCTGGCCGGTCAGCAGCACCATGCCGTTGTAGGAGTTCACGTTGACGTGGGCATCATTGAAGCGGGCATCGGTCTTGCCGAGATTGACCTCGATCTTGGTCTCGATGCTCTCGTCTTCCACCTGGGCGCCCAGGGTGCGATCGCCATAGTCTTCGTCGATCGGGCCGCTGTTGGTCAGGTCGGCGACGGTGGTGCAGCCGGCTAGCGTCAGGAAGCCGGCGGTGGCCATGAGGGAAAGCAGATTCTTGGGCGTCATGCCGTTTTCTCCTGGTGAATGCCGTGGGGCGCGCGGATTACTCGTTGCTGCCGAACAGCTGATGATCAATCAGGTCGCACAGGCAGTGGATGGCCAGCAGATGGACTTCCTGGATGCGTGCCGTAGAGGTGGCGGGAACACGAATCTCGCAGTCTTCGCTGCCCAGCAGTGACGCCATGTCGCCACCGTCGCGGCCGGTCAAGGCGACGACGCGCATGTCACGGTCGTGAGCCGCCTGGATGGCCTGCACCACGTTGGCGGAGTTGCCGCTGGTGGAGATGGCCAGCAGGATGTCGCCGGGCTGACCCAGGGCGCGGATCTGCTTGGAGAACACCTCGTTGTAGCTGTAGTCGTTGGCGATGGACGTCAGCGTGGAGGTGTCGGTGGTCAGCGCGATGGCCGGCAGGCTCGGGCGCTCACGCTCGAAGCGGTTGAGCAGCTCGGAGGAGAAATGCTGGCTGTCGCCGGCGCTGCCGCCGTTGCCGCAGGCCAGGATCTTGCCGTCATTGACCAGGCTCTGGACCATCATCTGGCTGGCCGCTTCGATGAAGGGCGGCAGCACTTCGCTGGCGTAGGTCTTGGTGTCAATGCTGGCGTTGAAGTGGCCGAGAATACGCGATTGGAAATCCATGATGGCTCTTGGTCGTTGGCTTCAGAACGCTTCGAAGGCGTGGCGAATCCAGTGAATGGAACGAGGGGAGGTCCCCTCCACGCCTACCACGTCGAAGCGGCAGGAACATGATAGCCCGTGCTGGGCCAGATAAAAACGCGCGGCAGTGATCAGCCGGCGTTGCTTGGTATGGGTCACGCTTTCCAGTGCGCTGCCGAAGCGGGAGTTGGCCCGGTAGCGCACCTCGATGAAGACCAGGGTCTCGGCGTCTCGCATGATCAGATCGATCTCGCCGCCCTTGGCATGCTGGTTGCGCGTGACGGGTGTCAGGCCACGCGCTGTCAGCCATTGTTCTACCTCCGCCTCGATGACGGCGCCGCGCGCTCGGGCGCGACGCTGGGGAGGCGGGTGCGCCTTGCCAGAGGGTGAGTCGGCGCGTGTCATGTCAGGGCGTGTAGGCTTCGACGGTGCGGCTGTTGGCGCCTTTCAGTGGCGGACGCGGTACGCCACCTCTGAATTCAGCCCAGGGCAGCGTGCGCTCGATGCGGCCATCGTGGCGCGGGAAGAGGCTGCCGGTGGCGCCGAAGAGTTCGCCGCCCGCACCGGCCAGCATCAGCGGTACGCGCTGGGCCAGACGATAGGCATCGACCCCCATGGCGTTGAGCTTGAGCATGCGCGGTGAAGCATCGGACAGGGCGCGGTAGGTGTCGACTTCCGGCAGGGACGCCTTGCCGCCGGAGGAGGCCTCCGGCACTTCCCAGGGAATGTCCACGAAGTCGACGCCATTGAGGTCGCCATCCTGATCGGGCTGCGGTGCGCCGTCATAGAGATGGGAGGTGCCGTAGATCGGCAGGTCGCCCGCATAGTAGAAGTCCAGCATCGGCGGCACCTGACGCGCATAGCTCGGCAGCGCCAGCAGGAAGATCATGTCGATGTTGCCGGAGTGCGCGCGGCCGTATTTGCTGCCGGATTTCTTGGCGGACTTCATGCGCGCCTGATCCTGGCTCGAGACCGACAGCAGGTCCTTGACGGCTGAGCTGACGGCGCCCTTGGGGTTGTAGCGCTCGACGGAGACGATGTCGCCGCCTTCCTGCTCGAAGCGGTCGCGGAAGGCGCTGTAGACGCGCTGACCCCAGGCATTGTTGGGCACCAGCGCAGCGGCGCCACGATGGCCGTCGAGTGCGGCGCGCATGGCGACCTGGCGGGCTTCGTCCTCGGCGGACAGGCCGTACTGGAACAGGTTGTCGGCACGGTTGCTGTCATGGGTGCCGTAGTTGAGGGCCAGTGTCGGCAGCGGCAGGCTGTTCTGGGTCTCGAGCTGGCTGACCAGCTTCTTGTCCAGCGGGCCGAGCACGACCTGGGCGCCATCCATGGTGGCACGGGCATACAGGGTCTTGAGGTCTGCGCTCGAGGTGTCATAGAAGCTCAGCTGCGGGGTGGCCTCGGCATTGTCGATGGCGCTGCGATGGCGCGCCTCGATGCCTTCACGGATGGCCTGGGCGATCCGCTTGAGCGAGCCGGACTCGGGCAGGAAGACGGCAATCTTGCGCACTTCCTGGCCGGAGAGCTCGCGCAGGTCGAGAATGCCCTGCGGCATCTGGCGTGCGGCGGGATGCTGCGGGTTGGCGTCCGACCAGTCGTTGATGGCGGAGAACATCTGGTCGATGTTGCCACCGAAGCGACGCTGCAGACGCAGCAGGTCCGTCCAGCCACTGGCGGTGGGGCTGGCACTGGCCAGCTCATTGAGCTGACTGGGCGAGAGGCGCGTGAGCTGCTCCCACAGGGTGTCGTTGATGCTCAGGTCATCGCTGTCGGCCTGCAGGGCGATCAGGGTCTGGGCACTGGCCAGGGGTTCGCCGACCATGCCGAGTGCCAGGCCGCGACGCTTGCGCAGTGTGCGCTGGTCATCGCCGGACATCTGGATGTTGTCCTCGAGCACCGAGGTGGCCAGGATCGTGTTCCAGCCGTCCTGCTGCTCAAGCGCGATACGCGACAGCAGCAGGGCCCATTGCACGCGCTCCTGCGGCTCGAGGCTTGTCGGGTCGATGTCGGATGCGATGGTGATCGCCTGCGCGTTGTCGCCGCTGCGTGCTAGGATGTCCGCAGCTTGCAGGCGCGTACTGGCCGCTTGCTGACCCTGTTGCTGCTCGGCCTGAGCGAGCAGGGCATCGGCCCCGGGGCCGCTGGAAAGCGGTGACTGGCCGGCACACCCTGCCAGCAGCAGGGCGGAGGCGGCGAGGCCCGCCAGCGTGCGCAGGCCGGAACGTGAACGGCGCGCGGCCTCCTGCCGGATGGCTGACGAAGTGCCCAGCGTATTGGCTGATGCACGATTCCATGTCTGGCGCATGTACGACGGTCCCTTGGCTGATGGGCGATGTGGTCAGGACTGCATCGCCGCCTACTGTGATGAAGGGTGAAAGGCATCATGGCACTCGGTCGATCAGGGCCACGCATGCAGCGTCCTTCGGATGAAATGTCCCAAGGCAATCTGCCTGTGTCTGACGACCATTTCTACCATTGAGTTCAACGAGTCGAAGCATTGAATGTCCGAGTCTTCTGAAGGCGTATTGTACGTGGTCGCCACGCCGATTGGTAACCTCGATGATCTCAGTCCCCGCGCCGCGCGGGTGCTGGGAGAAGTGGACCTGATCGCAGCCGAGGATACCCGCCACAGCGCGCGGTTGCTGCGTCACCTGGGCCTGGAAGTGCCCATGATGTCCCTGCACGATCACAACGAACGTGGCCGTGTCGACCAGCTGTGTCAGGCGCTGAAGGCAGGCCGACGCGTCGCGCTGGTCTCCGATGCCGGCACGCCGCTGATCTCCGATCCTGGCTTCATCGTCGTGCGCGCCCTGCGCGAGCGTGGCTTCAAGGTAGTGCCGCTGCCGGGGCCGTGCGCGTTGATCACCGCCCTCAGCGCGGCGGGCCTGCCGACGGATCGCTTCACCTTCGAGGGCTTTCTGGCCCACAAGGGTGGCCCGCGTCAGGCGCGCCTTGCCGCGCTGCGCGACGATAGCGCCACCCATGTGCTGTATGAATCTCCGCACCGCATCCAGGCGCTGCTCGGCGATATCCGCCAGGTGCTGGGCGAGCGCCGGGTCGTGCTGGCCCGTGAGCTGACCAAGACCTTCGAGACCTTCCTCGATGGCACGGCGGCCGAGCTGCTGGCGCAGATGGACGCTGACAGTGATCAGACCCGCGGTGAGTTCGTGGTCATGATCGAAGGAGCGCCAGCACGTGACGGCGACGAGGCAGCCAGTGTCGAAGGCGACGCCCTGTTGCAGGTGCTGTTCGAGGAGGGCGTCGGCGTCAAGCAGATGGCCGCCATCGCCACGCGTCTGGTGGGCGGGCGCAAGAAAGCCTGGTATGCCAAGGCGCAAGCCATGAAGGACGCGGCAGAGGAATAAGCAAACCTCTGTCATGCCAGACTTTTTTGCCGCTGCCATTGTTCGGCCTGCGCGGGCTTCGTCTTGTGAAAGGCCCATGACACTGGTAGTCTTGCGCGCTTGGGAGACGGCCAGACAGTCGCCGCCAGCGCAAGCTGGGGGAGGAAAGTCCGGGCTCCATAGGGCAAGGTGCCAGATAACGTCTGGGCGGCGCGAGCCGACGGCAAGTGCAGCAGAGAGAAGACCGCCTACGTCAGCTTCGGCTGACCGGTAAGGGTGAAAGGGTGCGGTAAGAGCGCACCGCGCGGCTGGCAACAGTTCGCGGCGAGGTAAACCCCACCTGGAGCAAGACCAAATAGGCCCCCTATGCTGCTGCCCGCAGTGGGGGCGGGTTGGTTGCTTGAGCCCTGAAGTGATTCAGGGCCTAGATGAATGACTGTCCACGACAAGACCCGGCTTATCGGCCATCTCCCGCCTTATAACGTCAGTGTGCTGCCAGCTTTCGCGATGCGAGCGATGGCAGCACACCTTGAATTCGCATGACCGGCGCCGTCCGCTGCGTGTTTCGTGAATGACCATTGCAGTTGGATGGCAACGAACACGCTGCCGTGACAGGCGCCGGTTGTCGGTTATGGCACTTGAATTCGTGTTTCAGCCGCTTGCCTGCTGCACGCAGGCGCTGTTTCCGCTCTTATGCTGTCGGTGCCCTTTGCCACCGGCTTTCACTGCTCGCATCGCGTGCCAAGGTCCAGAGTTTCATCATGTCCAAGCCCAGCGCTCCTTCCGTTACCGAGTCTGCCGATACCGAGTCCGTCGAAGTGGCTGATCGCTTCGCGCATGTCAGTGTCATGCTCGACGGCGCGGTCGATGGCCTGATTCAGGACACGGCCGGCGTCTACTTCGACGGCACCTTCGGTCGCGGTGGCCATTCGCGTCTGATTCTGTCGCGTCTGGCGCCCGAGGGGCGTCTGATCGCCTGTGATCGTGACCCCCAGGCGCTGGCGGAAGCCGCGACCATCGATGACGAGCGCTTCAGTATCCATGCCGGTGAATTCGCGCGTCTTGGCGAATATGCCGAGCGTGAGGGCGTGCATGGCCAGCTGGATGGCATCCTGCTCGACATCGGCGTGTCATCCCCGCAGCTGGATGATGCCGAGCGTGGCTTCAGCTTCATGAATGATGGCCCGCTGGACATGCGCATGGACCCCACAAGTGGCGAGAGCGCCGCCGAGTGGCTGTCGCGCGCCAGCGCCGAGGACATGGCCTGGGTCTTCAAGACCTATGGTGAAGAGCGTTATGCCAAGCGCCTGGCACGCGCCGTGGTGGAGCGTCGCGCCGAGCGCCCCATCACGCGCACCGGCGACTTCGCCAGCCTGATCAAGGATGCCCACCCCAACTGGGAGAAGCACAAGCACCCGGCGACGCGTGTCTTCCAGGCGATCCGCATCCACATCAATGGTGAGCTGGATGAGCTGACCCGCGCGCTGGATGCCGGTCTCGAGGCGCTCAAGCCAGGCGGTCGTCTGGTCGTGATCAGCTTCCACTCGCTGGAAGACCGCATCGTCAAGCGCTTCATGCGTGACAAGGCGCGGGGGGATCAGGCGCCGCGTGGCATGCCGATCCGCGAAGACCAGCTCAACAAGCGTCTCAAACTGGTGGGCAAGGCGCAGAAGGCCTCGCAAAGCGAAGTCGATGCCAATGTCCGTTCGCGCAGTGCCGTGATGCGCATTGCCGAAAAGCTCAAATAGCGTCAGTGCTCCCTCCGGGGAATCGTGCCTCTTTCTGCGCCTGCCTACCGGCAGGCGCGCGCGCAAGTGGGCTGTGGTGAAAGGACGACACAAGTGTTGCCGTGCTGCAACTCTTAGCGGCTAACGCCACTTGCTGACATAATGCGCCGGGCGCTTCAAACAAGTGAGCGAACATCGCGCCTGCACGTTGGCAGTCTGCAAGGATATTCGTGATGCGGGGCATCACGTTCAGAGTGATTAGGGAGTCGGCATGGCGGGACGGAGACAGGATGGCTGGACGGGTAACTGGCCGATAAAGGTGCAGATGCGTTGGCGTCACCTGTGTTTCGCGGTGCTGATGCTCAGTCTGCTCGGCTCTGCCGCTGCTGTCGTGATCAGCTCCCACCTCTCGCGCGGCCAATATGCCCAGCTGCAGAAGCTGGAAGCGGCGCGCGATGATGCGCGTGCACGCTGGGGCCGCCTGTTGCTGGAAGAAAGCGCCTGGTCGGCACCGGCGCGTATCGAAAGCATCAGCATCGAGCGACTCGAGATGCGCGTCCCGGATGTCCACGATGTCGAGGTCATTCGCTGATGGCCACGCGTCGCCCGCCTTCGTCTCGCCCGCGCAACCCGCGCAAAGCCGCCGGCGCTGAGGCGCCCGCTCGTCCCAAGGCCGCCAGCGGTGCCCGCAAGAGCGCGCGCGCGGCCATGGGGCCAGCCCGCTATCGCATCATGCTCTTCATCGTGCTGGCCGGGCTTGTCGCTCTTGTCGGCCGCATCGGCTATCTCCAGCTCTTCGATCAGCAGTTCCTGCAGGATCAGGGCGACGCACGCACCCTGCGTGTCGACAGCATCAATGCTCACCGTGGCATGATCACCGATCGCACCGGTGAGCCGCTGGCGATCTCCACGCCGGTCATCACCCTGTGGGCCGACCCGCGCAAGGTGCCTGACGACCCCGTGCGGCTGTCATTGCTGGCGCGCGCGCTGGGGCAGAAGCCGGATGACCTGATCGCACGCGTCCGCCGCTATCGTGATGCCGGCAAGGGCTTCATGTACATCAAGCGCCAGATGACCCCGCCGCAGGCCCAGCCTGCCATCGACCTCGATATTCCGGGCGTCAGCCACAAGCAGGAATACAAGCGCTATTACCCCTCCGGAGAAGTCTCCGCCCAGTTGATCGGCGTGACCAACGTCGATGACAAGGGCCAGGAGGGGCTCGAGCTTGCCTACAATTCCTACCTTTCCGGGACGCCGGGCAAGCGACGTGTGCTCAAGGACCGCAAGGGGCGCCTGGTGCGCGACCTGCATCTGATCAGCGAAGCCAAGCCCGGTGGCGACCTGACACTCTCCATCGACCTGCGTCTGCAATACATGGCCTACCGCGAGCTCAAGGCGGCAGTGGCGGAGCACCGCGCCGATGGCGGCACCCTGGTGATGATGGATGCGCGCACCGGCGAAGTGCTGGCGATGGTCAATCAGAAGTCCTATAACCCGAACAACCGCGCCGGGCTTGATCCCGCCGGGCTGCGTAACCGCGCGATCACCGATGCCTTCGAGCCAGGCTCGGTGATGAAGCCGCTGTCGATGAGCGCCGGCCTTGCCTCCAGCAAGTATCAGCCGGATTCGGTGATTGATACCACGCCGGGTTACATGCGGGTCGACCAGTTCACCATTCGTGACTTCCGCAACTACGGCAAGCTCGACATGGCGGGCATTCTCTATCATTCCTCGAATATCGGCATGAGCCGCATGGCGCTGAGTCTCGAGGATGATGCGGTGTGGAATCGCTACTATGAGCTGGGCCTCGGCCAGGCGCCGGGCACCGGCTTCCCGGGCGAGACGACCGGCGTGCTGCCGCCGCCGACCAACTGGTCGCGCAGCAAGCGGGCCTCCATCTCCTACGGTTACGGTATCAGCGTCTCGGCGCTGCAGCTGGCCAGCGCCTACACCGCGCTCGCCAACGACGGCCGTCGTGTGCCGCCGTCGCTGCTCAAGGTCAAGACGCCGCCGGTCGGTGATCAGGTGATCTCATCGGACAACGCGCACGCCTTGCTCGGCATGATGGAGAAGATCGTGCAGCCCAACGGGCCTGCCAAGCGGGCGGTGGTTGAAGGCTATCGCATCGCCGGCAAGACCGGCACCGTGCGCAAGGTGACGGCCGGTGGCTATCAGAAGACCGCGTATCGTTCGTTGTTCGCGGGTGTGGCACCGGTGTCTGATCCGCGTATCGTGACCGTGGTGATGATCGAGAACCCCAAAGGGGAAGAATATTACGGCGGCTTGGTGGCGGCGCCCGTGTTCGGGCGCGTGGTGGGCAAGGCATTGCGCCTGCTGGATGTGCCGCCGGACAGCAAGGTCGGTGAGTAACGCTTTTCATGTGGCACGGTCGCCGGCCTCGGGCGGGCGACTGCGTCTTTTTTCTCATGTAGTGAATACGTTCCGGGACATCGGGAACAAGGAAGGTCTTCCGACATGACTTCACCGCACGATTCCAGGCGCCTGGGCGAGTTTCTGGCGCGCCCGTTGGCCACGGCGACAGACATGCTGGCAGCATTGCTGGCGCTGTGGCCAGGCGCCCTCAATGACGATTGCCGTGCACGGCTTGCCGCGCGCGATGACTGGCACCTGACGATCGACAGTCGCAGTGCCGCGCAGGGCTCCCTCTTCATCGCCATCCCCGGCATCGCCAGCGATGGCCGCGACTATATCGCCGCGGCGCTTGAGGGCGGTGCCGAGCTGGTGCTGGCCGAAAGACCCGCCGGCGGGGATGCACGTCTCGCACTGCATTCAGACGATGCCAGAGTCGTCTGGCTCGAGAACCTGGGCGAGCAGCTCGGTGAGCTGGGCCGCCAGGCCTTCAGTGTGCCCGAGTCGCTGACGCTGGTCGGGGTCACGGGCACCAATGGCAAGTCTTCCGTCACCCATTACATCGCCGAGCTGGCCGAAGCGATGGGCACGCCCGCCGGCATGATCGGCACGCTCGGCATCGGGCGTCCCGGCGCGCTGGTCGCGGGCGAGCGCACCACGCCCGACGCCCTGGCCGTGCAGGCGGCGCTCAAGGGCCTGAGCCTGGCCGGTGCCGAGCTGATCGCGATGGAAGTCTCTTCGCATGCGCTGGATCAGGGGCGCGTCAATGGCTGTCGCTTCACCGTCGCGGGCTATACCAACCTTTCGCGAGACCACCTCGACTATCACGGCAGCATGGCGGCCTATGCGGCGGCCAAGGCGAAGCTGTTCAAACGCCCCGAACTCAAGCTTGCGGTGCTCAATGCCGACGATGCGCTGGCGCGTCTGATGCTGGCCGGCATGCAGCGCGGCGTGCGCGTGCTGGCGATGGGGCGTGATGATGTCGCGACCCTGCGCGTGCTGGATGTCTTCCCCGAGCCGCTGGGCCAGGTTGCCGTGATCGCGACACCGGATGGCGAGCGTGAGCTGGGCCTCAATCTGATGGGGCGCTTCAATCTCGACAACGCCTTGCTGGCAATGCTGATCTTGCATGGCCTCGACTATTCGTTCGAGGGGCTGTTTGCCGCCGCGCCGCGTCTGACGCCGGTACCGGGTCGCATGCAGCGTCTGAGCCGTGATGGCGCACCGGTGGTGGTGGTCGACTACGCCCACACGCCGGAGGCCGTCGAGACGGCGCTGACCGCGCTGCGTGCCCATCTGCCGGCGCGGGATGATGCGCGCCTGTGGTGTGTGCTCGGCTGTGGTGGCGATCGCGACAGCGGCAAGCGTCCGCTGATGGCCACGGCCGCCGAACAGGGCGCCGACCGTGTCGTGATCACCGATGACAATCCGCGTAGCGAGGATGCCGCCGCCATCCGTCAGCAGATGATGACCGGCATCCATGCCCGCGAGCGCGTGCTGGATATCGCCGAGCGGGGCGAAGCCATTGCCCAGGTCATCCGCGATGCCGGCGAGCATGATGTCATCCTGATCGCCGGCAAGGGGCACGAGGACTATCAGGAAATCGACGGTCAGCGACTGCCGTTTTCCGATGTGGCCCATGCGGTCGCGGCGCTGGAGCGTCGTGAGCTCTCGATGCTGGAAGGTCAGGAGCGTGACGCATGAGTGCGCCTGAACAGCTCGTCGGTCTGAGTACCTTCGAGGAAGTGGCCGCGGTGCTCGGGGCGCAGTTGCCGCAGGCATTGCGCGATCAAGCGCTGGGCACCATCGAGACGGACACCCGCAAGCTTGGCGAGCAGGTCGCACCGCTGTTCGTGGCGCTGAAGGGTGAGCGCTTCGATGCCCATGACTTCCTCGCCCAGGCTCGTGCCAATGGCGCCGTCGCGGCGCTGGTCGAGCGGGCAGTGGATGATCCGCTGCCGCAGATCGTCGTCGCGGATACCCGCCTGGCCTTCGGGCTGCTGGCGTCAGCGCGTCGCCGTGCCTGGGGGAAGCCGCTGATCGCGGTGACCGGCAACAGCGGCAAGACCAGCGTCAAGGGCCTGGTGCATGCCATCCTTGTGCGGGATGCCGCGCGTTTCGAGGCCGAAAGCCTCGCCAATCATGGCAATCTCAACAACGATTTCGGCCTGCCGATGACGTTGCTGCGCTTGAGCAACGCCCACCAGCACGGCGTGGTCGAGCTGGGCGCCAATCATCTCGGCGAGATCGCCTGGACGACGGCCCTGGCGCGCCCGCAAGTGGCGGTGATCACCAATGTCACCGGCGCCCATGTCGGCGAATTCGGCGGCATGGGGCAGATCGCCCAGGCCAAGGGCGAGATTCTGGCGGGCTTGAGCCCGTTGGGAGGGCGACGTCCGGTCGCGGTGCTCAACCGTGATGACGCCTACTTCTCGCTATGGCAGGCGCTGGCCGCAACCGGTCAGGCGGTCGATGTCATCGACTTCAGCGTTGCGGATGGCGTTGTGGATGGCAGCGTGGATAGCGGTGATCGCCCGGCACGCCTGCAAGCACGCGAGCTAGGCGCGGATGAACTCGGGCGTTATGCTTTCGAACTGACGTTTGATGGCCGCTCGCTCGGTCGTGTCCAGCTGGCGTTGCTGGGGCGTCACAACGTGGCCAATGCGCTGGCGGCGGCCGCGGCGTGCCTGGCACTGGGCATCGACAGTGATCTGGTGATCGCCGGGCTCGAGAGCGCCGAGAGCGTGCCCGGCAGGCTGGGGGTCGTGGCGGGCATCAATGGCTCGCGTCTGCTGGATGACAGCTACAACGCCAACCCCGGTGCCATGCTGGCGGCGCTGGATCTGCTGGCGACACTGCCTGCGCCGCGCTGGTGCCTGATGGGCGCCATGGGCGAACTCGGAGCCGACGCCGAGCGTCTGCATGCCGAGGTGGGCGATCACGCCCGCAAGCTGGGCATAGATTTCATTGCCACCTGCGGCGAGGGCGCTCAGGCGACTGCCGAGGCCTTCGGGGCCGGTGGCAAGCACTTTATCGAGCGGGCAGAGCTGGAAGCTTACGCCCGTAACCATCTACCCACCGGGGCCAGTGTTCTGGTCAAGGGGTCTCGCAGCGCTGGCATGGAGAATGTCGTTGCCGCGCTCAAGGTCGACGCATCAAGGTGAATGTGAGTCATGCTGCTGCTGCTTGCTGAGTTTCTGGCCCAATTCAATGGCGCCTTTACGGTTTTCAATTATCTGACCCTGCGCGTGGTATTGGCCACGTTGACGGCACTGTTGCTGTGTCTGTGGCTGGGTCCCTGGGTCATACGCAAGCTCGTCGATGGCCAGATCGGCCAGGCCGTGCGCGACGATGGCCCCAAGTCTCACCTTTCCAAGGCCGGCACTCCGACCATGGGCGGCGTGATGATCCTGCTGTCGATGGCCGTCTCCACCTTGCTGTGGGGCGATCTGACCAACCTGTATGTCTGGGTGGTGCTGGCCGTCACGCTGGGCTTCGGCGCCGTCGGCTGGGTCGATGACTACCGCAAGGTGGTGGAGAAGAATCCGCGTGGCCTGCCGGCGCGCTGGAAGTACTTCTGGCAATCGGTGGTGGGCATCGGCGCCGCTGTGGTGCTGTACCTGACGGCGAGCACGCCGGCCGAGACGGGCCTGCTGGTGCCGTTCTTCAAGGACGTCGTCATCCCGCTGGGCGTGTTCTACATGGTGCTGACCTACTTCGTGATCGTCGGCAGCTCCAATGCGGTCAACCTGACCGATGGCCTCGATGGTCTGGCGATCATGCCGACCGTGCTGGTCGCCATGGGCCTGGCCATCTTCGCCTACGCCTCGGGCAACCTGAAGTTCGCCGAGTATCTGCACATTCCCTTCATCGCCGGTTCCGGCGAGCTGGCGGTGTTCTGCGCCACCATCGCGGGTGCCGGCCTCGGTTTCCTGTGGTTCAACACCTATCCCGCCCAGGTCTTCATGGGCGATGTGGGCGCGCTGGCACTCGGTGCGGCACTGGGGGTCGTGGCGGTCATCGTGCGTCAGGAAATCGTGCTGTTCATCATGGGCGGCGTCTTCGTGATGGAAACTGTCTCGGTGATCCTGCAGGTCGGCTCCTACAAGCTGACCGGGCGACGCATCTTCCGCATGGCGCCGCTGCATCACCACTTCGAGCTGAAAGGCTGGCCGGAGCCGCGCGTCATCGTGCGCTTCTGGATCATCACCGTCGTGCTGGTGCTGCTTGGCCTGGCCACACTCAAGGTTCGCTGAGGACGCATTCGCGATGACCCTCTCTGTCACCTCTCAAGCACCGGCCTCGCCGGTGCCTGCCAAAGGACCGACCCTGGTGGTCGGTCTTGGTGTCTCCGGACAGGCGATCGCTCGCCATCTGAGTGATCGTGGTATCGACTTTGCCGTCGCCGATACCCGTAGTGCACCGCCGGGCCTCGAGAGCCTGCGCGAGCATGCGCCGCAGGCCGAGGTACATCTCGGCCCGCTGGAAGCGTTGGACCTGTCACGCTTCGGCGAGGTGGTGCTCAGCCCGGGCATTGACCCGCGTCAGGCGGTATTCGATGGGGTTCGCGAGCGACTGGTCGGCGAGATCGCACTCTTCGTGCGCGCGCTGGATGAGCGTCAGGCCCGCGACGCGCAGGGCAAGCGGCCCACGCTGGTCGCGATCACCGGCTCGAACGCCAAGTCCACAGTGACCACGCTGATCGCGCAGATGGCCGCGCGTGCCGGCCGCGATGTGGCGGTCGGCGGCAATCTGGGCACCGCCGCGCTGACATTGTTGCGTGCGCAGCCTGATGCCGAGCTCTACGTGCTGGAGCTGTCTTCCTTCCAGCTCGAGACCACGCCTGAGCTCAAGGCCGATGTCGCCTGCTTCCTGAATCTCTCCGAAGATCACCTGGATCGCCACGATGGCATGCGCGGCTATCAGGCCGCCAAGCGCGGCATCTTCCGCGGCGCAGGCCTTGCGGTCATCAATGCCGATGACGC
This sequence comes from Cobetia sp. UCD-24C, assembly GCF_001306765.1. Taxonomy (NCBI): domain Bacteria; kingdom Pseudomonadati; phylum Pseudomonadota; class Gammaproteobacteria; order Oceanospirillales; family Halomonadaceae; genus Cobetia; species Cobetia sp. UCD-24C. Next base: position 370,631 of record NZ_LJTD01000001.1, on the reverse strand, counting down.
CTGGAGCTGGCCGGCCGAGAATGATGCGGTGGCGCGAGTCAGCTTCAGCGTGCAGCTCGGTGAGTCAGCTGATGAGTCGACCGATGAGGCTGCCAGGCAGGCGCAATGGCGCCTGGCGGAGGAGGGCGGCACGCTGTCGCTGTGTCATGTCGAATCTGGCCAGCTGCGCGGCGTGATGCCTGCTGCGGAGGTGCGTCTTGCAGGCCGCCACAACCAGGCCAATGCGCTTGCGGCACTCGCGATGGGCACGGCGATCGGCCTCGACGAGACGGCGATGGTCGCCGAGCTTGAAAGCTTTGCGGGCTTGCCGCATCGCGGCGAGCTGATCGCCGAGGTGGCAGGCGTGCGCTGGATCAATGATTCCAAGGGCACCAATGTCGGGGCGACGCTGGCGGCGATCGCCGGTCTCGGCCCGACGCTCGAGGGCAAGCTGATATTGCTGGCCGGCGGTCAGGGCAAGGGCGCGGACTTCACGCCGCTGGCGGCGCCATTGGCCCGTTACGCCCGTGAGGCGGTGGTGTTCGGACAGGATGCGCCGCTATTGACGCAAGCCCTGGCCGATGGCGTTACCGTGACGCCAGTCATGACGCTGTTGGAGGCCATGCGTCATGCTCGACAGATCGCTCAGGCGGGGGACTGCGTGCTGCTGTCACCGGCCTGCGCCAGTCTCGATCAGTTCCCCAATTATATGGCACGCGGCGACGCGTTCCGTGACTGGATCACGCAGCACATCATGTCCGGTGCTGACTGCAATTCTGGCCCTGGCGGCAGCGACAAGGAAGCCTGCGATGCGTAACAAGGCTCGGCGAGTCCATGACACCCTGACAGCAGAGCGTCAGCCCGTCGACGGCTGGCTGCTGTTCTGCGCGCTGGCGATCCTGTGTATCGGCTGGGTGATGGTGACCTCTGCCTCCAGCGAGATCTCGAGCGAGCGCTTCGATGGCAATGCCTTCTACTACAGCATGCGCCACGGCATCTTCATCGTGATCGGCCTGGTGGCCGCGATCTGTACGCTGCGCGTGCCGATGTCCGCCTGGCAGCAGCGCAGCTTCGCGATGCTGATGCTGGGCTTCGTGCTGCTGGTGGTCGTGTTGGTGGTCGGGCGCGAGATCAACGGCGCCAAGCGCTGGATACCGCTGCCATTGGTCGGCGGGGTGCAGGCCTCCGAGATCGCCAAGCTGTGCCTGATGATCTGGCTGGCCGGCTATCTGGACCGCCGCCTCGACAAGGTGCGCGCCAGCGTCGTCAACGGCCTCATTCTGCCCTGCGTTCCCTTGTTGCTGATGATCGTGCTGCTGGCGCTGGAGCCTGACTTTGGTTCCATCGTGGTCATGGGCGGTGCCGTGATGGGCATGCTGCTGATGGCGGGCGTCGCCTGGTGGGGCTTCATCGTCTTGCTGGGCCTGGCGGGCGGCGGTGGTTGGCTCTTGGCGATCGCCGAACCCTATCGCTGGGAGCGTCTGACCACCTATACCGACCCGTGGGCCAACATGTATGACAGTGGCTATCAGCTGACCCAAGCGTTGATCGCCTTCGGTCGTGGCCACCTGAGCGGCATGGGGCTGGGCAACAGCGTGCAGAAGCTGTTCTATCTGCCGGAAGCGCATACCGATTTCGTGTTTGCCGTGCTGGCCGAGGAACTGGGCTTGATCGGGGCGACGGCCGTGGTGGCGCTGTTCGGACTGCTGATCTACCGCGCCTTCAAGATCGGTCGCCGCGCTGAACTCGCCGGCTTGCCGTTCAGCGCCTACCTCGGCTACGGTATCGCCCTCGTGCTGGGGGCGCAGGCCTTCATCAACATCGGTGTGGCCAGCGGACTGCTGCCCACCAAGGGGCTGACCCTGCCCTTGATGAGTTATGGCGGCTCCAGCCTGATCGTCAGTTGCGTGCAGATCGCGATACTGCTGCGTATCGATGCCGAGACCCGCAAGCTGACCCGCACCCCGACAGGAAATGCCGCCGCGCCCCGGCGCAAGGCCAAGAAGCCGACCGAGACACCGCAAGGAGCACAGGCATGACGTCATCTTCTTCTACCATCGCTCCCGAGAGGGCGGTTGACTCGGTAGACACTGTCTCCAAAGGCGTCGTGCTGATGATGGCCGGCGGCACGGGAGGGCATGTGATCCCGGCGCTGTCGCTGGCGCGTGCCCTCGCGGCGGCCGGTCACGAGATCCATTGGCTGGGCAGCCCGCGTGGCATCGAGAACCGTCTGGTGCCCGACGCCGGCTATCCGCTGCATCGGGTCGAGGTCGCGGGCCTGCGCGGCAAGGGGCTGGCGGGCTATGCGGCGATCCCGTTTCGTCTCGCGCGTGCCGTTCTGCAGGCGCGGCGCGTGATTCGTGAGCTCAAGCCAGTGCTGGTGGTGGGCCTCGGTGGCTTCGCCAGTGGTCCGGGCGGGCTCGCGGCGCGCCTTGAAGGCATTCCGCTGATCATTCATGAGCAGAACGCCATCGCGGGCCTGACCAACAAGGTGCTGGCGCGGGTGGCGACGCGTGTCTACGCCGCCTTCCCGGGCGCCTTCCCGCCGGCCCTCGGGGCTCAGGTGGTGGGCAATCCGGTGCGCGATGAGATCGCGAATGTCGGTGCCGCAGGTCATACGTCCGAGTCTACTGTCGAGGCGGCAGGCGAGCGTGCGTTGCATCTGCTGGTGATGGGCGGCTCGCTGGGGGCTCAGGCGCTCAACGAGACGCTCGCGCCGGCGCTGGCCTTGCTGCCGGAAGCCTCGCGCCCCGTGGTGCGCCATCAGGCCGGACGTGACAAGCAGGAGGCGACCCTTGCCGCCTATCAGGCAGCCGGCGTCACGGCTGAGGTCAGCGAGTTCATCGGTGACATGGCCGAGGCCTACGCCTGGGCAGACCTCGTGGTCTGTCGCGCTGGCGCCCTGACCGTGGCCGAGCTGGCTGCGGCAGGTCGGCCTGCGGTACTGGTGCCGTTCCCCCACGCCGTGGATGATCATCAAACCGTCAATGCCGCAGTATTGGTCAAGGCGGATGCCGCGCGCCTGATTCCCCAGAATACGTTGACTGCCGAGCGCCTCGCCGAGACGCTGGCAGAATTGCTCGACCCCAAGATACTCACTGGCATGGCCGCTCGCGCCCGCAATAGTGCGGAACTCGATGCGGTAGCGACCATGCTGGCAGGCTGCATGGAGACTCGCCTTGAACGCTAGCAATTCTGATCGCGGTGCAGGTATGCGCCGCATCCGTCGTATCCACTTCGTCGGTATCGGCGGTGTGGGCATGTGTGGTATCGCCGAAGTACTGGGCAACATGGGCTATGAGGTCAGCGGCAGTGACCTCAAGGAATCCGCCGTCACGGCGCATCTGCGTGAGTGCGGCGTGCGTGTCGCCATCGGTCATGCGGCCATCAATGCCGAAGGCGCGGATGTGGTCGTGGTCTCGACGGCAGTGGACACCACCAACCCGGAAGTGGCCTGGGCGCGGGAGCATCGCATCCCCGTCGTGCGTCGCGCCGAGATGCTCGCCGAGCTGATGCGCTTCCGCCAGGGCATCGCGATTGCCGGCACCCACGGCAAGACCACCACCACCAGCCTGACCGCGACCCTGCTCGCGGAAGGTGGCATGGACCCGACCTTCGTCATCGGCGGCAAGCTGACCAGCGCGGGCACCAATGCCCGTCTGGGCGAGGGCGAGTATCTGGTTGCCGAGGCGGACGAGTCCGATGCCTCCTTCCTGCATCTGCAGCCGTTGATCTCGGTGGTGACCAACGTCGATGCCGATCACATGGCCACCTATGAGGGCGACTTCAATCGCCTCAAGGACACCTTCATCGAATTCCTGCACAACCTGCCGTTCTACGGTCTGGCGGTGCTGTGTATCGATGATGCCAACGTGCGTGAGCTGCTGCCGCGTGTTCAGCGTCAGTTCGTGACCTACGGTTTCAGCGACGATGCCGATTACCGCATCAGCGATTTCCGCCAGGGTGGCGGTCAGCTCAGCTTCACGGCGCTGCGTCCGGAAGGCCATGCACCGCTCGAGATCACCCTGGCGATGCCGGGTGAGCACAATGCGCTCAACGCCCTGGCGGCGATCGCCATCGCCACCGATGTCGGTGTCAGCGATGAGGCCATCGCCCGCGCACTGGCAAGCTTTGCCGGTGTCGGTCGTCGCTTCCAGGTGCACGGAGAATTCGCGGCACCCGATGGTGAGCAGAGCGTGATGCTGGTGGACGATTATGGCCACCACCCGCGCGAAGTGGAGATGGTGATTCGCGCCGTGCGCGCCGGCTGGCCGCAGCGCCGTCTGGTGATGGCCTACCAGCCGCACCGTTATTCGCGCACCCATGATCTCTATGAAGACTTCGTGCGTGTGCTGTCCGAAGTCGACACCCTGTTGCTGCTGGATGTCTACAGTGCCGGGGAAGCGATGATTCCGGGCGCCGATGGCCGCTCGCTGGCGGGCTCGATCCGTCAGCGCGGTCAGGTGGACCCGCTGTTCGTCGAGCACAAGCGTGCGCTGCCGGACTTGCTCAAGAACGTGCTGCGTCCGGGCGATATCCTGATTACCCAGGGGGCGGGCGATGTCGGTGGCATTGCGCTGGCACTGGCGGGGGCCGACCTCAAGCTTGACGAGGTGACGCTATGACCGTCTCTTCCTCCCCATCCGGGTCGACAGGCGTGAATCCTGAACTGGCCACGCGCTATGGACGTGTCGTGGTGCTGTTCGGTGGCCTGAGCGCCGAGCGCGAGGTGTCGCTCAAGAGCGGTGCGGCGGTGCTGGCAGCCCTGCAGGGCGCAGGTGTCGATGTGCAGGGCTATGACATGGCGCACGGGCTGGCCGGTCTCGAGGCATTGCGCCCCGACCGTGTCTTCATCGCCATGCATGGTCGCGGCGGCGAAGATGGCACCTTGCAGGGTGCGCTGGAATTGCTGGGCATCCCCTACACCGGCAGCGGCGTACTGGCCTCTGCACTGGGCATGGACAAGCTGCGTACCAAGAAGCTCTGGGATATCGAAGGCTTGCCGACGCCACGCTCCTGTCGCCTGGCGGCGGACACGGACTGGCAGTCGGTGCTCGAGACGCTCGGTACCCCGGTGGTGGTCAAGCCGGTGCATGAGGGGTCGACACTCGGCATTCATATCGTCGAGGACGCCCAGGCGCTCCAGGATGCCTGGACGGATGCCAGCCGCTTCGATGCGGTGGTGATGGCCGAGCGTTTCATCAAGGGGCCGGAATACACGGTGTCGGTATTGGACGGCGAAGTCCTGCCGGCCATTCGCATCGAAGCCGATAGTGGGTTCTATGATTACGATGCCAAATACATCGCCAATACCACGCGCTATCTGCTGCCTTGTGGTCTGAGCGCTGCGCGCGAGGCGGAATTGGCCGAGATCTCGCTCAAGGCATTCAACGTGCTGGGCTGCGAGGGTTGGGGCCGTGTCGATGTGATGGAAGATGCGGACGGCGCCTTCTGGCTGCTGGAAGTCAACACCTCGCCGGGCATGACCGATCACAGCCTGGTGCCGCAGTCCGCGGCGCATGTCGGGCTCGATTTCGCCACCCTGGTGCTGCGTATTCTCGACACGACTCTCGCCGAGCGGGACGCAAACGACGCGTCAGTCGCTCAGCAGAGTGGTCATTGATCGATGGCGGCGCGTAGCACTACCGGCGCAATCTTCGGCCTCGTTCTCGGTCTTGCGCTGCTGGTCGCGGGCGGACAGGCATTGTGGACCTGGCTTGACCGTCCCATTGAGCGAGTCACCATCAAGGGTGACTTCGATCATGTCAGTGCTGCCTACCTTCAGCGTCATATCGCGCCGCTGATTCGTGGCCAGAGCTGGCTCTCCGTCCCATTGGGCGAGGTTCGGCGTCGCGCGTTGGCGATCGATTGGCTGAGTGAGGTCAGCATCTCGCGTCGCTGGCCGGATACACTCGAATTCGAGCTGTTTGAACAGCAGCCGGTGGCCTACTGGAATGATGGCGAATTGCTCAACGTGCGCGGTGATGCCTTCCAGGCGGGCCCGGTCACGCAGCTGGGCAACCTGCCCAATCTGGCGGGGCCCAAGGGCAGTGGATCCGAAGTGCTGGCCGAGCTTGACGCGCTGCAGAGCCAGTTGGGCGGGCTGGGGCTCAATGTCTCCCAGTTGCGATTGGAGCCACGCGGCGCCTGGCGCTTTCAGGTCAATGATTCGGTGTGGGTGATGCTGGGTCGCAATGATCGAGAGGCACGTCTGGCGCGTTTCATGGCGGCCTGGCAGCGGCGTCTGGGCGATGAGGCGTCGCAGATCCGCTACATTGATCTGCGTTACCCCAACGGAGTGGCAGTGGCGTGGCATGGGGAGACGACGGCACCCGAAGAAGGCAAGGACAGTTGAGTCAAATGGCGACACTCACTACATGCTTCATTTGCGTGTGAGTATTAGCAAAATGGCGATATCGCCAGTTTCATTTGTCGTCAATCCCGCCTATTCTAGCGGGGATTTGCGCCCCTCGGTATTTTAGGCTGGTATGCCCCAAGTGGCTGCTCCTATACTGGGTAGTCAAATCCCTCTGTACGGGTTAAACGGAACGTAAACCCGTTTTGGGTGGTGCGGCAGACATGTTGTCTGTCAAAGCGCGCAATTATTTTCATGATGAACCAGAATCAAGGAGCTGGCCCGACCTATGGCAGGACATTCCAAATCACAGGATATGGTGGTCGGGCTGGACATCGGAACCTCCAAGGTAGTCGCGATCGTGGGTCAGCCGACCGATGATGGCGGTATCGAAATTGCGGGAATTGGCTCCCACCCTTCACGTGGCATGAAGAAGGGTGTGGTGATCAACATCGAATCGACCGTACAGTCGATTCAGCGCGCAGTGGAGGAGGCTGAGCTGATGGCCGGCTGCGATATCCACTCGGTATATGTGGGCATCGCCGGCAGTCATATCAGTTCGATGAATTCCGATGGTGTCGTGGCGATCAAGGATCGCGAAGTGACGCCGTCTGATATCGAACGCGTGATCGACTCGGCGCGCGCTCGAGCGATTTCTGAAGGTCAGCGCATTCTTCACGTGCTGCCGCAGGAATATGCCATTGACCGTCAGGAAGGTATTCGCGAGCCGTTGGGCATGTCCGGGGTGCGTCTTGAGGCGCGCGTTCACCTGGTCACTGCCGCACTGAATGCCGTGCAGAATATCGAGAAGTGCGTGCGTCGCTGCGGGCTCGAAGTCGACGACATCATTCTCGAGCAGCTCGCCTCGAGTCATGCGGTTCTGACCGAGGATGAGCGTGAATTGGGTGTGTGCATGGTGGATATCGGCGGTGGTACCACGGATATCGCCGTCTTCACCGAAGGTGCCATTCGACATACGGCTGTGATCCCCATCGCGGGTGATCAGGTCACGAATGACATCGCCATGGCGCTGCGCACACCGACGCAATATGCAGAAGAAATCAAGGTCAAGTATGCCTGTGCTCTGACCCAGCTGGCCTCCAGCGACGAGACGATCAAGGTGCCGAGTGTCGGTGACCGACCGGCACGTGATCTGTCCCGTCAAGCGTTGGCCGAAGTGGTCGAGCCCAGGTATGAGGAACTGTTCACCCTGGTCCGCGATGAATTGCGTCGCAGTGGCTATGAAGATCTCGTGGCTGCGGGCGTGGTTCTGACGGGTGGAACGTCACGCATGGAAGGTGTCGTTGAGCTGGCGGAAGAGATCTTCCACATGCCGGTTCGCATCGCTTGCCCGCAAAATGTGCGTGGACTGGCGGATGTGGTCCGCAATCCGATTTATTCCACGGGTGTGGGTTTGCTACATTATGGGATGAAACAGGAGCGGCACACGCCATCGTCGACGACCGTCGCGGTGCGCAGAGAGGAATCTGCCGCGCGACGCGTTCACGGCCAAGAGCACGACACCTCCACGCTGGAGCGGATCAAGGGCTGGTTCAAGGGAAATTTCTGACAGGGATTACAGAAAGACTGTGATCCAGGAGACAGGGCATATGTTCGAACTGGTAGATAACGCACCCTCCAGCAGCGCGGTCATCAAGGTGATCGGTGTTGGCGGCGGCGGTGGTAACGCCGTCAATCACATGGTCGAGAGCAACATCGAAGGCGTCGAGTTCATCTGCGCCAACACCGATGCTCAGGCGCTCAAGCGCGTGGCCGCCAAGACTGTCCTGCAGCTGGGCAGTGAAATCACCAAGGGGCTTGGCGCTGGCGCCAACCCGGAAGTGGGCCGCCAGGCGGCGATGGAAGACCGTGAGCGTATCGTCGAGCTGCTGCAAGGCGCTGACATGGTCTTCATCACCGCTGGCATGGGGGGTGGTACCGGTACCGGCGGTGCTCCTGTCGTGGCGCAGGTCGCCAAGGAACTGGGTATCCTGACCGTGGCCGTCGTCACGCGTCCGTTCCCGTTCGAAGGGCCGCGTCGTCAGAAGGCGGCGGAGCAGGGCATGAAGGAGCTCTCCGAGCACGTCGACTCCCTGATCACCATCCCCAACGAGAAGCTGCTGTCTGTGCTGGGCAAGAGCGCCAGCCTGCTGAGCGCCTTCAGCGCCGCCAACGACGTGTTGCTGGGTGCCGTGCAGGGGATCGCGGAGCTGATCACCAGCCCGGGCATCATCAACGTCGATTTCGCCGACGTGCGCACTGTCATGTCCGAGATGGGCATGGCGATGATGGGTACCGGTGACGCCATTGGCGAGAACCGTGCTCGTGAAGCCGCCGAGAAGGCCATTCGCAGCCCGCTGCTCGAAGACATCGATCTGCACGGCGCGCGCGGTATCCTGGTCAACATCACGGCGGGCCCGGACCTCTCCATCGGTGAATTCAACGATGTGGGTGCCACCGTGCAGGAGTTCGCTTCTCCGGACGCCACCATCGTGGTCGGGACGTCCATCGACATGGACATGACCGACGAGCTGCGTGTCACTGTCGTGGCGGCGGGTCTCGACGGTCGCGTCGAGAAGCCGGCGGCGCGTGAAACGGCACCGGCCAAGCGTACCGTCGAGAAGCCGGCGGATTACCGCAGCTTGCAGACGCCGACGGTCACCCGTCAGGCCAAGGAAGAGCAGGAAGCGGCAGCCAAGAAGTCGGAGCCGCGCAAGTCGCGTGATATGGATGACTATCTCGATATCCCGGCCTTCCTGCGTCGCCAGGCTGACTGATGCGCACTGACTGACACGTCATTGACGCTCATGTGCCAGTCGGCACGAGGCTGAGATGACACGGCTCATCATGAGTCTGACTTCACCCATCCGGGGCTTCCCGGGTGGGTGAAGTCGTTTCCGGGGCAGACAAAAGGGGCTTTCGCCGCCGGCGCGGGGCGCTGCCTGTGCGTCACGGGTGCATCCGCCAGTGCCGTGGGCGCGTAGGGAAGGGAGGACTTCAAGCTGTCTTGCACATTGATTATCGTTTTATGGCAGTGCGAGTGAGAACTGTTTGGTGATTGCGTGTTCATACTCAGCACGAGGCCAGCAGGCGCGCGGGTCAGCCTCAATGGTGCTCGAAAGGCAATGTTGAATTTCCCTAACAGCGGCAGGTGACAATTTGTTGAATTCCTGCATTGCTGTTATCATGAACACTGTTTCCAAATTCAGGCTGACTGGCTATCTCCCTATGATTCGACAAAAAACACTCCAGAATACGATCCGCGCCACAGGCGTTGGTCTGCACTCAGGTGACAAGGTTTACCTGACGCTGCGTCCCGCTCCGGTCAACACCGGCATCGTCTTCATCCGCACCGATCTCGAGCCGCAGGCTCATATCCGTGCCGATGCGATGAGCGTCCGTGACACCACCATGTGCACCGCCGTCTCCAACGGTGAAGCCAAGGTGACGACCGTCGAGCACCTGATGTCCGCCTTCGCAGGCCTGGGCATCGACAACTGCTTCGTCGAGCTGTCCGCGCCGGAAGTGCCGATCATGGACGGCAGCGCCGGTCCGTTCGTCTTCCTGATCCAGTCCGCTGGTATCCAGGAGCAGTCGTCGCTCAAGAAGTTCATTCGCATCAAGCGCGAGATCGAAGTGCGTGATGGTGACAAGGTCGCGACCTTCCTGCCGCACAACGGCTTCAAGGTGTCCTTCGCCATCGACTTCGATCACCCGGTGTTCGAGCAGCAGAAGCAGACCACCACGGTCGACTTCTCTACCACCTCCTTCGTCAAGGAAGTGTCTCGTGCGCGTACCTTCGGTTTCATGCGTGATCTCGAGTTCCTGCGCTCCCAGAACCTCGCGCTGGGCGGAAGCCTCGATAACGCCATCGTCGTCGATGACTATCGCATCCTCAACGATGAAGGCCTGCGTTACGATGATGAGTTCGTCAAGCACAAGGTGCTGGACGCCATCGGTGACCTCTATCAGCTGGGCCACAGCATCATCGGTGAGTTCCGTGGCTACAAGTCCGGCCATGGCCTCAACAACATGCTGTGCCGCGCGCTGCTGGAAAATGCCGACAGCTACGAGATCGTCACCTTCGAGAACTCCGATGCGATGCCGATTTCCTATGCCTCTCCGGCGCTTGCCGTCTGAGTCGAGGCCAATGACATCTGCGAAAGCTGCAAGACGAGGTATTTCAGAAGAAAAGTACTCAGAGAGACAGTACGAGCAGAACACTGTGACCTAGCCCGTCCAGCCTGACAGCACTGCTCCGGCCTTAGCCAGCCGAAGATGGAAACGACAACAGCCGCGCCGCCCAAAAGGGCGGCGCGGCTGTTTGCATGCAAGACAAGAAATGCTTGAGTTGGCTCAGGGCGTCTCGGTGTCGTCGCTCGAATCCGATGCGTGGGCCGCCAGTCGCTCCAGGGCGAGGCGCAGACGCTCGTCCCGGGTATGGGAGGCGCAATCCAGCAGATGTTCCGCGGCGGCCTCTGGCAGGTGGCGTGGTTGGCGTGCGGGCACGAAGGCCGGGCGGATCGGGCGGACCTTGAAGGCCAGGCGGGCGAGGGTGGCGAGTTCTGGCAGCTCGCGCAGCACACTGATCAGGCGACGCTGCTCATAGCGCAGCCAGGTCAGCCAGGAGGCGCGGCTGGTGATCAACGTCAAGGTGTCATCGTGATAGCCGCCGACGAAGACCTGTTCCTGCATGTCCTTGGGCAGTGCAGCACGCAGGTGCAGCTGGGCCTGCTCGAGCATGCGCGCCTGGCGCATGACGCTGCCAAGTTGCCCCTTGCCGTTCAACAGGCGCGCCGCGGGCTGGGCGCGGAAACGCTTAGCCTTTATACTCATGGGCTTGCATGCCGGTTCAGTGATTTCCGGCAATCTATCATGAGCGGGAGTCCGGCAACAGCATGAGCCCTGTCGATGCCACAGCACGCCCTCGTGCGTTACCGGATTCCGGTAGCGGCGCTTCGCGTCGCTGGTCGGTACGCACGGCGCCGCGCTGGCTGCTGGCAGGCCTGCTGCTCAGCTGTCTGTTCCCCGCTGGACTGAGCGCGGCGCAGGTCGAGCGCGTCAATCTGACGCTGGCCAGCATCCAGTTGCTGGCACCCGCGGTGATTCGTGCCGAGAGTCGCCGTCAGGGGCTGCGCTGCCTGCGCAAGCGGGTGCGTCGTGCGCCCCAGGCCAGTCCCAACCTCCCGCGTCAGCGCTCCTTCGTTTCCTGCACACGCGTCCTGCTGCGTGGCCTCGTCAATGCCATCGCGCCGCGTGCGCCGCCCCTTCTGTCCTGACACCCCGTTCATCGTCCGCGCCGTGGATGATGAGGTTCGTTTTCTCTTTCGAGCGTAATGCCTGATGGGCCCCGGGCCACATCGAGCTGCCCTGTCATCGCGTTTGGCGGCAGCGCTTGAGTGTCATGATATGTGAAGGCGTGACCCGACCCCGGGTCACGTACAAGGACAGAATATGCTGGGTAAATTCCTGACCAAGGTAGTGGGTTCCAAGAATGATCGCGAAGTGAAGCGCCTGCGCAAGCGGGTCAACGCGATCAATGCGCTCGAGAGCGAGCTTGAGCCGCTCTCCGATGAGGCGCTGACAGCCAAGACCGCGGAATTCCGCGAGCGTCTCGCGCAAGGGGAAAGCCTCGACAAGCTGTTGCCGGAAGCCTTCGCGACCGTGCGTGAGGCCAGCAAGCGCATCATGGGCATGCGTCACTTCGATACCCAGATGGTCGGCGGCATGGCGCTGCACGAAGGTCGCATCGCCGAGATGAAGACCGGTGAGGGCAAGACGCTGGTGGGGACGCTGGCGGTCTACCTGAACGCACTGACTGGCGAAGGCGTCCACGTGGTGACGGTCAACGACTATCTGGCCACCCGTGATGCCAACTGGATGCGTCCGCTGTATGAATTCCTCGGCCTGAGTGTCGGTGTCATCTACTCCGGCCAGCCCAATGAAGACAAGCGCGCCGCCTATCAGGCCGATATCACCTACGGCACCAACAACGAATACGGTTTCGATTACCTGCGCGACAACATGGCCTTCTCGCTGGAAGACAAGGTCCAGCGCAAGCTGCACTTCGCCATCATCGATGAGGTCGACTCCATCCTGATCGATGAGGCGCGCACGCCGCTGATCATCTCCGGTCCGGTGGAAGAGAATACCGACCTCTACAAGATCATCGATCGCATGGCGCGCGAGCTCGAGCAGTGCAGCGATGAGGAAGATCCGGAAAGCGGCGATTTCACCCTCGATGAGAAGCAGAAGCAGGTCGAACTGACCGAGTTCGGTCACCAGAAGGTCGAGGCGCTGCTGCGTGCCCAGGAGCTGCTCGGGGAAGAGGATTCCCTGTATGCGGCCCAGAACCTGAGCCTGCTGCACCACGTGCACTCTGCGCTGCGTGCCCAGAACCTGTTCGTGCGTGACGTGGATTACATCGTCAACAACGGTGAAGTGGTCATCGTCGATGAGCACACCGGGCGTACCATGGTCGGTCGTCGCTGGTCTGAAGGCCTGCACCAGGCGGTCGAGGCCAAGGAAGGCGTTGCCATCCAGAAGGAAAGCCAGACGCTGGCATCCACGACCTTCCAGAATTACTTCCGTCTCTACGACAAGCTGTCCGGCATGACCGGTACGGCCGATACCGAGGCCTTCGAATTCCGTCAGATCTACAACCTCGACGTGATGGTCATCCCGACCAACAAGCCCATCGCGCGCAAGGACATGAATGATCTGGTCTATCTGACCGCGGAAGAGAAGTTCAACGCCATCATCGAGGATGCCCGCGAGAAGGTTGCGGAAGGGCGTCCAGTGCTGGTGGGTACCGCCTCGGTCGAGACCTCCGAGCTGCTGTCACAGATGATGCACAAGGCGGGCGTCAAGCATCACGTCCTGAACGCCAAGCAGCACGTCAGCGAGGCCGCCATCATCGCCCAGGCGGGTCGTCCGGGCGCCGTGACCATCGCGACCAACATGGCCGGTCGTGGTACCGACATCATGCTGGGCGGCAACTGGGAAGCCGAGCTTGCCGAGCTGGAAGCGCCGACCGAAGAGCAGATCAACGAGATCAAGCATGGCTGGCAGGAGCGTCACGAAGCCGTGCTGGCGGCGGGCGGTCTGCACGTGATCGGCTCCGAGCGTCACGAATCACGCCGTATTGACAACCAGCTGCGCGGGCGTGCCGGTCGCCAGGGTGACCCGGGCTCCACGCGCTTCTTCCTGTCGCTGGAAGATAGTCTGATGCGCCTGTTCGGCTCTGACCGTGTTCAGCGTCTGATGGGCGCGCTGGGGCTCGAGAAGGGCGAAGCCATCGAGCACAAGATGGTCTCCAATGCCGTCGAGCGCGCGCAGAAGAAGGTCGAGGGTCGCAACTTCGACGTGCGCAAGCAGCTGCTCGAGTACGATGATGTCGCCAACGACCAGCGCAGCGTGATCTACGAGCAGCGCAACGACATCCTCGAAGCCGACGAGATCGCCGAGAACATCGCCGGCATCCGTCGCGAAGTGCTCGATGACGCCATCTCCCTGCGTGTGCCGCCGCAGAGCCTGCCGGAACAGTGGGACCTGCCGAGCCTCGAGAACGACCTCAAGACCGACTTCAACCTCGACCTGCCGCTGGTGCAGTGGGCGGAAGAGGACGAGCACTTCCATGAGGAAACGCTGCGTGAACGTCTGCAGGCCGCCCATGAAGCGCTTTATGCCGACAAGGTCGAGGCCGTTGGCCCTGAGCTGATGCGCCGCTTCGAGAAGCAGGTCATGCTTCAGGTGCTGGACACGCGCTGGAAGGAGCACCTGCAGGCGATGGACAACCTGCGTCGCGGTATCCACCTGCGCGGCTATGCCCAGAAGAATCCGAAGCAGGAATACAAGCGCGAAGCGTTCGAGCAGTTCCAGACGCTGCTGGTCAACATCAAGTCCGACGTGGTGCGCATTCTCAGCCACGTGCAGGTGCGTCGCCAGGAAGAGGTCGACACGCTGGAAGAAGAGCGTCGTGCCAACCTCGAGCGTGAGCAGGCCAGCGCCGAAACGCGCCGTGTCGATGAAGATGCGGTCAGTGAAGACGGTGTCCAGGCGGCCGAAGAGGTCGTCGAGGCACAGTACGGCGCGCAGCCTCAGGCCCAGGGCGATGGCGAGCCGATGCGTCGCGATGTGCCCAAGGTCGGCCGCAACGACCCGTGCCCGTGCGGTTCCGGCAAGAAATACAAGCAGTGCCACGGCAAGCTGAGCTGACACTGCGCCAAACAGCCTCCCTGCGCGTCACGTCGATTCGGCTCGCAGGGGGCAGTTGTCACAGAACACCATGATTGGAGACGTGAGCGATGGCGGTAGGGCCTTCCACTTTTCCCGCTGACATGCCGGCGATTGCCGGCTTTCAGATCGGGGTTGCTGAAGCCGGTATCAAGAAGCCGGGTCGTCGTGATCTGGTGATCATGGCCCTCGAGGCAGGGTCGCGTCTTGCAGGCACTTTTACCCGCAACGCCTTCTGCGCGGCACCGGTCCATGTCGCACGTGAGCACCTCACGGCAGGCGTCGAAGGGCCGCGTTATCTGGTGATCAACACCGGCAATGCCAATGCGGGAACTGGCGAGCAGGGCATGACCGATGCTCGCGCGACCTGTCAGGCCTTGGCGGAGATCGCCGGCTGTGATGCAAAGGCAGTGCTGCCGTTCTCGACCGGCGTGATCGGTGAACCGCTGCCGATGGATCGCCTGACGGCGGCGCTGCCGACAGCCTTTGCCAACCTGGGCGAGGGCGACTGGTCTGCCGCGGCGCATGGCATCATGACCACTGATACTCGGCCCAAGGGCAGCTGGCGGACGCTTGCGCTGAGCAATGGCGAGAGCGTGACGCTGGCGGGTGTCTCCAAGGGCTCCGGCATGATCTGCCCGAACATGGCGACCATGCTGGGCTTCGTGGCCACCGATGCTGATCTCGCCATCGATCAGGCGGCGCTCGATGCCATGCTGCGCCGGGTGGTGGTCAAGAGCTTCAACAGCATCACCGTCGATTCCGATACTTCCACCAATGACGCCTGCATGTTGGCTGTCACGGGGCAGGCCGGGCGTGTCGAGGGTGAAGACCTGATCGCGTTCGAGGCCGCCCTGGCGGAGGTCATGCTCGAGCTGGCTCAGGCCATCATTCGTGATGGCGAGGGGGCGACCAAGTTCGTCACCATCGAGGTCAGCGAGGCGCGTTCACAGGAAGAGGCGCGTGCCGTCGGCTTTACCGTCGCACACTCGCCGCTGGTCAAGACAGCGCTCTATGCCAGCGACGCCAACTGGGGGCGCATTCTGGCGGCCGTCGGACGTGCGCCGCTGGAAGAGCTGGACGTCACGGGTGTCGCGATCACGCTCAATGGCGTCACCATCGTCGAACAGGGCGGTCGTGCCGACAGCTACACCGAAGCCGCCGGCAGTGCCGCCATGGCCGAGGAAGAGCTGGTGATCGGCATCCGCCTGGGACGTGGACAGCAGGAAGCTCGCATCTGGACATCGGATCTGTCCCACGATTACGTCTCGATCAACGCTGATTATCGTAGCTGACGCCCCAGGGCGGAGGCTTACGCTGAAACGGTAATGCAATATCTCCCGCAGGCTTCGCCTCTCGAGGCGGAGTCGGATGTACAACGCGAGTCAAAGGTACAGGCATCATGCCGAAGCGAAGGGTTCACGTGGCGGCTGCCGCCATCTTAAACGAACAGGGCCAGGTCCTGATTGCACGTCGTCCCTCGACGGTGGATCAGGGCGGCTTGTGGGAGTTTCCGGGTGGCAAGCTGGCGCCTTACGAAACCGGTCTGGAAGCGCTCAAGCGTGAGCTGTGCGAAGAGCTGGGCATCGAGATCATTCGTGCTCAGCCGCTGATCCGTATTCATCACGAATACCCGGACAAGCATATCCTGCTGGATGTGTGGGAAACGCGTCAGTTCACTGGCGAGCCCTTTGGTCGTGAAGGGCAGGCAGTGCGCTGGGTCGAGATCGAGGATCTCTACAAGTACGCCTTCCCGGCGGCGAATCTGCCGATTCTGCGGGCGGTCTCGCTGCCGCGCGAGTACCTGATCACGCCGGAAGAGGCCGATGAGGACGTCTTCGAGACGCGTCTGACGCGTGCGCTGGATGAGGACGGGGTGCGTCTGGTCCAGCTGCGCGCCAAGGAGCTGGATGAGGCGGCCTATATCGCGCGTGCCGAGAAGGCGCTGGCGATCTGTCATGCGCGTGGTGCTCGTCTGCTGCTCAACGCTGAACCGTCCATGCTCGGCAAGGTCGATGCGGATGGTATCCACCTGACCAGCGTGCGTCTGGCGGAGCTGGCGGAAAAGGGCGAGCGTCCGATTGCCGCCAACAAGTGGCTGTCTGCCTCCACCCATGATCAGCAGCAGCTGGACCAGGCCGGTCGTGTGGCGTGTGACTTCGTGTCACTGTCGCCGCTGCGTGTGACGCCGTCGCATCCGGAGCGTCCGCCGCTGGGCTGGCATGACTTCCAGGGGCTGGTCGAGCAGGCGTGCATGCCGGTCTATGCGCTGGGTGGCATGTCCCGCTATGACAGCGATCACGCACGCGCCGTAGGTGCCCAGGGGATCGCATCGATCCGTGATTTCTGGAAATGATGATCGCGCGTTGATGGCAGTTGCCTGAACGACAAAAGACCCTCGAGGCTAGCCTCGAGGGTCTTTTTTATGCCCAGCACCTTGAGTGTCGAGCTTTGTATCGGTCTGAACCAGCAGGGCTCTCTCGAGCGCTACTGCTGATGCATGTCGCGCTCCATGCGCGCCACCATCTCGTCGATGCTGGTCTCATCCATGGCGGGCTCACCGGCGATGCTGTGGGATTCGTCAGCCCAGGCGCCAAGATCGAGCAGTTGGCAGCGCTTGCTGCAGAAGGGACGAAATTCGCTGGCGGCACTCCATACCACGTCGGTACGGCATTGCGGGCAAGCGACGGTCAATGGTGTCTTGCCATTGTGGGAAGCGGTGGCATCAGACATGAGGGGTGTCCTGAAACGGTGTATGGGGGGCGCTCAGTGATCGATAGTAGGCATCCATGGCCACTACCTGTTCACGAAGATGCGCCTGGCTTCCGTCATTGTCGATGACATCGTCGGCCTTGGCCAGTCGTGTCTCGCGTGGCAGCTGGGCCGCGAGGATGGCGCGTACCTGCGCCTCGCTGACACCATCGCGGCTCAGCGTGCGCGCCAGCTGGACATCCTGGCTGACATCCACCACCAGGGTGCGTGAGACGAGGTTGTCCTGACCGGACTCGAACAATAGCGGAGAGACTAGCAGGCGATAGGGACTGGTCATGGCCGCCAGGTGCTGCACGATCCGCTCCCGGATACGCGGATGGGTGCAGCGCTCCAGCCATTGGCGCTCCTCGGGGGCAGCAAAGATCCGCTCGCGCAGCGCGGCGCGATCAAGCTCGCCCTGCGCCGTGACGATTGACTCGCCGAAGTGGGCGATGATCTCGGCCAGTGCGGTCTCGCCGGGGCGCACGATCTCGCGCGAGACATCATCGGCATCCACCCACTGGATGCCCAGCTCGCCGAACAGCCGCGCGACGCTCGATTTGCCGCTGCCGATGCCGCCGGTGACACCGATGATGGGGCCGTGGGTTGGAGAGGACGTCGTCATGCGCCGATCACGCTCAAGTAGAGGCTCATCAAGGGCGTGCCAAACAGCAGAGCGATCCAGCCGGCAACCGCCAGGTAAGGTCCGAAGGGCATCGGTGCGCCGCGCAGACGCGGTACCAGCAGTTGCAGCAGGATGCCCAGAACGGCCCCGAGACCAGCCGACAGAATCAGCAACAGCGGCAACCACTGCCAGCCGAGCCAGGCACCGAGAGCGGCGAGCAGCTTGAAGTCACCGTAGCCCATGCCTTCCTTGCCGGTGACCAGCTTGAATAGCCAGTAGAAGCTCCACAGCACCAGATAGCCCGCCATCGCACCGATGACAGCGCTGGGCAGCATCAGAGGCTGGAACAGCAACTGATAGGCGAGGCCTGCCCACAGCAGTGGCAGGGTGATGGCGTCAGGCAGCAGCTGGGTGCGGAAGTCGATGACTGACAGCACCAGCAGGGTCAGACAGGCGCCGAAGATCCACAGGCTCTGTGCCTCCAGGCCGTAGATCAACGCGATGGAAGCGCCGAGCGCGCCTCCGGCCAGCTCCACCAGCGGGTACTGCGCGCTGATGCGCGTATTGCAGCTGGCGCAGCGGCCACGGCGTTTCAGCCAACCGAGGATGGGGAGGTTGTCGTGCCACTTGATCGGCGTGTCACAGCCCGGGCAGCGTGATGCGGGCACCAGCAGATTGAAGCGCGGTGTATCTTCGGCTTCCAGCTCCAATGCCTCGCGGGCCTCGGCGCGCCATTGGCGCATCATCATCACGGGCAGGCGAGTGATGACGACATTCAGAAAGCTGCCGACCAGCAAACCGAATATACCGGCCAGGCAGGCCTGCAGTGTGGGGGAGAGTTGGGCGAATGAGTCCACGAGTCTTCCTTGTCAGTAAATGACACGGCCGCGTCCTTTTGGTGGCGCGGCCGCTTGGCATGAAAGCTTCTTTCGAGATACTGGCGGCGTTCTAGATCGCGTTGCCCAGCTCGAAGATGGGAAGATACATCGAGACCACAAGCCCGCCCACCAGGGTGCCTAGCACCACGATGATCAAGGGCTCCAGCAATGAGGTCAGCGCATCTACCTTGTTGTCGACATCTTCTTCGTAGAAATCCGCAACCTTGTTGAGCATGGCATCCAGTGAGCCGGATTCTTCGCCAATCGCCACCATCTGTACTGCCAGTGTCGGGAATAACTGGGTATTGCGCATGGCAAAGTTCAGCTGCTGGCCAGTAGAGACATCTTCCTTGATCTGGGCAATGGCGCGCTCGTATACCTTGTTGCCTGAGGCGCCGGCGGCAGTATCAAGTGACTCTACCAATGGAACACCTGCCTGGAAGGTCGTAGCCAATGTGCGTGAATAGCGAGCGACAGACGATTTATCCAGAATATCGCCGAGAACAGGCACCTTGAGCATGAAGCGGTGGCTGGCGTAGGCAAACTTCTCAGAGCGCTTGATTGCCTGCGCAATAAGAACGACGGTCAGGATTATCGCGCCTAGCGCAACATACCAATAATTCTGCGCATACTCGGACAAGGTGATCGTCAGCTGAGTAAATGCTGGCAGCTCTGCGCCGAAGCCCTGGAATAGGCTTTCAAATTGCGGAACTACCTTGATCAACAGGATCGCTGTTACCCCTATCCCGACACCGATCACGGCGATAGGGTAATAAAGGGCTTTCTTGACGCGCGCCTTGAGTGAATCAATTTTTTCTTTATAAGTCGCGACACGGTCGAGCATCTTGTCCAGGGCGCCAGCTTGTTCGCCGGCTTCAACCAGATTGGCAAACAGGTTATCAAAATGCTGGGGGTGTTTACGCAAGGCTTCCGAAAAGCTGGCACCTGCTCCGACCTGATTCATCATGTCTTCGACCAGATGACGCATGCCTGGACTCTTCATGCTTTCAGCCACGATGCCAAATGCCTGAAGTACCGGTACGCCAGCACGGATCATGGTCGCCATCTGACGGGCGAACATGGTGACATCCTTGCCACTGACCTTCTTGCTGCCGCCAAACAGGGAGGACTTCTTGCGCAGGTGCTTGAGCACGATCCCCTGGCTGACCAGCGTGTTCTTGACCTGATCGACGTTGGCCGACATCAGCTCGCCCTTGACGTTTTCACCGCGCGAGTTCTTGCCCGACCATTGCCAAGTTTCAATGCCCGCTTTTTTCTTGTCTTTCTTGGCAGTTCTGGGAGTTGCCATGTCAGTTATCGTTCCCTGATAAATGGGGAGCAGGCATTGAAGGTCGAGCCATGATCAATGCCTGGGTCATCTTGTCTTCAATGTGCCTGATGACTGAGCAAAAGTCAGCTATCTGTCGTATTGATCGCTGTCAGCCAGCATGGATGACTATCACATGCTAGGTTTGCCAGCAGCGACTCAGTCCTTGGTGATGCGATTGACTTCTTCCAGCGAGGTCATGCCAGACATCACCTTGCGCAAGCCACTACGCCTCAGGTCTGAAAGCCCTTCCTTGCGCGCCTGGTCTGCCAGCTCGATGGCGGTGCCCTCACGCATGATCAAGCGGCTCATCTCATCCGAGATCGGCATGACTTCATAGATGCCGACGCGCCCCTTGTAACCCAGCGTGCACTGACTGCAACCGACGGGGCGGAAAATTGTCGCCGCCTCGAGTTCTGCTGCGCTGAAGCCATTGTCTTCACTGAAGCCCATCGAGGCCATCGCCTCGGGCGGAATTTCCGCGGGCTGACGGCAGTGGGTGCACAGGCGGCGAGCAAGACGCTGAGCGATAATCAACGAGACGGAACTCGCGATGTTGAAGGGGGCAATCCCCATGTTGCTCAGGCGCGTCAGTGTCTCGGGCGCTGAATTGGTGTGCAAGGTAGAAAGTACCAGGTGACCGGTCTGTGCCGCCTTGACGGCAATCTCGGCGGTTTCCTTGTCACGAATCTCCCCCACCATTACCACATCGGGATCCTGGCGCAGGAAGGCGCGCAGGGCCGAGGCGAAGTCCAGGCCGATCTTGGGCAGCACGTTGACCTGGTTGACGCCTTCTACCTTGAGCTCGACCGGGTCTTCCGCCGTCGAGATATTGCGCTCCGGTGTATTGAGGATATTCAGGCCGGTGTAGAGCGTCACGGTCTTGCCACTACCGGTAGGCCCAGTGACCAGAATCATGCCCTGTGGCTGATCCAGCGTCTTCTCGAACATGGCGCGCTGTTCAGGTTCGAAGCCTAGCGCCTCGATGCCCATCTTGGCTGAGCTGGGGTCCAGGATACGCAGCACCAGTTTCTCGCCGTACACGGTGGGCAGTGTGTTGACGCGGAAATCGATGGAGCGTGACTTGGAAAGGCGCAGTTTGATCGCGCCGTCCTGCGGTAAACGGCGCTCAGAAATATCCATGCGCGACATGACCTTCAGGCGTGCCGAGATCCGATTGCGCATATTGAAGGGCGGGCGGGTATTCTCGACCAACATGCCATCGATACGAAAACGGATGCGATAGGTGGATTCGTAGGGCTCGAAGTGGATATCCGAGGCACCACGCTTGATGGCATCCAGCAGTACCTTGTGAACAAAGCGCACGACTGGCGCATCATCACTGCTGGCTGTAATGGCCAGATCGTTGTTGTTATCTTCTTCGCCTTCGAAATCCAGCCCATCAAGCGCTTCGCCATCTTCGCTCAGCATGTCCATGGCGCTTTCTTCGCCGGCTTCCAGGTACTGCTCCAATGCCGGCGTCAGCTGGTCGGCGGCGACCAAGACACTCTCGATCGACAAGCCCGTGGCAAATTGCAGTTCATCAAGATGCGTGAGCGTCGAGGGGGAGGGCACGCCCACGGTCAAGCGATGCTCACGGCGATAGAGTGGCAATACCCCCAGCTTACGCAGCACCTTTTCGGGCAGCTCATCAATGGAAGGCAGCGAGTCGGTGCGAACGGCATCGAGATCTACATACGGCAGGCCATATTCCCAGGCCGCCGCCAATGTCGCGTCACGTGCCGGTACCAGGCCGTGCGCGATGATATGCAGCAACAGGCTTCCCCCTGCCTCATTGGCTTCCTGTTCAGCCAGCTGTGCTGCCTGTGGTTCGAGCAGGCCAGAGTCGACCAGTCGAGCGGCAAATCCTTTTAGCGTGTGTTCTGACTGGGGCATGACACTCTTCCTGTTGCAGTTGCCGATGGGGCTACTTTGACTGCTTTAAACGTGAAGCAGGCACTGATGCGCTGTGCGCGAACTCTGGTGCGGTAAGCCATCGTATTACAAACATCGTCTTGCAGAAGAGTGTAGCTGGATTGCCCAGTGCTAGGAATGGCGCATTCGAGTCATGAGAAGGGAATAGAGTTTGTGGAGGGAGCTAGCCAAAAGCTGCTGGGTTGGGAGTAACGTTGAAGGGCGCCTGAGTCTCGATCACAAAGTTTTTGTGTTCGTTGCTTGCAATGTCACCGAGTGTAATCTATTGTAACAAACAAGCAGCCGTCAGCGCCGCCAAGCAAGCGTCTTGCGACATGGCAATGGCACCTGAACTGTGGCTGTGGTATCACTCGTCCCGTCCGGTCGACACCCCGTGATATCAAGATGTTATGCTGACGAAGATGTTGTTGGGGATATTAGAATCAAACGCCCACACTGACATTCTTCTGTAACATCCTGCTGGTCAGGGAAGGTAACCGGGGTTTCAGGACGTACGACCTGATCTCACTACGCAAATGCAAGGGAGTCACACCATGACACGCAAGCAACAAGCTGGTTTTACATTGATCGAGCTGATGATCGTTGTGGCGATTATCGGTATCCTGGCGGCGATCGCTATTCCGCGTTATCAGGATTATGTAGCGCGCTCACAAGTTAGTGAAGCTGTCACATTATCTGCTGGGTTGAAAACTTCAGTTAGTGAAATTTTTGCTCAAGACTCTACATGTCCAGCTAATGCAGACGCAGCTGTGAAAGGAATTGCTGCAGCTGGCGATATTACTGGTAAATATGTGCAGTCAGTAACTACAGCTGGTACTGCAGCTGCAACTGGTGGTTGTACTATTACCGCAAAAATGGCCGCTAGCGGTGTTGCCAGTGGTCTTTCAGAAAAGTCACTCGTCATGACATTATCTAATGCTGATAAAGGTTCTTATAAGTGGACATGCTCTTCTTCGGATATCCCGTCTGAATATCTCCCACAGGCCTGTCGCTAATAAAAAACCGCCCTTTGGGGCGGTTTTTTATTGTGCTCAATAAAGTGCTTCTTCCTCTTCCACCACATCCTTAAGCAGCTCCAGGAACAGCTTGTCTGCATCGGAGTGTTCTGCCGGGTCTTCCGGGATATGGATACTGGTAGTGTCAGAAATCTCGTTGGCGATGATGGCCAGCACAGCTTGCTCATTCTTTCCTTGTTCTGCCCCTTCTTTGAGGCGCGCTCGCGCCACGACCAGTGACTGCTCGAGAATCTTCGGGTCTTGCAGCAGCTTGCGGATGAAGCCTTTCAGCTCACTGATGATGCGTGTCTTGTTCATTTCGCCGGATGCGTTGCTCATGGTGTGCTCCTTGTCTGGTGGATGTCTGTCTTTGAGTTCAGCGTGAATTCTGGTCTAGATGACGATGCCTGGAACGCCTTTGAACGCTTTTGAACGATGAGGGATCAACTCAAGCCTGTCTCTGAAGTTCAGGATGCCATGCCTGCCTTTGCCTGCAGTGTAACCCACACGTCAGCGCTGGTGGATATGTGACATCACACCGATCTCCAACTGGCCAAACCACTCAAGACCCGCTGCAAGGCGTTCCATCTCGGCGATTGATGCGTTGCGCGAGTCGGCGTCGTGGTTACATTGCTGAGCTGTTTCTGAGGCGGCTTGCGTAGCACAACCCGGCAACTCCAGCAGGATATCCACATGCGGGGCTGACGCATCGGTATCAGTAGACGCGGTGGCATGGTTGACGTAATGCAGTGTAAGGCCGCTGCGCGCCTGCCAGAGGGGGGACTGCTGCCAGCATTCATCGAGTGTGGCGATGATATCGCTGCGTAGGGGCAGGGGCTGCTGCCGCGTGGGCTGCGCCAGGCTAGCCTGGCCGAGATGCGAGTCGTCTTCAGGATCGATGTGATAGAGCACATCACTGAGCTGGGGGAATTCGGCCTTGAGGCGAGCCACTGCATGATGACCGATGGCATGGCCTTCCGAGACGCTGATGCGTGGCGCGACCAGCAGGTGGACTTCCAGCACGATACGGCCGGCTAGCGTGCGGCTGCGCAAGTCATGTGCGCCACGCACCTCGGGCAGTGACAGCAAGCACTCACGCATGGCGTGTTGTTGTTCACGTGGCAGGGCGGTGTCGATCAGTTCGCGTGAGGCCTCCCAGGCCAATGAGGCGCCGATCTTGCCCACCATCACGCCAACGACGACCGCCGCGATGCCATCCAGCCAGCTGGCTCCCAGCTGGGTACCGATCAGGCCTATCAGCACCGCCACGGTGGAGAGCGCATCACTGCGCGAGTGCCAGGCATTGGCTTCCAGCAGCTTGGATTTCTGCCTGCGCGCGACCTTCAGTGTGGCGCGAAAGATACCTTCCTTGCCGAGCAGCGAGATGATCGCGATGCCGATGCCCAGCGCGCCGGGTAGCGGGATGGTCAGTGAGCCGAACATCAGCTCCCAGCTGCGCAAAATGCCTTCCCAGCCAATGGCGCCCGCCACGGCCAGCAGCAGACTGCCGAGCACCAGGGTGCCGAGCGTCTCGATGCGCTCATGCCCCCACGGATGTGAGCGATCCGGCGCCTGGCGGCCGTAGTGAGTCGCCACCAACACGAAGGCATCCGTCACCAGGTCTGACAGGGAGTGGATGCCATCGGCGATCAGTGCCTGCGAGCCGACCAGCTTGCCGATGACAAGCTTCGCGACACCCAGCACGCCATCCAGCGCCGCGCCGATCAAGGTGATGCGCTGTGCTTCACGCTTGGCGTTTGCCGTGCTGGCAGCATCTGCGGGTGACGATTGAGGCATGGGAAGGCTCGCTCAAAGGGGAGTCGGGTGCGTCATGAAGTCAGCGCCTACTCCTGCGCAGGGCAGGAGTCAGCGCACGCAGCTGTCTTCAGAGATCTCGCCGCTGGGGCGCAGGCGCCGCGCGAGGCTGTCAACGCCGATATTGAGTATGGCGGTGAGCACCAGCAAGGCAAATGCCTGATCAAACATCAGGTATTCGAAGCTCGAGTCGATATGGAAGCCCAGCGTCACCACCCCCAGCATGCCGAGAATGGCCGTCTCGCGAATGATGGTCTCGGCGCGGTAGAGCAGCAATGCGAACATGCCGGGGGCAACACGCGGGTTGAGCTCATAGAGCCAGCATTCGAACTTGCCCTGCGGGCGGCTGGGCGGCAGCTGAATCTGGTTGGCATGGCGAGCACACAGGAAGGCGATGATCGCGCCGTTGTGCAGCGCCAGCGCCAGCCAGGCGGGCAGCAGCGAGGGCCCCAGCAGCAACAGCAGGATGAAGGCCAGAATCAGCTCCGGCGTGGTGCGCAGGAAGATCAGCAGGCCGTTGGTCGAGTGTTGCGAGAGACGGTTGCCCACATGGCGGCTGGCCAGCGGCCATAGCAGCATGGCGATCAGCAGACTACCGGCGGTGCCCTGCAGGCCGAGCAGCAAGGTATTGCCGATGGCGGGCAGCAGATCGGGCAGGTGGCTGGCCCACTGCAGCAGGCCTGTCGCGAGCTCGCCCGAGACCAGCGACTCGAATGATGCATTGACCAGCGGCGCCGGCCAGATGTCATGGCTGATGAAGCGCCACAGCAGGGGCGGGCTGACATCGGGCCATGGCCCCAGCCACCAGAGGCTGGCGATGGCCAGTACCGGCAATACCCGACGGTGCCCCCACCAGGGTAGCGTGGCGATCAGCAGATAGAAGATCCATAGCAGGGCGCCCGCCTCGGCGTACCGGCCCTCGCGAAAGGCACTTTCCAGATAGAAGCCCAACGTGGGCAAGCCGACGAAGCCGAGCAGAACACTGGCGCGCAGTCCGCATTCGAAGCGATAGCGGGTGTAGCTGGCCATGCGTCTCCACGCCATCGGCAGTTCTGCATACACAAAGCGCATCGCGCGCGAGCTGGCCCAGGGCAGTGCCTTGAGCGGCGCCTGCGGCAGTTGTTCGAGAATCTCGGCATAGACCTTGGCGAAGGTCGCCGCATAGGGAATCGTGATCGCCGCCAGCGCCGTGGCGGCCGATAGCCCGAACACCTGCAGCAACAGCAGCGCCCAGAACAGCTCATGCACCGCACGCAGCCCGGCGCAGATGCCCCGTAGCAGACGCGAGCGGGAGTAGACCAATGCCAGTGGCAGCCCGATCAGCGCGCCCAGCAGAGTGCCCCATAGCGCGAAGGCGATGGTCAGGATCAGAGCGTGCAGCGGGGATTCCAGTGCGCCGGGAGCCGGCGACGCCAGACCCGCCAGCATGCGGCCCAGTTCCTGCCACGGGTCGCGCGAGGTGACGGAGAGATCGGCGAAGGGCACCAATACCAGCATGGCGATCACCAGACCACCACCGAGGCGCAACAAGCGCGCACCGTCACTGCGTGCCTGCCACCAGCGAGGGGGATGGCGCAGCTCTGCCGTCATGGTGGAGGGGTCAGCTGACATCGGATGACTCGCGCGTCGCCGCAGCGGGGTACAGGAAATCCAGGTCGCCAGGCGTCATTCCGTCGGTCGCGACATCCAGCAGCACGTGCCCCTGGCCGTCAGCCTGCTTGCCAAGCCCGATCACACGCGTGAAGTGAGTAAGCGCCAACTCGCGCTGATGAAGCGCTACCACGCTGGTCGCGTGACGGGCATGTATCAGCTGGATCAACTGACTGGCCTGATGCGGGTCCACGCTTGCGACGGGCTCGTCACCGAGGAACAGCTCATGACCCTGATAGAGCGCGCGTGCGATGGCGACACGCTGGCGCTGACCGCCGGAAAGCGCCTCGACGGAGCGTTCCATCAGGCCGGCGATACCCAGCGGTTCGCACAGCGTGGCGACCGCCTGCCAATGAGCCGGTTTCGGGCGCAGCAGATTGAGCAGGTTGGTCAGCCGTGAGTGCTGGTCCAACCGGCCCATGAAGATGTTGTGGTAGACCGACAATTGCGGCACCAGCCCCTGGCGTTGAGGGCACCAGGCGGCTGCTACGTCGCGCTGTTGCAGCGCGGCGCGCAGGGCTTCCAGCAACGTGGACTTGCCTGCGCCACTGGCACCGAGCAGGGCGATGCGCTCACCCGGCAGGAGGCGAATATCCAGATCACGCAAGACCACCTCGGCGCCATGGCCGAGGTGGTCTTGCGAAAGGTGCAGCAGTGGAGAGGGTGTTTCCTGGGTCATGAGTTCAGCGCAGCAGACCGAGCTGTTCACCGACGGTCTTGATCGGCGCGTAGTCATCGTTGCTGGCCGGAATGAAGCCGGAGCGCGGGAAGCTCTCGAGCAGGTCCGGGTCTTTCATGTCCAGCAGGGCCGTGGTGACATGGGCGGTGAAGTCCGCGCCGAAGTGGCTGTCGGCATCGCCACGAATGGTCCACTGATAATCCGGGTAGGCCGGCGTCTGCCACAGCACCTGCACCTTGCTCGGGTCGACCTTGCCGTCCTTGACTGCCGCTTCCCACACCGCGAAGTTGACCGCGCCCACGTCATAGGTGCCAGCGGCGACCAGTGCGATGGTGCGTGAGTGGTCGCCGGAGAAACCGACGCGGCTGAACAGGGCGTCCGGCGCCTGCTGGAACTGCTCGCGCAGATAGTATTCCGGCATCAGGCGACCTGAAGTGGAGGTCTTGGCGCCGAAGGTGAAGGAGTGGCCTTCGAGGGAGTCGGGCAGAGCGTCCAGCGGCTCGGCGGCATCGCCGGCCAGCTTGAGGTCGCGACGCGCGATGAAGTAGCTGCGGAAGGCAGCGTCTTCCACGCCTTGGGCGATGGCGACGGAGCCCGGCACCATCTGACGCGCCTGAACGCCTGTCAGGCCGCCGAACCAGGCCATCTGGATCTGATCATTGCGGAAGGCGCTGACGGCGGCGCTGTAGGATTTGACCGGCACATACTCGACATCGACGCCCAGCTTCTCTTCCAGATAGTCGGCGACCTTGTCGAAACGCTCGACCAGGCGTGACTCGTCTTCATCCGGAATCGCCGTGAACTTGAAGGTGTCGGCCTGAGCCAGACTCATGGTCACGGGAAGGGCGGAAATCAGGGTCAGAGCAGCAGTGGCCAGCCAGCGCATGGGAAGCATCCTCAGCATTCACGACATGAGACATCATGCGGCGAACACCGCATGTCAGGGGGTATGGCGCGTATTGTTGTGTCTTGATCACGCGGGTGCAAGCCCCGCGCCATGCCTGAAGGATCGCTCAAGTGACGCTGAAGCGTCAGTAGCGCGTTGAATGGCTGCGCAGGAAGAGCTCATTTGCCGTGGCTGGGGCTGATGACTTGGTGGCGAGTGCTCAAGACTCCGGTGGGAAACGGGTGTCCTTCAAGCTGTCCTTGATCTTCTTGAGGTGCTGCTGGAAGTCTTCTCCACGGCGCAGCGTCACGCCGGTGGCCAGCACGTCGATCAGGGCCAGGTGGATCATGCGTGAGGTCATCGGCATATAGATATCGGTGTCTTCCGGCGCCATGACTTCCAGCACTTCGGTGCACTCGCGCGCCAGCGGAGAGTCCGGTGCGGTGATGCCCAGTACCGCGGCGCCATTGCTGCGTGCGAGCTTGGCGATATCGACCAGCTCGCGGGTGCGTCCGGTGTAGGAGATGATGACGATCACGTCGCCGGTATGGCAGGCGGCGGCCACCATGCGCTGCATGAGCACGTCTTCATAGGCCATGACCGGCAGGTTGAAGCGGAAGAACTTGTGCTGGGCATCCGCCGCCACCGGGCCTGAGGCGCCAAGGCCGAAGAAGCAGATCTGCTTGGCCTGGCTCAGGTAGTCGACGGCGCGTTCGATGCGTCTGGGGTCCAGTGCGCGACGGGCATCGTCGAGCGCGGCCACGGTGGCGCCGAGAATCTTGTCGCCATAGGCCGCGGCATCATCGTTCTGATCGACGCTGCGCGACACGTAGGGCGTGCCGCCGGCCAGACTCTGGGCCAGCTTGATCTTGAAGTCGGGGAAGCCCTTGGCATCGAAGTTGCGACAGAAGCGGTTGACGGTCGGCTCACTGACCAGCGAGGCCTGAGCGAGCGCCGCGATGCTCATGCCGGTGGCCGCAGCCGGGTCCGCCAGAATGACGTCGGCGACCTTGCGCTCGGAGCGATTGAGCTCGTCGAGACGTTCACGGATGCGATTGATGAGGTCGTGTACTGCCATTCGCCTGTTACCCTGCCATTGTGTAGTGAAATAACTACGTAATCTGGGCATCCTAGCCTCACTCGTCTGGTAGGCCAAGCATCTCTTTGGGTCACTTGCTGATCCAGGGGCGCGAAGGACGAGGTGAAAGCGAAAGCGCCGCTGACTACCACTTTTAGGTAAGTTTACCTATTTGTGGGGCGAATTGTCTTGAGTGACAGCGGCGTTATCGCTACATTTGTTGTTAATATAACCAGCCATGTATCGCCAACGCCTTCCCGGTGCCGTGTGTCATTCGAGCCTCTCCTCGCCGCGCCAGCCTGCGCAGCCTTCCAGGAAGCGGGTTCGAAGTCGCCCACCTTGTCGGTCATTTCGGCATACAGGGCAGTTTCGACGGGAGAAATCGGCGGCATGAGTTCCGACATCATTCCGGGCGTGGATATTGCCCTGTTCGGCGCCTTGGGCGACCTCGCCAAGCGCAAGCTATATCCAGCCCTCTATCACCTCGACCGTGACGGTCTGCTCGAGAAGGCAACCCGCCTGATCGGTCTGGCGCGTCAGGATGTCAGCCTCGAATCCTTCAAGGACACCGTGCAGGCGGCGCTCAAGGAGCGCGTCAAGCCGGAACACCTCGAGAAGGAATGCATCGAGCGCTTCCTCTCTCGCATCAGCTATGCGGCGCTGGATTTCAGCACCGTGGAAGGCTATTCCGCGATCGCCGATTGGCGTGTGGATGCCAAGGGCAAGCCGTCGCCGCGCCCGCTGATGATCTATCTTTCCGTACCGTCGCGTATCTACGGCGACATCAGCAGCAATCTGCAGGCGGCTGGCTGCCTCGACGAGCACTCGCGTGTCGTGGTCGAGAAGCCGATCGGTTCTGATCTGGAGAGCTCGCGCGTCGTCAACGACGCGATCGGCGCCGTCTTCCACGAATCCCAGATCTACCGTATCGATCACTATCTGGGCAAGGAAACCGTCCAGAACCTGATCGCGCTGCGCTTCGCCAACCCGATGTTCGGCAACCAGTGGAATCAGAACCAGATTTCCCACGTCGAGATCACCGTGGCGGAGAAGGTCGGTATCGAAGGGCGCTGGGGCTACTTCGATCAGGCCGGTCAGCTGCGTGACATGGTGCAGAACCACCTGCTGCAGCTGCTGTGTCTGATCGCGATGGACCCGCCGTCCAACCTGGACGCAGACGCCATTCGTGACGAGAAGGTCAAGGTGCTCAAGGCGTTGCGCCCGATCACCGGCGAGCGTCTCAATACGGATCTGGTGCGTGGCCAGTACATCGCGGGTGCCGTCGACGGCCAGCACGTACCGGGCTACCTCGATGAAGAGGGTGCCAATACCGAATCCCAGACCGAGACCTTCGTGGCTTTCAAGACCGAAGTCTCCAACTGGCGCTGGGCCGGTGTGCCGTTCTACCTGCGGACCGGCAAGCGCATGCCGGAGAAGCTGTCACAGATCGTGATCCACTTCCGTCAGCAGCCGCACTACATCTTCGATCCGGACCAGCGCTCGCTGGCGGCCAACAAGCTGATCATTCGTCTTCAGCCGTCCGAAGGCATCTCCCTGCAGGTGCTGACCAAGGACTCCGGTCTCGACAAGGGCATGCGTCTGCGCCCGGGCCCGTTGGATCTCGACTTCAACAGCGCCTTCCCCAAGCGCCGTATTCCGGAAGCTTACGAACGTCTGCTGCTGGAGGTCATCAAGGGTCAGCAGTATCTGTTCGTGCGTCGTGACGAGATCGAACACGCCTGGCGCTGGGTCGATACTCTCATCGATGGCTGGGAATCCCGTGCCGCCACGCCGCGCCGTTATCCGGCCGGCTCCTGGGGGCCCGTCTCCTCGATCGCGATGATCACGCGCGATGGTCGCAGCTGGTATGAGGAGTATTGAGATGAGCGCCACCGTGACTGAGCAGGACCCGCGCGTACAGACCGCACACTCTCTCGCCGAGTATCTGGCCGCTGCCTTGCGTGCTGATCTCGACGTTGATCCGTCAGCGCGTGCGCTGCTGGTGGTTTCCGGCGGCTCCACGCCCAAGCCGCTGTTTGCCGCGCTGCGCGACAAGCCGCTGGACTGGTCGCGGGTCGATATCACCCTCGCCGATGAGCGTTGGGTGAGCGAAGACGCCGATGACAGCAATGCACGCTTCGTGCGTGAGCACCTGCTGAGCGGTGCGGCCAGTGCCGCTACCTTCCATCCGCTGACCAATGCCGAGGCAGAGCCGGAAGACGGTTGCGCAGAAGTGAGTGCTCGCATCGCGGCGCTCCCCTGGCCGGCTTCCGCGCTGATTCTCGGCATGGGCGGCGATGGCCATACGGCCTCGCTGTTCCCGGATGGTGACCGTCTGCAGGAAGCGCTGACCAGTGCGGATTGCTGTGTCCCGATGCGTGCACCCAGCGTGCCGCAGGCGCGTATCACGCTGTCTCTCGAGCGTCTTCGCCAGACGCGTCGTACCGTGCTTCATCTCACGGGGACCGACAAGCAGGCCGTGCTGTCGCGCGCGCTGAGCGATGTCGAGGCGGTCAGTGAACTGCCGATTCGTGCCTTCCTGTCCGCGCCGCTGGCGCTTTACTGGGCCCCCTGATCACATCGGCCGCGGCCAGCCACAAGGGAGGCTGGCCGCGGCACAAGGAGAACGCCATGAGCTTTGAAAAACAGCTTCCGTCGACTCGCACCACCGAGATCGACAGCATCTGCCAGAAAGCCTCCGTGCTGCCGGTGATCGCCGTCGAGCGCATCGAGGACGCCGTACCGCTGGGCAAGGCCCTTTACGAAGGTGGCCTGACCGTACTGGAAGTCACGCTGCGTACCGACTGCGCGCTGGAAGCCATCCGCCTGATGCGTGAAGCGCTGCCCAACGCCAGCATCGGTGCCGGCACCGTGCTTACGCCGGAACAGTATCGCCAGGTGGAAGAGCTGGGTGTCGACTTCATCGTCACGCCGGGCACCACCGAAGCGCTGTACCAGTACGGCGTGACCAGCAGCGTGCCGATGCTGCCGGGTGTCGCGACCGTCTCGGAGCTGATGACGGGCTGGCAGTACGGTTACCGTCGCTTCAAGTTCTTCCCGGCGGAAGCCGCGGGCGGCGTCAATGCGATCAAGTCCTTCGGTGGCCCGATCAGCGAAGCTCGCTTCTGCCCGACTGGCGGCATTTCCCTGAGCAACGCCGCTGACTACCTCGCGCTCAAGAACGTGATGTGTGTCGGTGGTAGCTGGGTCGCGCCGCAGAAATTGATCGATGCGGGTGACTGGGATGGTATCCGCGAGCTGGCGCGTGAAGCCTCAGAGCGTTTCCACCGCTGAAGTCTGATATCTGGATGAGTGCTGGCCACTGATCCAGCGGTTGCCTGCCAACGTCATGCACGCCGTCGTGCTTGAGGCTGACAGGCTGCCAGTACTGCTCTCTCTCGACAGCTTGGCTGTTGCTTGTGACCCGTCTCTTGCGAGGCGGGTCTTTTTTGTGCGCGTCATCTGGGGAGGGAGGCGAGGCTAACTTGTCTGGCTGGAGTCGATGGGCTGGTTGTGATGCCGGTCTCAGCGCTGCGGCGTGCTCAGCTGGCGGTAGAGGTCATCCAGCAAGGGCAGGGCCAGCCCATGTCGGGCAGCGGCAAGGCGCAGCGGGCCAAGGATCGCCTCGACCTCGGTAGGGCGATCGGCGAGCACATCCTGCAGCATCGAGGCGCGATTGTTGGCGGTCGCGCGGATGACCTGTTCGACCAGCGCCTGCCAGCCTTCCCTTGGGGCAGAGATGCCTTCGCTATCCAGTACCGTGCTGATCTCCTCGACCGCCTGGCGCACCATTGGCGCAAATGGCCGGTCACGCAGCTGGCCGTTGCGAATGCGATAGCGTGCCACCAGGGGATTGATCGCCGCATTGATCGCCAGCTTGTGCCACAGGCGAGTCTGGATGTCTGGCGTCTGTTCGCACGCAAACCCCGCAGCCTTGAGCCAGTCACATTGCATGAGAGCGGCCTGATTGGGCTGGCTGTCGGTATCGCCGTCGCCGTCACTCTGCCATGCGCCCAGCCAGGTGTGGCCGCGCCCGGCGTGTTGCACGCCAAGGTGCTGGAGATCATCCGCTGTTGAGCCAGCGTCAGGCGTCGTGTTTTCGCCAGTCTCGGCTGGCAACCAGGCGCCTTCGGTGGTGCTGGCGCATAGCAGGTTGGCGTGGCGTTCGGCCAGCCACGGCTGAGCGCTCAGTCCGTTCTGCCAGCAGGTCACGGGAGTCTCGGGCGTGATATGTGGTGCCAGTTGCTGCCAGGCGGCGGGTACGCCGTGGGCCTTGGTCGTCAGCCAGGTGGCGGAAGGCTTTCTGGGTGGCGAGTCTTGTAGTGTGTCAATTGATGAATAATTTATCTTTACGCTAACAGTAATTGATTCCGGCGTGGTCATGTCGAGCACGACTGCTTGCCCCGCCATTGCCTGACGCCCCAGCAGCAGGACATGCGGTAGCGCGGATGCCCCCTGCTCACGCAGCTCTCGCTGGCGTGCTGCCATCAGTGATGCCGCCAGCAGACGCCCGATGGCGCCCGGACCGATGATCCACAGCCAGTTATCTTCCGGATCAGTCATTGTGTGCATATTTGTCATCTTGTCATGGAGAGCAGAGCGGTGCGTCAGTGCAAGAGGAGGCCGGTTGTACTTCACCTGACCCGCTGTCAGCTATCGGTCTTGCGCCGTGACCCAGTCGCTCGCTTGCGGGGGCTCCTGGTGGAAGCACTTTTACGAGAAGCGCCGTCAGAAGTGCTGCCTGAAGCGGTCTTGCCAGAAGAGCTGCCAGAAGCGCGCTTCTTGTAGGAGGTGGCCTTGCGACGCGAGCCGCCCTTGCCGCCGCCCTTGCGCGGCGCGGGTGTCGCACCGCCGACGCTGGCCAGTGCCGTGCTCAAGCGGCTGGCGGAGCTATCGGCGAGCAGCGCACGCAGATCCACGATCAGCTCGCTCAAGAAGGGCGCCGCCGGGTCGCCTTGTTCGTGGATCATGCTCAGGCGTTGCTCCCACTGTGCGGTGCGCTCCGGGCGCGATACGGCGGGCGGCAGGGCATGAATCAGCGCGCGACCGATACGCGTGGAGCGCATCGCCTGGCCTTCGCGCACCAGATAGCCGCGATTGATCAGTGTCTCGAGCATGCCGGCGCGTGTCGCCTCGGTGCCCAGCCCATCCACATCGCGCAGCGTGCGCCGCACCGCTTCATCCTCGACGTAACGTGCGATGTTCATCATCGCCTGGATCAAGCTGGCGTCATTGAAGGGTTCCGGCGGGCGGGTCTCTCTCTCCTCGATACCGCAGTCGAGTACGCAGGCTGGTTCGCCTTCCGTCAGGGCGGGCAGCGGCGGTGGGGTCTTGTCATCGGCGGCTGCGTTCTTGTCAGAGGGCTTCTTGTCAGCGACATCTTTGTCAGCTGCCTCCCTGACCTCCGCAGTGCGCTGGAACAGCACCTTCCAACCCTCGTCGATGACGCTGCGGCCACTGGCGCGGAAGGGCTCCTTGGCGAAGCGCAGCTCGACCTTGACCTCGCGATAGCGATAGGCCGGGTAGAACTGGGCCAGCACGTTGCGCGTGATCATGCGGTAGAGATTGGCTTCATCGCGCGACAGGCGCGCATAGTCCGGCTCGCGCCCGGTCGGCGCCAAGGCGTGGTGCGCGCTGACCTTGCTGTCATTGAAGGCGCGCGAGCGCAGGCTGAAATCGGCGCCGCCACTGAAGCGTTCAAGCTCGCGGTCACCCACGCAGGCGCTGATCATCAGATTGGCCATGCCGGCGTGATGTTCGCGCGGCAGGTAGCGGCAGTCGGAGCGCGGATAGGTGATCAGCTGATGACGCTCGTAAAGCGCCTGACAGGTGTCGAGGACTTTCTGGGCGGGCAGGCGAAAACGGCGCGCGGCATCGACCTGCAGCGCCGAGAGCGAATAGGGCAGCGGCGCGGGCTGTGACTTGTCGCTGGCCTCGACACTTTCGACATGGCCATCGCCGAGGGTGGTCAAGGTCGCGAGATGGCGGGCCAGGCGCTCGGCGGGACGGCTATCCAGCAGGCGCCCCTTGTCATCCAGTGGCAGCGGGGTGCCCTTGTCCGCCAGGCGTTGCAGCCAGGGCGAGCTGGGCGCATGCCACCAGGCCTTGAAGCTGCCCGCCGCCACGCCAGCCTCTATCCACAGCGGGAAGAAGGCGCGAGGCTCGAAGGCCTCGATTTCCTCGTCACGGCGCACGACCAGCCCCAGCAGTGGCGTCTGCACGCGTCCCACTGACAGCACGCCGTCGTGGCCGGCCTGGCGCCCGGTCAATGTCCAGGCGCGGGTCAGGTTCATGCCATACAGCCAGTCGGCGCGCTGGCGCGCCAACGCGGCTTCATAGAGCGGCTGCCAGCGCTGATTGTCGTCCAGCTTGTTGAGGGCGCGGCTGACGGCAGGGCGGTTCATGTCACTGATCAGCAGGCGTTTGACCGGCCCGCGCCAGCGCATGTGCTCCAGCACTTCCTGCACCAGCAGCTGGCCTTCACGGTCGGGGTCGCCGGCATGCACGACCTCATCGGCCAGCTTGAGCTGCTCGCGGATGGTCTTGAGCTGACCGCGCGCCTGGCTGCGTGGTTTGAGCTTCCATTGCTCGGGGATGATCGGCAGGTGATCCAGCGACCAGCGCCTGAAGCGCTCGTCGTAGTCATCCGGCGGGGCCTGCTCCAGCAGGTGGCCGATGCACCAGGTGACACGGGTGTCACCGGCATCGATATAGCCGTCGCGCTTGCTTGAGCGTCCGGGCAGCGCCTCGGCAATGGCGCGGGCGAGGCTGGGCTTTTCGGCGATGATCAGGCGCATCGGGCATCCTGCGGTCAAAGGCTGTCGATATGATGATCCATACAGTATGCCGTTGGCCCGAGGCGGGGATCAATCGTCGTCGAGCGCGCGACGTGCCTGGACGAGGGCGCGATACCAGTCGCGGTTGGCGGTCTGGATCAGCGGGGGGCGATTGGAGAGATAGCTGACCGGGTGGTGGTCGGCGGGCTGATAGTTGCTGAGCATGTTGAGCGTCGCTTCACGGGCGCCGAAGGTATCGCGCAGGAACTCGATGGCCAGTGGCTCCAGCTCGACGCGGTAGTGGCGCACCAGCGCGATGGCCAGTGATTCGGCGGTGCGTGACAGGTCATCATCGATCTCGCGCACCATGGCGCTGCCCAGCGCCGCCTTGGCCGCCGCGGACTGATTGGGCTCCAGCTGGCCGAAATAGGCGGCATTGGAGCCATTGATGGCGCGCTGCACGGCCGGGCGTGACAGGTGTATGTGGGGCTCCAGCGCGAGGGCGATCTCGACCGCCATCGCCTTGGCCTTGTCGACACCGACGCGCAGCACCGTCTCGCGCGCCTGATAGGCGATCTCGCTGTCGACGCGCTTGATGCGGCTCTCGTTCAAGTGATCGGCCAGATGCTTGCAGACCTCCGCCTTGGCTTCATCGTCCAGCGCGATGGTCTTTTCCTGGATGCGCAGACCACGACGGCCCGGGCCGACCCGCAGGCGGGTGGCGTCATCGGACATCTGCGAGGCGATGTTTTCCCAGCGCTTGGACATCTTGAGGAAGACGGCGTGGCTGCGCCCGACCTGCTCGTAGGCATTGGTCACCGTCTTGTAGAGGCGGATGGCGTTGGTGAGGATGTCGGCGCGCGAGCGTAGCGCGGCGCGGTGTTCACGATCGCCCTCATTGACCGCGATCGCCAGATGCGTCACCTGCTCGGCAAGGGCGTCCATCGCCTGGGTGGAGCGCTCCAGCAGTACCTCGGCGCGCAGGCCGGAGGCGGCATCCTCCACCAGGGTGCCGGACTGCTCGGCCAGATAGACCGTCAGCGCCTTGAGGCGTGACAGGCCGGTGGCCTGACGTATGCGATAGCGCGAGCGGGCATGCTCGAGGTTGTCCAGCGCGCGCGCCAGCTTCCAGCGGCCACGGTATTCGAAGGTCAGCAGCGGGATCTTGCGCCCGCTGATCAGCTCGAAGGCCAGAATCAGCATCTCCTCCACGTCCTGCAGGGTCATCAGCAGGTCGTTGTCCTGCTCGATGGCCGCCAGCACACGCTCGATGAAGTTCTCGTCACGCGGCACGCCGCTGTGCAGGTCGGGCGCGCGCCCTTCGAAGCGCTCACGCAGCAGGCCGATGGCCTCGGGGGCCAGCTCGGCCAGCTCATTGAACTGGGGCTCGAGCCATTCGCGGTTGAGGCTGTTCATGTCGCGGATACGTGCATGCAGGCCCACGCGACGGTAGACGTCGATCTGGCTGATGATGCGCGCGGCATCACGGTCATCGAGCAGCTCCAGCGCCGCCAGCTCGACCCCCTCCGGCGCCAGATCCTGCTTGCGCAGCAGCATGGCCGCCGCTTCACGCCGGCGGGCATCGCCTTCGAGGCTCTCGACGATCAGATTGCGCGTGGCGAGGATCAGCTCCGGCACGGTGTCGATGACGCGCTCGATCTTGGCTTCGGTGCGGTCATAGCGCCGTGAGCTGGTCAGGTTGTGGGCGATATTGGCCACGATGCCCGCGACACCGGTGATGACGGTGTAGGAGATGAAGAAGATGTAGTTCTCGAAGGTCGGTTCCTTGCCGTAACCGAGCAGATAGCCGCCCCAGGCGCCGATCAGCGTCACCGGGCCTGCGGTCCACAGGATCTGCATCAGGCTCACCGACCAGGGCACACGCTCCACGGCCTGGGTAATGCGGCGAATCTCGTCGCGGCCCTCACGCTCCAGACGCACCTGGGGCGCGTCGTTGGCAGTGTTGGCTCGGGGACGAAAGGGGCTCGGCAACAGCAAGGCAGGCTTCCTTGATTGAACGGGGTGGGGCATCTGGCGCGACATGGGCTGCCGAGAGGTTCGTGAGCACGAGCCTCGAGCGCAGCGCGGGGCAAAGGGTGTCGTCAACAGTAGCATTGGGCAGCCTTTTGGCTCCAGTGAGCAAGGGCCGCAAGCGGGTCGAGCGTGGTAGAATTTCGCCCGCCACTGACTGGCCAGCGGGTCTCGCCAGGTCGTCAGGCTCACGCTAGGACATCAAAAAGCTCTGGAGGTTGTGTGGAACGAGACTTGGAAGCAGGAAAGGGGGCAGGTGACGGGGCTGAAGTCGTGTTGCTGGACGGCGGCATGGGCCAGGAACTGGTGCGTCGTAGCGGTCGTGAGCCGACCCCGTTGTGGTCGTCTCAGGTGATGCTGGACCAGCCTGAGCTGGTGCGTGACCTGCACCTCGATTTCATTCGTGCCGGCGCGCGCGTCATCACGCTCAATACCTACACGGCCACGCCGCAGCGTCTGGGCCTGGCGGGTGTCGGCGAGTCGATCGCGGCCATTCATGCCGCCGCCGGCAAGGCCGCGCGGGATGCCATCGCCCTGAGTGGCGAGGCGGATGTGCGAGTGGCAGGCTGCCTGCCGCCGCTGGTCGCCACCTATCGCCCCGATGTCGCGCCGAGTGCTGACGAGTCCCTGGCCAGCTATCGCCGGCTGGTGGGATTGCAGGCGCCGCAGGTCGATGTCCTGCTGTGTGAGGCGCTGTCTTCCTGCATCGAGGCTCGCGCCGCTGCCACCGCCGCACTCGAGAGCGGCTTGCCGGTGTGGGTCTCGCTGACGGTGAAGGATGACCTGACCGCGACCCTGCGCAGCGGTGAGCCGCTGGCCGACGCGATCAGCATGCTGCAAGCGATGGGCGTGGACGCGATCCTGATCAATTGCAGCGCGCCGGAAGCCATTCAGGGTAGTCTGGAAAATCTGCTGGCCAGCCCGCTGCCGACCGGTGCCTATGCCAATGGCTTCACCTCCATCGCGGAGCTCAACCCCGGCGGCACCGTCAAGGACCTCAAGGCGCGCGAAGACCTGGGGCCGGAGCAGTACGCGGCGCATGCGCTGGGGTGGGTCAATGCCGGCATTCGTATCGTCGGCGGTTGCTGCGAGGTGGGCCCGGCGCATATCGCCTGCCTGGCCGAACAGCTCAGGTCAGCAGGTTATCGCTGCGTCAGCCGCTTGAGTGAGTGAACGATGAGGGGCGAGGCTTCCTCGTGATAGACTTCGCCCCTTGATTCGCAGGTTCTGACGGGCATCGCGCCTGAGGAAACGCCGAGGTGAACGCCGAGGCGACGACCGGGATGCGGTGCCTGCAGGGCTGTGAAACGCTTTTTTAGGGAGATGCCATGCTTGCCGAGTGGGTCGAACGGCTCTTGAGTTACGCCAGTGGGGCACTTGATGCCATCCGCGCCGATGAATCCTTTCCTGCCTTCATGCAGTGGGCGCATTCGGAGGGCGTGAACTACAGCGGTGGCGACGAAGCGCTGGCGGTAGCGCTGGCGCCGGTGCTGTGGAGCCAGACTCCGCTGGTGCGACTCGACTTCGCGCGCGAGTCGTTGGCACCGCCCGGGCGCAACGAGCCTTGCTGGTGTGACTCGGGTCGCAAGTACAAGCAATGCTGCGACAAGGTGCAGCTGCCGGCGATTCCGGATCACCTGATGTGGATGCTGTCGCTGCGCGAGTTCAAGGGTGAACAGCTCAAGGCGGCGCTGGCCTCTGGTCTCGCGCCGGCACAGGCGCTGCTCGAAGCGGGGCTGATCAGCGCCGAGAGCGGCAATCGTGGTCGGGCTCAGCAGATCATGGAGGCGCTGTTCGATACCAGCGACTGGTCGCGTCTGCCCGAGCAGGCCGAGCCTGGCTTCGAGCTGCTGCTGGATCTCTATCAGGAGCGCGGCTTCACCCGCAAGAAGGCGCTGCTGCTCGATGAAGTGCTGGAGCGTGGCCCTGCCTTCCTGCGCGGCGTCGCCCTGGAGCATCAATGTCTGCTGCATCTGGACAGCGATGATCTGGGCTCGGCGCGCGCCGCCTTCATTCGTGCCCAGCAGACGCTGCCCGATTCGCCGACGCTGGCGTATATCGAAGCCATGCTGCTGCTGCACGAAGGTCAGCCGGAAGAGGCGCAGGATCGTGCGCGCTTCTGGTGGCGTCGTCTGTCCAAGCAGAAGGACATCGAGCCCGGTCAGCTGGAATTCCTGGCGGATCTGGCCGAAAACCCGCGTGCCACGCTCGCCGAGCAGATGGTCAATTCCGATGAGTCGCTGTCGGATTCACTGGCCGCTCTGCAGGCGCTGTTCGAGGTGATCGAGCATCCGCCGCGTCTGGCGCTGGAAACGCAGGACGATGGCAGTCTGCTGTTCCGTCAGAATGCGGAGCAGGCCGTGACACTCGGGCTCTGGGAGGCGGTCTTCCCGGCGCGCATCGAGGAAGAGGCAGCGCTGGCGCTGGATATCGATCCCTGGGATGTCCAGGACCCCAACGAGTGGCTGCAGCAGCTGTGCGCCAGCCCCGAGTGGCTGGACGTTCCGGCGGTGTGTCAGGGGCTGATCCTGGCGCTGGCCAGTCGCTTCGGTAGCCTGCCGTGGATGTCGGACACCTTCTTCGTGCCGCTGGCACAGCGCTTCGATCGCTGGCTCGATCAGATCGAACAGGCTGGCGGCCTGTTGCGCTGGGAAGATGGCGACAACGCCCAGTTGCTGCGCTGTGGGCTGGGGCTGGTGATCGGCATGGAGCGCGGTGAGCGCGAGCGTTCGCGCCAGCTGGCGGAGCGCCTGCTCAAGCTCGACGAGGAAGACAGCCTCGGCCTGCGTGAGCTGGTGCTGGATCAGCTGCTGCGCGAAGGCCGCAACGACGAGGCCGTGACCCTCGCCGAGCATGATATCGAGCGACGTGCCGTCGATGAGGAAATGCCGCTGTTGGGCATCCTGATGGGCCAGGTGCTGGCGCTCTATCGACTGGGTCGCGACAAGGACGCCGAGCAGGCACTCGAGATCGTGCGGGAAGCCAATTCGCATCTGATCAGCCTGCTGCTGGCGGAGCATCCGCGGCCGGTGAGTCTGGCGGTGGAAGCGCCGGAACCCGGCACGCGTGGTGAGGCCTGGCAGTACCGCACCCTGATGCGCGACCAGTGGAAGCGCAGCGAAGGCGCGCTTGCCTGGCTGGCCAAGCATCGCTGAGCCGGTGTCAAAGGCCGCTCATGCTGCCTGACGAGTGATCGCAAGCGCTCGTATGACGAGGCCCGTATGAAAAAACCCCGCAGTGCCACGGCACTGCGGGGTTTTTTGTGTCTTGCCTTGCATCGGGAGGCGACTCAGGGGGAAGCGTGAACGGGGGCGATCACTGCTGCTTGCCTTGCTGACGCAGACGCCAGGCTTCTCGAATGGCGCCGCGTAGCCCCGGCGTCTGGCCGACCTGGATGGCCTCCAGCGTTGCGGCGAAGGCATCCGGCGTGGCACGCCAATCCGGGGGCTGGATGGCGCCTGCACTGCTGATGCCGACCCTGTCCAATGGCGGTGGCGAGCGCTCGGGCAGAGCCCCTAAAAGCCGCATGCGGCTGTCCTGCACCTGGCGCAGGCGATGGCGAAGCTCCTTGTAGCGCGAGCCGAAGGGGCGTGTGGCCAGGGTGATCAGGGCCGCCAGAATCCGTTCTTGCCACTCGGGGCGTGCCGGGTTGCGGTAGGCGACGCCGCGTTGCGAGGCGGCGCCTGCCTGACGGCGGTCCTTGAGCCAGTGCGGGGCCGTCCTGTCGAGCGCCTCGCCTTCGAACAGGATGCCGGCGTTGACCTGCTGGCCACCGTGTACGCGGGTGAAGG
The DNA here is from genome assembly GCF_001306765.1 of Cobetia sp. UCD-24C. Classification (NCBI taxonomy): domain Bacteria; kingdom Pseudomonadati; phylum Pseudomonadota; class Gammaproteobacteria; order Oceanospirillales; family Halomonadaceae; genus Cobetia; species Cobetia sp. UCD-24C. The sequence continues at coordinate 328,845 of NZ_LJTD01000001.1, read as the reverse complement.
GCAGGATGACGCAGTCCTCGAGCATGGCGCCTTCTTCCACGTAGCTGCCCTGTTCGAGGCAGCAGTGTCCCTTGAGCAGCACGCCGGGCTCCACGTGGGTGGTGATGCCGGCGAAGCCACCAGTGAGGCGCGATTCATCCAGGCGGGTCGCGCCGGCGGCGTAGTAGACGTGGTGCAGGTCCTGCTCGCCGGGCAATACTCCGCGTTCGCCATGCGGTGTCAGGCCTGAGTCATCGGCATCCAGTGCCTGCATCACCGAAGCGTGATAGTGCGACAGTGAGGCCAGCAGGGCCGGCCCAAGCCCGGGATTGTCGCGCAGCTCCGGCCAGTGAAGACGAGCGAGCGACGGGTCTGCCACGCTGGCCGGATGGCAGACCGGCGCACCCGACGCCATGGCCTGCTCGCTGATCGCGAGGCTGTCATCCTTGAACCACTCCGGCATCAGCAGCACATCGGCGCGCAGCACCGGGGCAGGCAGGGCGGCCATGGCGCCGAGTCGCTTGATCTGCTCGCGCGGGTCTCGCTCGCCGGGCATCGGCAGAATGTCGAGATCGATGCCCCAGCGTGAGCCATCGGCGATACGCGCCCGGAACCACTCGGGGTCACGGGCGATGATCAGGCTGATATGCGTCACGCCTCGCCCGACCAGCAGGTCGAGATTGCGCTCCAGCACGCTGCGTCCGGCAATCGGCAGCAGGGCCGGCGAGTAACGGCGGTCAATCGGCGCGACTTCCTGGCCGAGGCGGTCCGCCAACAGGATCACATGCATTGCACACCTCCTTGGCATGAGTCGTGACACTGGGGCAGCGCAGCACGAATGAGAGAGGGAGTCTCACGCATCAGTAGGCTCCACGGCTGGTCAGAACGGCAGGAATCGTACGCAGCAGCAGCTTGATGTCTTCCTTGATGCCCTGACGATGCAGGTAGAAGAGATCCAGATGGATCTGTTGCTCGAAGGAGAGGTCCGAGCGGCCCGACACCTGCCACAGCCCGGTCAACCCCGGCGTGGCATCCAGACGCATGCGCGCACGCGCTTCGTAGAGCGCCACCTCACGGGCGAGGGCGGGGCGCGGCCCGACCAGCGCCATCTCGCCGCGCAGCACGTTCCACAGCTGCGGCAATTCATCGATGGACAGCTTGCGGATGATACGACCCACCCGCGTGATCCGCGGGTCCTGCTTCATCTTGAACAGCACCCCACCCTCGCTCTCGTTGGCGGCCTGCAGTTCGCGCAGACGCTCTTCGGCGTCGATGTACATGGAGCGGAACTTCCACAGCTTGAACGGCTTGCCGTGACGCCCGATACGCTCCTGGCCGAACAGCACCGGGCCTGGCGATTCCAGGCGGATGGCCAGCATCGTGCCCAGCAGCAGCGGCGACAGCACCAGCAGTACGCCGCTGGCACCGACGATATCCATGGCGCGGCGCGCGCGCGGGGTCAGCCAGTTGCTCACTCGCCATCGAAAGTGGCGCCAGTTGGAGCGTGACTTCATCCACAGGCCGCGGCCGGGAATCGCCTCTTCCCCATACTTGCGCACGCTCATCAGAAAGCTCGGGTTGCCAAGCACGTAGCGCTTGAACATGCGGCGTGGCTCCATCAGCAGCCGCCAGGCCCATTCCATGCCCAGTCTGCGCACGACGCCCGGCGCACGCGGGATGCGCTGGGAATAGAAGTCGAACAGACCGCCGACGCCCATGACCACCGGCACCTCGAGTCGCTCACGGTAGGTCGAGATCCACTTCTCCTGGGCCGGCACGCCCATCGCCACCAGCAACAGGTCAGTGCCCTGATTGATCTGCGCCAGCACGTCGTCGATGATTTCCGGGCCGATGAAGCCGTGATGCACGCCACTGATCTCGAGTGTCGGCCATTGCTCGCGGAGCTTGTCAGCCATCCTGTCGGCCACGCCCGGCGCGGCGCCGAGCAGGAACAGGCGCTTGTTCTCCGCCACCAGCATGTCGCACAGGTGGGGCAGCAGGTCGGTGCCATTGAGGTTGGCTTCGAGCTCCTGGCCGAGCATGCGGCAGGCCATCTTCACGCCGCTGCCATCAGGCAGCAGCAGGTCGCTGTCATGCAGCACCTGCATGTAATAGCGATCGACCTGGGCCACGTTCAGGCAGTGCGCATTGACGAAATTGACGGTGCGCGGCTGCGGGTCGCTGATCCAGCTCTTGAGCAGGCTCAGGCAGGTGTCGAGGCTGGTGTTGACGAAGGGCACCCCCAGTACCTTGACGTGAGGCAGCGTCTTGACGCGCTCAGTGGTGAAGAGGGCTTGATCCAATGGCTGGCTCATCATGGCGACTCCACTTCATGAGCGTCCTGCTGTTGATTCGGTCTGGCCGGCTGCGGGCGCGGCGCATTGTCGATCTTCTTCTTCTGCGCCTTGCCGATGACCCCCTGGGCGAGCCCTTCACAACGCAGATAGAGACTCTTGGGCATCACGCGCAACATCAGGGCGGCCCCTGCCGTAGCAGCGGTGCGCCCGAATTCCGCCTTCCAGATGCCCGGCCATGCCTTGACGGCGCGGCGGCAATACTCCCAGGCAGCATCACCGTCACGCAGGCGAATCGCCTGACGCGACAGATAGCGCAGTTGGTAGGCCTGGGCGCGGGGATACCATTGTTCGATGAAGTCAGGCGCGTACGCGCGCGTCAGCTCGACGATCGCAAGCCAGCTCTGGTATTGGCGCTCCAGTTGTGCCGAAAGCCCGCCTTCATTGAGTCGGTAGCGGGTGAGCGGCTCGGGAATGCCTTCCACCGTGGTGCCGGTCTTGAGGGCGATGCGTGTCCAGCACTCGATGTCTTCGCTCTGGCGCAGACTCTCATCGAAGTAACAGGGCAGCACGCCGCCCCCCTTGACCTCACAGTCGAAGGTGATGGCCTCGAGAATCTCGCGGCGGATGACCGGCGCCGAGCCATTGCCCACCGGGTTGCGACAGAACAGCAGCCCCGGCGTGATGTCGGTCAGGCTCGGCATCTGGTAGTAGTCCAGCGGTTCGCCGTCGGCATCGATGAAGGCCGAGCGCGAGAAGGACAGGCCTACCTCGGGGCGTGCCTCGAGGTGCTCGCGGTGGCGCGCCAGCTTGGCGGGCTCCCAGATGTCATCGGAGTCCAGAAAGGCCAGATAGCGGCCCTGAGCGGCACGTACGCCGGTGTTACGGGCCCCGGCCAGGCCGCGATTGACCGGATGCGTGATCAGCGTGACACGCGGGTCGTCATAGGCCTCGCAGATCGCCCGGCTGCCATCGGGGGAGCAGTCATCGATGATGAGCAGTTCAAGATCGCCGTCCTCCTGCGCCAGCACGCTGTTGATGGCGGCCGCGACGAATCGTTCGACGTTGTAGATCGGCATGATGACCGAAAAGGTCGGGGTCATGGTCTGGCCTCCTGGACGTCCCTGTCTGGGGAAAGCGATGCGGTGGATGCTGCGTGAGGTGTGTCTGGTGTGTCTGGTGTGTCTGGTGTGTCTGGTGGCGGCGCATGTGTCACGCGGCCGTCCTGAGCGAGGATCAGCCGGCGTGTCCACAGGTAGCCGGGCAGGGCGGCCAGGCTGATGCCGACCAGAATGCCGGCCGCGACGCCATTGATGCCGAAGGGCACGCCGGCGAACATGCCGGCGCCGAGCATCAGCGTCATGAAGATCTGCAGCTTGAGGTCTGCCCCCGGCATGCCCTGGGCGCGCAGCAACTGGCCGCAACTGTCGAGCAGGATACGCGGCAGGGCGGAGAGGCAGATCAGGATCAGGATCGGCAGGGCGCCACGCTCGACCCAGGCCTCTCCGAACAGGATCGGCACATACCAGGGCGCCAGCAGGCTCTGGGCGATGATGGCGGGCACGGCGACCAGCGCGAACAGACGCATACCGTGGTGCATGCGTGCCAGTCGTTCGCGAGACGTCATGTCGCCGCACAGTTGCGGGAAGATGGCGGTGGAATAGGCGCGCAAGAGGCCAAGGCTGATGCCGAGTCCGGCATTGAAGGCAAAGAAGTAGACGCCGAGCACGTCCATGGCGAACAGGGCGCCGACCAGCAGGTAATCCATCTGCTGACGCAGCACCGAGACCACCTCGACGCCCATCATCGGGCGCGCGAAGCTCATCAGCGGCCGCGACCACAGCGTGGAGGGGCGCTCATCGATGCGCCATGATTCGCACCAGCGGTAGGTCAGGGTCCAGATGGGTGTCACGATCAGCTTGGGCAGGATCAAGGCCCAGAACCCGGCACCCATGGCGGCCAGCAGCATCACGCCGACGGCCTCGCCGATGCTCTGGCCCATCTCGATGCGCGCTGTGATGTGCAGGCGGTTGCTGCGCAGAATTCGCGCCGCGTTGATGGCGGCGGGGGGCAGCATCGGGAAGATCAGTGCCAGTGCCATCAGCGGCAGGGTCAGATCGGGAGCGTCATAGAGGTAGGCCAGCAGCGGGGCCAGTGCCATCTGCAGCACCATCAGGCCAAGACACACCACCCAATTGAACCAGTAGGCATCGCGGCACAGGCGTTCATATCCCTCGCGACCGGCCTGCACCAGAGCGGGTACCACGGCGGCATTGGAGATGGCGTGCATGATCTCGTGCGCGGTGAGCACGATGGCGGCGATACCGAAGGACTCCGGCGCGATCATGCGCGCCGCCACCAGGGTCGCGCCCAATCGCGCGATGCGGTGCACCCCTTGCGACATGCCCATCCAGGCCAGATTGCGGATCAGGCGGCCATTGCCACCGTCTCCGCCACCTGTCAGACGTGTCTTGAGTCGCGTGATCACACCCATCGCCTGGCTCCCTGGCTTGTCGTGCCTTTCGAGGCATCTGGTCTTGTCGGTCATGCTTTTGAACGGCTGGTGTAGCCACTCTAGCGCAATGTACTGATGAATTGGCGTGATCTGGCGCAGCCTTGTTCCACTATCCCATGATCGGGCTAGGTTGCCGTATCGCTGCTGCCGGCATCGGCGGAGGCGGGCGCTGCACTTGAAAGCGGCTTCTCCACATGCACCGGCCCCATGTTGTGGATATGCCCTTCGCTGGCGGGCAGGCCCGCCAGCTGGTGAGCCTTGCCGATCAGGATCAGTCCCGGCCAGATCAGGTAGGCCAGAATCTCCAGGTTCTCGCCGAAGGAGTAGACGAACAGCAGGCCGACCATGATCAAGCCCAGCTGCACGACAGGGCGGCCGACCACGAAGCGCAGCAGATGCAGCAGGCTGACCAGCATCGGCACCAACAGCGCGAACAGGCCGAAGATGCCCTTGACGAACAGCAGCCCATACCAGCTGTGGTGTGAGCCGATCGGCATGTACTCCACCAGGTGCGGGCCGCGTTCGACGATGCCGTGGCCGAACCACGGCGCCTCGTTGCGCCAGCGATCCACCGCGATGCGCCCCAGCGCGGCCCGCACGCGGGTCGAGTCCGCCCGCGAGCCCTTGAAGGCGGCGATGAAGTTGTCGATGGCCTCCAGAATCGGCGCGCCGAGAAAGCCACCGATCAGGCTGACGCCGGAAAAGCTGAACCACAGCCACGGCTTGTGCAGACGCTTGAGCAGGAACATCCCGGCGCTGATCAACACCAGCGACACCAGCGCCATGCGCGAGCCGGACATCAGGATCATCAGCACGCTCCCGCCGATGCCGATCGCCTTCCACAAGGGATGTTTCTCGAGCAGGGCGCAGGCGAAATAGATGCTGGCGACAAAGCCCACCGCCGGCGCCCAGGGCGTGAACAGGCGCCAGCGCGGCATGCCGCTGCCGGGGTCGATCTCATAGAGCGAGACCGCGAAGAATTCCGGCCCCGGCCCACCGATGGCCTGCAGTGGCGAGACGAAGGGCACCTGGGGCAGTCCCGCCAGCCAGGCGCCGACGAACACCGGCAGCAATAGCATGGTATGCAGGCACACATGCATGGCCGCGCGGATGATCACCGCCGGGCGGATCGCCAGACAGCCGATGATGGGGAAGACCGCCAGCAGCGCCCAGCCCTTGGCCCAGCCGATGGAGGACTTGATCAGCTTGCCGGTGCCGAGGTTCTCGATCAGGTGGCCGGCCAGCAGCGAGAACTCCATCACGATCATGCCGATGATCCACACCCACAGTGGCCAGGGCAGGCGCGGAAAACGCTGGCGGCCCTTGAAGTGCAGCCAGGCGGCACGCATCACCAATGACCATGCCAGCACCGGTGCCAGCACATAGAGGCCGCCGACCAGATAGAACAGGTAGGTCGCGGTGATCGAGAACCAGATGATGCGTTCTTCCGGGGTCTCGGGGCGGACATCCGCCTCTGGCCCCGCCTTCAGGGAAAACATCGGCGGCTCACACGCTTTGCTGCAGACGCAGCAGGTAGGGTTTTCTGATCCACAGGAGAATCAGGCCGATGATGCTGAAGACGCTCGCCGCGAGCGCGCCGACGATGGCCAGCTTGATGCCCAGCGAATCCGCCTTCTCGGGCAGTGGCGGCGGATCGAGGATCTGCAGCATCGGGTAGCTGGCGAAGGGGTCGATCTGACCGATGTCGATCTTGGCCAGCGCCGTGGTGTAGACCGCCGTGGCGACCTGTTGCTCGCGCAGCAGGTCCTGCAGCTGGGCGGCCTTGGCGACGCTGTTGTCCAGCCGCTGCTGGCGGGCCGCCAGATTGGCCCGCCCAGTGGCAAGCTCGCTGATCACGCCACGCCGCAGGGTATCCAGGGTGATCAGCTCGCCGACCAGGGTGTCCTGATTGGCATGGCCGGACGCGGCACGCAGGGCATTCTGATTGCGCGAGGACTGGCGGGGCAGCAACTGGCGCATGCGTGAGGCCAGCGAGCGCTCGAGGGAATCAAGCCCCGCGGCCAGATTGATGACCTCCGGATTGCGCTCGCCCCATTTGCCGCGCGCTTCATCGAGACTGGCCGCCTGCTCCGCCGCCTGCGTCAGCAGCGCCTGATAGCGGGCGTCGCGCTGCAGGGCGATCACGCCACCGGCCTGGCCGGCGTCCAGTCCCAGGCGACTGGATAGGGTGGCGAGCCGGGCGTTGAGGGCCGACAGCTCGCCATCCCGCGTCTCGAGTGTGTCCTTGAGCGCCTCGACACTCAGCGTCAGTTCCTTGAATTGCTCCATGGAAACCAGCCCTGAGGTGGACTGGAACTCGAGCAGCTTGCGCTGGGTTTCCTTGAGTGTGCGATCGTAGGTCTCGAGCGAGCGGCGGATGACGGCTTCGCGGCGCGCCTGCTCATCATTGCGCAGCTGTTCGATCACCTCATTGAAGGCATCGATGTGCGCATTGGCGCGTGCAAGCGCGGCCTTGGCGCTCGGCGCGCTGGTCTGGAAGGCGATCAGGGCGGTCTGGTCGGTCAGCTTGATCTTGGGCTTGCCGTAATCGTCGGGATGCATGTCGACCGTGCTGGCGGCACGCTCGAGCACGGCAGGGCTCTCGGCGATGGCGCGGTAGTTGACCTTGGGGTCCAGCGAGGAGCTTGAGTAGGAAGAGTTGGCGCTGGTGCTGGCCTGGCCGATGCTCTCGAAGTTCACCGACAGACCGGAGCCGGTGCCCGGCAGGATCATCGTCCAGCTGGTGGTGTAGGTGACAGGTGCCACGGCGATGAAGGCGATGGTCAAACCCCAGATGACACTCAGGATGGCGGTCGCCAGCAACAGGTAGGCCGCGCGGCGGGTGCGCGGGCGCATGCTGGAGCCACGCGCCGCCCAGCCCAGCAGGACGCCCAGGAGTCGGCGCCCCAGTGAGGGCTTGGCTGCGTCTTGTGGTGTGTCGGGTGAGCGGGACTCTGTCATGCACATCCTTGTCGCGTGGTTGTGATCAGTCGCATTCCATCAACGGACAGGCGATGGGTTACAGCAGAGTGGCCGGCGTGAGCAGGTCAGTCAGCGTGCGGGCGATATCACGGATGTTGGTGACGCCGGAGTCGTAGCAGCCGACCACATCTTCGGGCATCAGATAGGGATTGACGCCCACATCCGCCGGATTGGCCAGCAGGGCATCGATACCGCGATCGACCACGACCGGCTGATGCGTCATCGGGTTGGTACTGATCAGCACCGCGCGGCGCGAACCGGAGGTCGCCTGGATTCCGCCGACGCAGTTGGCATTGATCACGCCCTGCAGCATGCGCACGCCGTAGGGCACCTGCGAGCGCAATACCGTGTAATTGCTGACGTTGTTGTTGTTGGCAGGGGTGGTCAAGTTGGAGGCATAGATGACGATGCCCGGCGCGGTGAGCGGCGAGGGGCGCATCAGTGCGGCCTGGAAGGCGCCGCTGGAGGGCACGTGGATGCGGTCACCCACACGCAGCCAGGGATTGGCGGCATATTCGCCGTCGATCAAGCCGCGCATGTCGAGAATCTGTGTCTGGCCGTCGCGAATCAGCTCGATATGGCTCAGGTCCGCGTCGGGGCGGATGCCTCCAGCCGTGGTCAAGGCCGCCGACAGACGACGCTGTTGACTGGCATCGCCGCCGGCGAAATCGCGGCGCACCATGCGCTCTTCGGGCAGGCGGGTATTGATGACCGCCTCGCCCGGGAAGAACACTGCGCCGGACACCGCAACGGCCAACGGCGCCCATTCCTCGAGCCGGATGCTGACATGCGCCAGACCCGGGCGAATCAGCTCTTCCTGCACCAGACGCCGGGTGATCTCATCCGCCAGGGCGTCGATGGTCTTGTTGGAGGCCTCGACCGGCGAGAGCCACGGCAGGCGCAGGCGTCCGTCATGATCCACCTCGTAGCTGCCATCGAAGAGTTCGCTACCGGCGACCCTGACGCTCAGACGATCGCCCGCCGCCAACCGCTGGTCATCGCCCGCGGGCAGCTGCATGAAGCGATCGTCGGCATGAGGGGCAGGCAGCTCCAGCGGCCAGTGGGTCGCCTGTTGCCAGTGATCCTCGGCGGGGGTGTCGTCCAGCATGATCGGCGTACAGCCGCCCATCAGGCCGGCCGTGATCGCGACGCCCAGCAGGCGTCGAAGAGAGCGGAAAAGGGAGCTGGGCCGAGTCAGGTCGCGTTTCATCAGGCTACCTCACGAGAAGGCCCTGTCCGCGTGTCACCGCTCGACTCCAGCAGCGGGTCGCGCTGATAGTAGATATCGAAGAGCTCGAACAGGCGCACGCGCTCCAGCTCTGTCTGCATGACCGGCGAGGGCTCGACCACCACCAGCGCCGCCGGGGACAGCGCATCATGCAGACTGACCAGCACTGAGAGCCCATCGGCATCGATGGCCTCGACATGGCTGAGGTCCACCGCCAGCGTGCCGGTGTGATCAGGAATCATCGCCAGCATCTCCTGGCGGAAATAGCGCGCGAGTTCGCCTGTCAGCTGGGCAGGCGGCGTGATCATGATGCCTTCGTGAATCCGGGTGGTGATGGGCATGACGGGCTCCCTGTCCTTGATGTCACCGTCTGGCGCCAGCTGGGCCTGCGGTGCAGCTTGTTATCTTTATGCACTATGCCGCATAAGCATCGTTTACCTGCTGTTACAGTGTCAACGACGCCGACTGACTTGCCTCATTCTTTCTTGCTGGGTTTCGTGGTGCTGCCTGCTGTTTTCGGGCTCTCCAGGTTGCCTGCGCGGCGTTGTCACTCGCCCGACATGGCGGGTGACTTGTGCGGCGTGGCCAGCATCGCGCCCCAGTGGCGGAAGCGCAGCAACAGCAACAGGCCCGGTATGGCGGCCAGCGTGCAGATCCAGAAGAAGCTGTCCCAGCCGGCCGCATCGGCCAGATAGCCGGAGGGCGCGGCAATCACCACGCGTGGCAGGCCCATGATCGAAGAGAGCATCGCGTATTGGCCGGCGGTGAAGCGCTTGTCGGTCAGCGCGCCCATGAAGGCGATGAAGGCGGCGCTGCCCATGCCGGCCGCCAGGTTCTCGAAGGCGACCACCGCCGCGAGCCACGCCAGCGAATCACCGACGTGATGCAGCCAGACGAAGCCGGCAGTCGACACCATCTGCAGGATGCCGAACCACCAGAGCGCCCGATAGATGCCGATGCGCATGATCATCAGGCCGCCGAAGAAGGTGCCGGCCAGCAACGGCCACAGGCCGAACAGCTTCACGGTCGCGCCGATCTGGGAGTTGCTGAAGCCGATGTCCTTGTAGAAGGGCGTGGTCAGGTTGCCTGCCACGGAATCGCCCAGCTTGTAGAGCAGGATGAACAGCAGCAGCCAGATGGCACCATCGCGCTTCATGAAGTGGCGGATGGGGTCCCACAGGATCTCATGCAGATGATGGGCGCGCGGTGCGGCCTGTGCCTCGGGCTCCGGTGCCAGCAGTGTCACCAGCATGCAGGCGCCCAGGGTCGCGGCCATGATCAGGTAGGTCACGCGGAAGCCGATCATGTCGGCCAGCACCAGGCCGCCGGCCGAGGCCATCAGCATGCCGATGCGGTAGCCGTAGACATAGAAGCTAGAGCCCAGCCCCAGCTCGTTGTCCGGGAGATGCTCGCGCCGATAGGCGTCGATCACGATGTCCTGGGTGGCGCTGAAGAAGCTGACCGCCAGCGCGATGGCGCCCATGGTCAGCGGCGACATGTGCGGGTCCTGCAAGGCAAGCAGCGCGATCAGTGCGGTCAGGGCCAGCTGGGCGATCATCAGCCAGCCACGGCGCCGACCGAGCACCGGCGGCATGATGCGGTCCAGCAATGGCGCCCACAGAAACTTGAGTGTGTAGGGCAGGCCGACCAGCGCGAGCAGGCCCACGGCGTCCAGTGATACACCGGCATCCGTCATCCAGGCCTGCAGCACGCTACCGGTCAGCAGCAGTGGCAGCCCGGAGGCGAAGCCCATCAGGAACGTGATACCATGACGGCCAACGAGTAAGCGTAAATCCTTTGAAGTCAAAGCCTTGCCTGTCCATGCAGAGGGTGTGGCCGCGCGTGTCACACGCACGGTGAGCGGCTATCTGCCGCTTGCGTCATTCATGGCCGGATTGTCGCACTGCCTGAGGGCAAGAGCCATGCATTGTCCTGCCGGTCAGCCGACAGGCATGATGCAGGTCGAGACACGCATGAGTGGGGCAGGCAGGCAATGAGAGGTCATCATGAGTGAAGCCCGAGAAGCTGCCAAGGCGCATTGGTATCTGATCCAGTGCAAGGGCGGGGAATCCTTCCGTGCGGCGGAGAACCTCACTAATCAGGGATTTCACGTTTTCCACCCCCTGTTGGAGGTGGAAAAGAAGCGCGGCGGCAAGCTGCGTTGGGTCGAAGAGCCGCTCTTCCCCTATTACCTGTTCATACGCCTTGATCAGATGGATGACAACTGGCGTCCGATTCGCTCGACCCGTGGCGTGCTCAAGCTGGTCAGCTTCGGCAACACGCCGACGGCGGTGCCGACGCCTCTGGTGGAAGCCCTGATCGCCAGCGGCGAGCAACGCCAGGAGCAACCGTCGGAGAATGTCTATTTCCGGGCCGGCGAGCAGGTCGAGATCATCGATGGCCCCTTGAGTTCGCTCAGTGGCGTCTTCGAGAGCGCGAAGGGCGATGAGCGCGTCATCGTGCTGCTCAATCTGATCAATCAGCAACAGCGTGTCGAGCTGTCCAGTCGTCAGCTGCGGCGCAGCGAAAGCTGAGCTGCCGACCTGTCTCATCCGACTTGATCCGCGAGACCGCATTGCACCTTTCTTCTGGAGTGGTTCCCATGGCGATTACTTCCCAGCAGGTCGTCAGCCTGCATTACACCCTGCGCACCGCTGATGGCACTGTGCTGGATAGCTCCCTTGAGCGTGAGCCGATGGATTACCTGCATGGCCACGACAATATTCTGGCAGCGCTCGAGAGCGCGCTTGAGGGCTGCGATGTCGGCGACCGCAAGGTCGTCAATCTGACGCCAGCCGAAGGCTTCGGTGAGCGGGATGAGGGCCTGGTGCAGTACTTCGGGCGTGATGCCTTCGGCTCGGGCGAGATCAACGCCGGCATGCGCTTTCAGGCCCGCACCCCGGAAGGCCAGCGGTCGGTCACGGTGCTGGAAGTCGGTGAACAGCAGGTCAAGGTCGACGCCAATCATCCGCTGGCAGGCCAGGCGCTGAGCTGGGAAGTCGAAGTGCTGGAAGTGCGCGATGCCACGCGTGCCGAACTCTCGGCCGGTCATCCGCTCGGTCTCGATGTCAGCCATACCGAGATCGAAGACAAGAAGGTACGTCGCTGAAGCGCTGAAGCTCATTGTTGCAGCCCCTCTTCAACAACAGACAGCCCCGCTGCCGAGGATTCCGGCAGCGGGGCTGTCTGTTGTTGGGGCCTATAGTGATGGAGAAAATTGATATGGATCAGTCGTCTGCGCGCCAGCCGCACGGATCGAGCCGTGAAGCCTTCAGGACTTGATGCAGATCAGATTCGCGCGGGGCATGGCGGGGTAGAGTGTCTCTGTCGAGGCCGCAGCAGGCCGACACAGGCGGAAGAGCTATTGATGTCGGAGCTATTGATATCAGAGCTATCGATGTCAGAAGCAGAGGTGTCAGCTGCCGACAGAGGCTGGCATTCAGGGAGCCCCTTGGGGAAGGGGCAGGCCAGGATGGCCGCTGTCAGAATCGGGCTTTTTTGCAGGTGCCGATTCGCCGTCAGGGGAGGGGGAAACCCCGCTAGCCGACCTTCGGGTCGGCTTTTTTGGTTGTGGGGGCCAGAGAGAATGGCTAGCACCGCGTTTCATGTTGATGGCTTGCCTGCGGGCTGCTTGAAAGCTTTTGCCAGTTCTTGCCAGTTCTCTGGGAGGAAGAGAGTCGCTGGACAGGCAGCCCCGCAACCGACACGAGGTTTGCCTGCCCAGCGAGACGGCTCAACTATTGTTGCTGGCAGTCTTGCGGCTCTCGACTTCCTTGTGGGAATCGACGGCCTTTGGGGTGGTGGTCTTGTCGATGCTCTGGCTTTTCTTGACAGCCTGGCTCTTCTGGATAGCCCCGTCTTGCTTGACCGAGGGGCTCTTCGTGTTGATGGCCGAGGTCGTCTTGCCCGGCTCGCCCAGCGTCAATGTCGTGTTCATGCGCTTGAGCGTATTGGGGCCGATTCCCTTGATCTCGGTCAACTGTGCCACGTCGGTGAAGGGCCCGTTCGCCTTGCGCCATTCGATGATGGCCTGGGCCTTCTTGCCACCGATGCCCTTGAGCTCGGTCAGTTGTGCGGCAGTGGCGGTATTGATGTTCATGTCTGCGGCCTGGCTGGTCGGTGACAGTACCAGCAGGCTGGTCACGAGAAGTGTTCCTAGCAGGGTTTTCATGGTCGCTTCCTATGCTCACATCAGGGCGGTCGATGGGGAGTGCGCGGGGCGACCACCCGAGGCCCTGCGCGAGAAATACTCTGGCTCAGGTATTATGTTTGTAGTCATTTAGGTTTAAACGATTTCTCATCCTTGCGCGGCTTTCTGCGCTCAACGCAAGAAAGCACTACGAGCGTTAGCCCGCTGATTCGATTCGTCTTTCCCTGGGCATACAACGACAGAGCCGAGCGCTATAATGTTGCCCCGAGCCCATGACCTCCTGTCATTGCGCCTGCCACATCGCCTGGAGCCCGGATGCCTGCCACGACTTCCCCCCTGATCATCGCCCTCGACTACCCGGACATGAGTGCTGCGCTTGCCATGGCAGACCAGCTGGATCCTGCGCGCTGTCGCGTCAAGGTAGGCAAGGAGCTGTTCACGCGTGTGGGTCCCGAGATTCTCAAGGCATTGCATCAACGCGGCTTCGAGGTCTTTCTCGATCTCAAATTCCATGACATCCCCAACACCACCGCCCAGGCCGTGCTGGCGGCTGCGGAGCACGGCGTGTGGATGACCAATGTCCACGCCTCTGGTGGTGCGCGCATGATGCAGGCCGCCGCAGAAGCCCTTTCGACTCGCGGCCTCGATACCCAGCTGATCGCCGTCACGGTGCTGACCAGCATGGAACAGACCGATCTGGCCGGTATCGGGCTGGATGTCACGCCGCTTGCGCAGGTCGAGCGGCTGGCGGCCCTCGCCCAGCAGAGCGGCATGAACGGTGTAGTGTGCTCCGCACGTGAGACCCCGAGCCTCAAGGCGCTGTGTGGTCCTGAGTTCCTGAAGGTGACGCCGGGTATTCGCCCGAGCTTCGCGCAGGCCGGTGATCAGCGGCGCACCATGACGCCCGGTGAAGCCATGGCGGCCGGTAGCACCCATCTGGTGATCGGGCGCCCTGTCACCCAGGCGGAGGATCCGCTGGCGGCGCTGGCGCTGATCGAGCAGGAGCTGGGCGCCTGATCGGCTGATTGCCTGCCTCATGGGCAAAAAAAGACGCCAGTCGCAGACTCTGCGGCTGGCGTCTTTTTCATGGCAGTGATCACTGCTGCTGATCACTCGTTCACGCTTTGCGCGACTGCCTCAATCGGTAGACTTGATATGCCAGCTGACCTGAACGCTGCTCTCGAGGCTCAGCTCGCCGGGGCGGTACTCGCTGCCGCTGCTCTTGGCCTCTGCCATGTCGGCACGCATTGCCATCATCTGCGGGCGCGGGCTGTGTGAGGACTCATTGATCGACTGCACGCTGCCCAGGGTCGCGCCGAGGGTCTTGGCCATCAGTTGTGCCTTGTGACGTGCCTTGGTCAAGGCTTCCTGCAATACCTTGTCTTCCAGGGCATCCCGTTCACTGATCTGATACTGCACACCGGCCAGTTGGTTGACGCCAGCGCCCAGCAGCAGGTCGATGACTTCCGGTACCTTGTCCAGGTCATCGAGAGTGAGGCTGATCGGGCGTTCGAGGTGTGTACGGCGCCATTGCTGGGGCTGCTGCTGACCATTGTTGCGCTCGTAGTACTGCTCAGGACGCAGGTTGAGGCTGCCGGCGCTGATCTGACGGCTGTCGATGCCCGCTTTCTCCAGTGCCTGAATCAGGGTCGTCATGCGTGATTCCAGTGACTCGCGTGCCTTGCGGGCCGCCTGGCCCTCGGCCTTGCTGTCGGGAGCCTTGTCATCCACCTTGCGCGCGGGCGTCTTCTCCCACAGGCGCGCCTGGATGGTTGCCTTGTCGGGCGCCGCCTCCAGGCTGGCGCTGGCGCTGACATGCACCAGAGCCGGTGCGGGCGTCTGGTCGGCGCGGGCCAAGTGTGTGGCGCTGGCGGTGCAGAGCGCCAGGCCGCATAGCATGGCGGTACGACGCAGGCGCTGGGCGAGGGGGGCGGGGCCTCTGGTGGCGTGGTTCATCAGCATGGGAAATCCCTTGAGTAAAGTGGCAACATTGTTGCCTGGCGCTTGGTGAGGGGCATGAATGCGGGCGCGATAGGCTTGAAAGTATCAGCAATGAGGGCGATGCGTGAAGGTACACGAGAGACTGCGCTCTATACGTGGCGCTGCACAGGCAGTGTCGGTGCTCGTCATGTCATTACTGATGGCGTCGCCTGCCTTGGCCGCAGAGCGTGAGGTGATCGACGATGCAGGCGATGTCGTGACGCTGTCACAGCCAGCGCAGCGGGTGGTCACGCTGGCCCCGCACGCGGCCGAGCTGGTGGCGGCGGCGGGAGGCTTGCCGGCCTTGATCGGCGTGAGCCAGGGCAGCGATCATCCCCCTGCGGTCAGCGAGCTGCCGCGCCTGGCCAGCTATCACGGGCCCAACCTGGAAGCATTGCTGAGTGCCCGGCCTGATCTGATCGTGGCATGGGGCAGCGGGCTTTCCGATGAGATGCATGCGCGTCTGACGGCGTTGGGGATGCCCGTCTTCGTCAGCGAGCCCGCCACACTCGATGATGTGCTGTCCAATATCGCGCGGCTTGGCGCCTTGCTGGGCACCCGTGACATCGCGGATAAGCATGTGACGACGCTCGCAGCGCGCATCGAGCAGCTGGAGCGCGCGCGCGACAGCGACCCCTTGCCGGTCTTCTTCCAGCTGGGGGAGAGCCCGATGACGACATTGGGTGGCAATCACCTGGTCAATGAGCTGATTCGGCGCTGCGGCGGTGAGCCGCTGCTGACGGACTCGCCCGCCGTGGTGCCGCAGATCAACCGGGAAGCCTTGTGGCTGGCCAGACCGCACCTGATTCTGCATCCGGTCGCGAAGGGGCCGGCGCGCAGGGAGTGGATTGCCGCCTGGCGCGCGGATGAAGGGCCACTTTCCGAGGTGGCACTGGCGGGTCTGACTCCTGACCTGATCAGTCGTCCCGGCCCGCGCAGTGTCGAGGCGATGGCAGAGGTCTGCGCTGCCATCACGAAAGTGCAGGCGTCGGACTGAGGGCGTCAGAGTAAGCGCGTCGGATTGAGGGCGGCGGAGTCAGGGCGGCTTCGTGCAGCACGCTCAGAAATCGATGCCGCGCCGCGCCTTGAGGCCATGATTGAAGCCGTGGCGAATCTCGGTCATCTCGGTGACGGTATCGGCACAGGCGACGATTTCACGATTGGCATTGCGCCCGGTGATGATGACGGTCTGCTCCGCAGGACGATTCTCGAGTGCCGTCATCACTTCCTCTAGCGGCAGATAGCCGAACTTGACCATGTAGGTCAGCTCGTCGAGCACCACCAGATAGACGCTGTCATCGCGCATCAGGCGCTGTGCTTGCTGCCACACGGCCTGACAGGCAGCGGTATCGGCCTCACGATTCTGGGTGTCCCAGGTGAAGCCGGTGGTCATGGCATGCACTTCGAGATTGGCATCCTCGGCGAGCCGTTCGCGCTCGCCGCATTCCCACAGCCCCTTGATGAACTGGATGACACCGACCTTGTAGCCATAGCCGAGCGCGCGGGTGATGGTGCCCCAGGCGGCGGTCGTCTTGCCCTTGCCATTGCCGGTAAACACCAGCAGCTGGCCGCGCTCCTCAGTGGCCTGTGCCACCTTGTCATCGACATGCGATTTGAGCTTTTCCATCGCGGCCTTGTGGCGGGTATTGCGGTCCGTCATGCGTATGCTCCGTGAGTCAAAGGCACAGCACTGTCCCGGGGGACGGTGCTGTGATCGGTGCTGTGGTATGTGTGGCTGCTTGTCGCCCGAGGCTCTTCAAAAGAGGCATCCCGGGAAAGCCGATCAGAAGAAGAAGGTGACGCCGCCTTCCACATAACGGCCCTGGGTGTTGTAGCCATTGACCAGCTGATATTCGCGATCGAAGACGTTATCCAGCTTGGCGCTCAGCTTGACGTTCGGCATCACCTGCCAGCTGGTGCGTAGATCGACCACGCCATAGCCGGCAGTGCGCGTGTCGGTGTAGGTGTCTGCGTCAGTATCGCTGCGGCTGGCGCTGCCACGCAGTGTGGCGCCGAAGCTCCAGTCGTCGAGTGCGTAATCGGCGTCCAGACGCGCAAAGCGCTGGGCGCGGCGCTTCAATTGCTCACCGGTATCGCGGTCCTCCGGGTCCTGCCAGGTCATGGCAAGGTTCACGCTCAGGGCCTCGCCTTGCCAGCCACTGCTCAGCTCGACGCCACGGATGCGCGAGCGATCGATATTGATCGGTGAGAAGTCGGCTCCCTCGTAGCTGATCAGATTGTCGATATCGGTCTGGAAGGCATTCAGGCCCAGATGCCAGTGATGTTGCTGCAGGCGCCAGAACAGCTCGGCCGTGGTGGAGGTCTCGGCATCGAGGTCCGGATTGCCGGAGCCGTAGGGGCTGTAGAGGTCGATCAGATTCGGTGCCTTGAATGCGCTGGAATAGCTGGCCCCGAGCTGTTGCGCGGCCGTCAGATCATAGGCGTAGCTGGAGCCGCCCGTCATCTGGTGGCCATAACGATTGTCGTCGTCGTAACGCAGGCTGGTCGTGACGTGGTGACGCTGTTGCTGAAGATGCCAGCTGCCGTAGACGCCGGTGGCATAGCGGCTATCGACGCTGTAGCCCTCGGCGGTGAAGTAGGGGCCATCGGCATCCAGGCTTTCCTCGCGATGGTCCACCCCCAGACTGAGCGTGCCGAGGTCGGTGTAGAAGTCGTGGCGCAGGCCGACCTCGTTGCGAGTACTGGCGACACGCCCCGCATCGCTGCCGGCTTCGGTGTTCTCGTACTCATCCCGCGTGCGCGCCACGCTGACTGTCATGTCCCAGTTCGGGTTCAGGTGCGTCAGCAGGCTGGCATCCAATACCATCTGGCTGCCTTCGCCGTGGCAGTCTTCCGAGGCACTGAAGCTGCTGTCGTAGCAGTCGTCATAGTCGTAATCGGTCTCGGTGTTGGCGACGCCGAGGCTGAGCGTGGCCTGCTGACCGAAGTCGTGGCCAAGACGCAGTTCGGCGCCCGTGGCCTCGTAGCCATCATCTTCACTGCCGGTATCGCGGGCCGAGAAGCCATCGCTCTCATCATGATGGAGATTGGCCGAGAGGCGCGTGTCGTCTTCCACCGAGCTGAACTGGGCGTTCTGGCGGAAGGTGCCATCGCTGCCGGCACGCAGGGTGACTTCTGCATGCTGACCGACTTCGCTGCCGCCACGCGTGATCAGGTTGATCACACCGCCGATGGCATCGGCGCCGTAGACGCTGGCGCGCGGACCACGCACGATCTCGACACGCTCGACGGCGGCGAGTGGCAGGAATTCGAAATGCGCCAGGCCATCGGCACTGTTGGCGACGCGCTGCCCATTGACCAGAATCAAGGTGTGGTCGGATTCGGTACCGCGCATGAAGAGGCTGGTCTGGCTGCCCATCGGGCCGCTGCGGGCGACCTCGATACCATTGCGTGATTGCAGCAGATCGACCAGCGAATTGGCCTGCAGGCGATCGATCTCGTCACGCGTGATGACGTCGGTGCTGGCCAGCACATCATTCTGCAGTTGCGGAATGCGATTGGCGGTGACCTGAACGGTGTCCAGGTCCTCGGATGAATCGGTGGTCAGCGCATCAGCAGCGACGGCGGGCGGGGTCAGCAGCAGCAGGCTACCGACGAGGGTGAAGCTGGCCTGCGCAGATGCGCGACCACGAGTGTTGTTGTGTTTCATGAATGATCCTCAAGCGTCAGACGCAATGAGGAGGACAGCGTGACAGGGTGTGCGAGCACACGTCCCCCGCACGCGCCCTGATCAATCAGGCCCGTCGCGGGAGACTTGCCACTGGTGAGGCCCTCCGCATCAACCAGTGTGGAAGCGAGGGCCGGTCTCCGGACTGACGCCTGGTGGACTCCAATGGCAGGAGTCTCACCCCCTCATGCGCCTTCCCACCTCCTTCCCTTGGGGGAGGCCTGAATGACAGGACCTCCCGGAGGCAGTGGCTGGCCGTGTCGATCTTGTCGATCGTGGTCGACCTGCATGAGCGTTGCGATCACCGTTGCGGGGGCAGTACGGGGTTTTCACCCGTTTCCCGAACACCCTGGCTTCAACGTGAACCATTGTCTGGGGCGGGGGGGGAGGGAGTCAATCGGCAAACCGGCGTTGCGCAGGCTGCCACCCAGGGCCGCTCAGACGCGGTCATTCAGGGGGAGAAGTCAGAGGGCAAGTCTTCGGTTGTGCCAGATACGACAACGCCCGCACGGGGCGGGCGTTGTCAAGATGACGGTCTGGCCAGATGACGGTGTCTGCTCCATGGAAGCTCATGCTACAGAAGCCAGCTCTCTGGAGACTGGCTCACAAGCGAGCGTCTCTAGAGAGACAGGAACAGGCCGGCAAGACTCGCTGACATCAGGTTGGAGAGAGTGCCGGCGAGAATCGCCTTCATGCCCATCTGCGCGATATCACCGCGACGGTTCGGTGCCATCAGCCCCAGGCCGCCCATCAGGATGGCGACGGAGGACAGGTTGGCGAAGCCGCACAGTGCGAAGATGATGATGGCTTCAGAGTGCTCGGACAGCTTGATCTGGTGGCTGGCGAGATCGGCGAAGGCGACGAACTCATTGAGCACCAGCTTCTGACCGATGAAGCTACCCGCCTGGATGGCTTCGTGCCACGGCACGCCGATGACCCAGGCCACCGGTGCGAAGGCATAGCCCAGCAGCAGCTGCAGCGTGATGTCTTCATAGCCGAACAGGCCGCTGACCCAGCCGACGATGATGTTGCCCAGCGCGATCAACGCGATGAAGGCCAGCAGCATGCCGCCGACATTGATCGCCAGCTGCACGCCAGAGGCCGCGCCGGAGGCGGCAGCGTCGATGACGTTGGTCGGACGATCGATGTCCTTGCCCAGCGCTTCTTCGACGCTCTGGGTCTTGGTCTCGGTCTCCGGGATCAGCATCTTGGCCATCAGCAGGCCACCCGGCGCCGCCATGAAGGAGGCTGCCAGCAGGTACTTGAGGTCGATGCCCAGCGAGGCATAGCCCACCAGTACGGAACCGGCCACCGAGGCCAGGCCACCGGTCATCACGGCGAACAGCTCCGAGCGGGTCATGCCGGCGATGAACGGGCGCACGACCAGCGGGGCTTCGGTCTGGCCGACGAAGATGTTGGCGGCCGCGGACAGGGACTCCGGACGGCTGGTGCCGAGCACCTTCGACAGGCCACCGCCGAGCACGCTGATCACGACGTTCATCACGCGCAGGTGATAGAGCACCGCGATCAGTGAGGAGAAGAACACGATGATCGGCAGTACGCGTAGCGCGAACACGAAGCCGCCGCCGCCGAAGACTTCGAACATTTTGTCGCTGACCAGGCCGCCGAACAGGAAGTCCATGCCGACGTTGGCACTGGACATTACGGCCTGTACACCTTCGCTGAGCCCAAGCAGCATGCTCTTGCCGGCAGGCACGTAGAGCACGAAGATCCCCAGCATCGCCTGGATGGCAAAGGCACCCAGTACGGTGCGCAGGCTGATGGCGCGTCGGTTTTCAGAGAGAAGGAAGGCAATCCCCAGCAGGGCGAAGACGCCCACCAGGCCCATGACGATCTGCATCAAGCAGCTCCTGAATGCGTAGGTGTTACGTTGAGGACAAGGCAATAGCGCTGGCCACAGGACGGTATGGCCAAAACTGGCGCGTACTCTACCAGTATTTTTGCCCTCTGTCGGAGTCTGCCACTAACGTTTGACGGATTTTTTGTGAATCGCGCGAGGCGTGTCTGCGTCAACACGCACGAGGCCCGCCATGGGCGAGCCTCGTGCCTTCCGTCGTGATATTCCGACGTGATGCTGACTATGCCTGCTGTCAGGTGCCGGCGCCCGGCAGACGACTGGCCGGCAGGGGGCCTGACCCCGAGCCCGGCGGCGTCTGTGAGGACTTGCTGCCCGCGCCCTTGTCGGCTTGGGGAGCTTCGGCCTTGTCGGTCCTGGGCTGGGAAGACTTGTTCAGCTCCGGCGAGTCGGCATGGATCAGGCTGATCAGCGTCTCGCCGGCCTTGGGCTCCAGCGCCACGGCCGTGTTGGCGATCCGGATGCGACCCTGGCTGCTGATGCAGAACAGTGGCAGCAGGCGCTCTTCGTGAATTTTGCGGTAATCCTCGAGGCTGAAGCTCTCGGTGATGCGGGCACGCCGGAACTGCGCGCCCTGAGAGAGCAAGCTCGCCAGCTTGGCATAGGTGATCTTGCCATCGAACAGCAGCGGCAGATGCCCCAGCGCCTGGTCCTGCTGGCGCTTGGCATTCTTGCCGTTGTCCTCGGCGAGCCGGAAGACTCGCCCATGCCCCAGGATGTGCTCGAAGTGCAGCGCGGCCAGGCTATTGAGTTCGCGATAGGGCGACAGCGGCATCAGGTGGCCGATACCGGTCAGCTCGAGATGCTGGGCGGCATGTTCAGACAGCGGGTTGCCGTAGTAGACCGGCAGGCCCGCCATGCGCGCTTCCTGCACGGCGTCCCAGTTGGTATCGGTCAGGCGCACCGAGAAACCGGCATCGACCAGTTCACGGGCGACCTGGCGCGATACCGAGTTGGCGCCCAGGATCAGGAACCCCGAGGGCGGCGGCTCGCCGACGCCCAGCACCTTGACGATGGGGCGCGACAGCAGGCTCTGGACCACCACGGTGCCGATGATGACCAGGAAGGTCATCGGCACCAGCATCTCGGCGCCCTCGATGCCCTGGGATTCGAGCTTGAGGGCGAACAGCGAGGCGACCGCTGCCGCGACGATGCCGCGCGGTGAAAGCCAGGCCAGCAGGGCCTTCTCGCGCAGCGTCAGCCCGCTGCCCAGGGTGCACAGCCAGACCGTCAGGGGGCGTGCGACCCACATCAACACCGCCAGGAAGATCCACGCCGGCCACGACAGCAGGGACAGCTGCTCGACGGTCAGGCGTCCCGCCAGCAGCAGGAACAGTCCCGAGATCAGCAGAACCGTCAGGGTCTCCTTGAACTCGATGATCTGCTGGGTCGGCACGCCGCGCATGTTGGCCAGCCACACGCCCATCACGGTGACGGTCAGCAGGCCGGATTCATGGAACAGGGTGTTGGAGATGGCGAACAGCCCCAGCATCACCATCAGGGTGCCGAAGTTGTGCAGCTTCTGGGGTAGCCAGAAATGACGCAGCACCAGCCCCCAGCACCAGCCACCCAGAGCCCCCATGCCGAGCCCGAGGCCCACCGTCTGGGCGAACAGCAACAGGGTATGCGAGGCCGCATTGCCGGTCATGCCGAGCGCGACGTACTCATAGACCAGTACCGCCAGCAGCGCGCCGACCGGGTCGATCATGATGCCTTCCCAGCGCAGGATCTGGGTCAGGTTGCCGCGCGCGCGCAGCGTCTGCAGCAATGGCATCACCACCGTCGGACCTGTCACCACCAGCAAGGCGCCGAGCACGGCGGCCATCTCCCAGCGCATGTCGAGCAGATAGTGGGCGGCCACGGTGCCGATCACGCCGGTGATCACCACGCCGGTGGTGACCAGTCGCCTGACGATATGGCCATGGCCGCGCAGGTCCTTGAAGTCCAGCGTCAGGCTGCCCTCGAACAGGATGACCGCCACCGCCAGCGAGACCAGCGGGAACAAGAGATCGCCGAGCAGCTCATCCGGCTTCAGCCAACCCGTGACGGGGCCGGCGAGGATGCCGACGATCAACAGCGGCAGGATGGCGGGCAGACGCATGCGCCAGGCCAGCCACTGGCAGCCGAGGGCCATCAGACCGATCAGGGTCAGGGCCAGAGCAGGTTCGGTCATCGGGTGTCTTCCTTGGAGTCAGCGAAAATGAGCGGTGCCACTGTTGCGGTCACCGCTCATCGTTTCGTTGTGTCTCAGCCGTCTGTCAGTGGCCCTTGCTCCTGCTGGTCTGTACAGGCTTGAAGCAGGGGGCAGGCGCCACTCAGCTGCCGCGCGGCAGGCCGAAAGGGCGCAGCCTAGCGATTGATTCCGTGGTATGCAACGTCGCGTTGCCTTATCGCGCTCTCCTCATTTCCTTTCTCTCTCGTACCCACGTGATGGCGTCGGGCAGACGCGATCACTCATTGGGCGCGACGCAGCAGCGGCAGCAATGCCTGCAGCGGATGCGGCAACTGGCTGCCGGAGAAACGCTTGCTCTGACTGCGGCACGAGTAGCCACTGGCGACCAGCTTGCCCTGATTGGCGTCGTCTTCGACCACGGCCTTCCACGACAGGTCATAGATGGCACGCGAGGTCTCGAGATTGCGCGCTTCGTGGCCGTAGGTACCGGACATGCCGCAGCAGCCGGTGGCGATGGTCTCGAGCTTGAGGCCGAAGGCGGAGTAGACCTGCTGCCAGGCCTTGGCCGAACCCGGGGCATTGGTGCTCTCGGTGCAGTGGCTCAGAAGTTTCATGCCCGGGTCCATCTTGCCCAGCACTGTCTTGGTGACGCCGACCGGCAGCAGCTTGCGCAGGCTGATCAGCCATTCCTGCAGCAGCAGGACATCGGGCACCGCGTCCGGGCCGAGGGTCTTCACGTACTCCTGACGATAGGTCAGGGTCATCGCCGGGTCGATGCCGACCAGCGGCACGCCGAAGTCGGCGATCGCCTTGAGGCGGTCGGCCTGGGCACGCGCGGTACGCTGGAAGGCGCCGGTGAAGCCCTGCACCTGCAGCGGCTTGCCATTGGGGGCAAAGGGCGCGACGAAGACATGGATGTCGAGTCGCGACAGCAGTTCGATGATGTCGATCACCAGCTGGGCCTCGAAGTGACTGGTGAAGGCGTCCTGCACCAGGATCACGCTTCTGGCCTTCTGGGATTCGGTCAGGCGGCCTAGCTGGGTCGGCGTCGCCTCGGACACGCCCCAGCTCTTGAGCTGTCTGCGCAGGCTGGCGCGTGACAGGCGCGGCGCATCGACCATGCCGATCGGGCCTTCCAGCAGACGACTGACCAGCTTGTTGGTCAATAGGCCGTTATAGAGCGGCGTGACGCGCTCGGCCCACGGCAGCACGAATTCGAGGCTGCCGATCAGGTAATCGCGCAACGGACGCTGATAACGATGGTGATAGACCTCAAGGAAGCGGCTGCGGAAATCGGGCACGTTGACCTTGATCGGGCACTGGCCCGCGCAGGACTTGCACGCCAGGCAGCCGGACATGGCGTCGTAGACCTGCTGGTCGAAGTTGGCGTCAGACTGACCCTCAGCCTGTGCGGTGCCGGCACGGCGTGCCTTGAGCGAGGCGCTGATACGCGCTGGCAGACGCGCCAGCCACATGCCGGTGCCCTTGAGGCCCGGGGTACGCGCGGCCTGGGCCTCGGCGATCACGTCGCGTCCGGCGTTGCCTTCCAGGCGCAGCCACTCACGCATCAGGCTGGCACGCCCCTTGGGCGAGTGGATGCGCTGGCGAGTCGCCTTCCACGACGGGCACATGGCGTCGTTGGGGTCGTAGTTGTAGCAGGCGCCATTGCCGTTGCAGTAGACGGCACTGGCGTATTCCTGCCACACGCGCTCATCGATCTGACGGTCGAGATCACCGCGCATGGTCACGTCATCGATACGCATCAAGCGAGGGTCGAAGGCCTCCACGGTGCTGTCAGCGTGATCACGCTTGGCGCTTTCGCTGCCCCCTTCGCTGGCGCCTTCGCTGGCGCCAGCGTCACTCGCGCCTGCATCCTCGACCAGCGCCACTGACAGGCGCGGGGAGGCGATCTTGCCCGGATTGAGCTGGTTGTGCGGGTCAAAGGCCGCCTTCACGTCCTGCAGCGCGCCGTAGAGGCTGCCGAAGAAGCGTGGCGAGTACTCGGAGCGCACGCCCTTGCCGTGCTCGCCCCACAGCAGGCCACCGTACTTGTGGGTGAGGGCGGCGACCTCATCGGAGATCTCGCGGATCATCGCCTGCTGTGCGGGGTCCTTCATGTCCAGCGCCGGGCGCACGTGCAGCACGCCGGCATCGACATGCCCGAACATGCCATAGCGCAGGCCACGGGCATCCAGCGCGGCGCGGAATTCGGCGATGTAATCGGCCAGATGCTCCGGAGGGACGGCGGTGTCCTCGACGAAGGGCAGCGGGCGGGCTTCACCGTCGACATTGCCCAGCAGGCCCACCGAGCGCTTGCGCATGCCATAGACACGACCGATCTGCGCGCGACCACGGGCTTCGGTGAAGCCGAGACGCTCGACGCTGGTATCGCTGGCCAGGTGCTCGCTGAAGGCGCGGACCTTGGCATCCAGCACCTCTTCGCTGTCGGCATTGAATTCGATCAGGTTGATGCCGCCGATGGCCGGGGTGCCTTCGGCGCTGGCCGGGAAGAATTCCTCGACGCTATCCCACACGAAGTCCTGCATGGCGAGGTTGAGCACGGTGTCATCCACCGTCTCGATGGAGGTCGGGCGATTGCCCTCGACCGCCATCAGCGCCTTGGCGTCGCGCAGTGCATCCATGAAGCTTGCGTAGCGCAGGTTGATCAGCGTCGAGCAGGGCGCGATGGGCAGCGCATTCAGCTCGGCCTCGACCACGAAGCCCAGCGTGCCCTCGGCGCCGCACAGCAGGCTGTTGAGGTTGAAACGCCCATCGGCCTCGCGCAGGTGGGCGAGGTCGTAGCCGGTCAAGCAGCGGTTGAGCGGCGGGAAGATGTCGGCGATTTCCTCGGCGCGCTCATCGGCGATCGCACGTGCGGTGCGGTAGACCTCACCAACGCGATCCTCACGCGCGCACAGTGTCTCGAGCTCGGCATCATCGATGGCATGGCTCGACAGTCGTGTCCCGTCGAGCAGAACGCTGTCGAGCGCCAGCACGTGGTCACGCGTCTTGCCGTATTCGCAGCTGCCCTGGCCGGAGGCATCGGTATTGATCATTCCGCCAATGGTGGCGCGGTTGGAGGTCGAGAGCTCCGGGGCGAAGAACAGGCCATGCGGCTTGAGCGCGGCATTCAGCTGGTCCTTCACCACGCCGGCCTCGACGCGCACTCGGCGGTTCTCGACATCGATCTCGAGAATGCGGTTCATGTGCCGCGAGACATCCACCAGCACGCCGTCATTGAGCGACTGGCCATTGGTGCCGGTACCGCCGCCGCGTGGCGCCAGGGTGACGCCCGAAAAGCGTGGCTCGTGGGAGAGGCGCGCGATGCGCTGGACATCCTCGGCATGGCGCGGGTAGACCACGGCCTGAGGCAGCACCTGATAGAGCGAGTTGTCGGTCGACAACACGGTGCGGTTGGCATAGTCCGGACTGATGTCACCGGCAAAGCCTGCATCTCGCAGGGCGGCCAGGAAGTCCAGATAGAGGGAATCGACGGGGGCGGGCATATCCAGCAGGCGTTCGGTCATGATCTCGCTCGGGCAGTGAGTCGCGTCAGGCAGGCATCCAGGGCCAATGGGCCTAAGCTTACCTGAGCTGGGCGTGTGGCCCCAGCCCAGCGCGGCATTGCGTCACTCGCGAGACGGGAATTCAGGTGAAAGGAGTGAGGAATGACTACGCTGTGAGGAGTCATCAAATCAAGGCGTGAGCGCCCGAATGCAAGCAACAAGGGGGATGATGTGCACATGCTGCGAGCGATTGTCAGACGCCAGTCGCCGCTTCAGTGGTACCGTCAGCCATCGCAAGGCAGGCCGTCATGGCGTATCCCCTCCGTTTCTTCCCCTGAAGCTGTCTTCCCTCTTCCGCTGAGTCATCAGGAGTTAGCTCATGGCATCGTCCACCTATTCCTCGACCTCCACCTGTCATCGCGAGTCTCGCCAGCCGCCCACGCGATTGGGAGTGCTGGGGGTGGGGGAGTTGGCGGAGTCATTGCTGGTCGCGTTGGCGCGCGGTTGTCAGCGCGAAGGCCGCTCGCGGCATGATCTGGAATTCCACCTCTCGCCGCGCAACGACGTGCGCAGTCACCGTCTGGGCTGGCGTTTCGGTGCCATCCGCCACGTAAGCAACGTCGCGGTATGTGAATCGAGCCTGTGCATGCTGGTCGGGGTGCGACCAGAGCAGCTCGAGGCGCTGGCAAGTGAGCTGCGTGAAAGCCACGCACTGAGCAAGGATCATCACCTGATGGTGCTGGCGGCCGGGGTGCCACTGCAGCAGCTGCAGCGCTGGTTCGCGCCGGCGCGAGTGGTGCGGGTGATGACGGGGCTGGCAGTCTGTGAAGGGCAGAGCGCCCTCACGCTCTATCCGGAAGACCCGCTGACGCGCGACCTGCTCGGGCCGGCGGTCCGGCAGATCATCGCCTTCGATGATGAAGCGGCCTTCGAGGCCAGCATGCTGGCGGTCTGCGTGAATGCCTGGCAGATGGCGCAGCAGCAGGCGTTGCTCGACTGGTTCCAGACGGTGCCCGGCATGAGCGGCCCCCAGGCGCGCCTGTTGCTGATGGCGCAGTTGCGCGATGCGCTGGCCTTGATGGAAGCCCACCCCGATACCCCGCCCGGCGAGCTTGCCTCGCGTATCGGCACCCCCGGCACCTGGACGGCACGCGGCCTGGAGCAGCTGGGGGGCAAGGAGGGCGCACACCGCCAATGGCAGCATGTGCTGGAGCAATTGCGCGCGGAGATCGAGCAGGGCAGTGCGTCACCCGGCAGTGAATGAGTCGCTCTTCCGCCTGATGCCTTCCGCTCTCAGCCACCCTCAGACACCCGCGATGCCCATTGGTCAGGAGGCGCATCGCGGGTGTCGTGCTTTGTTCAATCTGCCTTTCGTGAGTCGTGGATTCCCCGTGGCTGGCGATTTTCCTACAATGGAGCGCTAGGCGGCACCCTCGGGTGCCAGAGTGGCTGGCGGCCGATCCATGGCGTAGCGCAGCACTCACTCGCATTGAATCGAGCACGGGGCATACAAGGCACATGGGAACCTGGTTGGCAGTAGCAGCGGGCGGCGCCATCGGGGCGCTGGGACGGTATCTTGTCAGTGGCTGGATCGTCGGCGCCGCCGGGCGTGGTTTCCCGTGGGGGACCCTCGGGGTCAATCTGATCGGCAGCTGCCTGATGGGGTTCCTGTTCATCTGGGTGACCCAGGAGCTCAAGCTGGCCCCCGTCTGGCAGGCGATCATGGTGGCTGGCTTCACCGGTGCATTCACCACCTTCTCCACCTTTGCCCTCGAGGCGCTCAATCTGATGATGAGCGGACGCATGCTCGCGGGGCTGGTCTATGTCGCCGTCAGTGTGGTGGCGTGTCTTGGCATGGTCGCGCTGGGCATGAAGATCGCACGCGTCCTGCTGTGATTCTCGTGCCCGGGCGCGCCCTCCTGTCGCCTGGGCGGCTGCGAAGCAGGGCATGGCTGAGGTAGACTAGTGCGCATAACCTTTCCGCGCCGCGATGCGGCCTGAGTGATCCGACGAGAGAGCCTTCCCACATGCTGGACCCGAAACTTCTGCGCGCTGATCTTGAAGCGACTGCCGAGCGCCTCGCACGTCGTGGCTATCAGCTGGATACCGAAGCCTTTGCCGCGCTGGAAGCGCGCCGCCGTGACCTGCAGGTCGAGACGGAATCCCTGCAGAACGAGCGCAACACCCGCTCCAAGTCCATCGGTAATGCCAAGGCACGTGGAGAAGACATTGCGCCGCTGCTGGCAGAAGTCAGTGATCTGGGCGAGCGTCTCGATGCCGCCAAGTCCGAGCTCAATGAGCTGCAGGCCAAGGCCGACGCCATGGCGGCCAGCCTGCCGAACCTGCCGGACGCCGAAGTGCCGGAAGGCGCTGAAGAAAGCGACAACGTCGAGCTGCACCGCTGGGGCACGCCGCGTGAATTCGATTTTGACGTGCGCGACCACGTCGACCTCGGTGAGCTCAAGGGCCAGCTGGACTTCGAGCTGGCGGTCAAGATCACCGGTTCACGCTTCGCCGTGATGCATGGCTCCATCGCGCGTCTGCACCGTGCGCTGGTGCAGTTCATGCTCGACAAGCAGACGCTGGAGCATGGCTACGAAGAATATTACGTACCCTATATCGTCAACCGTGATTCCCTGATGGGTACCAGCCAGCTGCCCAAGTTCGAGGAAGACCTGTTCAAGCTCAACGATGATCGAGATTTCTTCCTGATCCCGACCGCCGAAGTGCCGCTGACCAACATGGTGCGCGACGAGATCATCGACGCCGGCAGTCTGCCGCTCAAGTTCACCGCCCATACCCCGTGCTTCCGCAGTGAAGCCGGTGCCTATGGTCGTGATACCCGCGGCATGATTCGCCAGCACCAGTTCGACAAGGTCGAGATGGTACAGGTCGTCGCGGCGGAGAAGAGCGACGAAGCCCTCGAAGAGATGCGCGGCCACGCCGAAGCCATCCTGCAGGCGCTGGAACTGCCGTACCGTGCCGTGACCCTGTGCACCGGCGACATGGGCTTTGCCGCCGCCAAGACCTATGACCTGGAAGTCTGGCTGCCGAGCCAGGCGACCTACCGCGAGATCTCCTCCATCTCCAACTGCCGTGACTTCCAGGCGCGCCGCATGCAGGCGCGTGTGCGTGTCGAAGGCCAGAAGAAGCCGCAGCTGGTGCATACCCTGAATGGGTCCGGTCTGGCCGTGGGCCGCTGTCTGGTCGCCGTGCTGGAAAACCATCAAAACGCCGATGGCTCCATCACTGTGCCGCAGGCGTTGCGTGGCTACATGGGTGGTGTGGAAACCATCAACGTCTGAAGTGCGTGAATCGCCGTAGTGGATTCGCGTAGTTAAGGCCCCCGCTTTCCCATGGAAGCGGGGGCCTTCGTTTATCGCGGAGACAGAAGCCTTGCCCGATCGCACCACTCGTTATTCCCTCTGCGCGACTACAACGTAGCATCAGGGTTGTTATTCTTATTGGTTATTTTAGAGAGTGGTTCTTATGCTCTAAAATGCGACCCATCGAAGGCTGCTCCCCAGCCTCGCCGCGTTTGTGGATGTGCCCCATGGAATTTCTCAATCTCTCCTGTGACCCCTCACGACTCCAGCTGTGCCTGATCGGTGGCGGCCAGGAGGCTGTCGCGCTGGCCGAGCGTTTTGCCGGCCTCGGTGCAGACCTGTGTGTCTACGGCGATGCCCGCATGCCGATGCTGGAGACCCTGTGTGGTCGTGAAGGTTGGGAGGTTGCCGATACCCTGTTGCCCGTGCCGGCCCCCGGCCAGCTATGGCTGGTCGCCACCGGCAGCGAAGGGCGCGATCGCGGCATCCTGCGTCATGCGCGCGAGCAGCACGTGATGGTGTTCGCGCCGAGCCACCCCCGGGACTCCAGCGTGCGCCTGCCGCCGCGTCTGGTGGCCGGCGAGGCGGTATTGCCCGTGAAGGAGGAGGACCGCTTCACGGGCACGCAGGGCCAGGTGGCGTTGGTCAGCGCGGGGCCGGGTGATCCGGAGCTGCTGACGCTCAAGGCGCTGCGCCATCTGCAGCAGGCCGATGTCATCATTCATGATCGCCTGGTCAGTCACGAGATTCTGGCGCTGGCCAATCCGGAGGCGCGTCGCCTGTATGTCGGCAAGGCGCGCAGCGATCACAGCGTGCCCCAGGAAGGCATCAATCAGGCGCTGGTGGATTACGCCCGCGCCGGGCATCGCGTGGTGCGCTTGAAGGGCGGTGACGCCTTCATCTTCGGGCGCGGCGGGGAAGAGCTCGAGACCCTGGCCGGCGCCGGCATCAGCTTCGAGGTCGTGCCGGGCATCACGGCGGCTTCCGGTTGCGCGGCTTACGCGGGTATCCCGCTGACCCATCGCGACCACGCCCAGTCGGTGCGCTTCGTCACCGGCCACTTGAAGGATGGCAGCTGTGACCTGGATTGGGAGGCGCTGGCGCGTCCGGCCCAGACACTGGTCTTCTACATGGGGCTCGGCAGCCTGGGGCTGATCTGCGAGCAGTTGATCGCCAATGGTCTGGCGGCGTCCACGCCGATCGCGCTGGTCGAGCAGGGCACCACCGCGCGTCAGCGTGTGCATGTGGCAACGCTGGCGGACATGCCGGCGCAGATCGCCGGTCAGGGCCTCAAGCCGCCGACGTTGATCATAGTCGGGGATGTGGTCAAGCTGCACGATTCGCTCAAGTGGTTCTCGCCGAATGCCAACAGCAGCCTGGGGTGGGAAGATGGCAAGCACCCGACGCCGCTGGCCAATGTGGTATCGGTCTAGAGCGACCCTAGCGAAAGCGCTGAAAGCAGCGCCATGAGCAGTGACAAGACGCCGCCTCGGTAACCCCGGGGCGGCGTCTTGCGTTGTGTCGCTGGTCACGGAGGGGCTGGTGGTCGTTGGCCTGACCATCGTTGGCCTGATCACCGTGCTGGCACATGGCTGGGCGGCTCTTGGGCCAAGGTCGAGATGACGTGGCATCTGATTGCGCCTATTGTTTAAAGCAATCGTTTGAATTCTGCTGAGCGAAGCCCGTCGTTCATCACGGGGTGAGAGGCAAGTCTTTCGCGAAAGCCCTTAGCACATGAGTCAGTGAGGACAGTGATATGGCCAAGTATCAGGCGCCACTCAAGGATGCACGCTTCATTCTCGATGAGGTGTTCGCCGCCGAGCAGGAATGGGCGGGCATGGCAGCCACCGAAGAGGTGAATGTCGAGCTGGCCGAGGCGATTCTCGAGGAAGGTGCGCGCGTGACCCAGGCCGAGCTGCTGCCGCTCAACCTGAGCGGTGATGCCGAGGGCGCGCATTTCGAGAATGGCCACGTCACGACGCCCAAGGGCTTCAAGGAGGCCTATCGGGTGCTCGCCGAAGGCGGCTGGATGGGGCTGGGCGGCAATCCTGAATACGGTGGTCAGGGCATGCCCAAGATGCTCACCGTGGCGTTTGAAGAGATGCTCTACGCCACCAATACCAGCTTCGCGCTCTATCCGGCACTGAATGCCGGTGCCTGTCTGGCGGTGGATAGCCATGCGCCGGAGTCCGTCAAGCAGGTGTTTCTGCCGCGCATGTATGCCGGCGACTGGCTGGGCACCATGTGTCTGACCGAGCCGCATTGCGGCACGGACCTCGGCCTGATTCGCACCCGTGCCGAACCCCTCGAGGGCGATGACCTGCTGCTAGGGCTGCCGCGCTATCGCCTCACCGGCACCAAGATCTGGATCACCGGCGGCGAGCACGACATGGTCGACAACATCGTGCATCTGGTGCTTGCCAAGCTGCCGGATGCGCCGCCGGGCACACGCGGCATCTCGCTGTTTCTGGTCTCCAAGTATTTGCTCGACGCCGACGGCCAGCTGACGACACCGAATGCGGTCAGCTGTGGCTCCATCGAACACAAGATGGGCATCAAGGGCAGCGCGACCTGCGTGATGAACTTCGACGGTGCCGAAGGCGTGCTGATCGGCGAGCCGCATCAGGGGCTAGCGGCGATGTTCACCATGATGAACTACGAGCGTCTCTCCATCGGCCTGCAGGGGCTGGGGCTGGGCGAGGTGGCCTATCAGAGCGCGATGGATTTCGCCGCCGAGCGCCTGCAGAGCCGGGCACCGACAGGCGCCAAGGCGCCCGACAAGCCGGCCGACCCGATTCTGGTGCATCCTGACGTGCGCCGCATGGCGCTTGAGGTGCGCGTCTGGAACGAGACCGGACGCGCTTTTGCCGTCTTCGTGGGCCAGCAGCTGGACCGCGTCAAATATCACGCCGATGACGCGGTGAAGGCCGATGCGGATGCGCTGGTGCAATTCATGACGCCGATCGCCAAGGCGCTGCTGACCGACCGTGGCTTCGATGCCACCGTCATGGCGCAGCAGCTCTATGGTGGCAATGGCTACTGCGTGGAGTGGGGCGCCGAGCAGTACGTGCGCGATGCACGCATCGCGATGATCTACGAAGGCACCAACGGCATTCAGGCGATGGATCTGGTCGGGCGCAAGCTCTACCGCAATCGTGGTGCCCATGTGGCGAGCTTTGCCGCCCTGGTGCGAGCCGAGCTTGAGCGTCAGGCCGACGACGCCCAGACCCGCCCATTCGCCGAGGCCTGCAAGACGGAGCTTGAGCGCCTGGAGCGAGTGTCGGAGCAGTTGCTGGCCCGCGCCGATGACAACCCGGAAGAGCTGGGCGCGGCGGCCTGTGACTACCTCAACCTGGCAGGGCTGTGTGTCTACAGCTATCTGTGGCTGCGCATGGCGCGAGCTGCGGCGCATGGACTGGCGCAAGCAGGTGCCAGCGGTGAGGCCTTCTATCGCCGCAAGCTGGCGCTCGGGGAGTACTTCGTGGCACGCGTGCTGCCGCGCGCCGTCGCTCTGGAAGCCCAGATCAGTGCTGGCGCAGCGCCATTGATGGCCTTCAGTCTCGAGGATTTCGCGCCGGAGCAATGACGCAAGACACCGTGACCATCAGTAGCGTCATATGAAAAGCCCAGCGACCGTGTCAGGTCGCTGGGCTTTTTGTGTTGTCGGAATCCCTGTCCATCGGGTCGTGTCGGCAAGCTTGCATGCCTACTGGCCGCTCATGACCGCTCGGTCGGCTCATCCTACTTCAGCAACCAGTCACGCATGGCGGGGAACAGCTCGACCAGCACGAACAGTGGACCGATGAGCAGCTGACGCAGATCATCGAGGAAGGCCGGTTTGCGGCCCTCGATACGATGGCCGACGACCTGACCGACCCAGGCGACCACGAAGGCTGCCAGCATCATCGGTGTCACCGGCCAGTTGAGCCCGAGCATCACGAACATCAGCGCCAGGCTTGCCAGGGCCCAGACGGCCATCACGCCAAGTACCCTGAGGGAGAAGCGCGCATAGACGGCCAGGACCGCCAGGGTGACCACGCCACCGGGCAGCATCCACACACCCAGCCCCGGTTCACTCGATAGCCCCTGCCCCCCGAGCAATCTCCACAGCAGGATCAAGCTGGCAGTGAAGATGACAGGCACGCAGACAAGATGCATGCGGATGTTCTCACGATGCTGATGACTGGCCGCGTAGTGCTCGAGTGCTTCATGCAGACGCCGGTGAGCGGCTGTCTTGACATGAGGGTGCGATAATATACCCATGAGACATTCTCCAGACAGACATTGAAAACGCCCGCATGCGCAGGTGCGCAGCGGGATCGATGGCGTGTTATGTCAAGGAGCAATGGCGTGAGCCAGCAGGGCCCGGCAACCCTGCTGGCTCCTGTCAGCGTAGCGTATTGCCACGCGGACAGCCTGTGTCAGCACAGGGCTGACTGACGAACCCGGCACTTTTCAGGCGTGAATCAAGTGGCCCTGGCCCTTCAGAGATGGAACTGACCGCAGGCTTCCGGCTGATGCAGGATGGCTTCCAGACGAATGACGTCACTCTGGCCATCTTCCCGGGGCAGCGTGATCTGCTCGCCGACCGCCATTCCCAGCAGCGCGATGCCCAGTGGTGACATGATGCACAGCGCCAGTGAGGTCTCTTGCTCTTCGGGTTGCGGCAGGTGGCTGCGCAGCGACATGCACTCACCATCCTCCGGGGTAGGGTAGTGCAGTGTCAGCTCGCTATCGCCGGAGCGCGACCCCTTGAGACGTAGGCGGCTGCGCATGCTGACGCGGTCTTCGGGGAAGTCATCGGGGGGCACGATCTCTGCCTGGACCAGGCGGCTTTCGAGGCGAAGGGACAGCTCATCATCGTGTTGCTGAGCGTCGATCAGGCGCTGGAGGCGGTCAGCATCCAGGCGGTTGATGATCAGTCGTTGCCGAGTCATCGTGGGGTTCCTTGTTATCGAGTCACTGCGCGATATCATGCGCAGCAAGACGGCGCCAATCCTGGCTTAGTCAATACGGAGAGACGGACAGGGAATCCATCGGCCGTGATTGTCCATGGATTGTCCGCTAATTAATCCTAGCGGCTTTTGACGGGGTGCGGGAGTCGTCTGATGCCGACAACTTTCATGGCGCTGTCACCCAGGGCTGCCAACCTCACGCGAGACTCATCGATGTCGATTCTCTGGATATATCCGCTGGCGGCGCTCGCCGAGATCGCCGGCTGCTTCAGTTTCTGGGCCTGGTGGAAACTGGAGCGCAGCCCCGGTTGGCTGATTCCCGGCATGCTCAGCCTGGCGCTGTTCGCCTGGCTGCTTTCACTGGTCGACGTCAGTCACGCCGGGCGCGCCTTTGCCGTCTATGGCGGTGTCTATATCGCCGCGTCAGTGGCCTGGCTGTGGCTGGTCGAGCAGCAGTTGCCCAGTCGCTGGGACTTGCTGGGGACACTAGTCTGCCTGGCGGGCAGTGCCATCATCGTGCTGGGCGCTCGTGCGCAATGAGCGCAGATGTCTTGTTTATTAGTATTTTATTAAATATGTCGGGCGTTGAGCATGAGAGCGCTCATTGTTGGGTATACTGCGCCAAGATGAGGCAATGACCCTCGGGATTCGATCTGACGCAATGAGGCACCAGCATGCAGTGGGAATGGTTATG
Source organism: Cobetia sp. UCD-24C (assembly GCF_001306765.1). Classification (NCBI taxonomy): domain Bacteria; kingdom Pseudomonadati; phylum Pseudomonadota; class Gammaproteobacteria; order Oceanospirillales; family Halomonadaceae; genus Cobetia; species Cobetia sp. UCD-24C. The sequence goes on along the minus strand of NZ_LJTD01000001.1, from coordinate 293,499 downwards.
GGGGCTGGGCGGCCTTGGCATCGGCGGTTTCATCGGCTTCTGGCTCGGTCGCTGGCGGCCGCGCAGAGAGGAATGGAATCAGGCCGTGCAACCACTGCTATCGGCATTGGTGGAGGCGGAGCCAGACGTTGCGCGTGGTGAGCGGCTGGCACTTGATCCCTCGCTGCTCGACGCCTTTCGCCAGGTGGCCTCGCGTCGCGAGTTCTATCGCTTTACCAGCGGGATCGAATACGTGAACCTGCAGCTCGCCGCGGCGCATGCCGCGCATCATGACCGTGAAGAGCGCCAGCTGTTGCTGGATCAGGCGCGTGTCAGCCTGGCCAATCTGCAGGACAGCCTAAGACGACGCTGAGGTTCGTCCAGACGCGCGAATGCCGCACCGCAGATCGACCGAGGGTCGCAAAGCAGAGGAACGCAGAGCAGGAGAGCGTCGAGCAGGTTGTTTGCAAAGCAGAGTAATGCAGAGCGCGGGCGTGAAACGGGTATAGCAACCAACGGGAAGGCACTGACGATGATGATGGGTGCAGAAGGCATCAGATGACACGACGCATGCACGACAGACAAAAGCGGGAGGACTTGCTGACTGCGCGAGGCAGCTGGGGAGCATCAGCAGAGTATGCTGATGGTGCGGAAGGGGGGACTCGAACCCCCACACCTTGCGGCACCAGAACCTAAATCTGGCGTGTCTACCAATTCCACCACTTCCGCGAGAAGCAGGGCTGCATTTTACCTGTGATGCCTTTCAAGTCAATCGCTTGTGTCGATTATCCCCTGAAATTCCCCGCCTTGCGCTGCGCCTTCAGTGCCTCACTCCTGTATGACATGCACGCTGCGTGATTCCAGCCCGCAGGGCAGTTGCAGATAGCTGGCGGCGCGCTCGGCGGCGTGGCGTGTATTGGAGAGATCTTCATCGCACATCCACGGCACGACGCCTAGGCAGGGGGCCCGCAGCGTGCGTGACAACGTCGCCATGTTGTCTTCGCTGACCTCGATATCCGCTTCCAGATGGTTGATGACGTAGCCGGCGATCTCCAACCCATCGCGTTCGATGGCCTCAAGCGTCAGGCGCGCATGATTGATGCAGCCCAGGCGCAGCCCGACGACCAGAATCACCGGCAAGCCCAGCTCGATGGCCAGGTCCGAGAAATCCTCATCGTCATTCAGCGGTACCCGCCAGCCGCCAGCGCCTTCCACCAGCAGCAGGTCGCGCGGTGCGCTTGTCTGCTGGCCCCGCACATGCGCCGCGATTTTCGCCACCTCGAGATTGACGCCCACCTGACGCGCGGCAATGTGCGGCGCGATGGCCGGCGCGAAGCGCCAGGGGTTGATGCTTTCGTAATCCGCTTCCGGTTCGCACTGCGCCTGCAATGACAGGGCGTCGGCGTTGACCAGACCATCGTGATTCTCGAAGCAGTCAGAGGCCACGGGCTTGAGGCCCAGCGTGGTCAGGCCGCGCAGGCGAGCACGTGCCAGCAGGGCACTGGCGATGAAGGTCTTGCCGATTTCGGTATCGGTGCCGGTCACGAAGGCGGCGATGCCATGTTCGGCTCGCGCAGGCGGAGCAGTGTCCCGTGACGAGCTGTCCGCGGTTTTCATATCAATTTTCATTGTATCCGAGCGAGGCAGGTAATTGCCTTCAAGCAAAGTATCAGTGTTATCCGTACGCAATTCTGAACGGTTTTTCGAGCACAAGTTCAATGACTTGATAGCTTACAGGCAATCCCTTCGCAGTACGCAACGTTTCATGTCGCGCCTTGGCCTGCTGCACCTCGGCGCGTGTCAGGCGCCGGCCAGTGGCGATCTGTGCCCCGATGCCCTTGATCGAGGCCATGACCGCGGCGACATCGGGATAGTGAAATATCCGCGGGCGTAACTGCCAGTGGCAGCGCAATCCGGCGGCTTCTGCATGGCGTGCAAGATGGGCGGCGCTGGGGAAGTGACGCACGGAATCATCCGCGCGCTGCCAGGCATGGCGTACTTCCTTGAGGGTGCCGGGCCCCAGGGTGTTGATGTGCGCTCGAGCGCCGGGTTTCAAGGTGCGTGACAGTTCCGCGAGCCATTGCCGAGGGCTATCGCACCATTGCACGGCGAGGCTCGAGAACACCAGGTCCAGACTCGCATCGGCCAGTGGCAGGCGTTCGGCATCGGCGCGTAGCCAGTGCGGGCGTTCAGGGCTGCCACTCGCAAGCTCGCTCGTCTGGCGTGCGGCTTCACGCAGCATCTCAAGCGAAAGATCCAACCCCATGCAGCAAGCCCCAGAGTAGCGCTGCGCCAGTTCGAGGGTCCAATGTCCGGGCCCACAACCGAGATCGAGCACACGGGCATCGGCTGGCAGCCGCTCAGGGAGCGAGGCGAACAGGGTGGCCGCCATGGCGTGCTGCGCCTGCGCCAGCGTGAGGTAGTCGGCAGCGCCGCGATCAAAGGCGCGGGCAACCTGCTGACGGCTCGTGGCAGGCGTGAGCGAGGGCGTTGCAAGCTCTGCAGGCGGCATGCTGACGGCAATCGACATCTCAGGCCTCCTCGCTGATACGCGTGACGTGGTGGGTGGCGAGGCCCATGCGCGTGAGCAGGGCATCGGCAAGCGCCTCGGTCGCGCTCAATGGCAGGCAGTGGCCACCCTCGAATTCCGCAACCACCTGGCCCTGCGCGCGCAGCGCCGCATTCAGGCCCGGCGCCAGTAGCGGGTCCTGCTTGCCGAGCCAGAACTCGAGCGGTAACTCTGATTGAGGTGCCAGCGACATCTGGCGGCTGGCCAGTTCCGCCAGTCCTGCCGACAGCACCGCTTCGCGACTGACGGGGTGGCGACCGATCAATTCGCGCAACTGTCTGAGGCAGTCACGCGCAGAGGTCTCACCATTGGCCTGCCAGCGTAGAAAATGTTGCCAGCTGGCGGTGGGGTTGCGCGCGAAGGCTGCGCGGAAGGTGTCCAGCACTTCTGGTGCCAGGGCGGGAATCGTCTGTTCAGATGGGGCCTGGTGGATGAAGCTTGGCCCCATGGCCAGCGAGACAAGGGCGGCCGGCGCCTGCTTCTTCGCCAGCGCTTCGGCCCGCAGGGCACCCAGCGACCAGCCCAGCCACAGGGTATCGGCGCCGCCCAGTGAGGCTCGCGAGGCAGTCGGTTCTGAGCCTGCCCGTGACTCGGCTTGCGGGCCTTCTTCTGGCCAATCCGGCGCGATGATCTCCAGCGGGCGACTCTTTGCCTGATCATCTGCCCCGTCATCTGCCTCATCATTCGTCTCGGTGGCGTGAGCGAGGCGTGCTTGGAGGCAGGCGATCAGGGGCTGCCAGATGCGCGCATCGATACCCCAGCCGCTGAACAGCACCAGACGAGTCAGCGTCATGGCGTGACTCCTTCTGGGCTGATGGTTGGGGAATCCGAGCGGGGCTGGGCCTTTTCCGCTGCCAGTACCGCTTCGAGAGCCTCGAGCAGTGCCACGATATCCTCGGCCGTGTGCTCGGCGGAGAAGGTGAAGCGCAGGCGCGAGCTGCCGGCGGGCACCGTGGGCGGGCGGATGGCCGAGACCAGCACGCCACGCTCGCGCAGTGCCGCGCTCCAGGCCAATGTCCGCGCCTCGCTGCCCAGAATCAGCGGCTGAATCGGGGTCAGCGGGGCAGAGGGTGAAATGTTCGTGTCGGCTGGCGTCAGCCCGAGCGCGAGCCCACTGCCCGCCAGCAGATGCGTACAACCTTCACGGAACTGCTGCACGCGCGCCTGCAATTGCTCACGGCGCTGTGGTTCGTGCGCGACGATTTCCAGCGCCGCCAGGGTAGCGGCGGCGACATGCGGTGGTTGCGCGGTGGTGTAGATGTAGGGGCGCGCCAGCTGGATCAGACTCTCGATCAGCGCATCGCTGCCGGCGACGAAGGCGCCGCTGCTGCCGAGCGCCTTGCCCAGGGTGCCGATCAATACCGGCACGTCAGCCAGTGGGGTATCGCGCCCGACCAGCCCTTCGCCATGCTCGCCCAGCACGCCCAGCCCATGGGCATCATCGATCATCAGCCAGGCGCCATGCCGGGCGCAGGCCTGGCTCAGGCCCGCGATATAGGCGCAGTCGCCATCCATGCTGAACACGCCATCGCTGATCACCAGCTTGTCGTCGGCCCGGGAGCGCGCCAGCTGGCGTTCGAGGTCCTCGATATCGCGATGGTGGAAGCGACGCGAGCGCACGGCAGTGGTGCCGGAGGACGCCAGGCGCGCACCATCGAGGAGGCTGGCGTGATTGAGGCGATCATGGAATATCTCGAGGCTGCGACCGGCCTCGCGCGAGGCACTCGCCAGCGCATCGATCACGCCCAGATTGGCCATGAACCCGGTGGAGAACAGCAGCGCGCGTGGCCGCCCGGTCAGCTCGGCCAGGCGAGCCTCCAGCTGGTGGTGAGCGCTCTGGTGGCCATTGACCAGGTGAGCGCTGCCGCTGCCGACACCGAATTCACGCGCCGCGCGACAGCCGGCCTCGACCAGTGCCGGGTGGTTGGCCAGCCCCAGATAATCGTTGGCGGTGAAGTTGAGCAGCGGGCGCATTCCTGCACCGGCTTCCTGCCCGGCGAGGTTGACGTGGGGGCCCTGTGGCGAATCCAGCGTCAGGCGCCGGCGATAACGGCCGACCTGCTCACGCTGAGTGAGCAGGTCCTCCAGATGCGTGAAGCTGGCGCTGGACTGAGGGCTTAAGCGCGCGCTGGCGGGCGTATCGGTGGCCACGAGCGATCAGACCACCAGGCCGCAGGGCTTGCGTTCGCGCACCTGGCCTTCGCTGCTGGCGGGCGTCGCCTCGCGCGTGGCGTCATAGAACAGGCTGCCCTCGACATTGGCACGTGCCTGTTCTTCCATGGCGGCCTTCAGGGCGGCTTCACGCACTTCGTCGCTGGCGACTTCCTGGCGGGTCTCCGGGTGCAGACCGAGGCGCTCGAACAGCTCGCGGTCACGGTTGGCCTGCGGGTTGCCGGTGGTCAGCAGACGCTCGCCATAGAAGATGGAGTTGGCGCCGGCGAGGAAGGCCAGTGCCTGGGTGGAATCGTCCATCTGCTCGCGGCCGGCGGACAGGCGCACGTGACTCTTCGGCATCATGATGCGCGCCACGGCGATGGCGCGGATGAACTCGATGGGATCGAGGTCATCGACATTTTCCAGCGGCGTGCCCGCCACCTTGACCAGCATGTTGATCGGCACCGATTCCGGCTGCGGCTCCAGATTGGCCAGCTGACGCAGCAGGCCGGCGCGGTCGGTGGTGGTCTCGCCCATGCCGAGGATGCCGCCGGAGCACACCTTCATGCCGGCTTCGCGCACGCTGGCCAAGGTATCCAGGCGCTCGCTGTAGCTGCGCGTGGTGATGATCTCGCCGTAGTACTCCGGTGAGGTATCCAGATTGTGGTTGTAGTAGTCGAGGCCGGCATCCGCGAGTTTCCTGGCCTGATCGGTATCGACCATGCCCAGCGTCATGCAGGTCTCGAGCCCCAGCGACTTCACCTGACGCACCATCTCGGTGACCACTTCGAGGTCACGCTCACGCGGGCTCTTCCAGGCCGCGCCCATGCAGAAGCGGCTGGCGCCGGCGTCCTTGGCGGCACGCGCCTGCTCGACCACCTTCTCAATCTCCATCAGCTTTTCCTTGCCAAGGCCGGTGTTGTAGTGGCCGGACTGCGGGCAGTACTTGCAGTCTTCCGGGCAGGCGCCGGTCTTGATCGACAGCAGGGTGGAGACCTGCACCGCATTCGGGTCGAAGTGCTGGCGGTGCACCTGCTGGGCACGGAACAGCAGGTCATTGAAGGGCAGGGCGAACAGCGCCTCGATTTCCGAGACGCTCCAGTCATGGCGTACCACGCTGTCATCAGTAGGCGCAGGGATATTCGTGGCTTGTGTGGTCACGCGGGAGGCTTCTACGGTCATGAGCTTGGGGTCCTTCATCAGGCGGGCAGAGCGAGAGCGCGCTGAGCCGTTCATCCGTGGGTGAGTCCGGGAGTCGGCAGCCGAGCTGGCAAGTGGCCAGTCAACGCATCGAATAAGGTCAGGTTAACTGAGATGATAGAGTTTCCGCGGGCGCTGTCAACGATGAGAACTCTGCTGGTTGACCACTGGCAGCTGTCGCGACCCTGCGCCTTCTGTCAGCGTCAGCTGACGACAGCCATGCCCGGCGCGACCGAACGGCAGAGCGCTTCAGTTTCACCTCCCCCTTCATTTTCCTCTCTAGCGACTCGCTCGCGTCATGAGCGAGAGCTGTCATCGCGCCGCGAGTGGTGCGACGCCTGCGAGGCGAGAATCGCGCGCAATCAGCATGCCTGTCCGCGTTGTGCTGAGCCTGTCGCCTCATTGGCCTTGAGTCAGCAGGCCTGTGCGCGGTGCCTGTCGTCACCGCCTGCCTTTGCACGCTGCTTTGCGCCGCTGCGGTATGAAGGGTTGCTGGCGGGACTGTTCCAGCGCTACAAGGACCAGCATCAGCATCAGCGCCGCGCCGGGCGACTGTTGCGCCAGCTCATGCAGCGGGAGCTGGCGCACTTCTGCCGCGAGTGGCGCCAGGCGCATCCTCACGGCGCAGTGCTGCTGGTACCGGCAGATGCCTGTCGTCGTCGCCAGCGCGGCCATGATGCGCTGGCGGAACTGTGTCGCGGGCTGAGCCCCGCCATTGCTGGCCATCCGCGGGATATGGCGCGGGTGCGCGGCAAGCGCATGCCGCACGAGGCGTCAGTCGCGGTGGCCAGGGCGGCGCCGGATCAGCGCCTGCGGGATAGGCGCGGGCGTCTGAAGGCCCAGCGTGGGCGTTATGACATTGACGGCCTCTTGCCGGAGCACGTGCTGCTGATCGATGACGTCATGACCAGCGGTGCGACGCTCGACAGTCTTGCTCAGGCCTGCCTGCGAGCCGGTGCCCGTGAGGTCGATGCCTGCGTGCTGGCGCGGACTCCCCTGGCCTTGCGCGGGGCGCTGTGACCCGCAAACGCGACACGAAGTAGAGCTGCCCGACACATGCCGCCGGGGCTGAGCCTCGAAACGGGCGTTGAACTCAGCGGGCAGGAGGGGTCAATCAGGGAGAAGACTGGCGTGCAGAGGGTCTAATCTCATAGCATGCAAGGTCCGGCAGCCGTTTGCTGGTCCATGCCCGAGGAATTGCCATGCCTATTGATCCTGTTTCCCCCGATGACTCGCAATCTTTCGGCACCTCGCGCGAGTTGGATGCGCGCTCCAATGGCAACACCTGGTCGACGACATCCGCGCCAGGGGGCCATGGAGACACGCGTTTTCATCCCTTCGATGCTCTCGCGCCGGACCGTGTCGTGGCCGCTGTCGAATCGCTGGGCTTCTGGTTGCCCGGCGAGCCGTTCGCGCTGAACAGTTACGAGAATCGTGTCTACCATCTCGCCGATGATGACCGACGCCGCTGGGTGGCCAAGTTCTATCGCCCCGAGCGCTGGAGCCGTGCCCAGATTCTCGAGGAGCACGCCTTCCTGGCCGAGCTGGATGAGGCCGGTGTCCCGGGGGCGCCCGCGTGGGCGAACGAGGCCGGCGAGACGCTGCATCGATTCGAGGGCTTCGACTTCGCCCTCTTCCCGCATGTGGTGGGGCGTGCCCCGGAGCTTGAATCTGCCGAGCACCTCTATCAGCTGGGTGAGCTGATCGGCCGCGTGCACGCGGTGGGGCGCAAGAGCGCGTTTCGCGAGCGGGAGACGCTCTCGCCGCTGCGGATTCTCGAAGAGAGCTGCGCCAGCGTGCTGGCCTCCGACTGGCTGAGTGAGCGCCAGCGCGACAGCTACCAGCGTGTCATTGAGGCGCTGCGCCCGTTGGTCGCGGAGCAGAGCTGGCCGGAAAGCGCCCTGATTCGTACCCACGGCGACTGCCACATCGGCAACATGCTGGGGCGCGATGACAGCTTCGCGCTGGTCGACTTCGATGACTGCCTGAGCGCCCCGGCGGTGCAGGACCTGTGGATGCTGTTGACCGGTCAGAGCGACCCGGAGCTGCACATGCAGCTGTCCGAAGTGCTGGAGGGCTACGAGCAGCATTGTGAGTTCAATCGCAGCGAGCTCAAGTGGATCGAGACGCTGCGCACACTGCGCATGGTGCGTCACAGCGCCTGGGTGGTGCGGCGCTGGTCGGACCCCGCCTTCCCGCAGGCCTTCTCGCACGTGGCGAGCCTGGGCTACTGGGACGACCACATTCGCAGCCTGGAACAGCAGCGCGTCGCGCTGTCTGCGCCGCGTTGGCTGGCCTAGCGATCGCGACATGGCCTAGCAGTCGTGACATGAGCTGGTAGTCGCGACATGAGCTGGCAGTCGTGACATGACCTGAAGGTCGCCGCGAGGCCTGAGCCCCTTTGGCGAAGTGAGTGACATCGCCCCTTCATGCGCCCCCATCGGTTACCGATGGGGGCGCATGTGTTGCATAGATACGACAATCGCGTGAACAGGCCTGCGTTGACGGCATGCCTGAGGTAGAATCTGGCCCTGACATTGAACACGAAGTTATACGATTTCTTGCCATCTGATCGCTTGTGTATGACTTTTGTGCTTTACCCCTGCTATGCGTGCGCTAGTGCGCGCCCCTGACCGATACCATAGGCAGACGGATGACCGAAGAGATTGCCAACCACTACCGCCAGATCATCACCGCGTTGGGTGAGGATCCAGAGCGTGAGGGCCTGCTGGATACGCCCAAGCGCGCGGCCAAGGCCATGCAGTACCTGACTCATGGCTATCAACAGTCGTTGGAGGAGATCGTCAACGGCGCTGTCTTCACCTCCGATACGGACGAGATGGTACTGGTCAAGGACATCGAGCTTTACTCGATGTGCGAGCATCACCTGCTGCCGTTCATCGGCAAGTGCCACATCGCCTATCTGCCGTCTGGCAAGGTGCTTGGTCTGTCCAAGTTCGCGCGTATCGTCGACATGTATTCGCGTCGCATGCAGATTCAGGAAAACCTCACCAAGCAGATCGCCGAGGCCGTTCAGCAGGTCACCGGTGCACGTGGTGTGGCCGTCGTGGTCGAAGCGCGTCACATGTGCATGATGATGCGTGGGGTGGAAAAGCAGAATTCCAGCATGAAGACGTCCGTGATGCTGGGCGCCTTCCGCGACAATCAGCCGACCCGTCAGGAATTCCTGACGTTGATCAGCTGACAGCAGAGTGAAGACGCCGCCTTTCGAGGCGGCGTTCTTGTCTGGGAGTCATCTCGCGCGTTTCCCTTGATCAGGAGTCCCTGCCGATGCCGATGCATGCCTTGCACGATGAACATCTCGATCACGATCTCGCCACCATTCGCATCAAGAATCTGCGCCTGAGAACCTATATCGGGATCAATGAAGACGAGATCCAGAACCGCCAGGATGTCGTGATCAACGTGGTGATCCGCTATCGCGCGGCACGCGCCGTGCAATTCAATCACATCAGTGAAGCGCTCAATTACCGCACCATCACCAAGCAGTTGATCCGTCATGTCGAGGAAGGGCGCTTCGCGCTGCTCGAACGCATGACCCGTGAGGTGCTGGATATCGTGATGGCGCACGAACAGGTGCTGACAGCGCAGGTCGAGATCGACAAGCCGCATGCCTTGCGCTTCTCTGACTCGGTGTCCATCACCCTGTCGGACAGTCGCGAAGCACATGACTAGTCGGCCCGTGCAGGCGTTGAGAAGCTCAGGTGTCGAGAAAGTCAGATGTCGAGAAGATCAGATATCGAGAAGCTCAGATGTCGAGAAGATCAGGCGCAGAAGCCTGAAGAGTCGGGAGACATGATGTGATCGGGGAAATCATCCGTTTCGATGATGCAGAACAGCAGGGCACCATTCGGGACGAGAAGGGCGGTGAGCATGCCTTCGATCTGGTCGGCTGGCGCGGGCGTGGCTTGCCGGGGCCGGGGCTGGCGGTGGACTTCGAGCTTCGCGACGGGCGTGCAGTGCAGGTCTTCAATGCGCGAATCAAGCAGCAGAAGGCGCGGCGAGTCGTCTCGATGCCGCCCGAGGCCAGGCCGGCAACGCGCAAGCGCTGGTGGCTCGCCGGGCTGGCCATCGTGGTACTAGTACTGGCAGGGTTGTGGATCTAGCGTCACGCCCGCATCTAGGCTATATCAGGTTAGTCTTGAGTAGTCTCGGTTAGCCGGGAATCACTGCCTTGACCCACAAGCACGCCTCGGGAGTCTTCATGGAACATCTCAACGATACCAGTCTGTTTCGTCCATTTGCCTATATCGACGGTGGCTGGGTAGCCGCGGATTCCGGCGAGCAGATCGAGGTCGACAATCCTGCCACCGGCGAGATCATCGGCCGCGTGCCTCGGCTGGGTTACGCCGAGACCGAACGCGCCATCGAGGCGGCGCAGCACTCCTTCGCGGACTGGAAGGAGACGCCGGCGCTGGAGCGCGCTGACATCCTGATGAAGTGGTACGCCTTGATGCTGGAGCACAAGGATGATCTGGCGCAGATCATGACGCTGGAGCAGGGCAAGCCCCTCGCCGAAGCCGCCGGTGAAATCCAGTACGCGGCCAGCTTCCTGCGCTGGTTCGCCGAAGAAGGTCAGCGCGTGTATGGCGACACCATTCCGGCCGCCAAGCGCGATCAACGTATCCTGGTGCTCAAGCAGCCGGTCGGAGTGGTGGGGGCGATCACGCCTTGGAACTTCCCGGCCTCGATGATCACCCGCAAGGCGGGCGCCGCGCTGGCCGCGGGCTGTCCGATCGTGGTCAAACCGGCCAGCCAGACGCCGTTCTCGGCGCTGGCGCTGGCGGTGCTGGCGGAGCGCGCTGGCGTGCCGCGCGGCGTCTTCAATGTCGTGCCGGGCTCGGCCAAGGACATCGCCAAGGCGATGACCGATTCCAGCATCGTGCGCAAGGTGACCTTCACCGGCTCCACGGAAGTCGGGCGTGGCCTGATGGCAAATGCCGCGCAGCATATCCAGAAGATCTCGCTGGAGCTTGGCGGCAACGCGCCCTTCCTGGTGTTCGAAGACGCCGATCTCGATGCGGCGGTGGAAGGCGCGATGGCGGCCAAGTTCCGCAATGCCGGTCAGACCTGCGTCTGCACCAATCGCTTCCTGGTGCAGTCCAGCGTGGTCAATGCCTTCAGCGAGAAGCTGGCCGCCGCCATGAACGCCGAGCTGACCGTGGGCAATGGCCTGGAAGAGGGCGTCAAGGTTGGCCCGTTGATCGATGGCGACGCCGTCGAGAAGGTCACCGAGCACGTGCAGGATGCCCTCGACAAGGGTGCCGAGTTGCTTCTGGGCGGCCATCCGCATCCGCTGGGGGGCAGCTTCTTCACGCCGACCCTGATCTCGCAGGTGACGCCGGAGATGAAGGTTGCCCGTGAGGAAACCTTCGGTCCGCTGGCGGCGATCTTCCCCTTCGAGAGCGAGGAAGAGGCGATCGAGATGGCCAACGACACCGAATTCGGCCTGGCCAGTTACTTCTACAGCAGCGACCTCAAGCGTGTCTGGCGCGTCTCGGAAGGTCTGGACTACGGCATGGTCGGTATCAATACCGGGCTGATCTCCAACGCCGCGGCGCCCTTTGGTGGCACCAAGGCGTCGGGGCTGGGCCGTGAAGGCTCCAAGTATGGCCTCGAGGAATACATGGAAACCAAGTATCTGTGTCTCTCACTTGGCTGATCCATCGTCATCGGGTCCGCAATGTCGATCTTTGCTTGAGCCTTGCATCGCTGATTGATGGTCAACGCTCAATGCAATGATCGGACACGCCATCAACTGGCAAAAAGCCCGCATGGGAAACCGGGCGGGCTTTTTCATGCCATGCATTTATCCCACCTGTCTGCGCTGAGTGTGCCTGCAACTTGGCCATGGAATTTTCGCTGCTGATGAGAGCGATCTTTTTGCTTCTGATGAGAGAGCGGCATGCGCGAGAGGCGGGCAATCTCGCGACAAGAGGCGCATGAGTCATTGGTCGTAGAGATGGAGAGTCTCGGAGATTGATGGCGCTGCGCGTGTCAGACCAAAGCGGTATGCCGCGGCCTTTTTGCGCAGATCAGGGCCAAAGACAGGTGTGCTTTGTCGGCATTCTCTTACTTGTGCATATGCTTATTTACGCTACAGTCAAAGAGCGGGACCTGTGGTGATAGTCTTCAAGGATTGAAGACAGGGCGAGTGGCGTGGCGGACGCGACTCGCCCTTTTTTATTGCCGGATCTCTGATCTCGGGTACGGATCTCGAGTTCGGGGCTCGGCTCTCGTGCCGCAATCCTGATGCCTCAACGCTCACTTCTCAACCCTCCCATCTCAGCCCTCTCTTCTCGGCTCGCAGGTCTCACCCCAGTGGCGAAAGCCCCATGCCCGCCACCAGGCCTTCCAGTGCATGTCGCCCGGCAATCGAGTTGCCGTAGCCGTCCAGGCGTGGCGACCAGACGCAGATGCTCATCTGTCCCGGCAGGATGGCGATGATGCCACCGCCGACGCCACTCTTGCCCGGCAGTCCCACTCGCCAGGCGAAGTCGCCTGCCGCATCGTAAAGCCCGCAGGTCAGCAACAACGCATTGAGCTGGCGTGTCTCCAGCGGCGAGACCACTTCCTTGCCATCCAGCGGATTGACGCCGCGATTGGCGAGGAAGGCGAAGCTGCGCGCCAGTTCCACGCAGTTCATCGACACCGAGCAGCTGTGGAAGTAGGTGTCCAGCAGGTCATCCACATCGGAATGCACATTGCCGTAGGCCTGCATCAGGTAGGCGAGCGAGGCATTGCGTGCCTTGTGGTCCATTTCCGAGCGCGCGACCTTTTCATCGAAGCCGATATCGTCGCTGCCGGACAGACGCCTGAGCTGCTCACGCAGGGTGTTCTGGATCGAGACGATGCGCGACACCAGCAGGTCGGTGATCAGCAGGGCTCCGGCATTGATGAAGGGATTGCGCGGGATGCCGTTCTCGACCTCCAGCTGCATGATCGAGTTGAAGGCCTGGCCGGAAGGCTCACGGCCGACGCGCGACCAGATCTCGTCGCTCTCAAGACGCTGCATCGCCAGTACCAGCGCATGCACCTTGGAGATCGACTGGATCGAGAAGCGAGTATGCGCGCTGCCGGCATACTGTACACGGCCATCGACATGGCAGACGGCGATGCCGAACTGGTCAGGGTCGACCTGCGCCAGTGCCGGGATATAGTCCGCGACCTTGCCCTCGTTGAAGCAGCGGCTGGCATCATCGGACAGGCGTTCGAGCAGTGTCTGGAGAGCATCGGGGTCGAGTGGCGGCGTCATGGCAACCTTGAAGCAGCGGTAGAGGGAAAAGGGCGCGAAACTGGCCGGGCCATCGTGACAACGGCGCCATCGGGCATCAGGTCGAGAGTGGCGCGAGGGGCCGGCAGGGCATTCTAGCGGATATGACCGCAGCTGGCGCGCTCGATGCCGCTGGCAGGGTGTGCCGTCAGGCCGGCTCAATCGCGTGATAGTTGACGCTTATCAGCCAGGTAGGGCAAAGTGATTTCTACATGCAGTTGAGAATCGTTATTATTGGTTCATCAAGGCAGCACGCAGTTGCCTGGCCCCATGACATGCGACGCGCTGAGGCTCAGCGTCTCGCTGAGTAGACCGCCCGGAGGGCAGCCAACATGATCAAGACATTGACCTTTGCCAGCATGCACTTCTCCATCGCCTTCGGCGTCACCTATCTGCTGACCGGCGATATCGTGGTCGGCGGCCTGGTCGCCATCGTCGAGCCGGCGGTCAACACCGTCGCCTTCTTCTTCCACGAGAAGGTCTGGAACCGTGTCACCGCGCGCCGCCAGCAGGCTGCTGAGAGCGAGGCGAATTCGCGAAACGCCATGAGCGGGGCGGCGCTGGCGGGCTGAAGCTGCTTGCGCGTGGCAGGGATGCGCCGCAGAATCGAGCGACCTTTTCCCGGAGCTCCCCATGCTGAAGCTTGCCCCTCGCGCCGCCCGTTTCTCTATTCTTGCCAATCCCTCTTGTCCTGCCCAGCCCTCTCATCCTGCCCGCGCCCGCCAACGTCCTCTCGTCCAGGGGGCGTTGGCGTTGCTGCTGGGGCTTGCCGGCAGTCTGGCTGGCCTCGAGGCCGTGGCCGCAGACGAGACACGCGATTATCACTACAGCGACGCCCATCTGCACTTCGTGGACTTCTTCCAGCAGGGGGATGGTCTGGGGGCCTTGCTGGATGCCATGGACGAGGCGCAGGTCGATCACGCCCTGGTCACGGGCATCGGCGTTGCCAAGAAATGGCAGCAGGACGCACCCAAGAAGCCACGTTACTACATGGGCGATGATGCGCCGGTCTACTGGTATTCCGGTACCGATTACATCCTGGCCGAGGCGCTGACCCGCGCGCCCGAGCCGGTACAGGCGCGTTTCTCGCCGTTCATCACCGGCTTCAATCCCACTGATCTGAATGCTGCCGATGAGATTCGCCAGTTGATGGCGATCTATCCCGGCTTCTGGAAAGGCATCGGCGAGGTCTTCACGCGTCATGATGACCTGACGCGCCTGACCGAGGGCGAGACGCCACGAGCCAATCATCCCGCCTTGAGAAAGGTCTATGCGCTGGCAGCGGAGAAGAGCCTGCCGGTGATGGTGCATTCCAATGTCACCAGCAAGCGTGAGGGGCATGAGGGGCTGTATCTCGAGGAATTCGAGAGTGCGGTGCGCGACAATCCGGACACGACCTTCATCTGGGCACATGCGGGTACCAGTGCCGAGCTCAATCGTCGCCTGGGGCGCATGACATGGCTGCACGGCGAGATCGAGCGCATGCTGGAAACCTATCCCAACCTGAATATCGACCTGTCCTGGTCAGTGCTGGAGCCGTATCTGCTGGATGACAAGGGCCAGCCGCGCCCGCGCTGGGTCAAGCTGGTCGAGCGCTTCCCACAGCGCTTCGTGCTTGGCAGTGACGTGGTCGGGCGCTTCGGCTCGGTGGGCGATATCCTGGCAAGTTACACGCCATTCCTCGATGCCCTGTCGCCACAGACGGCGCACAATGTCGCCCGTGACAACTTCCTGCGCCTGGTCAGACTGCCTGTCGAATAGGGGCAGGCGTTGATGCCCCGGCATACGAAAAGCCCCCGTCAGCGATTCGCTGGCAGGGGCTTTTTCGTGAGCGTCAGAGAGGCTCACACTTCATGTGTCAGAGCCGTCGATCAGTGACGGAAGTGACGCATGCCGGTGAAGACCATGGCGATGCCGGCTTCGTTGGCCGCATCGATGACTTCCTGATCACGCATGGAGCCACCCGGCTGGATGACGGCCGTGATACCGGCCGCCGCCGCGGCGTCGATGCCGTCGCGGAACGGGAAGAAGGCATCGGAGGCCATCACGGAACCCGGCACTTCCAGACCTTCATCGGCGGCCTTGATGCCGGCGATCTTGGCGGAATAGACGCGGCTCATCTGGCCGGCGCCCACACCGATGGTCTGGCCATCCTTGATGTAGACGATGGCGTTGGACTTGACGAACTTGGCCACTTTCCAGGCGAAGGTCAGGTCGTTGAGTTCCTGCTCGCTCGGTGCACGCTCGGTGACGACCTTGAGCTCATCACGGCCGACCATGCCCTGGTCGCGGTCCTGGACCAGCAGACCGCCGGTGACACGCTTGAAGTCGTGACCGCCGGTACGCTCGGCCGCCCAGGCATCCGCGACGTCGAGCAGGCGTACATTGGCCTTGGTGGCGACGATGGCCGCCGCCTCTTCACTGATGCCCGGGGCGATGATCACCTCGACGAACTGACGCGAGACGATCGCCTGCGCGGTCTCGGCGTCCAGCGGCACGTTGAAGGCGATGATGCCGCCGAAGGCGCTGGTCGGATCGGTCTGATAGGCACGATCGTAGGCGGCCAGGGCAGACTCGCCGATGGCGACGCCACACGGGTTGGCGTGCTTGACGATGACACAGGCGGTCTCGTCGAAGGCCTTGACGCACTCGAAGGCGGCATCGGTGTCGGCGACGTTGTTGTAGGACAACGCCTTGCCCTGCACCTGCACGGCCGTGGCGACGCTGGCCTCGGTGGCACCGTCCTCGACGTAGAAGGCCGCCTTTTGGTGCGGGTTCTCGCCGTAACGCATGTCCTGCTTCTTGCTCAGGCTGACGTTGTACTGACGCGGCAGGCCTTCGCTGCCGCCTTCGACTCGCTGGCCCAGCCAGTTGGCGATGGCGCCATCGTAGGCGGCGGTGTGCTCGAAGGCGGCCACGGCCAGATCGAAGCGCGCGTCATCGCTGACGGCATTGTCGTTGGCATCCATCTCGGCGATCACGCGGTCATAATCCGAGGCGTTGACGACGATGGTGGTGTGGGCGTGGTTCTTGGCGCAGGAACGCACCATGGTCGGGCCACCGATATCGATGTTCTCGATGGCGTCTTCCAGCGAGCAATCCGGGTTGGCCACGGTAGCGGCGAACGGGTACAGATTGACGATGACCATGTCGATGGGGTCGATGCCGTGCTCGGCCATCACCGCATCATCCTGGCCGCGGCGGCCGAGAATGCCACCGTGGATCTTCGGGTGCAGGGTCTTGACCCGGCCATCCATCATTTCCGGGAAACCGGTGTGCTCGGACACTTCCGTGACGGCAAGGCCGTTGTCCTTGAGCAGGCGGAAGGTACCGCCGGTGGACAGCAGGGCGACGCCGCGGGCGTCCAGGGCACGAGCGAATTCGACGATTCCGGTCTTGTCGGAAACACTCAGGAGGGCGCGACGGATGGCTTGGGGCTTGGCTTGCATGATGCTCCACTCGTGGATCAACAAAAAGACGCCGGGGCACCTGTAAAGGTGCCCCGGCGGGGTCAGATCAGATCAAACTGCTTGAGCTTCTTGCGCAGTGTGCCTCGGTTGAGGCCCAGCATGTCGGCGGCGCGGGTCTGGTTGCCCTGCGCGTGGGCCATCACCGCCTCCAGCAGCGGCGCCTCGACCTCGGCCATCACCATGGCATGCAGGTCGGTGACCTGCTCGCCATCCAGGTGGGCGAAGTAGCGCGCCATGGAGTGCTCGACGGCCTCGCGCAGGGTCTGATGGTGCCGCACGGGCGTCATCAGGGTGGCCTGGCTTGCGTCGTCGGGTGAAAGAGGGTGCCTGCTGGTCATGCTGCGTGACTTCCTTGCGTCTCGGTGCGGGCGTTGCCATCCGGCTCGCCGAACAGGCGGGTCAGGAACTGGCGCTGTTCATCCGGCTCCTCGAGGGGATTGAAGTAGCGCTTGAGCTCACTGCCATCCTCCCGCGTCGCCAGATACCAGCCCACATGCTTGCGCGCGATGCGCGTTCCCATGTAGTCACCGTAGAATTCGTACAGGGCCTCGAGGTGGGTGCGCATCACGATGGCGCGCTCCGCATCGCTCGGGCCACAGGCTACCTGGCCGGTGGCCAGGTAGTGATTGATCTCGCGGAAGATCCAGGGATTGCCCTGGGCCGCACGGCCGATCATCACGGCGTCGGCGCCCGTATAGTCAAGCACATGTCGCGCCTTCTCGCCGCTGTCGATATCGCCATTGGCGAAGACCGGAATCGACACCGCGGCCTTCACGGCGGCGATGGTGTCGTATTCGGCCTCACCGGTATATTTCTGCTGGCGAGTACGACCATGCACGGACAGCGCCTGGATGCCGGCGCTTTCGGCCATGCGCGCGATGGCGATGGCGTTGCGCGTCTCTTCGCACCAGCCGGTGCGCATCTTGAGCGTGACCGGCACGTCCACGGCGCGTACCACGGCATCGAGAATCTCGCCGACGAGCTTCTCGTCGCGCATCAGGGCAGAACCGGCGGCCTTGTTGCAGACCTTCTTGGCCGGGCAGCCCATGTTGATGTCGATGATCTCTGCGCCCATCTCGGCGTTGAGCGCCGCGGCCTCGGCCAGCATGGCGGCGTCACCGCCGGCGATCTGCACGGCACGCGGGCCGGGTTCGCCGGCATGGTTCATGCGCGTGCGGGACTTGACGGTATTCCACAGCCGCTTGTCACTGGTCACCATCTCCGATACCACCAGCCCGGCGCCCAGCTCACGACATTGCTGTCGGAACGGGCGATCGGTGACACCGGCCATCGGGGCCAGAATCACGCGATTGGGAAGCTGATGTACGCCGATGCGGGGCAGGTCGGCGGGAAGCGGGGTATCGGTCATGGGTCTCGTGTCATGCGAGTGATGTCAGGCGCGCGAGCCGCTGTCGTGTCAGGGATTCGCGGGGGCGTCATGATACCTAGAGCGCCGCAGGGTTTGAAGGGCTATTTCATCCACAATGCATCGCGGATGCGTTATCCCTGCGCGGCTGCGGCGCTCATGGCGTGGCTCAGCCCATCAGTGGACGCTGACCATTGAGGCGTACCCAGCCATCGCGCTCGGTGGGTTCTTCCATGATCAGGCCGGCTTCACGATAGGCGTCGAGCACCTCTTCCGCCTGGGGCGCGAGAATGCCGGAGAGCGCCAGCAGGCCACCCGGGGCGACGCTGCCCGCGATCTGCGGGGCCAGCTCGACCAGCGGGCCGGCCAGGATGTTGGCGACCACGATCTGATAGCCCGCGTCCGGCAGGCGGTCCGGGTAGCACAGGGTCAGCTGGTCGCTGACGTCATTGCGCTGGGCGTTCTCCCGCGAGGCCTGCAGCGCCTGCGGGTCGATATCGGTGCCCAGCGCATCCACCGCGCCGAGCTTGAGCGCGGCGATGGCGAGGATGCCGGAACCGCAGCCGAAGTCGAGCACGCTGTGCTGGGCGAGCTTGCCATCGACGGCCAGCCCATCGAGCCATTCCAGGCACAGGGCGGTGGTCGGATGGGTGCCGGTGCCGAAGGCCAGGCCCGGGTCGAGCATCAGGTTGACGGCGTCCTGCTCCGGCGCATCGTGCCAGCTGGGCACGATCCACAGGCGCTGGCCCATCCTGAGCGGCTCGAAACCGTCCATCCATTCCCTGGCCCAGTCACGGTCCTCGAGGATCTCGACCTCGATCTCCGGGCAGGGCTCATCGGGAATCAGCGCCGCCCAGCCGGCCTTGACCCGCTCGCGCATGGCCTCGATGCCTTCGGTGCCATCCCACAGGCCAGTGAGGACTGTCTCGCTCCATAGCGGCGTGCTGCCGAGGTCCGGTTCGAACAGCGGTTGGTCTTCTGCATCCTGCAGCGTGATGGCGCAGGCGCCTTCTTCCATCAGCAGATGCTCGAGAATCTCGGCGTGGTCGGGGGCGATACGCGCCTTGAGTTGCAGCCAGGACATGGTGACTCCTGTCGATGGGCGATAAGAAAGGGGAGGAGGGCACAGACGACAGAAGGGCAGCCGAGGCCACCCTTCTGTCGTGCGTCTATCGGCAACCAGGTCACCGATCTCAAGCGGGGCGTCTTACAGGCCCAGCTTCTTCTCCAGATAATGGATGTTGACGCCACCTTCCTGGAAGCCGGCATCACGCACCAGATCCTTCTGCAGGTCAGTGTTGGTCTTGATACCTTCCACCAGCAGCTCGTCGAGGGCATTGCGCATGCGCGTCAGTGCGATCTCGCGGCTCTCGCCCCAGGTGATCAGCTTGCCGATCAGGGAGTCGTAGTGCGGCGGAACGGTGTAGCCGGAGTACAGGTGCGAGTCCATGCGCACGCCCAGACCGCCCGGCGCGTGATAGAGCTCGACCTTGCCCGGAGACGGCATGAAGGTGCGCGAATCCTCGGCATTGATACGGCACTCGAAGGCGTGACCGCGCAGCTCGATATCTTCCTGCTTCACGGACAGCGGCAGGCCGGAGGCGATGCGCAGCTGTTCCTTGACGATATCGATGCCAGTGACCATCTCGGTCACCGGGTGCTCGACCTGAACACGAGTGTTCATCTCGATGAAGTAGAAGCCGCCGTTCTCGTACAGGAACTCGAAGGTGCCGGCGCCACGGTAGCCGATCTCGATGCAGGCATCGGTGCACGACTTGAGTACCTTGGCACGCGCCTCTTCGTCCAGCTGCGGCGCCGGTGCTTCTTCCAGCACCTTCTGGTGACGACGCTGCAGGGAGCAGTCGCGGTCATACAGATGGATGGCGTTGCCCTGGCCATCGGCCAGTACCTGGACTTCGACGTGACGCGGGTTCTGGAGGAATTTCTCCATGTACACCGTGCCGTCGCCGAAGGCCGCGGCCGCTTCACCCTGGGTGATGCTCACCGAGGACAGCAGGCTGGCCTTGGAGTGCACCACGCGCATGCCGCGACCACCACCGCCAGCGGCGGCCTTGATGATCACCGGATAGCCGATGCGCTCGGCGATGGCGTACATCTCGTCTTCGTCTTCCGGCACCGGGCCGTCGGAACCCGGCACGGTCGGAACGCCGGCCAGCTTCATCGCCTCGATGGCCGCGACCTTGTCACCCATCATGCGGATGGTGTCAGCGCGCGGGCCGATGAAGGCGAAGCCGGAACGTTCGACCTGTTCGGCGAAGTTGGCATTTTCCGACAGGAAGCCGTAGCCCGGGTGGATGGCGTCGGCGTCCGTCACCTCGGCGGCTGCGATCAGCGCCGGGATGTGGAGATAGGATTTGGCAGAGGAGGCCGGGCCGATGCACACAGCTTCATCCGCCAGGCGGACGTGCATCAGGTCGCGGTCGGCCTTGGAGTGCACCGCTACCGTCTTGATGCCCAGTTCCTTGCAGGCGCGAAGGATGCGAAGGGCGATCTCGCCGCGGTTGGCAATCAGTACCTTGTCGAGCATGGTGACGTGTCCGTTGGGATCAGGAAATGACGATCATGGGCTGGTCGAATTCAACCGGCTCGCCGTCTTCGATCAGAATGGCTTCGACGACGCCATCCTTGTCGGCTTCGATCTGGTTCATCATCTTCATGGCTTCGACGATGCAGACGGTATCACCTTTCTTGACGCTCTGGCCGACTTCGATGAAGGCCTTGGAGCCCGGCGCCGGAGAACGGTAGAAGGAGCCGACCATCGGGGAATTGATGGTGTGACCCTGCGGCGCAGCCGGTGCTGCCGGAGCGGCCGGTGCTTCAGCGGCGCCAGCGGCTGCCGGAGCGGCCTGCTGCATCGGCTGCTGCTGCATCATCATCGGGGCCTGCATCATCGGCTGCTGGGCGAAGCCCTGCGGATGGCGGCTGATGCGAACGGACTCTTCGCCTTCCTGGATCTCGATTTCGCTGATGTTGGACTCTTCGAGCAGCTCGATCAGCTTCTTGACCTTGCGGATATCCATGAAATTAATCCCGATGTAAATGTGGCTGGAAATGGGGGTGTGCAGCCGTGATAGCGGCGGCTGCGGGCGACAGCCCCGACGGCTGTCCCGACCATGGCGATGGCCGGTGAATCCTGATATCAGGCAGTGATGAGGCCTGAGGGCGGTGCGTGAACACCGCTCTGGACGTGCCCTTACTGCGCGAGATCGTCCAGGGCGGCGTCAAGCGCCATGTCATAGCTTCGAGCGCCAAAGCCCATGATCACGCCGCGTGCCACATCGGAAAGATACGAATGGTGGCGGAACGGCTCGCGGGCATGGGTGTTGGAAAGGTGCAGCTCGATGAACGGGAGTGCGACGCCGAGTAGCGCATCGCGCAGCGCAACGCTGGTATGGGTAAAGGCCGCCGGATTGATCAGGATGATGGCGGTGCCATCTTCACGGGCAAGGTGGATACGCTCGATCAGCACATGCTCGGCATTGGACTGCAGCCAGTCCAGCTGATGGCCGGCCGCGCTGGCGCGCTGGACCAGACGCTGGTGGATATCCTCCAGCGTGGTGGTGCCATACACCTCGGGTTCACGGGTCCCCAGCAGATTGAGATTGGGGCCGTTGAGTACCAGGATGCGCGCCATGAAAGTCCCTTATGTCAGCCGTGCTCGAGCACCAGGCTCATTGAGCTGTTAACCCATGAAGAAAATGCAAAGATACCGTCACTATCCACGACGTTTACCTATTGAGCGTAGGCTGTTGCCGTAGTGACGCGGATTCTGCCGAAATTCTCGAACGCTGTCCAGTTTGGCACTGAACCGAAGATTTTGCCGCATTCTTCGTCCTCGCGTGCATCTCGGCAGCAGCTGCGCTGCGCCGGGCGTGTGGCAGGCACGCCGCTCAGTTCGCGCGCTGTGACGTGCCGCGCAGCTGATCCAGCACCGCTGTCAGGTGCTGGCCGAGCTGACTGGCGTCGACTTCTCCCTGAATGCGCGCCGCCTTGAGCTCGCGTTCATCGGCGAAGAACAGCAGGCTGGGGGGGCCAAACAGGCCGAATTGCTTGAGCAGCGCCTGGGTCGCGGCCCCGGTACTGGTGACGTCGGCGCGAATCAGGTGGAACTGGCGCAACTGGCTGGCGACTTTGGGGAAGACCTCGCGCTCCATCACCTTGCACGAGATGCACCAGTCGGCGTAGTAGTCGACGAACACCGGCTGGCCGCGGCTGGCGGCCAGTGCCAGTTCTCGCTCGAGCTCGCTCATGTCGCTGACGGTGGTGAAGTCCAGTGACGTCTCGGCGGCCTGCCCGGATGATGTGCCGCCAGTGAAGGGCGCCAGCGGGCGCAGCGGGTCGCTTGCGCCGCCTGCCACGCCCAGCAGGCTGATCATGCCCCAGCCCAGCGCGACCAGTCCCAGTGCCTGACGGGCACGCGCCCAGCCTCGGGTCTGTGTGCTGAGCGCTCCCAGCGCCACGCCGGTGCCGATGGCCAGAATGGCCCAGCCCAGCACCGCCAGCGAGGCCGGCAGCAAACGCTCCACCAGCCACAGCGCCACCCCCAGCAGCAGGATACCGAAGGCCTGCTTGATGCCATCCATCCAGCCGCCGGCCCTGGGCAGCAGGCTGGCGCCGAAGGTGCCGACCAGAATCAACGGCACGCCCATGCCCAGCCCCAGCGCGAAGAGTGCCAGCCCGCCGGTCATGGCATCGCCACTGGCGGAAAGATAGACCAGCGCACCGGCCAGAGGTGCCGAGACGCAGGGCGATACCACGAGTACCGATAACGCGCCTGCCAGCGCCAGTCCGCCGGGGCCGGCATTCATCAGGCGCCCTTGCAGCGCGTCGAGCCGTGAGTGCATGCCGCTTGGCAGGCCTAGATTGAAGGCGCCGAACATGGCCAGCGCGAACAGCACGAACAAAGCAGCGAAGGGGATCAACACGGCAGGCGCTTGCAGATGTGCCTGCAGGTTGAGCCCCGCGCCGAACAGTCCCATCAAGGTGCCGGCCGCGGCGTAGGTCAGGGACATGCCCAGGGCGTAGCTCGTGGAGAGCAGCAGGGCGCGCGGGCGGCTGGGGCGCTGGCCGACGATGATCGAGCTCAGGATCGGAATCATCGGCAGCACACAGGGCGTGAAGGTCAGCCCGAGACCGGCGAGGAAGAATAGCCCCAGAGCCGTCAGCAGGCTGGCATCCGCGAACAGTGCGCTGAAGCCGGCATCGGTGCCGCCGATCGGGGCTGTTGTGGTGCGGCTTACCGTCGACGCCGTCGTATCGCTCGACTGGCTGGCGGTCGGCATCAGCTGCGCGAACGGGGCAGGGGCGCTCTGCTCGCCGGCCTGCAGCGTGACGGTCTCCGGTGGATAGCAGAGCCCGGCATCGGCGCAGCCCTGGAAGGTGATGGAGAGCGGGATCGGGCCGCTGGCCGGTGTGTCTTCATGCACTGCCTTGCCAGAGGAGGCGCTCATAAGCGGGATGCGAATGACCAGCGCATCATGGAAGACATGCACCTCGCCCATGTAGGGATCGTTCTTCAGCTCTCCCGGCGGCAGGTCGGCGTCGCCCAGAGCGACCTGGTCGCTGGTGGTCGCGAAGCTGAACTGATGCCGATAGAGGTAATAGCCTTCGGCACTGGTGAAGCCGACATACAGGGTGTCGCCCTCGCGCCAGCTGCGCGGCTTGAAGGCTTCACTGACCGGCAGGAAATCGCCCTGATTGCCGCCGCCGAACAGGCTGGACGCTGCACCGCTTGAGCCGCTGCCGGCGTTTGAACTTGAGCCTGAGCCTGAGCTGAACAGACCGGCATTGGCGGGCAGCGCCGTCATCGCCTGCGCGACCACCAGCGCGATTGCCAGCAGGGTTGCCAGCAACTCAGGGCCCAGCAGGCGTGAGAACGCGGAGGGGCGTGCGCGGCCCGTTGGCAGCGCCATGCGGACTTTCAAGAACGAACGAAGCACGGAAGCATCCTTATACAGTGCCGAAAGAACATCCTGCAGGCCTCAAGGCACCGCAGTCTCGCACCGCCACCATCCTGCTCCGGGGCGAGCGCTGGCTCGAGAGCAGGCCCATCATCGCCGCGCACGACTTGCACGCGGATGAATGTGCCACCATGTAGCAGACATCCCGCTCGTGTGAGGGCGCGTGAAGACGTATCGGGCTCGAGTGGTGAAGCCGCCTGCGCGGGTGGCAGTGTGGCACTCGGCTCGTACCGCGACTCGGTCCACGACCAGGCCCGTGGCTCGGTCCACGACCAGGCCCGCAATCCGGAGCGCATCGCACCTTGTCACAGAACCGGCACTTCACCGAGTGCGACTGGCACGTGCAGGGGCGCATGATAGGATAGGACGTACGTCATGAGTACCTGCGCTGGATGCATCGGCGCGGCTCACATCCGTTCAGGCAGGTCTGACTCGTCTCTCACACGGCTTTTTCTACAAGGCTTCATACAAGGAAGAACGCATGGCCCTATTCGGTAAAGGCAGCAAGCGCGGCGCCAATCGCGATGTGCTGGAAACGCCTCAGTATGGCTGGATCTGGAAACCACTGATCGGGCTGTTCGTCATTTATCTGCTGGTCTGCGTTGGCCTTGGTATCTACTGGAGCAGTGAACCGGACGAGTTCAACATCGATCAGGCCACGCGCACCGAACTGGCTCGCGTGCATGGTCTGGCCGCACCGGTGGCCAAGGTCGAGGGTGAAGAGCCGGCACCGGCTTTCGAGACCCTGCCGACAGGCACCGCGACCGTCGCCACCCTGATGAAACTCAACGATACCCTGCTGCACAAGCCGGGCGGTTATCTCAAGAATGATGTGGCGCCGCCGGGGCTGATGCTCGACAACATGCCCAACTGGGAATATGGCGTACTGGTACAGGTGCGTGACATGACGCGTGAGCTGCGCAAGGAATTCAGCCGCTCGCAGTCCCAGTCCAGCGATGACAAGGCGCTGGGCAAGGCCGAATCTCTGCTGTTCATCGATGCCAATGCCTGGATGCTGCCGGAAGCCGAGCACGAATATGCCGACGCCAACCGTGAGCTGGGCGACTACCTCAAGCGTCTGAGCGATGACACCCAGAACAACGGCCAGTTCTACGCGCGTGCCGACAACCTGGTGGCGTGGCTGTCCGATGTCGAGAATCGCCTCGGCTCCCTGTCCCAGCGTCTGTCGGCGAGTGTCGGCAAGTCGCAGCTCAACCTGAGCCTGGCCGGCGACAAGAGCGCCACCTCGGCCAAGAGCACCCAGACGGAAGAAGAGATCAAGACGCCGTGGCTCGAGATCGACGATGTCTTCTATCAGGCACGCGGCACCTCCTGGGCGCTGATCCATCTGCTCAAGGCAGTGCGTCATGACTTCCAGGGCGTGCTGGAAGACAAGAACGCGCTGACCTCCATCGACCAGATCATCCGTGAGCTGGAAGCGACCCAGACCGATATCGGCAGCCCGATCATCCTCAATGGCTCCGGCTTCGGCTTCTTCGCCAACCATTCGCTGGTGATGGCCAACTACGTCGCGCGTGCCAACTCCGCGATCAGTGACCTGCGCAGCCTGCTCGAGAAGGGCTGATCCCGTGACGCCCGATGCCGCCTGAGGGCCTCCTCCCGGTGTCGGGCGTCAGCCGGAAACGAAAAAGCCCCCGTCATTGACGGGGGCTTTTTTGCATCGTGATGCCTGAATCGCGCATCACTTCAGAAGGACTCAGTCCTTCTGGTAGGCAGCGGCTGCCTTCTCGATCGCGGCACGGGCGGCATCAGCACCGTCCCAGGAATCGATCTTGACCCACTTGCCTTTCTCGAGATCCTTGTAGTTCTCGAAGAAGTGCGCGATCTGCTGACGCAGCAGTTCCGGCAGATCAGTGACTTCCTGGACGTCGTCGTACAGGGAGGTCAGCTTCTGGTGCGGGACGCAGACCAGCTTGGCGTCTTCACCGGCTTCGTCGCTCATGTTGAGCACGCCGACCGGACGCGCACGGATGACGCTGCCCGGAGCGACCGGATACGGGGTCACGACCAGTGCGTCGAGGGCATCGCCATCGTCGGCCAGGGTGTTCGGGATGTAGCCGTAGTTGGCCGGGTAGAACATCGGGGTGGCCATGAAACGATCCACCATGAGCGCATCGATGTCCTTGTCGATCTCGTACTTGATCGGCGCGTGATTGGCCGGAATCTCGATCGCTACGTAGACGTCGTTCGGCAATTCCTTGCCAGCGGGGATCTTGTCGAAACTCATTGTCGAGTCCTTGGGTTTGCGGGTTGAAGGCCTGCGGGTCAAAATTCCGCTGAATTATACGAACTGGCAGACCGTTTTGCCATTATGCCACGCTCGATCGCCTTGCGTTGCACCAACGAGTGGTGGCACTGCAGGCTGACTCGGGTAACACTTGGGGCCGTCCAGCGCGGCGCAACGGCGATTGTGCGTTCAGCATCGGCTGGCGCTGCGTCACCACCGCATGCATGAAACGTAACGGCAGGATCGAGACGCAAGGAGACCGCCTTGGCGGATGCAGAGCTTTCACTCAGTTACGGTCAGGCCTTCGTGGCTCCCGACCGCAAGCGTCATCGCAGCTCGATGTCGCTGGAGATACCGCTGGAGCGCGGCCCGCTGGCGGCCAAGGGCGGCTGTGCGCTGATCGCCGACACCACCAGCAAGAACGCGATTGCCAAGCAGGCCGGCGACCTTGCCGTGCGTGGCTTTCTGGCCGATTACTTCGCCACGCCCGACAACTGGAGCGTCAAGTATTCCGCGACCCGCGTGCTGCGGGCGCTGAACAGCTGGTGCTACAGCCAGAGCCGCTTCGTGCGGGGCGGCAGTTACGTGACCTCTATTTCCGCCGTCGTCTTCCGGGGCCAGTCGGCGCATCTGTTCCATGCCGGCGACACGGTGGTCTTCCGGCTGCGTGGCGGCGAGTTCGAGCAGATCTCGCGCGACCATGTCACCGATCTCGGCGGCTATCGTTATCCGTCGCGGGCGCTGGGCATGGATGTCAGCCTCGACATCGACTACATCGAGCTGCCGCTCAAGCAGGGCGATATCTTCCTGTTCACCACCCAGGCGGTGCGCGGCACTCTGCTGCCTTCCGATTTCGTGTCACTGATTCGCGATGACGTCTCGGATCTCGATGCCGCCAGTGAGCGCCTGGCGCATGCCGCGGCGGACCGCGCCGATGAGCGCGGCTACACGGCCGATCAGTTCTGCTTCCAGCTGGTGCGCATCGATCGCCTGGCGACTGCCTCCGACGATACGCCGGGGCGCGTCTATGGCGACCTGCCGGTGCCGCGTGAGCTGGAGCCGGGCGACCGCATCGATGGCCTGGAAGTGATGGAGGTCATGTCACGCAGCGCGCGGGTACGCGTCTACAAGGTGCGTGACCTCAAGAGCCGGCGCGTGATGGTGATGAAGGCGCCCAGCCCGGAGCTGTCGCTCAAGAATGCCTATCTCGAGCACTTCCTGCTCCAGCAGTGGGTGGTGGACCGCGTCAGCTCGCCCTTCGTGGTCAAGGTGGTGGAGCCGTCACGCCCGCGTGATCACCTCTACTATCTGCTTGAGCACTTGGAGGCGCAGACACTGACCGAATGGGCACGCATGCACCCGCAGGCCAATCTCGAGCAGCGTCTCGACATCGCGCGCCAGCTCGGCAAGGCCGTGCATGCCCTCAATCGTCGTGAGGTGCTGCACCAGCTGATTCACCCCGACAACGTGATGATCGACCGTCATGGCAAGGTGGTGCTGGTCGATTTCGGCGCTTGCCATCTGCGTGAAGGGGATGGCCACGAGAGCGCCGGTCCGCTGGCGCGTCAGGTGGGCCTGACCGAACACAGCGCGCCGGAATATGCCCTTGGCGCCGATGTCAGTCGACGCAGCGATCAATACGGCCTGGCCTCGGTGATCTACTGGCTGCTGACCGGCATGCAGCCCTACGCCCAGTCGATGGAGCAGCTGCGCACCCACACCGACCTCGAGTTGCTGGAATATCAGCCAGCCCGCATGCGCAATCCCCAGGTGCCACAGATACTGGACGACGCCCTCAGGCGCGCCCTGGACCCGCAACGCACCCTGCGCTATCGCCGCCTGTCTGAGCTGCTTTACGCGCTGCGCCTGCCGCAGCAGGACCCCGGCAAGGCGCTGACGCCCTCGGAGGCGATACGTGAACCGGCCAATTTCTGGCAGGGCGTCGCCGGCATCCTGCTGTTGCTGCTGGTGCTGTCCTGGCTGCTGAAGTGAACGCAGAGCCTGATGGGGCTCAAGGCCATGGTGGGAGGAAGAGGTGTATGGGGCAGACCGCGATCGTGATCGGGGCGACCGGCGTGGTGGGGCGCGAGGTGGTGGCTGAACTCATCGCCTGCGAGGCCATCGCCCGAGTCGTCACGCTGACGCGCCGGCCGGCGCCTGGCGACTCTGACAAGGTCGAGAACCATGTGGTCGACTTCGCGCGCCTGGAATACTGGGCCGATTGTTTCCAGGCAGACCTGCTGTTCTCGTGCCTGGGCACCACGCTCAAGCAGGCGGGGTCGCTCGAGGCCCAGCGGCGTGTCGACATCGATCATCAACTGAATGCCGCCCGGCTGGCGGCCGCCCAGGGAGTGACGCACTACTTGCTGGTCTCCTCCAGCGGCGCCAATCACGCGAGCCGCAATGGCTATCTCAGGATGAAGGGCGAGCTGGAAGTGGCCATCAAGGCGCTGCCTTTTGCGCGTATCAGTGTCTTCCAGCCGTCATTGCTGGTAGGGGAGCGCAGCGAGTTCCGCCTGGGCGAGACGCTGGGTCGCTATCTGTTGCCGTTGCTCACCCGCTTGCCGGGCTTGCAGCGCTATCGACCGATCCGTGGCGCTCAGGTAGCGGCGCGTATGGTCGAGGTCAGCCAGCGTCAGCCGCCGCCGCATGCGGTGTACCGGCTGGAGGAGGTGTTTCCCCGTACCCCCGCATGACAACTGACAGCCATCAAAAAGCCCCGCACAGTTGCCTGTGCGGGGCTTTGTTACACTCGCTTCACTGTCAACGACCGACTCTGTCAACGACCAGCTCTGTCAACGACCGGGACAGTCAGCTATCGGTACTGTCACCAACTGGCCGTGTCAGCGCCGGACCCGTCAGGCGCATCAAAGTCAGGCGATCAGATCGTGAACGGTGTCAGCTTCTTCTCGACCTTGGCCAGCGTGAGCCTGGCGACCGCCGGCAGACCATTGACGAACGGCGGGAAGTCCTCACCCTGGATCAGCGGCGACAGATATTCGCGGCAGGCGTCGGTGATGTAGAAGCCATCTTCGGTGATGAACTCCAGCGGCATGAACTTCTCATGGTTGGCGATCTGCTCCAGCGGCGCCTCGATGATGTCCCAGGCGTAGTCAGCGCCATCGCCGAGGCGACGGATCGCCGGCATCACGGCATTCTTGCCGGCCAGCGCCATCTCGACGGCGGCACGGCCAGTGGCGTAGGCCTGCTCGACGTCGGTCCTGGAGGCGATGTGACGCGCTGCGCGCTGCAGGTAGTCGGCCACGGCCCAGTGGTACTTGTAGCCCAGGTCCTGCTTGACCATGCCGGCCAGTGTCGGCGCGACGCCGCCCAGCTGACGGTGGCCGAAGGCATCGGTGTTGCCGGCATCGGCCAGGAAGGTGCCATCTTCGTAACGCGCACCTTCGGAGACCACGACCACGCAGTAGCCGTGTTCCTTGACGCAGGCATCGACGCGCGCCATGAATTCCTTGCGGTGGAAGGCGACTTCCGGGAAGACGACGATGTGCGGCGGCTGGGTGGCATCTTCACCGGCCAGGGCACCGGCAGCGGCGATCCAGCCCGCGTGACGACCCATGACTTCCAGGATGAACACCTTGGTGGAGGTGGCGCACATGGAGGCGATGTCGAGACCGGCTTCACGGGTGGAGGTGGCGATGTACTTGGCCACGCTGCCGAAGCCCGGCGAGTTGTCGGTGATCGGCAGGTCGTTGTCCACGGTCTTCGGCACGTGGATGGCCTGGATCGGGTAGCCCATGGTCTCGGCCAGCTGAGAGACCTTCAGGCAGGTATCGGCGCTGTCGCCGCCACCGTTGTAGAAGAAGTAACGGATGTCGTGGGCCTTGAACACCTCGATCAGACGCTCGTACTGGGTACGGTGGTCCTCGATGCTCTTGAGCTTGTAGCGGCAGGAGCCGAAGGCACCGCCCGGCGTGTGGCGCAGCGCGGCGATGTTCTCGTCGCTTTCCTGGCTGACGTCGATCAGGTCTTCGGTCAGGGCACCGATGATGCCGTTGTGGCCGGCATACAGCTTGCCGATCTGGTCGCCGTTTTCACGAGCGGCTTCGATGACGCCACAGGCACTGGCGTTGATGACGGCGGTAACGCCACCGGACTGGGCGTAGAAGGCATTGTGCTGGGGCATGGGCTTCTCGTCTCTGCTTCCTTGTCATGGTCTTGAACGGGCTGGCGCTTACCCGCCGCATCATATCCGAAAGACATGACCCCTGCACGACGCCCGAATGCCACTGGGGGTGTCGTCCATCCCTGACAGGCCGCGCGCTACTCGCCGCCTGGCGGGCATGCTAGGCTGCTCGGGCTTCCGGATTGGAGAAACAGATGCACCTTCACGTCATCGGTATTTGCGGTACCTTCATGGGCTCTCTGGCGCTGCTGGCGCGCGCGCGCGGTCATCGCGTCACGGGGAGCGATGTCAACGTCTATCCGCCCATGAGCACACAGCTGGCCGAGGCCGGTATCACCCTGATGGAAGGCTATGCGGCCGACAATCTCGTCCCCGCGCCTGATCTCACGGTGGTCGGCAATGCCGTCTCGCGCGGCAACCCCGAAGTCGAGGCGCTGCTCGAGCGTGGTCTGGCCTATACCTCCGGCCCGCAATGGCTGTGTGACGAGGTGCTGACCGGCCGTCCGGTGATCGCCATCGCCGGCACCCACGGCAAGACCACCACCGCGACCATGACCGC
The DNA here is from genome assembly GCF_001306765.1 of Cobetia sp. UCD-24C. Lineage (NCBI taxonomy): Bacteria > Pseudomonadati > Pseudomonadota > Gammaproteobacteria > Oceanospirillales > Halomonadaceae > Cobetia > Cobetia sp. UCD-24C. Next base: position 262,535 of record NZ_LJTD01000001.1, on the reverse strand, counting down.
CTGGATTCTCGAATGCGCGGGCCTCGCGCCGGGCTACCTGATCGGTGGCGTGCCGCCGCAGCTGGGCGATTCCGCGCGTATCGGCGACCCTCGGGCGCCCTTCGTGGTCGAGGCCGATGAATACGACACGGCCTTCTTCGACAAGCGCTCCAAGTTCGTGCATTACCGTCCGCGCATCGCCGTGCTCAACAATCTTGAGTTCGATCACGCCGACATTTTCCCGGATCTCGCCGCCATCGAGCGTCAGTTCCACCATCTGGTGCGCACCGTGCCGGCTGGCGGCAAGCTGGTGGTCGCGGCGGACGCCGTCGCCGGTGCCGAGGCCCTGGAGCGCGTGCTGGATCAAGGCTGCTGGACGCCGGTGGCGCGCTTCGGCGATGAGAGCGGTATCGAGAATGCCGGTGGCGACTGGCGCTATCGCCTGATCAGTGCCGACGGCAGCCACTTCGCGCTGGCACCGCCGGTCGATGACTCAGGCGAGACGGATCGCTTCGTCGAGTGCCAGTGGGCGATGCGCGGACGCCACAACGTGGCCAATGCCTGCGCCGCCGTGGCCGCGGCCGTCGAATGCGGCGTGGGTCTCGAGGTGGCGCTGGAGGCGCTCGCACGCTTCGCGCCGCCCAGGCGTCGCCAGGAGCTGCGCGGTGAGGTGGCAGGCGTCAAGGTCATCGATGACTTCGCGCACCACCCGACCGCCATCGCCACCACGCTCGAGGGCCTGGCGCCGGGCGTTGCGGCCGAAGGGCAGGGCGGTCGCCTGTGGGCGGTGATCGAACCGCGCTCCAACACCATGAAGCTCGGCACCATGAAGGCGCGCCTGCCGGCTTCAGTGACCGCGGCCGACCGCGTCAGCTGGTTCGCGGGCCCCAGCCTTGGCTGGTCATTGGAGGAGACGGTCAGCGAGTGCCGCGCGCTCGGCGTGGAGGCGGAGGTCGAGCAGGACCTTGACACTCTGATCGCGAAGATCGCCAATCAATCCCGCGCCGGCGACTGGGTGGTGGTGATGTCCAATGGCGGCTTCGGCGGTATCCACGAGCGCCTTCTTGTGGCGCTGGCAGCACGTGAAGGTGAAGCATGAAGACGCAAGCGACAGCCCCAGAGGGCGAGTTCAAGTCGGCGGTCACCGTCGCGCTGACCGGGGCCTCCGGCGCCCAGTACGGCCTGCGCCTGATCGAGTGTCTGGTCGCGGCCGGTCATGAAGTGATGGTGATGGTCTCCAAGGCGGCGCACATGGTGATCGCCACCGAGACCGACGAGGAGCTGCCGGCGCGCCCGGCGCGTCTCACCGAGGTGCTCACGCAGCGCTACGCCGCCAGACCCGGCCAGATTCGCTGCTTCGGACGCGAGGACTGGATGGCCCCGGTGGCCTCCGGCTCCGGCGCGCCGAGCGCCATGGTGGTGTGTCCGTGTTCCACCGGCTCGCTGTCCGCGATCGCGACCGGGGCCAGCAACAACCTGATCGAGCGCGCCGCCGACGTGGCACTCAAGGAGCGTCGCACCCTGATTCTGGTGCCGCGCGAGACGCCGTTCTCGGCCATCCATCTCGAACACATGCTGAGTCTGACGCGCATGGGCGCCGTCATCCTGCCCGCCGCGCCCGGCTTCTATCATCGTCCGCAGACCCTCGATGACATGATCGATTTCATCGTCGCGCGCATTCTCAACCAGCTGGGAATCTCGCATGCGCTGATGCCGCGCTGGGGCGAGGGGCATGTCAGCGGCGATTGAAGGGCGGTCAGTCGATCCGCTCGGGTGAGAGCTTGTCAGAGGCATCCCTCTGGCACTGCATCAGACTGTGCAAGGAGAGCAGGGAATGCTGAATTGGTCATTGTTGTCGGTGTTCGTGCCGACATTCTTTCTGGTCTCGCTGACGCCGGGCATGTGCATGACGCTGGCGATGACCCTGGGCATGACCCAGGGCGTCAAGCGCACCCTGTGGATGATGGTGGGCGAGCTGCTGGGCGTCGGGCTGGTGGCGGTGTCGGCGGTGATCGGCGTCGCGACCATCATGCTGCGCTATCCGATGGTGTTCTCGGCCTTCAAGCTGGCGGGGGGCGCCTATCTGGCCTGGCTGGGGATCCAGATGTGGCGCTCACGTGGTCGTCTGGCCCTGGGGGTAGCAGGGGAGGATCCGGCGGCACCGCGTGCCTCGCGCCGTGCTCTGGCCGCACAGGGCTTCGTCACCGCAATCGCCAATCCCAAGGGCTGGGCGTTCTTCATTGCGCTGTTGCCACCATTTCTGGATGCCAGCCTGCCGCTGGCGCCGCAGCTGATCGCGCTGGTCGGCATCATCCTGACGCTGGAATTCACCTGTCTGCTGCTCTATGCCGGCGGTGGCAGCAGCCTGGCGCGCTGGCTGGGGCGTGGCTCGCGTGTGCGCCTGATGAACCGCGTGGCCGGCACGCTGATGATCGGCGTGGGAATCTGGCTCGCGACCGGTTGATGTCGGCATGACTGAGCCAGGCATTGCAGCTTGAAAACACATCAAGGCCCGCCATTGGCGGGCCTTGATGCATTCAGGGGCGTGGCTTTGATTCAGCTGCGACGCAGTGTCTCAAGTGCAGCCGCCGCCACGATGAAGCTGCCGCCGACCAGCGTCAGCCAGGTGGGCACCTCGCCGAGAATCAACCACGCCAGCAGCACGCCGTAGACGGGTTGCAGGCAGCCGATCATGCCGACGGTCTTGGCCTTGAGGCCGCCGAGGGCGAAGGTCATCAGTGCATGCGGCGCAGCCGTGAAGACGATGGCCAGCACCAGCATGGCGATCCCCGTCGAGGGGCTGGCATCCATGATCTCGCCGGAGACGAACGGCAGCGTCAGCACCACGACGCCCAGCGCCTGCAGGCTCATCGACAGCACCGGATTGAGGTGGCTGAGACGGTAGCGCACCAGCAGATTGCGCGCCGCGAACAACAGGCCCGAGAACACGCCCCATAACACTCCCGCCAGGCTGTCGCCCTGCGCACTGCTGTCGCCGCCGGGGACGAGCAGCCAGACGCCGATGCAGACCAGTCCCGCTGCCGCCAGGTCCTTCGCTTTCAGGCGCGTGCCTTCCACCCAGGGCTCCAGCAGCACGATGAAGATGGGATAGGTGAACAGCGCCAGCATGCCGGTGGCCACGGAAGACACCTGCATCGAGTGAAAGTAGCTCACCCAGTGCGCGGCCATCAGCGCGGCGGCGATGCCCAGCAAGGCCCAGTCGCGCCCGCTAAGACGCAGCGAGACATGCCACTTCAGGCGTGCCAGCCACAGCAGGAACAGCCCCGCCAGCAGGCTGCGCCAGGTGGTGATATCGAGCGCCGAGAGGGGCACGCCTTTCGAGAACAGCGCCGTACCGCCGAGCAGCGCGATGCCGAGATGAATCGACATCAGCGCCTGGGGCTGGTTGGCGGGAGGGGCAGCAGGGCCGGGCATGAGGTTCCTCGTCATCAGGGGGTAGTGAAAAAGCCGCCATCTCAGGCGGCTCATCGGTTTACAGCGCTATCACGGCAACGTTATCGCGACGGCCTGAGCGGCAGCAGTCTGATCGCGACAGACTAGAGCGGCAGCCAGACGAAGCGTGCCGCCAACAGCAGCAGGCTCGCCATGCTCAACCACAGCAGCGGAGCTGGCGAGTCGAGGGGGGCAGAGGGCTGGCGCACGAAGGCGGGATAGCTGATGCGCACCAGCGCACAGACCAGCAGCCCCAGACAGGCACCGCCCAGCACATCGCTGAGGTAATGGACGCCAAGCGTGATGCGTGACAGTCCGACGAGCGTACAGGCGGCGATGGCTGCCCAGTAGATCCAGCGACGTCGCGAGGAGGGCTGGCGCTCGGCGATGAAGGCGGCGGCCAGCCCGAACACTGCCACGCTGCCGGCGGCATGGGCGCTGGGAAACGACATCGATCCTTCCAGGAAGGCGGGGGTATCCGGTCGCGGGCGCTGGATCAGGTGCTTGAGTACGGTATTGGCGCTGGCGATGCCCAGCCAGGCGGCCGTCAGATGCAGCCACACCGCATGGCGACCCTTGAGCAGTAGCCATACCAGCCACGGAGCCACGAGCGCCGCCAGGCCGGTGCCATCGGCGAGGCGAGACAGCACGAGGCTTGCCTCGCGCAGCCAGTCCGCGGGCATCAGTGAGGTGAGGCTTGCGGCCAGTGAGGCGGCCACGCGGTCGATCCACCACGGCTCGGGATGGGCCAGCACCGCCAGGCTCATGGCGGGCACGCTGATCACCGCGAAGATCAGCAGCGCCATCGAGGCGAGCGGGAATTCGCCCTCGGGGTCGGGATGGCGCAGCTGCCACCACAGGCGCCGCCCGGAAGGGCTGCGACGCATGCGACGAGCCAGCCAATGATAGAGGCGGCCCTCGCGGCCCAGCTGGCGGCGCAGGAAGGAGAAGGCGAAGGCACAGGCGATCAGGCCGCTGGCCAGGCCGACCAACAGGCCGTCGGCCCCTTCCGGCAGGGTGAACAGTGACTGCCAGGTCTGGCCCAGCAGATAGCCCGGCAGCAGGTAGGCCGGTGCCCAGGCCAGTGCCGAGAGGCCATTGACCAGGAAGAAGCGCGCCGGCGGCATGTCGAGCATGCCGGCGACCAGCGGGATGATCGGGCGTACCGGGCCGACGAAGCGTCCGAAGGCGATCGACCAGCTGCCGTGGCGATGAAAGAACTGCTGGCCGTGCTCGATCCACTCGGGATGGCGCGAGAAGGGCCAGCGGCCGGGCAGTTGATCGCGATAGCGGATGCCCAGCCAGAAGCTCACGCCATCGCCGATGATGGCGCCCAGCGCCCCGGCGGCCAGCAGTATCGGCAGCGAGAGTTCGAGATGGCCGGCCAGTGAGGCGCCGGCGGTGAGAATGACCACGCCCGGCACCAGCAGGCCGATGATGGCGAGAGATTCAAGCAGTGAGACCAGGCCGATGACGGCGACAAGGGCTGCCGGGTGATCGCTCAGCGTGGTCATCAGGGTGTCGATCATCACACTGGGGTTCAGCCAATGCAGCAGTGACGCAAGGGTGTCGCTCATTCATTGAGATCCATCAGGGCAAGCTGGCTGGCCAGCAGGCGTTGCTCGAGTTTCTGGGTGGTGTCATCGGCCTTGTACGTCACCAGGCGCGCGCGGGCAATGATGGAGCCGGTTTCCGGCTGTGTGGCCGCTGCCAGCGCCGCGGTCAGGCGCTCGCGCATGATCAGCGCTCCCGCCTCGCCGGTATTGGGCAGCATCAGCCAGAAGGACGACTTGTCGCTGCGACACAGCAGGTCGCCCTGGCGCGAGACCTCCTGCATCACGTCGCAGGCCATCGCCAGGCATTCGACGCGCCTGTCTTCGCCGAACTGCTCGCCGAGCATGTCCAGTTGTGGCAGATAGACGACCAGAATGCTGAACGGTTGGTCCAGCGCCCGGGCACGCGCCGCCTCACTGATCAGTCGTTGCTGACCGGTGCGGGCGTTGAAGGCGTTGCACTCGGTTTCCTCGCTGGCGGTCAGGCTCATGACACCCGCCTGCAGGCTGTTGATGACGAACGGCTGGCTGGCCACCAGCAGCAGACACAGGTAGCGCAGTATCTCGCCGAAGTTGTCTTCCTGCTGGCCCAATAGCCATAGCCACAGCGGTGCCAGCACCAGATTGAGCAGCATCGCCGGTGCCAAGGGCAACAGCAGCAGTGTCAGCACGCTGGGCAGCCCCAGCCACAGCGACATGCCCGGATAGGTACCCGGCGCCTCGAGTGCCAGCATCAGATAGCTGGCGATCAGCGTCAGATAGGAAGGCAGCGGCTGCTCATCATCGAGGTGATTGAGGCCGGCGGCAATCGCCATCAGCAAGGTGGCCAGCACCGGCGTCAGGATATGCTCGAAATCGCCCACCAGGTAGCGCCACAGGGCGTAGGTGGCGATCACCGCGGCGGCCAGCAGCATGATCAGAGTCTTGCGATTGGCGAGTTCCCGACGCTCGCGATGGGCCAGGCTGTGCAGAGGAGACATCAGTGATCATTCCCCCGCGACGGTGCCACGGCGACCTTGTCTGCCGCGCTGGCCGGTTTGAGGATGTCTCGCCCATGGTCTGACGGGGCATCGCCTGTCGAGGTTTCATCTGACGAGGCATCGGCAGGCTTGCGAGGCAGTGGCGGCAGCAGGGTGATCGGCTGCGGTTCATCGCTCAGGTGGGCGCTGAGGCGCTTGAGGTCCAGCGCACTGGGGTCGCTGTCGTTGAGAGGCTGCACGCGGGCGCGGATCGGCATCGCGAGATGCTCGATCAACTGGCGACGGCGCAGACTGGCCATGCGCTCGCCGCGGGTGACCAGCAGGACGGCCAGTGCTCCGTCATCGAGCTGGTAGCGGGTCTCATGCGGCAGCGCGGCACTGTCGAGGGTGTTCATCAGGCGACGATTGGCCAGACGACCGGTATTGACCGGTGCCAGCAGGATCAATTCGATATGGATGTCCTCGCGATCGGCACGGGCAATTTCCCGCGGCAGGTCGCGCATCAGCTGGTATTGTGACCAGATCGCGCGGCTGGAATCACGCCGACCACGCCGCTCCAGCTGCATCCAGACCTGCTGCTGGCGTCGCCCACCGATGGCACCGAGCGCCATCAGGGTCGCGGTGATGCCGATGCCCAGGCTCAGCCAGTCGCTGCCCAGCTGAGCGAGCGCCAGCCAGATGGTGACCAGCCCGATCAGTGCGCAGGCCGGTGCCAGCCAGCGCGGGCGCGGATAGAGCAGCAGGACGGCAAAGCCCCACAGCCACATCAGGTGCTGTTGCGGGGCCAGCAGTACCAGCGCACTCATGATCAGCGCGACGCTGAGCATCACCAGCGTGCGGAACCAGCGCAGGGTGAACAGCTCGTGGGCGAGAGAGACCACCAGCAACATCGTGCCGCCCACCGCCAGCAACAGGGCAGTGAGCGTCAGGCCGATACTGATCTGTCGTGCCGCTTCCAGCAGCAGCAATACAGAGCCGAGCAGACAGACGAACTGACTGATACGGACTTTGAACTTGATCTCCATGGTGACTTATATTGGCACCTTTGCCGTGGATGGCGCGAAATCGGCCGAATTCCCTGGCCGAACGGTCTGTGACGTGGGCATTGCCTGCACGTTTGCAAGATGCGACGGTGCTCCGATCATGCAACGTCGTCTGCAATAATGGCAGCATACCCCAAACGGCGAGTGACAAAAGTGTCTACGCCTCTGAGGCTTTCACATACGACCACCACGTCTGGCCTTCACAACAGGCCTTTACGTCAGGGCTGTACGTCAGAGCTTCATGTCGAGGCTTCTCTGGGGAATGCCCTCGCGGGGCCCGGCCGATGATGAAATGAGCACGTGGACACTGACAACCAGCGAGATTAGGCACATGAGTGAGCAGGGCAAGCACGACACCACGGACGTCGTGGCGTACATGAATCGTCTGGGGCACGCAGCGCGCGCGGCAAGCGTCGTGATGCGTCGCGTCGATAGCGGCATCAAGAATCGTGCTCTGCAGACCATGGCGCGTCTGATCGATGAGCGTCGCGAGACACTGGCAGAGGCCAACGCCGAGGACCTGGCGCGTGCACGCGCCAATGGGCTCTCGGAGGCGATGGTCGATCGTCTCGCGCTGACGCCGGCGCGTATCGACGGCATGATCGAAGGGCTCGAGCAGGTCGCGGCGCTGCCGGACCCGGTCGGCGAGGTCGATGGCCTGCGCTCGCGTCCGAGCGGCATTCAGGTCGGCCACATGCGCGTGCCGCTGGGCGTGATCGGCATCATCTTCGAGTCACGCCCCAATGTGACCATCGAGGCGGCCAGCCTGTGTCTGAAGTCCGGCAATGCCTGCATCCTGCGCGGTGGCTCCGAGGCCGCGTCCAGCAACCGTGCGCTGAGCGAGATCATCAGCGAGGCGTTGGTGCTCTCCGAGCTGCCGGCCACGGCAGTGCAGGTCGTCGCCACCACGGACCGCGCCGCGGTCGGTGAGCTGATCGCGATGCCCGAGTTCGTTGATGTCATCATTCCGCGCGGTGGCAAGAGCCTCATCTCGCGTATCTCGCGTGATGCGCGCGTGCCGGTCATCAAGCACCTCGATGGCATCTGCCACGTCTATATCGATGCCACGGCTGACCTGGCGATGGCGGTCCGGATCGCCGAGAACGCCAAGACCCACCGCTACGGCACCTGCAACACCATGGAAACCCTGCTGGTCGATGCGCCGGTTGCCGCCGAGGTCCTGCCGCGTATTGCCGAGCGTCTGGCAGCACATGAGGTCGAGATTCGCGGTTGCGAGCGCACCTGCGAAGTGCTGCCGCAGGCCGTGGCCGCCAGTGCGGAAGACTGGGACACCGAATACCTGGCGCCGATTCTGGCGATTCGCGTCGTGGATGGCGTCGATGAGGCGATGGCGCATATCGAACGACACAGCTCCGGGCATACCGAGGCCATCATCACCGAGAACTATGCGCTGGCGCGCCGCTTCATGGCGGAAGTCGATTCCAGCTCGGTGATGGTCAACGCCTCCACCCGCTTCGCCGATGGCTTCGAATATGGCCTGGGTGCCGAGATCGGCATCTCCACCGACAAGCTGCATGCGCGTGGTCCGGTCGGGCTTGAGGGCCTGACGACCCGCAAGTACATCGTGTTCGGTGATGGGCAGATTCGCCAGTGAAGGACCAGGTCTCACCCGCCAAGGGTCAGGTTGCGTCCGAGCAGACCTTGACGAACGAGCAGGCCCTGTCGCCCGAGGCGCTGGAGGACACCCAGCGCCCCTTGAATGCCGATGGGCTCGCGCAGGAGCGTGAGGCCGTGCATCACAGCACCGAGTCGGCACATGATTCGCGCTCAAGGACTGACACGGCAGCGGAGCCGGGCTTCGAGGGCTGCCTAGGCCCTGTACCGCGTGTCGCCATGCTCGGCGGTACCTTCGATCCCATCCATCACGGCCATCTGCGCAGTGCCATCGAGCTGCGCGAAGCGCTGGGGCTGGACCATGTGCTGCTGGTGCCTTCGCATCAGCCGCCGCATCGCGCCGCGCCCGGCGTCAGCAGTGATCAGCGTCTGGCGATGCTGGAAGCCGCGATAGACGCAGAGCCGGGCCTCAAGGCCGATGGGCGTGAGCTGCTGCGCGATGGTCCCTCCTACAGTGCCGACACCCTGGCCAGTCTGCGCGCCGAATATGGCCCGCAGGCGCGGCTGGTGATGGCCATCGGCCATGACGCCTTCCTCAAGCTCGGGGAGTGGCATGCCGCCGATCGTCTGTTCGATGACGCCCATGTGGTGGTGATCGAGCGTCCGGACCATGATGCACCGCTGCCCCGGGCGCTCGAAGCGTTGATCCAGGGGCGCGAGGTCGACTCGGTGGCGGCCTTGATGGCGCGCCCGGGTGGCCATCTGTTGCGCCTGTCGCTGCCGACACGCATGGCCATCAGTGCCACCTTCGTGCGCGAGCGTCTCGCGCTGGGTGACAGCGTGCGCTACCTGCTGCCGGAAGCGGTGATCCGTCACATCGAGGCGCATGGCCTCTATTGTCCGTCATCGAGCTGAACCCATCATCGAGCTGAGCGTTGTGGCTCTGAACGTCTTGTCGCGTGCGAGCGTGGCATCATGAGAGGGGCGTCACTGCCGCGATCCCGCATCGCCGTGCGTGGCGCCCCTTTGGCGAGTAAATGACGATGCCCATAGGCGCGCGCATCGCCAACGGGTAGAATGCGCCCCCTGCCGAACAAACTCCCGAGGAATCATGCAGACCGAAGCTCTTAAAAACCTGGTTGTCGACGCCCTTGAAGAACTCAAGGCCCAGGAAATCAGCGAGATCAATGTCTCCAAGCTGACCAGCGTCACCGATGTGATGGTGATCGCGACCGGTACGTCCAGCCGCCATATCTCCGCGCTGGCCAACAACGTGCAGGTCACCGTGAAAGAAGCCGGCGTCAAGCCGCTGGGTTGTGAAGGCGACAACGGCTCCGACTGGGTGCTGCTGGATCTGGGCGATGTCGTCGTCCACGTCATGCTGGCCGAAACCCGTGCCCTGTACGACCTCGAGCGTCTGTGGAGCGATCTGCCCCGCGAAACGCGTGAAGAGTACGAGCAGAGCCACTGATCCTGCCAGCCTGACCCGACGGGTTGCTCGTCGGGGCATGCCAACCGCGCGTTACGTCCTTGCCGGTCGCGATGTCGCGGGCAGGGAGTATCCGATGGAAGGACTGCGGGCTTGCCCGTCGTTCTGACACAGCACGGGACAGGACATGAAGATCCGAGTTTTGGCGGTCGGGCAGAAGATGCCGGACTGGGTGGAGAAGGGTAGCCGGGAATATCTCAAGCGCATGCCGCGGGATTTTTCGCTTGAGTTCATCGAGCTGGCGCCCGGCAATCGCGGCAAGAATGCGGACATCGCCCGTGCCATGGCCAGTGAAGGCGACCGGATGCTTGAAAAACTCAAGGGAAATGAACATGTTGTCGCCCTTGATGTCCTAGGTAAGGCTTGGAGTACCGAGCAGCTTGCCCAGCATGCCGATGATTGGCGGCTGGGAGGGCGAGACGTGGCCATCCTCATCGGTGGTCCGGATGGGCTCGACCCACGCCTGCTGGCACGTGCCGATCAGCGCTGGTCGCTCTCGGCACTGACGCTGCCGCACCCCCTGGTGCGCATCGTGCTGGCGGAACAGCTTTACCGCGCCTGGACATTGCTGGTCGGGCACCCCTATCACCGGTAAGCGCCTGCCGCTTGCGACACGACACTGGTTGCGAGACCCGCCATGCGCCAACGCCGGGCGACGATAAAGAATCCTCAACAGGAAGTGCGGATCTTTCGCCTTCGCAGCATCGTGGCTGCTGGCCTTGTGCTGGTGCTGGCCGGGTGTCTGCTGGCGCGGCTGCTCTTCCTGCAGGTCGTGGAACACGACATCTATACGACGCGCTCGGACAAGAACCGTGTGCGTGTCGAGCCCTTGCCGCCCACGCGCGGCTTGATCTATGACCGCAATGGTCAGCTGCTCGCCGAAAACCGCCCCAACTACAATCTCACCATCGTGCGCGAACGCGCCGGTGATCTCGAGACGACGCTTGAGCGCCTGGTCGAGATTCTCGATCTGCCGCCCGATGAAGTCGAAGACTTCAAGGAACGCTCGCGTCAGCGTCAACGCCCCTATCAGCCCGCCCTGTTGATGAGTGAATTGAGTCAGGAGCAGATCGCGCGTCTGGCCGTCAATCGCTATCGCCTGCCCGGCGTCGAGGTTGAGGCGCAGCTGCTGCGCTACTACCCGGACGCCAAGCCGCTGTCGCATACCCTGGGGTACGTGGGGCGCATCAATCAGGCCGAGCTCAAGACCCTCGACAAGGGCAACTATTCGGGCACCCACTTCATCGGCAAGACCGGTATCGAGCGCTTCTATGAAGAGGAGCTGCACGGTCAGGCGGGCCTGCGCAAGGTGGAAACCAATGCGCGGGGCCGCGTGCTGCGTGAGCTGTCGCGGATCGATCCGGTGCCGGGCAAGGACCTGACGCTGACCATCGACCGCGGCCTGCAGGATCTCGCCTATCGGCTGCTCAAGGGGCGGCGTGGTGCCATCGTGGCCATCGAGCCAGAGACGGGCGACATCCTGGCGATGGCCTCCGTGCCGGGCTTCAATTCCAATGAATTCGTCACCGGCATCAGCGTCAAGAGCTATCGCGCGCTGCAGAATGATATCGACCTGCCGCTGTTCAATCGTGCTATTCGCGGCCAGTACCCGCCGGCCTCGACCGTGAAGCCCTTCATGTCGCTGGCGGGGCTGGAGAACGGTGCCATCACCACCAGCACCACCTTCTACGACCCCGGCTATTTCCAGCTGCCCAATGACAGCCACAAGTATCGCAACTGGCTGCGCTGGGGGCATGGGCGCGTCAACATGCGGCGTGGCATTGCGGTGTCCAATGACACCTTCTTCTACAACGTCGCCTATCGCCTGGGGATCGACCGCATCAGCGAGTACATGCACAAGTTCGGCTTCGGTGAGCAGACGGCGCTGGACGTGCAGGGCGCGCTGCCCGGCCTGATGCCGTCCAAGGAGTGGAAGCGCAATCGCTACGACAAGCCCTGGTACCCCGGCGAGACCATCTCCATCGGTATCGGTCAGGGCTACTGGCTTGCCACGCCGTTGCAGCTCGCCTCGGCGGAGGCCGTGCTGGCCAATCGCGGCAGGCACGTGACGCCTCACCTGGCCAAACGCATCGGCGACGAGACGGTGTTGCTGCCCCGTAGCGAGGAGAAGCCGGATGTGGTGCTGGACAATCCGGCGTGGTGGGACGATGTCATCGCCGCCCTCGAGGACGTGGTCAGCGGGCGAGAAGGCACGGCGCGCAAGTATGTCGGGCCCGGCCTCAAGTACCGCATGGCCGGCAAGTCCGGTACCGCCCAGGTCTTCACCCTCGGGCAGGACCAGAAATACAACGGCAAGGAGCTCGCGGAGCGTCTGCGTGATCACGCCCTGTTCGCCGCCTTTGCGCCGGTCGAGCACCCGGAGATTGCCGTCTCCGTGGTGATCGAGAATGGCCAGGGCGGCAGCTCCGTGGCGGGCCCGATGGCGCGCGCCGTCACCGATTACTGGCTGTTGCCGCGCATTGACCCCGAGGCGCGTGAGGCGGCGCTCACGCTGGCTGCCGCTCTGGCACCCCCGGAGGCACCGGCGGGCGAGGGTGAGCAAGGAGAGAACGATGCCGACTGATTATCAGCGCTCGATGCGTGGTGTAGGTGGGGATCTCAGTCATCGCCGCCGCACCAGCCTGTGGGAGCGTATCCACCTCGACCCCTGGCTGTTGCTGTTGCTGCTGGCCGTGCTCGGCTGCGGGCTGATCGTGCTCTACAGCGCCAGCGGTCAGGATATCGACTTCACGTTGCGCCAGGCCTCACGCCAGGCGCTGGCACTGGTGATCATGATCGGGCTCGCCCAGCTGTCACCCGCAACCCTTTACCGCTGGGCGCCGGTCGCCTACGGTGCCGGCTTCCTGATGCTGGTGGCGGTGGAGGTGCTCGGCGATGTCGGCATGGGCGCCCAGCGCTGGCTGGTCATCCCCGGGGTGGTGCGCTTCCAGCCCTCGGAGCTGATGAAGCTGGCGATGCCGATGATGGTCGCCTGCTGGCTCGGGCAGCGCCCGCTGCCCCCTCGCTGGCGAGACTTGGCCATCTGCGCCGTGATCATCGTCGCGCCGGTGCTGCTGATCGCGCGCCAGCCGGACCTCGGCACCTCGTTGCTGGTCGCGGCGGCGGGCGTGTTCGTGATCCTGCTGGCGGGGCTTTCCTGGAAGCTGATCGCCTTCTTCGGCGCCTTGATCGCCTCGGCATTGCCGCTTCTGTGGATGGTGATGCACGACTATCAACGCCGCCGTGTGCTGACATTCCTCAATCCGGAGTCTGACCCGCTCGGCGCGGGCTGGAACATCATCCAGTCCAAGACAGCCATCGGCTCGGGCGGCATCTTCGGCAAGGGCTATACCCTGGGGACCCAGTCCCAGCTCGAGTTTCTGCCGGAGCGCCATACCGACTTCATCGTCGCGGTCATCGGGGAGGAGTTCGGCCTGATCGGCATGAGCTTCTTCCTGGGGCTCTACGTGCTGATCGTGCTGCGCGGGCTGGTGATGTCCAACAATGGCCAGGACAGTTTTGCACGGCTGACGGGGGGCGCGATCATCCTGACGTTCTTCGTCTACGTCTTCGTCAACATCGGCATGGTATCGGGTATCTTGCCGGTCGTTGGCGTCCCGTTGCCGCTGGTCAGTTATGGTGGGACCTCCAGCGTGACCTTGCTGGCAGGCTTCGGTATTCTCATGAGCATTCATACCCACCGGCGCCTATTGTCGCGATGACGTGGCGGCCAGTTGCCGAGTGGCAAGGACATTCGCGAGCCCAAGCTCGCAGACAGGCAAGGAGAGAGTCGATGACGGTGATCAATGCGCGTGGGCGACGTCTGAAGCACTGGGGCGCAGCCCTGGTGATGGTGGCACCGCTGCTGGGAATGTCAGGCGTGGCCAAGGCGGCGCCTGATGGCTTCGCCCCGGCGACTCACCCGGAAACGGCCAAGCTGGTCGACGAGCTGGTGGCCAAGGGGCTGGATCGCGATCGCGTGACCGAGCTGATGAACCAGGCCGATTACAGCCAGAAGGTGCTGGATGCCATGTCGCGTCCGGCGGAAGGTCATCTGCGCTGGGACCAGTACCGCGCCATCTTCATGAAGCAATCACGCATCGAAGCCGGTGTGAAGTTCATCGCCGAGCATCGTGAGACCTTCGATCGCGCCCAGGCCGAGTATGGCGTGCCGCCGGAAGTCATCGCCGCCATCATCGGTGTCGAGACCTTCTTCGGCAAGCACACCGGCACTCACCGCGTGATCGATTCACTGTCCACGCTGGCCTTCGATCATCCGCGTCGCGGAAAGTTCTTCCGTGGCGAGCTGTCAGCCTTCCTGCAGCTGACGATAGAGCAGGGCATCGACCCGCTCTCCATCAAGGGCTCCTACGCCGGCGCGATGGGCTATCCGCAGTTCATCCCGACCAGCTATCAGGCCTATGCGGTCGATTTCGATGGCGATGGCGTGCGTGATCTGTGGCACAACCCGGTCGATGCCATCGGCAGCGTCGGCAACTACTTCGCGCGTCATGGCTGGAAGGCCGGTGCGCCGGTGGTCAGCGCCGCGGATGGCCCCGGGACGCCGCCGTCCTCCGTCACCTTCAACAAGACGAAAAAGCCGTACATGAGCGTTTCCGCGCTCGAGGCGGCCGGTGTCCAGGTGGCAGACGACGTGGCCGGCAATACTCAGGTGATTCCGTTGGCGCTGGACCTGAAACAGGGCTACCGCTACGCCGTCGGCTACGACAACTTCTACGTCATCACGCGCTACAACCACAGCCACATGTATGCGATGGCCGTGGATGAGCTCTCCCGGGCGATCAAGCGTCGTCTCGAGGACGGAGGTGCGGGATGAGCTGGTCACGCGCGCTACCGCTGACCCTCGCGCTTGCCCTGCTGGCCGGCTGTGCCAGCAGTGGGGGTGGCACCCAGGTCAGTGATGGTGCCTCGGCGAGCACCGGCAAGAAGGCGGGCAAGAATGGCCGCTACGAGATGGACAGCGATGCCTATCCCGATGATGCGCCGGATGTCTCGGCGGTGCCCGATGAGGTGCCACGTATCGAACCCTATACTCGCAGCGGCAATCGCAGCGAGTACGAGGTATGGGGCAAAACCTATCGCGTGATGGATGATCCGCGCGGTTACGTGGCCGAGGGCACTGCTTCCTGGTATGGCAAGAAGTTTCATGGCTACGCCACCGCCAGTGGCGAGATCTATGACATGTACACCATGACGGCGGCCCACAAGTCGCTGCCATTGCCGACCTATGCGCGTGTCACCAATCTGGACAACGGCAAGCAGGTCATCGTCAAGGTCAACGACCGTGGCCCCTTCCATGAAGACCGCCTGATCGACCTGTCCTACAGCGCGGCGTGGCGCCTGGACATGCTGGGTCACGGCACTGGACACGTGCGTGTCGAGACCCTCGACGCCACGACCTGGAAGCCGGGCCCGAGCCCGACCCAGGGCACGGCAGAGTCCGAGCGTCTGCTGGCGCGCAGCCAGGCGGTACGCCGCGAGCAGGGCATTGCCGGGCTTGACGCGATGCAGGCAATCGGCGGTTCCGTGGCCTCGAGCGCGTCCAGCGCGAGCGTTGCCGCCAAGCCCGTGGTAGCCTCTGCTGCGCCGAGCAGCACGTCCTCCGTGGCGAACGGGGAAGCTACCTTCCTGCAGGTCGCGGCGGTCAGTGATCTGAGCAAGGCCGACAGCATTCGTGCCAGTGTCAGCTCCCGTCTGGGACGACCGACTCGTGTGCTGGGCAGCGGCGACCTCTACAAGGTTCAGGTCGGCCCGCTGGAAGACAATGTCCGTATTGAATCGCTCAAGTCGGCGCTGGCCGATGCTGGCTATGCCGGGGCCTTCAGCGTCACGGCAGAGCGATAAGGGCCGCAGGCCCGTTTTCATCCATCATGCGCTTCGTGAAGAGGCGCAACCTGGCCGAGGCGCAAGCCTCGGCTTATGCATGAGTGTCAAAGAGATTCCAACATGTCCCTGAAAGCCCGACTTCTTCCTCTTCGGCGTCGATTCTCCGCGCTGATGGCGGCCAGCGGCATTGCGCTGTTCGCAGGCGTTGCCGCCACCCCGGCCCATGCCATCGAGACGGATACCCTGATTCCGGCGGCGCCGCAGCTGGCGGCTTCTTCCTGGATCCTGATGGACGCCAATTCCGGGCGCATCCTGGTCGAGCACAACGCCGACAAGCGCCTGCCGCCGGCCAGTCTGACCAAGATGATGACGGCCTACCTGGTCGAGAGCGAGATGGACGACGGCAAGCTGAGCCCGGACGAGAAGGTCCGCATCAGCGTCAATGCCTGGAAGACGGGTGGCTCGCGCATGTTCATCCGCGAAGGCACCAGCGTCACCGTCGATGACCTGCTGCACGGTGTCATCATCCAGTCCGGCAACGACGCCAGCGTCGCGCTGGCCGAGCGCATCGGCGGCAGCGAAGGTTCCTTCGCCGACCTGATGAACCAGCACGCCAAGCGTCTGGGCATGAAGAACACCCACTACATGAACGCCACTGGCCTGCCGCACGCGGAGCATTACTCCACGGCGCACGACCTGGCGATCCTGGCGCGTCGCATCATCAAGGACTACCCGGATCACTACGAGATCTATTCCCAGAAGTACTTCACCTGGAATGGCATCAAGCAGCCGAACCGCAACAAGCTGCTGTGGCGTGACAAGGATGTCGATGGCCTCAAGACCGGCCACACCGAAGAAGCTGGCTACTGCCTGGTGGCATCCGCCAAGAAGGAAGATACCCGCCTGATCAGTGTCGTGATGGGCACCAAGTCCGAAGAGGCGCGTGCGCAGGAATCCCAGAAGCTGTTGACCTATGGTTTCCGCTACTTCGAGAGCAAGAAGCTCTATGACAAGGGCGCGGTGCTCAACCAGGCGCGTGTCTGGGGTGGCGAGAAGGATCAGGTGCGTCTGGGCATGGCTCAGGACGTCTTCCTGACCGTGCCGAGTGGTCAGGCTGACAAGCTGACCGCGCGTCTTGATCTCAAGGACACCATCAAGGCCCCGGTTCAGGCCGGCGAGCAGTACGGTACCCTGCAGATCAAGCTGGACGACAAGGTGCTGGCCGAAGAACCGCTGGTCGCACTGGAGCCGGTGGAGCAGGGCGGCCTGTTCAAGCGTCTGTGGGATGCCCTGATGCTGTTCTTCCACGGCCTGTTCAACTGAGTCAGTCTTCTGGCTGTGCGAAGTGACGCGGCCGATGACATGATTCAGTGATGGCAGTGGGGCGCGCGTGCTGGCGGTGCCAGGCGCGCGCCCCTGAATATCGCGGTCGTGTACTCAACAAAGGGCGATCCGGCTGACGGATCGCCCTTTGTTGAGTAGAATGGTCGGAAATAGAGTTACCTGAAGGGCTATCCCCATGGCCAAGACGCCAGCAGCTGGTGGGCAGACGCCCCCGAAGATTGAATTCCCGTGTGATTTCTCCCTCAAGATCGTCGGCACCGCCGCAGAAGATCTCGTCGAAGTGGTCTGCAATATCCTGGAAGTGCATGCGCCGGGCTTCGATGCGACGGCCATCACCTGGCAGGACAGCAAGAACGGCAACTACCGCAGCATCCGTGTGGTGATCCGTGCCACCGGTACCGATCAGCTGGATGCGCTGCACCGTGACCTCAAGGCCACCGGTCGCATCCACATGGTGCTGTGATCCAGGCATGAAACGCTGGATTTCCTTGTCTTGCGCCTTGATGACAGGAGCGCATGCATGAACACGATTCACGTCTACCACCTCGGCCTCAAGGCCTATGATGAGGTGTGGTCGGCCATGCGCCACTTCACCGATACGCGTGCGGCCGATGCGCCGGACGAGCTGTGGGTGGTGGAGCACCCGCCGGTCTTTACCCAGGGCCAGGCGGGCAAGCCGGAGCATCTGTTGATGCCGGGCGACATTCCGGTGGTGCAGACCGACCGTGGCGGCCAGGTGACCTATCATGGGCCCGGCCAGCTGGTGCTCTACCCGCTGCTCAACGTCAAGCGGGGCGGCATCGGCGTTCGCCAGCTGGTGACGGCGCTGGAAGAGACGGTGGTGGCGGCGATGGCCGAGCATGGCATCGAGGCCTATCCGCGTCCGGACGCGCCTGGCGTCTATGTGAAGAAGTCGGCGCAGCGTGGCGATGACCCGCGTCGTTCGATGGAAGAGGCCAAGATCGCCTCGCTGGGACTGCGCATCCGGCGTGGTTGCAGTTTCCATGGTGTGGCGATCAATCTGGACATGGACCTCGCGCCCTTCGGGCGCATCAATCCCTGCGGCTATGCCGGCATGGCGATGACCCAGCTGCGCGATCTCGTTCGCGCACCGGTGGATCTTGCCAGCGAGCGTGACCGCCTGGTGCGTTGTCTGGGCGCAAGCCTGGGCGATGTGACCCTGACTCCGGTGAGCGGCCTGCCCGCGGCACTGGCTGACATTTCTCGAACAGCAGGACAGAACTGATGACCGAGACCATCGCTACCACGAAGCCCGCTCCCTCCGCTGCTCCTGCCCGCAAGGAGCGTGGCGTGAAGCTGCGCGGCGCCGAGAAGGTTGCCCGCATTCCGGTCAAGGTGATTCCCACCGAGACCTTGCCCAAGAAGCCGGACTGGCTGCGTGTGCGCATGCCGGCCTCGCCGGAAGTCACGCGTATCAAGCAGACGCTGCGCAAGCACGGCCTGCACACGGTCTGTGAAGAAGCCTCCTGCCCGAACCTGGGCGAGTGCTTCAGTGGCGGCACCGCGACCTTCATGATCATGGGTGACATCTGCACCCGTCGTTGCCCGTTCTGCGACGTGGCGCACGGTCGCCCCAACGCGCTGAACGCTGACGAGCCGCGCGAGCTGGCCGAGGCCATCGCCGAGATGCGCCTGAATTACGTCGTCGTGACCTCCGTCGACCGTGATGACCTGCGCGACGGTGGCTCCAACCACATCGCCGAGTGCATCCGCGAGATTCGCGAGAAGTGCGACGGCACCGAGATCGAGGTGCTGGTACCGGACTTCCGTGGCCGCATGCAGGTCGCGCTGGATGTGCTCGAGCAGACGCCGCCGGACGTCTTCAACCATAACCTGGAAACCGTGCCGAGCCTTTACCGTCGCGTGCGTCCGGGTGCCGACTATCAGTGGTCACTTGATCTGCTCAAGGGCTACAAGGAGCGTCGTCCGGAAGTGAAGACCAAGTCCGGCCTGATGCTGGGTGTCGGCGAGACTGACGAGCAGGTGCTCGAAGTCATGCAGGACCTGCGCAACCACGGTGTCGACATGCTGACCCTGGGTCAGTACATGCAGCCTTCGCGCAACCACCTGCCCATCGACCGCTGGGTGCACCCGGACACCTTCGATTGGCTCGGCCAGAAGGCGCGCGAGATGGGCTTCTCGCATGTCGCCTCCGGCCCGCTGGTGCGCTCTTCCTACCACGCCGACAAGCAGGCGCACGGTGTGGAAGTGAAGTAAGCCGCACTGCTGACATGCCGTCAGTTGCCTGAACGAAAAAACCGCCATGGAGCTTGTCTCCATGGCGGTTTTTTCATGTGGCTTGCGCCATCAGGACGCTATGTTCATTGCTCGGTCGCCAGCGGCAGGCAGGCCACGCTGTGCCCGGGGATGGGCTCCATCGGCGCGCTGAAGTGAGCATTGAGCTCCGGCAGCAGCTCGCGCACGAAGCGCAGGAACAGCTCGGTGACCGGCGTGGGGTAGCGGTCCTTGGGGTAGACGGTGCACCAGCTGCGTCTGAGCGGGAAGCCCGGCAGTGAGGGCGAGGCCAGCAGGCCTGAGGCCAGCTCGAGCTGAACCGACAGTCGCGGCAGGATCGCCACGCCCAGGTGCGCCATCACGCCTTGCTTGATGGCCTCATTGGAGCCCAACTCCAGCGTATGGCGCAGCGAGACGCGCTCGCGTGCGGCGAACTCCTCGAAGGCGGTACGTGTGCCGGAACCGGGTTCACGCATCAGCATGTAGTACTGCGCGAGGTCTTCCAGGGTGATGCCCTTGACCTCCAGCAGTGGATGACCGGGCCAGACGACGGGGATCAGCTCGTTGTCGAGAATCGGCATGAAGGCCAGATTGGCGTCATCCGGCACCATGCCCATGATCACCAGATCATCGCGCCGCTCGGCGAGGCGCTCGAGCGCCTGACCGCGATTGCAGACGCGCAGGCGCACCGAGACTTCCGGATACCGCGCCCGGAAGCGCGCCAAAATATGCGGCACCACGTACTGAGCGGTGGACACGGCGGCCAGATTGAGCTCGCCGCGGATGGTGCCAGCGATCTCCGACAGCTCCATCTGCAGGCTCGAGACCTCGCCGAAGATCGACTGCACCGAGTTTGCCAGGGCATCAGCCGCCGGCAGGATATGCAGCGTCTTGCCGGCATATTTGAACAGCGATTGCTCGAGTGCCTGCTCCAATTGACGAATCTGGGCACTGACGGCGGGTTGCGTCAGGCCAAGTTGCTCGGCCGCACGGGAGTAGGACTGTTGGCGATGAACCGCTTGGAACACCTGTAACTGTCTGAAAGTTAAGCGATTCAACAAGTTTGGACGCGACATGACACACCCAGTCATAAGGTTTTACTTATAGATTGGCAAAAAAATATCAACTTTTCTATTGGTCTCTCGCTGGGTAGCGTGGAACGCATGCTACCTCGTGTCTGTCAGCGCCGTTGTCGCGTCTGGCGGTCAATGACAAGCGCACGACCAGAGCACCACAACAAGATCACGCGTCACGTCCGGGAGAGTCACCATGTTTCGCAAGTTGCTGATTGCCAACCGAGGGGAAATCGCAGTGCGCATTGTACGCGCCTGTGCCGAGATGGACATCCGCTCAGTCGCTGTCTACACCGAACCTGATCGTTTCTCCTTGCACGTCAAACGCGCCGATGAAGCGCATTTCATTGGCGAAGACCCGCTGGCCGGCTATCTGGATGCCCGCCGCCTGGTCGATCTCGCGCGCGAGACCGGCTGTGACGCCATCCATCCGGGCTACGGATTCCTGTCGGAGAATGCCGAATTCGCGGCCATCTGTGAAGCGGCGGGTATCGCCTTCGTGGGGCCGGCCAGCAGTGTCATCGCCCGCATGGGTGACAAGACTCAGGCCCGCGATGCCATGAAGGCGGCCGGCGTGCCGGTGACGCCGGGCTCGGCCGGCAATCTGGCCGATGTCGAGGAAGCGCTGAGTGTCGCCGAGCAGGTCGGCTACCCCGTCATGCTCAAGGCTACCTCAGGCGGTGGGGGGCGCGGTATCCGGCGTTGTGATGATGCTCATCAGCTCGAGCAGGCCTGGGGTCGCGTGATCTCGGAAGCCACTAAGGCCTTCGGCAGTGCCGATGTGTTCCTCGAGCGTTGCGTGGTCGACCCGCTGCATATCGAGGTGCAGATCCTGGCCGACAATCACGACAACGTGATTCATCTGTTCGAGCGTGACTGCTCCATCCAGCGTCGCAACCAGAAGCTGATCGAGATCGCCCCCAGCCCGCAGCTGACACCGGAGCAGCGCTCCTACGTCGGGGAGATGGCGGTACGTGCCGCCCGCGCCGTCGGCTATCGCAACGCCGGTACCGTGGAGTTTCTGGTCAAGGGCAACGAGATCTACTTCATGGAGATGAACACTCGCGTGCAGGTGGAGCACACCATCAGCGAGGCCATCACCGGCGTGGACATCGTGCGCGAGCAGATCCGCATCGCCTGGGGCCACAAGCTGGCCTTCCGTCAGGAAGACATTCGCCATCACGGCTATGCGATCCAGTTCCGCATCAACGCCGAGGACCCCAAGAACGACTTCCTGCCAAGCTTCGGGCGCATCACGCGCTACTACGCGCCGGGCGGGCCTGGCGTGCGTACCGATACCGCGATCTATACCGGCTACACCATCCCGCCGTATTTCGATTCCATGTGTCTGAAGCTCATCGTGTGGGGGCTGACCTGGGAAGAGGTCATCAATCGTGGTTCACGTGCCCTCAATGACATGCGTCTGCAGGGCGTCAAGACCACGGCGCCTTACTATCAGGAAATCCTCAAGCACCCTGATTTCCGCAACGCACACTTCGATACCGGCTTCGTGGCCGCCCACTCGGAATTGACCCAGTACTCGGTCAAGCGCCTGCCGGAACAGACGGCGCTGGCGATCGCGGCGGCCATCGCGGCCCACGCCGGTCTCTGATGCGCACCTGATGCCCCTGATGTCGTGAATCTTCCCTGAGCTTCCCCCGGTTCACGTAGCCAACAATTAGAAGGACCCCAGACATGACAGCTGCAACCCCCAACACCAACGCCGTCGATCACGCCGAGCGCGTCAAGGTCACCGAAGTCGTGCTGCGCGATGGCCACCAATCGTTGATCGCGACCCGCATGCGCACCGAGGACATGCTGCCGATTGCCGCGCGCCTCGATCAGGCCGGTTTCTACAGTCTCGAAGTGTGGGGCGGCGCGACCTTCGATGCCTGCGTGCGTTTTTTGAAGGAAGACCCCTGGGCGCGCCTGAAAGCGCTCAAGGAAGCCATGCCCAACACCCCGCTGCAGATGCTGCTGCGCGGCCAGAACCTGCTCGGCTATCGTCACTACGCCGATGATGTGGTGGAGGCCTTCGTCGAGCGCGCCGCGGCTGGTGGCATCGATATCTTCCGTGTCTTCGATGCCCTGAATGACCTGCGCAACATGGAAACCGCCATGCGCGCGGTCAAGAAGGCCGGCAAGCACGCCCAGGGCACCATCTGCTACACCGTAAGCCCGGTGCATACGCTGGAGATGTACGTCGAGCAGGCGCGCAAGCTGGTCGAGATGGGAGCCGATTCCATCGCCATCAAGGACATGGCCGGCCTGCTGACGCCGTACGCCACCTACGACCTGGTCAGCGCGCTGGTCGAGGCGGTCGAGGTGCCGATCCACCTGCACAGCCACGCCACGGCGGGCCTGGCGCCGCAATGCCAGATCAAGGCCGTCGAGGCGGGCTGTCGCCATATCGACACCTGTATCTCGGCCTTCGCCGGCGGCACCAGCCATCCGGCCACCGAATCCTTCGTGGCCTCGCTGCGCGGCACCCAGTGGGATACCGGCCTTGAGCTGGAGTCGCTGCGCGAGATCGGCGATTACTTCCACGAGGTGCGCAGCAAGTACTCGGCCTTCGAGAGCGAATTCACCCGCGAGGATGTCTCGGTCCAGATCAGTCAGATCCCTGGCGGCATGATGTCCAACCTGGCCAGCCAGCTGAAGGAGCAGAACGCCCTGGAGCGCATCCGCGAGGTGTTCGATGAGATTCCGCGTGTGCGTGCCGATCTCGGCTACCCGCCGCTGGTCACCCCGACCTCGCAGATCGTCGGCACCCAGGCGGTACTCAACGTGCTGACCGGCGAGCGCTACAAGAGCATCACCAACGAGGTGAAGCGCTACCTGCAGGGCGGTTATGGCCAGGCGCCGGCACCGGTCAACGAAGAGGTCCGCTCGCGTGCCATCGGCAACGCGCCTGTGGAAGTCGGGCGCCCGGCTGACCTGCTCGCGCCGGAGATGACGCGCCTCACCGAGGAGCTGGGCGAGCTGGCCGAGTCCCCCGAGGACGTGCTGACCTTCGCCATGTTCCCGGAGCTGGGACGTGATTTCCTCAACGAGCGCCGCGCCGGCACGCTCACACCGGAAATCATCCCCCAGGGCGAGGCGGAACGCCCGGTGACCTCTGGCGTGCCGACCGAGTTCGTCATCGACGTGCACGGCGAGTCCTACGCGGTGCAGATCACCGGCGTCGGCGGCGCCAAGGGCAGCAAGCGTCACGTCTACCTGACCCTGGACGGCATGCCCGAAGAGGTGGTGTTCGAGGCCAAGGACGATTACGTGGCGGGCGGCCAGAGCGGCGGACGTGCCAGCGCCTCGGCGCCGGGCCATGTCACCACCGCGATGCCGGGCAACATCGTCGAGGTATTGGTCGCGGTCGGTGACAGCGTCACCGCGGGCCAGTCGGTGCTGATCAGTGAGGCGATGAAGATGGAGACCGAGATCGCCGCGCGTGTCGACGGTACCGTCAAGGCCATTCATGTCGCGCGTGGCGATCGTGTCACGCCGGGGGAAGTGCTGATCGAGATCGCGTGATGCCAGCGGCGGCGAGGTTGCAAAATCTGACCGCCGTCACCATCTGACAGCTATACGATCACTAGGGGCGGCCGGGCATCTTCGAGGCTCTGCCGTCCTTTCCTGTGGAAGGACCAACATGGCAACACATTTCGAGCAGGTTCCCGGCCTGAGTGAGCAGATTGACCCGGCCACCCGTGGCTACGTCTTCAACCAGACCATGCTGCGCATCAAGGACCCCGTGCGCAGCCTGGATTTCTACACCCGCGTGCTGGGGATGCGTCTGGTGCGCAAGCTCGACTTCCCGGAAATGCAGTTCAGTCTCTATTTCCTCGCCTATCTGGATGACGACCAGGCCAGTGAAGTGCCCGGTGATGACCTGAAGCGCACCACCTACACCTTTGGGCGTGAGGCGATGCTGGAGCTGACCCATAACTGGGGCACCGAGAATGACCCGGATTTCGCCTACCATGACGGCAACGCCCAACCGCAGGGCTTCGGCCATATCGGGGTCAGCGTGCCGGATGTCTACGCGGCTGCCGAGCGTTTCGAGTCGCTGGGCGTCGAGTTCGTCAAGCGTCCCGACGATGGCAAGATGAAGGGTCTGGCCTTCGTGAAGGACCCCGATGGCTACTGGATCGAGATCCTGCGTGCCGATACCTTCGAGCGTCAGGCCAACGGCGAAGCCTGAGGCAGGCCGCCGCTGTAAACAACCGCCACCACCGGCATGTCCGGGGTGGCGGTTTTTCGTTTATACGAAACCTTGTGTTGCAGGGGTGTCAGCGGCATTCGCTTGCTGCAATGATGATGTCTGACTGACACTCGCAAGGCGCTCATTATTGATGGTCCTTGAGATCGATGGTCCTTGAGATCGATCGCCCATGACGAAAGAGGAGACAGCTATGTCGGAGAATGCACAGCGGTTGAGCGGCAAGGTGGCGGTAGTCAGTGGGGCTTCACGCGGGATCGGCGCCGGGATCGCGCAGCGTCTGGCGGCGGACGGCGCTCACGTCATCGTCAACTATCGCAGCGACAGTGATGGTGCCTTGCAGGTCGTGACGGATATCGAGTCGCGGGGCGGCAAGGCGATCGCCGTTCAGGCCGATGTCGGTGTCAGCAGCGACGCGGCACAATTGTTCACCGAAGCCCGGCGCGTGTACGGCGGGGTGGATATCCTGGTCAACAATGCCGGCATGAGCATCTACAAGCCCATCGCCGATTTCACGGATGACGACTTCGCCAACCTGATGCAGGCCAATCTGACCGGCTCCTTCAATCTGATGCGTGAGGCGGCGCGGCATCTGCGCGATGACGGACGTGTGATCAACATTTCCACCTCGGTGACGCGGCAGATGTTCGCGACCTATGGGCCCTATGCGGCTTCCAAGGCCGCAGTGGACCAGCTGACACGGGTGCTGGCCAAGGAAGTCGGCGAGCGAGGCATCACGGTCAATGCCGTGGCACCGGGCCCGACGGACACCGGCCTGTTTCGTCATGGCAAGAGTGAAGAGACCATCGAGCGCCTCAAGGGCATGGCGGCGCTGGGGCGCATTGCGGACCCGCAGGATGTCGCAGCCGTGGTGGCCTGGCTTGCCAGCGAAGATGCCGGCTGGGTGAGTGGCCAGGTCATCGGTGCCAATGGCGGCTTTGCCTGAGGTCGCCGAGGTGGGTTTTGCCTAACACCGCCCATGTTTGCGGCTATGCTGTTGTCAGGATGAGGTTTGTTCAGACATTGGCATGAGGGGCTGGTATGAAGGTGACAGCTAGCGAAGTCCACGGCGATATCTCGCCGCAGGGCGTGATCCCGGCTCCCGATGGTTTGCGCGTGGGTTATCCCGGGCACCTTGGGGGTTACTCGCGCGAGTGCGCGCTCAAGCTCTATGCCAACGACGCCCAGCTCAAGGCTTACGCAGGCATCGACGAAGTCATCAGGGCGCTGGCGGAAGGCGAGATCGATACCGCCGTGGTGCCCTGGTCGCGTGGGCATCAGCGTCCGGTGCGCACCACGCATCAGGCGCTGGCCTTCTGGACGGGCATCTGCGTCGAGCGGCGCGTCTTCCGTGCCATCAGTCTTAGTCTGCTGGGGCCGCCCGGGGCTTCACCGTCAGCGGTGAGGCGTATCGTGGCGCGCGAGGCCCTGTTTGAAGAGTGCGATGCCTGGCTGCAGCAGAACCTGCCGGAGGTCGAGCGGGTGGAGTGCCTGCACATGGCGGATGCGCTGGACATGGCAGAGAGTCGCAGCGATACGCTGGCCATCGCGCCGCCATCACTGGCGCGTCGCCCGGGGCTTGTGTGCCTCGCGCAGCGCATCGAGGATGACCCTGGCCGTGTGGCGCAATTCGCGGTACTGAGGCGTGATCACGCGCGGGTGCGCGGCCAGTGCTTTTCCTGTGATGCCACGGTGGATGAAGGGCAGGGTAACGCCGTGCTGTCCGGTGCCAGCGAGCCCACCGGATGAGGCTCGCCGCTCGGCCCTGAGTTCCGTTATGCTGAAGGCCATTCGTCATCAGAGGCCTTTTGCATGGTGTCTTCCGACCAGCGCTCATCCGCACCCTCCGTATCCTCCGCATCCTCTACACCAGAGACGCAGGACGCCGCGACTTCATCCGATGTCGCGGCGTCCTGCGTGGTGCAACGCATTCCTGCCACTCCCGCCGAGTGGATGACCTCCGGCGAGCTTGATGCCCGCCTGCCGGTGCGGCCGGCCGTGGTGCCGGTCTCGCTGCCGACGGCCGGGCTGATCATCGTCGATGAGATCAACGGCTTCTGTCAGGTCGCAGGCGGTGCGCTGGCGCCTCAGGCGCCCAATGCCCAGGTCAGCAGGATGATCGCCCTCAGCGATACGCTGGCGCGAACCTTCAGTGAGCGCAGACGCCCCTTGCTGGCCTTCATTGATTCCCATGCGCCGGGCAAGCCGGAGCCGCCTTATCCCGCCCATTGTGAGCAGGGCAGTGGCGAGGATGAGCTGGTGGCGGAACTTGCCTGGCTGGAGGAGGAGCCGCAGGCCACGCTGGTGCGCAAGGACTGCATCAATGGCTATGTCGGCGCGATTGATCCCCATACCCAGGTCAATGCGCTGCAGGAGTGGGTGAGCGACGAAGGGCTGGAAACCCTGGTCGTGGTAGGCATCTGCACCGATATCTGCGTGATGGACCTGGTATTGACGTTGCTGTCGGCGCGCAATCACGGCCTGTTGGGCAAGGTGCGTGACATCGTGGTGCTGGAGCCCGGCTGTGCCACCTACGACCTGCCGGCCGAGGTGGTCGCGCAGCTGGGGCTCCCCGATACGGCGACGCATCCCCAGGCAGACAGTCATCACATCGGGCTTTACTGCATGGCGGCACGTGGTGCGGTGATCGCCAGTCAGCTTGAGCTGACTTCTTGAGCAGATGTCGTGAGCTGCTGTCATGGATTGAGCTGCGTCTCTCGCATAGCGTCGCCGGATAGCGGGATAGCGGGATAGCGGGATAGCGTGAAAGTGGAGAGAGGAAGAGCTGGGAAGGTGGCAGGAAGGCAGCAATTTCGTCAGAGGCCGCGCAGGCAATGCCGCCCATCTGCGCAAAAGGTAGTTTGATTACAACATCTGGCCATGAAAACGCCGCCTCTCTTGCGAGCAGGCGGCGTTTTCATGGGGCGACAGCCAGCGTCATTCAGGCGCGGGTGCTGACCCAGTCATTAGCGTCCGGCACGGCCACTTCGACTTCCTCGGAGATCAACTTCGAGTGGAAGAGGAAGTCCGCGCTGGCCGCATTGCTGGCGACCGGCACGTTCCACAATGCCGCCAGGCGCAGCAGCGCCTTGACGTCAGGATCGTGCGGCATCGGCGCGAACGGGTCCCACAGGAAGACCAGCAGGTCCAGATTGCCTTCGGCGATGCGCGCGCCGATCTGCTGATCACCGCCCAGCGGGCCGCTCAGCAAGCCCTCGACCTCGAGACCCAGCTCCTTGCTGATGCGGCGGGCAGTCGTGCCCGTGCCCAGCAGCTGGTGGCGGGACAGCTCATCGCGCCAGCGATTGGCCCACGCCAGCATTTCATCCTTCTTGCCATCGTGCGCCACCAGCGCAATGCGCTTGCGTGCTGGCAGGGTGCGCCGTGCCTGGCGCTTGGGTCGTTGTTCGCTCATTCCCTGACCTCCTGAGGATGGGGCAATGTCGCTGGCCTCCCGCCCTGAAAGGCCCGGGGCGGGAGGCCAGCGAGGCCGATCAGTCGATGGTGCTGCCGACAGTGACGATCTTCATGGTGTTGGTGCCGCCATGTGCGTTCATCTGGTCGCCACGGGTCAGGATCACCAGGTCACCGCGAGTCGCGATGCCACGGGCTTCCAGCTCCGCGATGGCGCGACGATTGATTTCCGCCGCCGGCAATTCGCTGGAATCGAAGGGCAGTGACACCACGCCGCGGTAGAGGGCCATGCGACGCTGGGTCTTCTGGTCCTGCGCCAGGCCGACGATGGGCAGACCGGAGCGGATGCGCGAGGCGATCAGCGGGGTATAGCCGGATTCCGTCATGCACACGATGGCCACGACACCGGTCAGGTGGTTGGCGGCATACATCGCGGACAGCGCGATGGTCTCGTCGGTCTTGCTGAAGCCTTCGTGGATGCGGTGCTGGGATTCCTGCGCGGCACGCTCACGTTCGGCGCCCAGGCAGACGCGATCCATGGTCTCGATGGTCTCGACCGGGAAGTCGCCGGCGGCGGTCTCGGCCGACAGCATCACGGCGTCGGTGCCGTCGAGCACGGCATTGGCGACGTCGAAGACTTCGGCGCGGGTCGGCAGCGGCGCGCTGATCATGGATTCCATCATCTGGGTGGCCGTGATGACTACGCGGTTGAGGCTGCGCGCGCGGCGGATCATGCGCTTCTGCACGCCGATCAGCTGAGCATCGCCAATCTCGACGCCCAGATCGCCACGCGCCACCATCACGCCTTCACTGGCGAGGATGATGCCATCCAGCACGGCGTCGTCGGCCACGGCTTCGGCGCGCTCGACCTTGGCGATCAGGCCGATGTCACGACCTTCCTCGCCCAGCAGCTCACGGGCCAGCTGCATGTCGGCGCCGCTGCGCGGGAAGGACACGGCCAGATAGTCGACGCCGATATCGATGGCGGTCTTCAGGTCAGCCTTGTCCTTGTCGGTCAGGGCTTCGGCAGACAGGCCGCCGCCTTGCTTGTTGATGCCCTTGTTGTTGGACAGCTTGCCGCCGACCTTGACGGTGGTGTGGATCTCGTTGCCCTTGAGCTCATTGACCTCAAGCACCACACGGCCATCGTCGAGCAGCAGCACGTCGCCCGCGACCACGTCATCGGCCAGTTCCTGGTAGTCACAGCCGACACGCTCGACGGTACCTTCATCACGGCCCAGGCCGATATCGAGGATGAACGGCTGGCCTTCGCTCAGCTTGACGGCGGTATCCTTGAAGCGCGCGATGCGGATCTTCGGACCCTGCAGGTCGCCCAGCACGGCGACGCTGCGGCCCTGGGCGGCGGCGGCCTGACGTACGGCCTCGGCGCGCATGCGGTGATCTTCGGGGCTACCGTGGGAGAAGTTGAGGCGTACCACATCGACTCCGGCACGAATCATCGCGTCGAGCACACCCGGCTTGTCACTGGCAGGGCCGAGAGTGGCGACAATCTTGGTGCGGCGGATCGGGCCGTTGAACGCGTGCGGCATGAAAGCATACTCCTTGAACACTGGCGTGATGGACTGGCTGAAAACGCAAACCAGGTTGTTGTCATTTTACTACATTGAAGGCTGAAAGGGAGCCTGTCGAGTATCGTCGGCTGTCGTTGTCCATTCTCGTGATCACGATCGGGACTGCAAGGGGTGACGTGAAGTATGCCGAGCGATTGTTGCGAATACGTTGTCGCGGGTACGCGGACATGGGCTGGGGCGCTAGGGTATGCCGCGCTGCGCCATGCGGGCGCGGCCCGTCATTTCGACGCCTGACGGCCAGGCGTCGCATGCTCTCTGCGGCAGCGTCGTGGTGACCGCCCCGTCACGCCAATGTCCGCCGGCTGGCTTTCACTGACAGCCATTCCAGTGCTACCTATATAGTGGCAATACCCTGCTGGGCGAAATTTCCGCTCATCGGCCCAGCGCAGACCCTGTATCGGCCCCGTGTATCGGGCCCGTTGACCGCTGCCATGCGTTGATGACCTATGCTCAAACCCGGCTCGAATGCCGGATTGCCACGACCACATGCCTGACGGCTGTCGATGTCATTCGGCGCAAGCCGCACGCTGACATGGCGGGTGGCATGGCATGTCTCGAGGCTGTCGCAGAGGCGCCCTGTCGAGCCGCCCTGACGAGGCGTCAGTCTCAACATTGCTGGTCAGCGCTGAAATGCTGGGGTAGGGTAGGCGCATTTTTCGGCTGGGACAAAACCCAGCGCGACGAGTCATTCGCCGGCGCAATCAGCGCCGGCCAGGAGATGCGAGCAACCATGGGCAAGTCACTGGTGATCGTCGAGTCGCCCGCCAAGGCCAAGACCATCAACAAGTATCTCGGCAACGACTTCGTGGTGAAGTCGAGTGTCGGGCACATCCGCGACCTGCCGACCAGCGGTAGCGGCAAGCAGGCCACCGACCCCAAGGAACGTGCCCGTCAGGCGGCGGAGACTCGCAAGATGTCGCCCGAGGTCAAGGCGGCTCACAAGGCGCAGAAGGCCAAGACCCAGTTGATCCGCCGCATGGGGGTCGACCCGGAGAATGGCTGGGAGGCGCATTACGAGATCCTGCCCGGCAAGGAAAAGGTCGTTTCCGAGCTGACGCGTCTGGCCGAGAAAGCCGACACCATCTATCTCGCGACGGATCTGGACCGCGAAGGTGAGGCGATTGCCTGGCACCTGCGCGAGACCATCGGTGGCGACGATTCGCGTTACAAGCGCGTGGTGTTCAACGAGATCACCAAGAAGGCGATCACGGCGGCCTTCGATGAGCCGGGCGAGCTGAAGATGGACCGCGTGCATGCCCAGCAGGCACGCCGTTATCTGGATCGCGTCGTCGGCTTCATGGTCTCGCCGCTGCTGTGGGCCAAGGTCGCTCGTGGTCTGTCCGCCGGGCGTGTGCAGTCGGTTGCCGTGCGTCTGATCGTCGAGCGTGAGCGCGAGATCCGCGCCTTCATCCCCGAAGAGTTCTGGGATGTCCACGCTGAGCTGGCCGCCGCCAGTGGTGAGGCGATCCGTTTCGAGCTGGCGCGTCAGGATGGCAAGGCCTTCCGTCCGACCAGCGAGAAGGAGACGATGGACCGCATCGCGGCTCTGCGCACGGCCAAGCTCGCGATCACCAATCGTGAAGACAAGCCGACGCGCTCCAAGCCGAACGCACCGTTCATCACCTCGACCCTGCAGCAGGCGGCCAGTGGTCGTCTCGGCTTCTCGGTCAAGAAGACCATGATGATGGCCCAGCGTCTCTACGAGGCGGGTTACATCACCTACATGCGTACCGACTCGACCAATCTGTCGGCGGACGCGGTGGCCACGGCGCGCGACTTCATCAGTGAAGAATACGGCAGCAACTACCTGCCGGAAGCGGCCAACGTCTACTCCAGCAAGGAAGGCGCCCAGGAAGCGCACGAAGCGATTCGTCCTTCCGAAGTGTCGCGCCGCGCCACCGATCTCGCCGGCATGGAGCGTGACGCCGAGCGGCTGTATGAGCTGATCTGGCGTCAGTTCGTGGCCTGTCAGATGCTGCCGGCCGAATACCTGTCCTCCACGCTGACCATCGAAGTGAATGGCTACGAGCTGCGTGCCAAGGGCCGTGTGCTCAAGTTCGACGGTTACACGCGTGTCATGAAGCCGATGGGCAAGAAGGAAGAGGACCAGTCGCTGCCGGACCTCGCCATCGGCGAGAAGCTGGACCTGGTCGAGCTGCAGCCGCTGCAGCACTTCACCAAGCCCACGGCGCGTTACACCGAGGCCAGCCTGGTCAAGGAGCTGGAAAAGCGCGGTATCGGTCGTCCGTCCACCTATGCCGCCATCATCTCCACCATCCAGGACCGTGGCTACGTGGCGCTGGAAAACCGTCGCTTCTATGCCGAGAAACTGGGCGATATCGTCACCGATCGCCTCAGCGAGTCCTTCAAGGACCTGATGGACTTCGGCTTCACGGCGCGTATGGAAGACTATCTCGATGAGGTGGCCAACGGCGGGCGCAACTGGCGCGAGCTGCTGGACACCTTCTACGCCGAGTTCAAGGCCGAGCTGGACCACGCCCAGTCCGAAGAGGGCATGCGTCCCAACCAGCCGGTGCCGACGGACATCGCCTGCCCGACCTGTGGGCGTGAGATGCAGATTCGTACCGCCTCGACCGGAGTCTTCCTGGGCTGTTCCGGCTACAACCTGCCGCCCAAGGAGCGCTGCAAGACCACCATCGATCTGCTGCCGGGCGATGAAGCCGTGGCGGCCGATGCCGGTGAAGATGCCGAGACGGATGCGCTGCGCGCCAAGCGTCGCTGCCCGATCTGCGCCACCGCGATGGACAGCTACCTGATCGACGAGCAGCGCAAGCTGCACGTCTGCGGCAATAGCCCGGACTGTGTCGGTCACGAGGTCGAGGAAGGTCAGTTCCGCATCAAGGGCTACGATGGCCCGGTGATCGAGTGCGACAAGTGCGGCTCCGACATGCAGCTCAAGACCGGGCGTTTCGGCAAGTACTTCGGCTGCACCAACGAGAATTGCAAGAACACCCGCAAGCTGCTCAAGTCCGGTGAAGTGGCGCCGCCGAAGATGGACCCGATTCCGATGCCGGAACTTGCCTGCGTCAAGGTCGAGGACCACTACGTGCTGCGCGATGGCGCCAGTGGCCTGTTCCTGGCGGCCAGTCAGTTCCCCAAGAATCGCGAGACGCGTCCGCCGCTGGTCAAGGAGCTCAAGGCGCATGCCGACGAGCTGCCGGAGAAGTATCACTTCATTCTCGAGGCCCCGGACCAGGACCCGGACGGACGTCCGGCGCAGATTCGCTTCTCGCGCAAGGTCAAGGCTCAATACGTCATGACCGATGAGGAAGGCAAGGCGACCGGTTGGAAGGCGACCTACGACAACGGCCGCTGGGTCGTCGAGGACAAGCGCAAGGGAGCCAAGAGCTGATGAGCCAGCGTGCCCGTACCAATCAGCTGCTGTATCAGGCCGAGTTGCTGCTGGCCCAGTCAGCAGCCTCTGGCGACGATGAGCATGCCGTGGCGCGTCGCATGGCCGGTGAAGAGGGCGCGCTCGCCCTGCTGGAGCTGGCGCTGGCGTCATTGCTGGAAGAATGTGCCGTGACGGCGCGCTGGCCAGAGGGTAGCTGGCGCGAGCGCCTGGCGCCGCCGCCGACGCCCATCGCCGAGGTCGAGCAGCTGCGCAGCCTGCTGGAGCGCCCCGACAGCTGGTTGTCTGAGCTGGTCGCGGATGTGACCCGCCTGCATGAAGAGGGCGGCGTCGCGCGTCGCGAGGAATCGCGTTCGCGGGGTGATGGTCTGATCATCGCGGCAGCCTCGAGCGCCTCGCTGGCCGAGCGTCTCAGCGCCGCCATCACGGCATTCAAGGCGCTGCTGCCGCAGCTGCGTGAGTCGAGTGTCGAGTGGTAGGTCAAGGCGCTGATCTGGTGCTGCACGCTGGTGATGACTGGCGCATGGCAATCGGGTGACGTTTCGCCTTCACGGGTGCTAGACTGATCGCATTGTGGCAAGCCCTGCATTCTCCGGTACGACCATGGCTCTGGCTGTGGTCGTACTTTTTTCTGCGTCGCTGATGGCAACGCGGTGCCGGGCTTGCCAGCCGTCGCGCTGACGATTACAACGACGCCGGTATCTCGCGAGATGCCGTGCAGGAGGAATGACGTGTCCGATCCCGCCGTACTTGAAATTGTGCAAATGGAAGATGGTGAAGTGATTCTGCGCGCCGCGGAAAGCGAAGGTGAGCCGCTGCTCAGCATTCGCATTTCGGACGAGGCCGCTGATCTGCTGCGTGACAATCGTTTCGAGGTCGCGCGTGAGATGATCGACCACGCCATCACCCGGACTCGCCTCTGGGATGGCGAAGAAGACGAAGACGAGCAGTCAGAAGGCATCGTGCACTGATTCATCGCTCGCGCTTCGCGCACAAAAAAACCCGCCTCGAGGCGGGTTTTTTTGTGCAATGCGTGCGGCTTTTCTGCTGCTCAGAACTCTGCGAGAAAAGCGCTACTGGTCAAGGTCTCAGTGCAGGCCACCATCGCGGATGACGCCCACCCCGAGACCCTCGATCTCCAGGCTGTCCGTGCGCAGGTCGACCTTGATCGGCGAGAAATCCTCGTTCTCGGCTTCCAGCCACACGTAATGTCCGTCACGGCGGAAGCGCTTGACGGTGACCTCATCCCCCAGACGTGCCACCACGATCTGGCCGTCACGCACGCTGCTGGTGCGGTGCACGGCCAGCAGGTCGCCTTCCAGAATTCCCACGTCCTTCATCGACACGCCGCGTACACGCAGCAGGTAGTCGGCAGCCGGCGAGAAGTAGTCGCTCGGTAGCGGACAATGACGGTCGATATGCTCGCTGGCAAGAATCGGGCTGCCGGCGGCCACTTCCCCGATCACCGGCAGGCCATCGTTGGCGCTGTCGTCGACGTCAGCCAGCGACGGCACGCGAATGCCGCGTGAGGTGCCCGGCACCATCTCGATGGCGCCCTTGCGCTTGAGGGCACGCAGATGCTCCTCGGCGGCATTCGGCGAGCGGAAGCCCAGCGCCTGGGCGATTTCGGCCCGCGTCGGCGGGTAGCCAGAGGACTTGATGGTCTTGATGATGAAGTCGAAGACATCCTGCTGGCGCGGAGTAAGCGGCTGGGTCATGGCATTGCCTTTGGCCTGGGCGGCATCTTGAGCTGACGGCACGGGGTGTGCATCCATACAACTGTCATTGTATCCAGTCATGGCGGTCATGCAAGGCATCGTGGCTTGCGTGGTGGCCCCAAAGGGCAGGTAGTCGCCGGCTTATCGCTGCCTGGCGACTTTTCGTGCCGATATCCGAGGCATTCTTTCTTGAAGGGAATGTCTGGAAGTGAATGCCTGGAGATGAATGTCTGGAGATGAATGTCTGGAGATGAATGTCGGGAGATGAATGTCTGGAGATGAACCCGGCCTGGCTCTGGCGGGGTGGTCAGTCACCGAGCATGACGAGCCCTTGAATCGGGATGGTCAGCGCTGAGGGAATATCAGGCTTGGCTAAACCTCTGGCGTTTGAAACGCGAGAGAATTGTCAGTCATGGCATGGCGCGCTAGAATCAAAGTGTTTCAAACGAATGTTCGCCGATGGTAGTACTCACGGGTGTCATGATCGAACGCGCCTTGCGGTGAACCTGCACCACCTCATGAGAGAGTCGCCGCGCGGGGCTTGCGCCGTGACCTACGACTCCAGTCCTTTTCTACCTGACAAGGGTTCCGCCCATGGCCCAGACCGATACCGTTACCCGCATCCTCGATACTGCCGAGGTGCTGTTCGCCGAGCGCGGCTTCGCCGAGACCTCACTGCGCAACATCACCAGCAAGGCCAAGGTCAATCTGGCGGCGGTGAACTACCACTTCGGCTCCAAGAAATCGCTGATCCAGGCGGTCTTCGCACGCTATCTCGACCCGTTCAGTGAACGTTTCCACGCGGCACTCGACAGCGTCGAGCAGCAATACGCCGGGCGACAGGTGCCGCTGGAGGTCCTGCTGGAGGTGATGGCGCGTACCGTGCTGGAGGTGCCGGCCGAGCGCAACAGCCTGCGTACCTTCATGCGCCTGCTCGGGCTGGCCTATACCCAGGGGCAGGGCCACATGCGACGCTATATCCGCGAGCATTACGGCACGGTCTTCAGCCGCTTCGCCGAGCTTCTGAAGCTGGCGACGCCTGATCTGCCGGACAACGAGCGCTTCTGGCGTCTGCACTTCATGCTCGGCAGCGTGATCTTCACCTTCTCGGGCCTGGATGCGCTGCGCGATATCGAGGAGGCCGAGTACGGCCATCACACCACGGTGCGCGAGCTGATCCAGCACATGCGGCCGGTGGTGGTCGCGGCGATGGCAGCGCCGTTGCCGGCCTCGCTCGGAGATGGTGAGGCGGTCACCCAGGCGGCCAGCTGATGGCCTGCTGGGTAGCGGTGGATCTCTCGCGCCAAAGCCTTGAGATACGCAATGACATGCCGAGTGGCAGTCGTGATGCGCCGCCCCCCGCGGCTGACCCTGAGGCGCTGGTGCACGCCTGCGCGATCTCCAGCGGCCTCAACGGTATCGGCGAGCTCGACGGCAGCGGTTGCACGCCAACCGGCTGGCATGTGATTCGTGCCGCCATCGGAGCGGGCAATCCGCGTGGCGCCGTCTATCGCGGACGGCGCTTCACGGGCGAGGTGTTCACGCCCGAGCTTGCCTTAGAGCATCCTGAGCGTGACTGGATCCTGACGCGCATTCTGTGGCTCAGCGGCCGCGAGCCCGGCGTCAATCGTGGTCGCAATGCCCGCGGCGATCGGGTCGATAGCCTGCGTCGCTACATCTATTTTCATGGCACGCCCAGCACGGAGCCCATGGGGGTAGCGGCGTCCCACGGCTGCATTCGCTTGCGTGATGACGACCTGCTGCGACTCTTTGCCGAGGCTGTGCCCGGAACCCCGGTACTGCTGCATGCCTGAGGGCGTTGGTGCCCGAGTCTGATACCCTCCATGAGCTGTCACCGGAATCTGCGTGACAGCCCCTTGCCGGGGCGCAGCTGGCCGCGACTGTTCGATAGGGGTTCAGTCGGCTAGAATTGCGCCTTTCCTCGCGCTGGCAGCCTGATTCATCACGTTTCTTCCAGGCTGCCGAGCCCCGTAAAAGACATGAAGTCCTGGCGGTCGTGATTCCTCTCTTCACGGGACATCACTGCCGCAGGCCATGGACAGGAAGGATGACATGACACAGCCACTGGGCTCCGTAATGGTCGATGTTGCGGGGCTGACCCTCGCCCGCGACGAACGTGAACTGCTGGCACGCCCTGCCGTCGGGGGCGTCATCCTGTTTGCGCGCAATTGCGCCTCTCCCGAGCAGGTGCTGGAGCTGAGCCGCGAGATTCGCAGCGTCAATCCGCACCTGTTGATCGCCATCGATCAGGAAGGCGGGCGCGTCCAGCGTCTGCGCGAGGGTGTGACACGCCTGCCATCGATGCGCAGCCTGGCGCAGTGCTGTCTCGGGCGTGACTGTGAGGGTTGCGGTGAAGACGCCCAGGCCGCAGGCCTGGGTCTGGCACGCGATGCCGGCTGGCTGCTGGGCATGGAAATGGCAGCCATCGGCTGTGATATCACCTTTGCGCCGGTACTGGATATCGATGTGGCGGGCTCGACCATCATTGGCGATCGCAGCTTCGGCGCCACGCCGGAAGACGTCATCGCGGTGGGCGGCGCCTTCATCGACGGGCTGCAGGAGGCGGGCATGTCCGCCGTCGGCAAGCACTACCCGGGGCATGGTGGCATCTCGGCAGATACCCATCTGGAGCGCGTGGTCGATCCGCGGCCGTTCCGTGAGCTGCGCGAGCATGACCTCAAGCCCTTCGCGGCCCTCGCCGAGCGCCTGGGCGGCGTGATGCCGGCGCATGTGATCTATCCGGATTTCGATGCACGTCCCGCGGGCTTCTCGCCCAGCTGGTTGGGCCTGCTGCGCGAAGAGTTCGGCTTCAAGGGCGCCATCTTCTCCGATGATCTCGGCATGGCGGCGGCCGTCGCGGAAGGCGGCCCGGCAGAGCGTGCGCGCCTGGCGCTGGACGCCGGCTGTGACATGGCGCTGGTCTGCAATGACCCGGCCGCCGCGCGCGAAGTGCTCGACAGCCTCGATGACGATGAGCAGCGCCACCGAGGCAAGCGCCAGGCGCGGCTACGCTATGCGCGGGCTCGCCCGACGCTGGATGGCCTGGTGGGGCTGGCGCGCTGGCGGCGCACCCACGCGCGCCTCGAATCGATGGCGGCCAGTCAGGCATCACAGCAGGCTGCCATGCCCTCGGGCACGCTAGGCGCTGCCGAGGCGTCTTGGGCGCCTGACGCACGGTCGGCCTCTGAGTCCGGTAGCGCGCAATAATCAGGCACGCGGTGCCTTTTTCGAGTCGAAGACTGGCAAGGAATTCCCATGGCTGAGCAATCCGCCACCGAGGCTGCTGCCGACAAGCTGGCAGCGCCTGCCGAAGAGATGATCAATCAATGGGTCGAGCCGCTGCGCCAATGGGTCGAGCAGACCTCTGGTCTGCCGCTGTGGGGCATCAATCTCGCTCTGCTGCTGTTGGCGGTGCTGTTGCTGCACCTCATCGAGCGAGTGGTGCTCACCCGCCTGGCGGCGCATGCCGAGAAGAGCCGCAACCTGTGGGATGACGCCCTGGTGCATGGTCTGCGTCATCCCGTGTCATTCTGGCTCTACAGCATGGGGGTGTTGCTGGCGCTCGGCATCATCGCCGGCCAGTTCAGCCTCGGCGGGGCCGAAAAGTACCTGGGCACGGCGCGCCAGGTCGTGACCCTGCTGGCGCTGGCCTGGGCGTTGATTCGCATGGTCAAGCGCTTCGAGGCGCTGCGCACCATGCCGCCGCCCGGCACCAACGTCAACGCGATGGATGCCACCACGGCCTCGGCGATCAGCAAGCTGCTGCGGGCGGTCGTGGTCGTGCTGGTGGGGCTGGCCATCCTGCAGAATCTCGGCGTCTCGCTGTCCGGGGTGCTGGCCTTCGGGGGTGTCGGCGGTATCGCGGTCGGCTTTGCGGCGCGGGATCTGCTGGCCAACTTCTTCGGCGCCCTGATGATCCATCTCGACCGGCCCTTCAAGGTCGGCGACTGGATCCGCTCACCGGACCGCGAGATCGAGGGCACCGTCGAGGATATCGGTTGGCGCCTGACGCGCATCCGCACCTTCGACATGCGGCCCCTCTACGTGCCGAACGCCATCTTCACCAGCATCTCGGTGGAGAATCCGTCGCGCATGTACAATCGCCGCATCTTCGAGACCGTGGGGCTGCGCTATGAGGATGCCGCCCAGGTCGGCCCCATCGTTGCCGCGGTACGCGAGATGCTGGAAGGCCATGACGAGATCGACCAGACGCGCACCCAGATCGTGAACTTCACCACCTACGGTGAGCATTCGCTGAACTTCTTCGTCTATGTCTTCACGCGCACCACCGACTGGGTGAAGTACCACGCGATCAAGCAGGATGTCCTGCTCAAGGTGCACGACATCATCCGTGAGCATGATGCCCAGGTGGCGCTGCCTGGTCAGCGTCTGCACTTTGCCGATGTACTGTCCTTTGAAGGACGCCACCATGAACACGATGCCGAGGCTGAGAATGCCGCGGCGTCATCAGACACGCAGACGCGCGGG
This sequence comes from Cobetia sp. UCD-24C, assembly GCF_001306765.1. NCBI lineage: Bacteria > Pseudomonadati > Pseudomonadota > Gammaproteobacteria > Oceanospirillales > Halomonadaceae > Cobetia > Cobetia sp. UCD-24C. Next base: position 223,121 of record NZ_LJTD01000001.1, on the reverse strand, counting down.
TCCCGCCGCCGTTCTGATTCAACCGCCGCTGCTACATCCTCCTCTGCGCCCGTCCGGCGTGGAGATGAGGCCAGTGACACCCAGGAAACTCCCGATGCTGACTCCGACGCCTGAGACCCTCACCGCCCTGCATGACGAAATGCGTGAGGTGATGGACAATGCCGATTGCCTGATCCCGCAAGCTGACCTTGAAGTGGCACTCGACCGCATGGCCGTTGAGCTGACGGAAAGCCTCGGCGATCGCATGCCGATCTTCTATTGCGTGATGAACGGTGGCCTGATCACCGCTGGCCAGCTGCTGACCCGCCTCGACTTCCCGCTGGAAGTCGATTATCTGCACGCCACTCGCTACCGTGGCGCGATGCGCGGCGGCGAGCTGTTCTGGCGCGTCAACCCGGAGCTGCCGATGGCCGGTCGCGACGTGGTGATCGTCGATGACATCCTCGATGAGGGTGGCACCCTGGCCGCGATCCTCGAGTACTGCCGTGAAGCCGGTGCACGCAGCGTGTCCAGCTGTGTGCTGGTCGACAAGAAGCATGACCGCAAGGCCTACCCGGGCTTCAAGGCCGATTTCTGTGGTCTCGACGTCGAAGACCGCTTCCTGTTCGGCTTCGGCATGGACTACAAGGGCTACTGGCGTAACGCGCCGGGCATCTACGCGCCCAAGGGGCTGTAACCCAAGGGGGTTAACCCAAGGGCTTTAACCCAAGGGCTTTAACCCAAGTGTCTGTGACATGAGTCGCCGGATGGCAGTCGCCATCGCGTGCGATAGCCATCGTCAACGCTGGCATTCCTTCACCACCCGCCCGGGCAACCGCGGCGGGTGGTGTCGTTTTCGGGGCCTTTTCTGTTCTCCTGGCGCAGAGCGTGACGATTGTGCTTGTCGTTGTCGGTTGGCTCGGAGTAGCGTTCGCTGAGGATCGGAGTGTCCGGTCCCGAGAGATTCCTGCACATGGGTGGCAAGGAGGCGGGCGATGCTGGCGGTGATCGGTGGAACGGGGTTCGGCAGTTGGGCAGGCATGGAAGTGCTCAGGCGCGGCGGGCAGGAAACGCCCCTGGGGGCGGCCTCCTGTGGTGTCGTGGAGGGGCGCTTGAATGGGCAGTCGCTGCTGTTTCTGGCCCGTCATGGTCAACCGCACAAGGTGCCGCCGCATCGCATCAACTATCGCGCCAATCTGTGGGCGCTCAAGCAGGCGGGCGCGACCCATGTGGTGGGGGTCAACTGCGTGTCCGGCATCGACCCGACGCTGGCCCCGGGCACGCTGGTGGTGCCGGACCAGCTGATCGATTACACCACCGGCCGCGAGGGCTCGTTCTTCGATGGGCGTTTCAAGCCGTTCCAGCATGTGTCGTTCGCCTGGCCGTATCATCGGGTCTGGCGTGAGGAGCTGCATGCGGCGGCCGCCGAGGCGGGGCTGCCCCTCACGGCCGGCGGGGTGCTGGGCGTGGTGCAGGGGCCGCGGCTGGAGACTGCCGCCGAGATCCGCCTGATGGCGCGTGATGGCAATACGCTGGTCGGCATGACGGGCATGCCCGAGGCCGTGCTGGCGCGCGAGCTCGAGATGGAATACGCCAGCCTGTGTCTGGTGATCAGCCATGCCGCGGGCGTCGGCGAAGAGGAGCCGACCCGCGCGGGCACGGAATCCGTGATCGAGGCCGGCATGCCCAGAGTGCAGCGCTTGCTGGCGACGCTGTTGGCACGCCGTGCCTGAGCTGCCTGACTTCAGGAGGAGAGTGGGGGAGGCGATGGTTGTAGGTAGGCGGTGGTGTAGGTAGGGCGTGTAGAGGGTGTAGAGCGTGTAGAGGGTATGCCCGCACGAAAAAACGGCCTGCAACCGCGATGCAGGCCGTTTTCATTTTTCGTTCAAGCTCTTGCTCATGCTCAAGTTCACGCTCCTGCCCAAGGCGGCCTGGCAGCGCAGGGCGCGTCAGGCCGCCTTGGTCTTGGCGTTGAGCAGATCCAGCAAGGTCTCGCAGAAGCTGAAGCGCGCCTCGGCGTCATCCATGTCGGTGGCGAAGCGCAGCGTGTCGGCGCCTTCCAGCTTGTAGACATCCGACTGGCGCTGGATCAGGTTGACCAGCGTCAGCGGATCGACCGGCGTCTGGGCGCCGAAGATGATGCGACCACGTCCGGCGCCGGCCTCCAGCTTGATGATGCCCAATGCCTGAGCGCGCTGGCGCAGCTGGGTCTGGCGGAACAGCGTCTTGACCGGCTCCGGCAGCAGGCCGAAGCGGTCGATCATCTCGACCTGCAGTTCGCGCAGGTCGCTTGCGTTCTCGGCGTTGCTGATGCGCTTGTACATCATCAGGCGTTGCTGGACGTCATGCAGATAATCGGCCGGAATCAGTGCCGGCAGATTCAGGCTGACCTCGACGCCTTCATCCAGCGGCGACTCGATATTGGGCGTCTTGCCCGCCTTGATGGCCTTCACGGCGCGATCGAGCATCTCCATGTACAGCGAGTAGCCGATGGTTTCCATCTGGCCGGACTGCTCGTCACCCAACAGCTCACCCGCGCCGCGGATCTCCATGTCATGGGAGGCCAGCGTGAAGCCGGCACCGAGGTCCTGGGATTCGCTGATCGCCTCCAGACGCTTGACCGCATCGCGGGTCATCGCCTTGGGGTGCGGGGTCAGCAGGTAGGCGTAGGCCTGGTGATGCGAGCGCCCGACGCGGCCACGCAGCTGGTGCAGCTGGGCCAGGCCGAACTTGTCGGCGCGCTCGATGATGATGGTGTTGGCGCTCGGGATGTCGATGCCGGTCTCGATGATGGTCGAGCACACCAGCACGTTGAAGCGCTTGTGATAGAAGTCCGACATGCGCCGCTCCAGGCTGCGCTCCGGCAGCTGGCCGTGGGCGACGCCGACATTGGCCTCCGGCACCAGCTCCGCGATGCGCGCGGCGCTCTCCTCGATGGTCTTGACCTCATTGTGCAGCACGTAGACCTGCCCGCCGCGCAGCAGCTCGCGCAGGATGGCTTCCTTGACCACGCCGTCGTTGCGCTGCTGGACGAAGGTCTTCACCGACAGGCGGCGCGCCGGTGGCGTGGCGATGATGGACAGGTCGCGGATGCCGCTCATCGCCATGTTCAGCGTGCGCGGTATCGGCGTGGCGGTCAGGGTCAGGATATCGACCTCGGCGCGCAGGCTCTTGAGGCGCTCCTTCTGGGAGACGCCGAAGCGGTGCTCCTCATCGATGATCAACAGCCCCATGTTGGGCAGCTCCAGCGATTTGGAGAGCAGCTTGTGAGTGCCGATCACGATATCGGCCTGGCCGTTCCTGATGCGCTCGAGCGAGGCTTCCTGGCCCTTGCCGCTGGTGAAACGCGACAGCAGGGCGATCTCCACCGCGGTGTCGGCGAAGCGATCGCGGAAGTTGTCGTAGTGCTGCTGGGCAAGCAGGGTGGTGGGCACCAGCACCACCACCTGACGGCCGGAGTTGACGGCGAGGAAGGCGGCGCGCATCGCGACTTCCGTCTTGCCGAAGCCGACATCGCCACATACCACGCGGTCCATCGGCTGGGGTGCGCACATGTCCTGGATCACCGCGCCGATGGTCTGCGCCTGGTCTGGGGTTTCCTCGAAGGGGAAACTGGCCGCGAAGCGTGCGTAGTCCTCGGCGGGGAAGTCGCAGGCATGGCCGACACGCGCCTCGCGGCGTGCATAGACATCCAGCAGCTCGGCGGCGGTATCGCGGATCTTCTCGGCCGCCTTGCGCTTGGCCTTCTCCCATTGCTCGGAGCCCAGCTTGTGCAGCGGCGCCAGCTCGTCACTGGCCCCGGAATAGCGCGAGATCAGGTGCAGGCTGTCCACCGGCACGTAGAGCTTGGCGCCATCGGCGTATTCGAGCGCGAGGAACTCGGCCTCCTGACCCCCGGCGTTGATGGTCTCCAGCCCCAGATAGCGGCCGACACCGTGGGTGTGGTGCACCACCGGCGCGCCTTCACGCAGCTCAGAGAGGTGACGCACGGCCAGTTCGTTGTCATCGGTGGCGCGCGCCTGGCGGCGGCTCTGACGTACCACTTCGCCGTAGAGCTCGGTCTCGGTGATGACCACCAGCCCCTTGTGGCTGTCGCTGTCATCGCTGGACAGCGCATCTTCTGCCTGTGCGCTGGCCACCCAGGTGCCATGCGTCAGGCCACCGACGGTCAGGCCGACGGCGGCTGGGCTATCCACGAAGTGCTCGAAGCTTGCGAAGTCATCCAGGCTGCGCAGCCCGAAGCCGCGCAGCAGCGGGGTGAGCTGCTCCTCGACGACTTCGCGGCGGCCCTGGGTCTCGGCGACGAACAGCACGCGCTGGGCATGTTCGCCGTTCAGGCGTTGTTTCAGGAAGCTGGCCAGGGCCTGGGTCGGGTCGGCGCTGCGCGCATCGATGGCCAGGCTCGGCAGTGTCTGGTGGCCGAATTCGATGGCGTGGGCATTGGGCTCACGTACCAGCTCGATGCGTTCGTGCTGCTTGATCAGGCCCAGCAGCTCATTGACCGGCACGAAGGCGCGGTGCGGTGGCAGCAGCGGGCGTGTCGGGTCGACGCCCAGATTGGCGTAGCGGGTGGTGATGGCGTCCCAGTGGCTCTCGGCCGCCTCGCGCACGCCGGGCAGCATGGCGATGCGCAGCTCGTCGCCCATGTGATCAAAGAGCGTCGCGGTCTCGTCGAAGAACAGCGGCAGGTACTGCTCGAGTCCCGGCGAGGGGATGCCCTTGATGGCGTCGTTGTAGAGAATGCACTGGCGCGGGTCGACATCGAACAGCGTCTCGAAGCCCTCACGGAAGCAGGCGATGGCGCCGCGCGTCAGCGGGTATTCATGCGCGGGCAGAATCTCGATCGCCTCGACCTTGTCGCCACTGCGCTGGGTGTCAGGGTCGAAGGCACGCAGGGTGTCGATCTCGTCATCGAACAGGTCGATGCGCAGCGGTTGTTCGCTGCCCATGGGGAACAGGTCGATCAATGCGCCGCGCAGGGCATATTCGCCCGGCTCGTAGACCGTCTCCACCGCGCGGTAACCGGCCCGCGACAGGCGTGAGCGGAAGTCCTCGCGATTGAGGATGTCGCCCTTGGCGAGACTGAAGACCTGGCCTGCGATGTAATCCACCGGCGCGAGGCGCTGCATCAGGGTGTTGACCGGCACCGGCACGATGGCGCGGCGGCTGGTCTGCAGGGTGCGCAGGGTGCGCAGGCGCTCCGAGACGATGTCCTGGTGCGGCGAGAAGCTGTCGTAGGGCAGCGTTTCCCAATCGGGGAAGGGCAGCAGGCGCTCGGGATGGCGCGTATAGAAGCGCAGGTCGGCTTCCAGGCGCTGGGCGCTGGCGGTGTCCGGGGTGATGACCATCAGCGGCGCTTCATCGGCATCGGCCAGGCGCGCCAGCGCCAGCGCCGCGGCGCTGGGGTCATTGAGCATCCAGAAGGTGGTTTCGCGGCGCGAGCGCGGCAACGGGGGCGTCAGCGGAGTCTCGAACATGGGCTCTGGTGTCTTGTGTCCTGGGCTTGGGCGCAACGCCTTGCGGCGTTCACGGCACGGGATGACGTCACGGGCAGGGCCCGAGTGAATAAGGTGCTGGGTCAGTCGCTCGCGGTGAGCGGCCCACGCATGCAGATGACGCTGAGCGACTCATGGGCGCAAGGCAGTCTCTCGGGTGCACAGCACACTCAAAAGCGCGCGGCATACTCCGGAGAGCGACAAGGCAGGCGCGATGCCTCGGCTTGTCAGGCGCGCTTCAACGCAAGCTGTCGCAGCGCAAGGGGCTGCAACGTCAGTCGCCGCCATGAAAGGAGTCGCGCTTGATCATAGCAAGTCAGTCGCTATATGGGGGCAAGTGATGCGCTTTTCAGCACCGTGGACACAGATGGCCGAGCGCGGGATGGGGGAAACGCTTTTGTAGTCAAATCGTTGATTCTGTAGCACTACTACCCTGCGTGCGACCATCCTTTCATTGTGGTGCATAGCCGCGTTACGCATACTCAGCTGGCCTTGTCCGGCGTCGCCAAGCGCTCGGTGACGACCATCATTATTTGCCCGCACGTGAGAGGATGCACCCGTGAGCCAAGAGAATCTCGAAGCCTGTTTCAAGCAGTGGCAGGACAATGAAGCCCTCGCGGAGCAGATGATCCCGCTGTTGGGAGATCTCTACCGCCGCTTCAACGTCGTGCCCTCCATCTACGGGCGTTCGCTGATCAATCGCTCGATGGTGCGCATCCTCAAGAACCACCGTTGGGTGCGCAAGGCCGAAGGTGTCGAGCTGTCAGTGGAAGACACCTTCCCGCTGGTGCGCGCCATGATCGAGCTCAACCTGGGCCCGGCCCACGTCGACATCGGCAAGCTGGCGGTCGCCTTCAAGCGCTCTGACGAGACGGACATCACCGCCTTCCTCAAGCGTGAGCTGGCCGACATCGTCGGTGGCTACGTCGAAGGCGGCATGGGCGGCGACCCGAAGGACGTCGTCCTGTATGGCTTCGGGCGTATCGGCCGCCTGTTGGCGCGCATCATGATCGAGAAGGCCGGCGGCGGTAACCTGCTGCGTCTGCGCGCCATCGTGGTGCGTGGCAGCAAGGATGATCTGGAAAAGCGGGCCAGCCTGCTGCGTCGCGACTCGGTGCACGGTCCCTTCGAGGGCAGCATCACCGTCGATGAAGAAAACTCGGCGCTGATCGTCAATGGCAACTACATCAAGATCATCTACGCCAATTCGCCCACCGAGATCGATTACACCGCGCACGGCATCGACAACGCCATCGTGGTCGACAACACCGGCAAGTGGCGCGACGAAGCGGGCCTGGGTCAGCACCTGGAGTGCAAGGGCGTGGCAAAGGTGCTGCTGACGGCACCGGGCAAGGGCGATCTCAAGAACATCGTCTACGGCGTCAACCACACCGACATCAGCGATGATGACCGCATCATCTCCGCGGCCTCCTGTACCACCAACGCCATCGTGCCGGTGCTGAAGGTGCTGCACGACGAGTACGGTGTCAGCCAGGGTCACGTCGAGACGGTGCACTCTTACACCAACGACCAGAACCTGATCGACAACTTCCACAGTGGTGATCGTCGTGGCCGTGCCGCGGCCCTCAACATGGTGTTGACCGAGACTGGTGCCGCCAAGGCCGTCGCCAAGGCGCTGCCGGAGCTTTCCGGCAAGCTGACCGGCAACGCGATCCGCGTACCGACGCCCAATGTCTCGATGGCGATCCTCAACCTGACGCTGAATACCGCAAGCGACGCCGAGCGCATGAACGACTTCCTGCGCACCGCCTCGCTGCATTCCTCGCTGCAGAAGCAGATCGACTACGTCGATTCCTGTGAAGTGGTGTCCTCGGACTTCGTCGGCAACCGCCATTCCGGCATCGTCGATGGCCAGGCGACCATCGTCACCGACAAGCAGGCCGTCGTGTACGTGTGGTACGACAATGAGTTCGGTTACAGCTGTCAGGTGGTGCGTATTCTGCAGCACATGTCCAACGTGCGTTTCAGCTACTTCCCGACGCGCTGAGTCAATGCGCCGCGTCTGTGGCGTGACTTGTGAAAAATTGAAATAAATACCTGCTGTTACAACGCCCCCGCCCTCAATGATGGCGGGGGCGTTGGCGTTTTTGGAGTGTGCACCACTTTAGTGTCGTATGGTCTTTCCGGCCTCGCATCTTTATAATGAGCCGGATTTTTTTGGGCCGGTCCAATCTCTGGGCTACACCTCCAACCGTCTGATAAGAAAAGCATTCACATTGCCTGATACGCGAAAATCGCGAGGTTGCCTGGTCAATTGTCGGCCTCGAGGCGTATCTACGATGGGTGATCTTTCCTGAACAACATCAGATCCGACAATTGGGCGAGTCTATGATCGAAGTCAAACGTGGCCTGGATCTCCCCATCGCCGGGGCGCCGGAGCAGCGTATCGAGGATGCGCAGCCCGTTCGTCGCGTAGCGATCCTGGGTGTTGACTACGTCGGCATGAAGCCGACGATGGAAGTCCGTGAAGGGGACAAGGTGAAGCAGGGGCAACTCCTGTTCACCGACAAGAAGACCCCGGGCGTCCGTTACACCGCGCCTGCTGCCGGTACTGTGGTCGAGATCAATCGTGGCGAGAAGCGCAAGCTTCTGTCCGTGGTCATCGAGATCGACGCGCAGGGCGAAGCTGTGGAATTCACTGCACATGGCGACGCCGCCATTGCAGGTCTCGAACGTCAGGTCGTGGTCGACCAGCTGGTCGAGTCCGGCCTGTGGACGGCGCTGCGTACCCGCCCGTTCTCGCGCGTGCCGGCGCTGGATGCCAAGCCGGCAGCCATCTTCGTTACCGCCATCGATACCCATCCGCTGTCCGCGGATCCGGCCGTGGTGCTCAAGGGCCAGGAAGCCGCTTTCCGTCAGGGTCTCGTCGCACTGACGCGTCTGACCGAAGGCAAGGTGTTCCTGTGTCAGGCACCGGGTGCTGATATCCCGGGTGGCGACGTCTCCGGTGTGGTCAGCGAGTCCTTCAAGGGCCCGCACCCGGCGGGTCTGCCGGGCACGCACATCCATCACCTTGCACCGGTCAGCCTGCAGCGTCAGGTCTGGCATGTCGGTTATCAGGATGTGGTCGCCATCGGTACGCTGCTGGCGGAAGGTCGCCTGGACACCACGCGCGTCATCGCCGTCGGTGGCCCGCGTGCCACCAAGCCGCGTCTGCTGCGCACCCGTCTGGGCGCCAGCACCGAAGAGCTGCTCAAGGGCGAAGTCGAGCAGCCGGAAGACACGCGTGTCATCTCCGGTTCGGTGTTCTCCGGCCTGACCTGTGAAGGGGCGCTGCGTTTCGTCAGCCGCTACCACAATCAGGTGAGCCTGCTCGAGGAAGGCAACAAGCGTGCCTTCATGGGCTGGCTGTCGATGGGCGCCAAGCGTCACTCGGTGCTGGGTATCTACCTGTCGAAGCTGACTGGTCTGACCGACTACCGCCCGAACACCTCCACCAACGGCTCCGAGCGTGCCATGGTGCCGGTGGGCGCGTACGAGGCGGTCATGCCGCTGGACATTCTGCCGACGCAGCTGCTGCGTTCGCTGATCGTGGGTGATATCGAGACCGGCATGCAGCTTGGCTGCCTGGAGCTTGATGAAGAGGACCTCGCGCTGTGCACCTACGTGTGCCCGGGCAAGTACGAGTACGGTCCCATCCTGCGTGACAACCTCACCACGATCGAGAAAGAGGTCTGATGATGGGCATTCGACAGACTCTGGATAACCTGGAGCCGCACTTCCACAAAGGTGGCAAGTACGAGAAGTTCTACGCGCTCTACGAAGCCGTGGACACCATTTTCTATGCGCCGGCGAGCGTCACGCGCAGCACCACTCACGTGCGTGATGGCATCGACCTGAAGCGCATCATGATCACGGTCTGGATGTGTACCTTCCCGGCCATGTTCTTCGGCATGTACAACGCCGGTCTGCAGGCCAACGAGGCCATCGCTGGCGGTTACAGCGCACTGGGCGGCTGGCGTGAAGCCATCGTCATGCTGCTGGCGGGTAGCCACGATGCCGGCAGCGTGTGGGCCAACTTCATTCTGGGGGCCACCTACTTCCTGCCCATCTATCTGGTGACCTTCGCGGTCGGCGGGTTCTGGGAAGTGCTGTTCGCGATGCGTCGCGGCCACGAGGTCAACGAAGGCTTCTTCGTCACCTCGGTACTGTTCGCCCTGACACTGCCGGCGACCATTCCGCTGTGGCAGGTCGCGCTCGGTATCACCTTCGGTGTGGTGATCGGCAAGGAAGTCTTCGGCGGTACCGGCAAGAACTTCCTCAACCCGGCACTGTCCGGCCGTGCCTTCCTGTACTTCGCCTACCCGGCCAGCATTTCCGGCGACGCGGTATGGGTGCCGGCAGACGGCTTCACCGGTGCGACCGCGCTCTCCACTGCCGCGCAGGATGGCATGGGTGCCCTGATGCAGCAGATGAGCTGGACCGACGCCTTCCTGGGCTTCATTCCGGGCTCGGTGGGTGAGGTCTCCACACTGGCGATCTTCCTCGGTGCCGCAGTGCTGCTGTGGACGCGTATCGCCTCGTGGCGAATCATGCTGGGCGTCCTGCTGGGCATGATCGCGACCTCGGCGCTGTTCAATGCCATCGGCAGCGACACCAATGCCATGTTCGAGATGCCGTGGTACTGGCACATGGTCATCGGCGGCTTCGCCTTCGGCATGGTCTTCATGGCCACCGATCCGGTCTCTGCGTCCATGACCAACAAGGGCAAGCTGGTATTCGGTGCACTGATCGGTGTGATGACCGTGCTGATCCGTGTCGCCAACCCGGCCTTCCCGGAGGGCATCATGCTGGCGATCCTGTTCGCCAACCTGTTCGCTCCGCTGATCGACCACTTCGTCGTGCAGGCCAACATCAAGCGCCGCGTCAAGCGCGAGACTGCCGGCATCGCGAACGAGGAGACCGTCTGACATGGCCAGCAACAACTCCATCAAGAAAACCCTCGGCGTCGCGCTCGGGCTGTGCATCGTCTGCTCGGTGGTGGTTTCCACTGCGGCGGTCGTGCTGCGTCCGATGCAGATGACCAATGCCGAGCTGGACCGCAAGAGCAACATCCTCGCGGTCGCCGAGCTACTGCAACCGGGCGAGGACATCGGTCAGCAGTTCCGTGACAAGGTCACCGCCAAGGTGGTGGACCTGGATTCCGGTGAATACGTCGACGACATCGACCCGGAGAAGTACGACCAGGCCAAGATGTCCAAGGACCCGGCCACCTCACGCACCCTGTCTGGCGATGAAGACCTGCCGGGCATCAAGCGTCGTGAGCAGTACTCCGTGGTCTACCTGGTCGGCGATGTCGAGCAGCCGGACGAGATCATCGTCCCGGTGCGCGGCAACGGCCTGTGGTCAATGATGTACGGCTATCTGGCCCTGAAGGGTGACGGCAACACCGTGGTCGGTCTTTCCTTCTACCAGCAGGGCGAAACTCCGGGGCTTGGCGGCGAAGTCGACAACCCGAAGTGGAAGGCCCAGTGGGATGGCAAGAAGATCTATCCCGAAGGCAGCATGGACCCGGAAGTGCACCTGAAGAAGGGCGGCGTGAATCCGTCTTCTCCGGATGCCAAGTACCAGGTCGATGCGCTGTCAGGGGCTACCCTGACCAGCAACGGCGTGACCAACCTGTTGCAGTTCTGGATGGGTGAGAATGGCTTCGCCAAGTACCTGACCCAGTTCCGTGACGTCAAAGGAGCGTAATGATGGCAGCCGAAACTCCTAAAGGTGTCCTGACGACGCCGATCTTCAAGAACAACCCCATCGCGCTGCAGATCCTCGGTATCTGCTCCGCGCTGGCGGTGACCAACTCGATGAACACCGCCCTGATCATGGGTATCGCGGTGTGCCTGGTGACAGCGTTCTCCAGCATGTTCATCTCGTTGATCCGCAATCACATCCCGTCGTCCATCCGCATCATCGTGCAGATGACGATCATTGCCTCGCTGGTCATCGTGGTCGACCAGTCGCTCAAGGCCTTCGCCTTCGAGACGTCCAAGCAGCTGTCGGTCTTCGTCGGTCTGATCATCACCAACTGCATCGTGATGGGTCGCGCTGAAGCCTACGCCATGCAGAATGGCCCGACGATGAGCTTCATCGACGGTATCGGCAACGGTCTCGGTTACACCGTGATCCTGCTGGTGGTCGGCTTCGTGCGTGAGCTGTTCGGTTCCGGCTCCCTGTTCGGCGTGACCATCCTGCAGACCGTCAACGACGGTGGCTGGTACATCCCGAACGGCCTGATGCTGCTGCCGCCGTCCGCGTTCTTCGTCATCGGTCTGTTCATCTGGGTGCTGCGCAGCATCTACCCGGAGCAGGTCGAGAAGGCGGAGTACAAGATTACCGCCAACACCAAGATCAAGGAGGCTGTGTAACATGTTCGAACACTATCTGAGCCTGTTCATCAAGGCCGTGTTCGTCGAGAACATGGCACTGGCCTTCTTCCTGGGCATGTGTACCTTCCTGGCGGTGTCCAAGAAGATCCAGTCCGCGATCGGTCTGGGCGTGGCCGTCATCGTCGTGCTGGCGGTGACCGTTCCGGTCAACAACTTGATCCTGAACTACCTGCTGCGTGAAGGCGCGCTGACCTGGACGGGTCTGGAAGGGGCGGAGAGCATCGACCTGTCCTTCCTGGGCTACCTGTCCTACATCGGCGTCATCGCGGCGATCGTCCAGATCCTCGAGATGTTCCTCGACAAGTTCGTGCCGGCGCTCTACAACGCGCTGGGCGTGTTCCTGCCGCTGATCACGGTCAACTGCGCCATCCTCGGTGCGGCCCTGTTCATGGTGCAGCGTGACTACACCTTCGGTGAGTCCGTCATCTATGGCGTGGGTGCCGGCTTCGGTTGGGCACTGGCCATCGCTGCACTGGCCGGTATCCGCGAGAAGCTCAAGTACTCTGACGTGCCGGCTGGCCTGCAGGGTCTGGGCATCACCTTCATCACCGTTGGCCTGATGTCGCTGGGCTTCATGTCCTTCTCCGGCGTCCAGCTGTAACGCAACCGAGCATAAGGAAATCGAAATGGTAGATACCTCCATCATCGTGCTCGGCGTCGTCATGTTCACCGTGGTCGTTATCGGCCTGGTGCTCGTGATTCTCGCGGCACGCAGCAAGCTGGTCTCGAGTGGTGACGTCCAGATCGAGATCAACAACGACCCCGCCAACACCCTGACGACCCAGGCCGGCGGCAAGCTGCTGCAGACCCTGGCCGCCAACGGCATCTTCCTGTCCTCCGCCTGTGGTGGCGGTGGCTCCTGTGCCCAGTGCAAGTGCCGGATCTCGGAAGGCGGCGGTTCCATCCTGCCGACCGAAGAATCCCACTTCACCATGGGTGAGAAGAAGGAAGGCTGGCGCCTGTCGTGCCAGGTCCCGGTCAAGCAGGACATGAAGATCGAAGTCCCGGAAGAGATCTTCGGCGTGAAGAAGTGGGAAACCACCGTCACCGCCAACCCGAACGTCGCGACCTTCATCAAGGAGCTGAACCTGCAGCTGCCGGAAGGCGAGGAAGTCAACTTCCGCGCCGGTGGTTACGTGCAGCTGGAAGCGCCGGCCTACGACATCAAGTTCTCCGACTTCGACATCGAAGAAGAGTATCGTGGTGACTGGGAGAAGTTCGGCCTGTTCAACGTTCAGCACAAGAACGAAGAGCCGGTCATCCGCGCTTATTCCATGGCGAACTATCCGGAAGAGTACGGCATTCTGAAGTTCAACATCCGTATCGCCACTCCGCCGCCGAATTCGCAGCATCCGCCGGGTCTGATGTCCACCTACGTCTTCTCTCTGAAGCCGGGTGACAAGGTGACCGTGATGGGGCCGTTCGGTGAGTTCTTCGCCAAGGACACCGACGCCGAGATGGTCTTCATCGGTGGTGGTGCCGGCATGGCGCCGATGCGCAGCCATATCTTCGATCAGCTCAAGCGTCTGAATTCCAAGCGCAAGATGTCGTTCTGGTACGGTGCACGCTCCATGCGTGAGTCGTTCTACAACGAGGAATACGACAAGCTGGCCGAAGAGAACGAGAACTTCGAATGGCACCTGGCGCTGTCCGATCCGCAGCCTGAGGACAACTGGGAAGGCCCGACGGGCTTCATCCACAATGTCCTGTACGAAAACTACCTCAAGGACCACCCGGCACCTGAGGATTGCGAGTACTACATGTGCGGGCCGCCCATGATGAACGCCGCCGTCGTCAAGATGCTCACCGACATGGGTGTAGAGCCGGAGAACATCCTGCTCGATGACTTCGGTGGTTGATCGATGATGTCACGCGTCGCAAGACGACTGGCAGGGCCGGCCCTCATGGGGCTGGCCCTGCTGGTTGCAGGCTGTGAAAATTCCAGCAACCCTGAGTTGCATCGCTTCGCCGGCCCCATCTTCGGCACCGGGTTCCATGTCACGGTGGCCGCGGACCTGGACGCCGATGAGGTGGCGTCGCTCAAGCAGGCGAGCCTCGAGGCGCTCGACAAGGTCGACTGGCAGATGTCGACCTACAAGGACGCCTCGGAGCTCTCGAAGCTGAATCAGGCGCCGCTGGATACGCCGATCACGCTGTCGGATGGCCTGGCGCAGGTGCTGGCCGAGTCGCAGGATATCGGCAAGCGCTCCGACGGGGCCTTCGATATCACCGTCGGTCCGGCCGTCAATCTGTGGGGCTTCGGCCCGGATGAGCGTCTCGACAAGGCGCCGAGCGATGAACAGATCGCGCAGGCGCTGGAGAAGGTCGATCATCTGGCGCTGGAGCTCGATGGCAATACGGTGATCAAGCGCAAGCCGGTGTATGCCGACCTGTCGGGGATCGCCAAGGGTTATGGGGTGGATAGAGTCGCCGATGTGCTCGAGGCCAATGGCATCGAGAACTATCTGGTCGAAGTCGGTGGCGAGATTCGCGTCAAGGGCGAGAAGCCCGGCCACAAGCCGTGGCGTATCGCCATCGAAGCGCCGAAGTCCTTCGAGCGCTCGGTGCAGCGGATCATCGATCCCGGCAATGCCGCGGTTGCCACCTCCGGTGATTACCGCAACTATTTCGAGCAGGACGGCGTACGTTACTCGCACACGATCGATCCACGTACCGGTCGACCGATCCAGCACAGTCTGGCCTCGGTCACCGTGATCACGCCGGATTGCGCGAGTGCGGACGCCTGGGCCACGGCACTCAACGTGCTGGGCGCCGAGAAGGCAATGACGATCGCAATTCGCGAGAACATTGCCGCCTATTTCATTGTCAAAACGGATGATGGCTTCAAACAGTCCTGGAGTCCGGCATTTGCGCCCTACCTGAAGGACGCGCCGGCGACAGGCGACACGAAGCCCGCAGATGAAGCCGGCGCCTGAGACCGGTCTATCGAGAGCCGGTCTGCCGAGAGGCAGCCGGCCGGGCTTTCTCATCTGCCATCTGTCGAGACACGCCTCCGACAGGGTCGGGTGCTCAGATTGCATGGCATCTTCTGGATGCTGTCCTGAATGATCCACAGGATCGACAGGGGGCAAGCTGTGCTGGAGCCGACCCGTGCGAGAGGTTCACAATGGGGCCATGCCCCGGGAGGAATGACATGACGATCTGGTTACTGGTGTTCGCCGCGATGTTGCTGCTGATTGGCGTGATGGCCGTCGGTGTCCTGATGGGCCGCAAGCCGATCGCCGGCTCCTGCGGTGGTCTCAACAACCTCGGGCTCAAGGATGGCTGTGACATCTGTGGCGGCAAGGACGAGGAGTGCGAGAAGGAGCAGGATCGCCAGCGTCTGATGGCAGAGAGTGGCGGCAAGTCGGCCAGCGATCTGGCCTACGACGCCGCACGTCGCTGATTTCTGCTCTGATGGCTCAGAGCCCGCCGGCCGCAAGGCCTGCTACCGGCCCTGACATGGCAGTGTCACCGCGAGGTGAGACCGTACGTGTCAGGGCCGGTCTACGAACAATCAAGGAGCAAAGCGAGTCTCATGGCAGTCTATAACTACGATGTCGTCGTGATCGGTACCGGTCCGGCAGGGGAAAGCGCGGCAGTCAACGCGGCCAAGCATGGCAAGCGTGTCGCCGTGATCGAGGCTCAGTCTTCCGTGGGCGGCAACTGCACCCACAAGGGCACCATCCCTTCCAAGGCGCTGCGCCACGCGGTCAAGCAGATCATCGAGTTCAACACCAATCGCATGTTCCGCGATATCGGCGAGCCGCGCTGGTTCTCCTTCCCCAAGGTGCTGGAGCGTTCACGCCGCACCATCGAGCAGCAGGTCGAGATGCGTACGCGCTTCTACGCCCGCAATCGCATCGATGTGTTCTTCGGTACCGCGCGCTTCAAGGACGAGCACACCGTCGTGGTGCGCGATGCCCATGAAGGGGTCGAGGAGCTGCACGCGGAGAAGGTCGTGATCGCCACCGGCTCGCGTCCCTACCGCCCGGCGGACGTCAACTTCCGCCACCCGCGCATCTACTGCTCCGACACCATCCTGGGGCTGTCACACACGCCGCGCACGCTGATCATCTACGGCGCGGGTGTCATCGGCTCCGAGTACGCCTCGATCTTCTCCGGCCTTGGCGTCAAGGTCGACCTGATCGATACGCGTGATCGTCTGCTGTCCTTCCTGGATAACGAGATTTCCGACGCGCTGTCCTATCACCTGCGCAACAACGGCGTGCTGGTGCGTCACAACGAGGAATACGATCGCATCGAGGGCGACGAGTCCGGCGTGGTCGTGCACCTAAAGTCCGGCAAGAAGCTGCGTGCTGACGCCTTCCTGTGGGCCAACGGTCGTACCGGCAACACCGACAGCCTCGGCCTCGAGAATGTCGGCCTGCAGGCCAACGGCCGCGGCCAGCTGACCGTCGATGATCAGTACCGCACCGAGCTGGACCACGTCTATGCGGTGGGCGATGTGATCGGCTGGCCGAGCCTGGCATCCGCTGCTTACGATCAGGGCCGCTTCGCCTCAGCCAACCTGCTGGGGGAAGAGTTCAAGTTCGTCAATGAGGTGCCGACCGGCATCTACACCATCCCCGAGATCAGCTCGGTGGGGCGTGGCGAGTCCGAACTGACCGAGGCGCGCATCCCCTACGAAGTGGGGCAGGCGTTCTTCAAGGACACCGCCCGTGCCCAGATCACCGGCGATACCGTCGGCATGCTCAAGATCCTGTTCCATCGCGATACGCTGGAAATTCTCGGCATCCACTGCTTCGGTGACCAGGCGTCCGAGATCGTGCACATCGGTCAGGCCATCATGCAGCAGAAGGGTGAGGCGAATACGCTCAAGTACTTCGTCAACACCACCTTCAACTACCCGACCATGGCGGAAGCCTATCGGGTTGCGGCCATGAATGGACTCAACCGTCTGTTCTGAGCGGCATGGGCCTCGCGCCCGCTGACTTGAAGGCACAGCACAAGGCCCCGACATCATTGATGTCGGGGCCTTGTGGTTGTCGGGCTCCCAACTGGGAAACCTTGTTGATGAGCCTTGAGGAAATCACGCATGCAGGATGATTCGCAGCAACACGACACTCGCCAGTCGGGCACGCAGTCACGCGAGACACTGCAGGATGATCCGACCTCGGACCTCACGCTGCGCCTCGGCCATGAGGAGCTGATCATCCATCGCCGTTATGAGCTGGCCAGCATCATCAATGAGCTGGTGCTTGGCCTACTGTTCACGATCGGCAGCGTGTGCTTCTTCTGGGAAGAGTGGATGACACTGGGTATCTGGCTGTTCGTGATCGGCTCGCTGCAGCTGACGCTCAAGCCGGTGATTCGCCTGGCGCGCCGCATGCACCTCAAGCGGATGCCGGAATCGGCGCTGGACCTCTAGCAGGCGGCTTCACGGCCGGTCTGTCTCTTCGGCTCACCGGCTCACCGGCTCACCGGCGCTCTGGCTCTCTTGCTCTGGAGATCAGCGATAGCGATGCACGCGCAGACTCTTGAGGAAGGGAGTGTCCTCGATGCGCACGTCGCCGCGGCGGGCGCGGGTACGCTCGGTGGGCGGCGTCGGGCTTGGCTGGTTGAGTGCAGGCAGGCGCAGGTCATCATGCGGCAGGAACAGCGGCAGAGAGACATTCAGCGCGCGGCGCGTGCGTAGCTCGCCGTCTTCGCGCATCACCGGCTCACGATAGAACAGGTTGGCGCGCATCAGCGGCGCCTGGGGCTGGATGCGGGCCAGAATCTCATCCGATGGCAAGCCAGCGAGCAGCTTGAGCTGCAGGCGGACGTGCTCGGCCTCGGTATCCAGCTTCATCAGCAAGGCTTCACACTCCGCCACGCTGACGCGCTGGATCGAACGCCCGGAGCTGTACCAGGCGAAGCGCACCCGCGCCACCGGCGCTTCTGCCACCGGCACCCGCCGCCAGCACTGCTTGAGATGCAGCCGCGCCAGTCCATCGCCTCTCAGGTGCTGATTCAGCCCCGGATGGCGGAAGGGCAGAATCGCCTTCAGCTCGGCCAGTTGGTCGGGATACTTCTCGCGCAGCTCGGCGAAGAGCTCCGCCAGCTGCTCCTTGGCCGCGTTGAGCGCCGCGACGCGCTCGATCACCGTCGGGCCTGCGGCGACCACGCCCAGATAGGGGCGGGTGACTCGGCCGTCCTGGCCATCCTGATACCACACGTCCTGCAACGCCTGGCTGAGCCATTCGCTATCGGCACTGACGCCATCCAGTCGCCAGAGTGGCGAATTCTCTTCTCTGACCGCGGTGATGACCTGATCGGCGGCACTGATCTGCGTATCGAAGGCCGCTTCTATTCTGGCCATCAACTGGTATTCGGGCATGCTCTGCGTCCTGATTGCAGCAAGGGAGACGTGATTTTTTATCGCGTTATCTTGTTTAGCCTAGCGTGACCGGGATGGCAAGTCAGACCATGGCGGCATGCGCGGACAGAAGAGGGGCTGCGAGAGACTGAATCACCCGGGATGGAGTGACGGGAGAGGCCGGCTGCGCCGGCGCCGACAGATGGAAACAGAAGAGGGCGCCACGCTGGGCGCCCTCCTGTCTCTGCGGGGCTCTGTGTGATCTCGACAGGGTGCTGTTGTCAGGCCGGCACCTGCAAAAGCCCGATGGGCTCAGCGGTCGCGATAGCGCTCGGTGAGATCACCATAGGCATCGATGCGACGATCGCGCAGGTAAGGCCAAATGCGGCGCACGTCTTCGCCGCGCGCCAGGTCCACCTCGACCAGCAGCTCTTCGGGTTCGGTGCCGCCATGCGCCAGCAGCTCGCCCTGAGGGCCGCAGATGAAGCTGCCGCCCCAGAACTGGATGCCTTCGCTGGCAGGCGTCGGGTCCGCTTCATGACCGACCCGGTTGGCGACGATCACCGGCACACCATTGGCGACGCCGTGGCTGCGCTGGATCAGGGTCCAGGCATCCTTCTGGCGCGTCTGCTCGGCTTCATCGTCACGCGGGTCCCAGCCGATGGCGGTGGGGTAGAGCAGCATCTCGGCACCGGCCAGCGCCATCAGGCGTGCGCCTTCGGGATACCACTGGTCCCAGCAGACCTGCACGCCCAGACGTCCGACCGAGGTGTCGATGGGCTCGAAGCCGCGGCGCGGGGACTGTGCGCTGGGTGCATCGCCCGGCGTAAAGTAGAACTTCTCGTAGAAGCCGGGATCATCCGGAATGTGCATCTTGCGGAAGGTGCCGACCAGGCCAGCGGCCTTGTCGAGTACCACGGCGGTGTTGTGATACACGCCCGCCGCGCGGCGCTCGAAGATGGAGCCGACGATCACCAGGCCGAGTTCGGCGGCCAGACCGGCCAGTCGCTGGGTGGTCGGGCCTTCGAGGGGCTCGGCGAGATCGAAGATCTCGGTGTCTTCAGTCTGGCAGAAGTAGTGGCTGGCATGCAGCTCCTGCAGCATCACCAGCTCAGCGCCATCGGCGGCAAGGCGACGAATGGCGGCTTCGCTGGCCGCCAGGCTTGTGTCCTTGTCGGGCCAGCCCTGTTGCTGGACGACACCGACCTTGAGTGTACGGCGGGAAGCAGTCATCACAGTGCTCCTTGAGAGGTGTTCGAGGTGGCCAGCGTGCCCTTGGGCAGTTGCATGGTCATGCAGTGCAGGCTGCCATGCTGGCGAATCACGGCGCGGCAATCGACCGGAATGATGTCACGCTTGGGGAAGGCGCTGGCGAGGGCCTTGAGGGCGATCATGTCGTGACGATCGGCGTAGGTCGGCACCAGCACGGCCCCGTTGATGATCAGGAAGTTGGCGTAGGTCGCCGGCAGGCGATGGCTGTCGTCCGGATCGAAGCAGGCATCCGGCCACGGCAGCGGCACCAGGAAGTACGGGTCGCCGTTGGCATCGCACAGGGCTTCAAGCTCGGCTTCCATCGCCTTGAGCGCCGGGTAATGCGGGTCGTCGCGATCATCGCAGCGGACATAGGCGATGGTGCGCGGGTCGCAGAAGCGCGCCAGGGTGTCGACATGGCTGTCGGTGTCATCGCCTTCCAGATGACCATTGGCGAGCCACAGCACGCGTTTGACTCCGAAATCGGCCTTGAGTTGCGCCTCGACCTGGGCGCGGCTCAGGCCGGCATTGCGGTTGTCGTTGAGCAGGCAGGCCTCGGTGGTCAGCAGGGTGCCCTGGCCGTCGCTCTCGATGCCGCCGCCTTCCAGAATGAAGTCGCGGCTTTCCACCGGGCTTGCGTAAGCCCCCTGCGCGGCGAGGGCGCGGGTCAGGGCGTTGTCGCGGGCGGCCTCGAACTTGCCGCCCCAGCCGGTGAAGGTGTAGTCGAGCAGCACCGGCTGGCCATCACGTTCGATGGTGATGGGGCCATGGTCGCGCGTCCAGGTGTCATCCAGCGGCGCCACGAAAAGATGCAGGCGCTCGGCGGGCACGCCGAAACCGGCGAAGCGCGCGGCGAGGCGCTCGCGGGTGGCGTCATCGCTGACGCTGATCAGCACGTGCTGATAGCGGCTGATGGCGATCACCATGGCCTCGCAGGTGGCTTCGATGCTCTCGAGCATCTCGCGCCAGTCACTGTGCGGGCTGGGCCAGCTGAGCTGGATGGCGTCCTGCGGGTGCCATTCGGCGAGCAGACGGGTGGCCATGGGCATCTCCCTGATGAAGAGGTAACGATAAAGGCGCAAGCCGCAATGCCGCGGACTCGGCGCGCGATGATAGCAGAGCCATGCGCCGACGCTAGCCCTGTGGTGTCTGACGTGCACATGTCTTGCCATGCTTGCGGTTCATGTTGGCCACAGACGAAAGCTGGCAAACTGCGTTCGAATATGGCTCCATGCGCCGAGCCTGCGGAATGCGTATCATGGCCCGCGACCCTGACCCAAGGAATCGACTTCGATGCTGCTGGATCGCCTACCCTTTCTGATCGGCCTGCGCTATACCCGCGCCAAGCGCCGTAACCATTTCATTTCCTTCATTTCCTTGACCTCGATGCTGGGGCTGTCGCTGGGTGTCGCCGTGCTGATTCTGGTGCTGTCGGTGATGAACGGCTTCGACCACGAGCTGCGCACCCGCGTGCTGGGCATGGTGCCGCATGTGCGCGTCGAGGCGCGTGACAGCGTCACCGACTGGGAGACGCTGGCCGGCAAGCTGCGCGAGAAGCCGCATGTCGTCGGTGCGGCGCCCTATATCGAGCAACAGGGCATGTTCACCACCAACGGCCGCAACAAGGGCGCGTTGGTCACCGGCATCGATCCGTCCGCGGAGGACCAGGTCTCGATCATCAGCGAGCACATGGTGCAGGGCAGCCTGGCGGATCTCACGCCCGGCAGCTGGGGCATCGTGATGGGCGAGCTGCTGGCGCGCAACCTGGGCGTCGGCGTGGGGGATCGCGTCACGCTATTGGTGCCCGAGGCCTCCATCACGCCCGGGGGTATCTTCCCGCGTCTCAAGCGCTTCACGGTGACCGGTATCTTCAAGGTCGGCGCGGACGTCGATGCCAGCCTTGCCTACACCGATATCTCGGACATGGCCAAGCTGGCGCGCTTCAAGGAAGGCGACGTCCAGGGGGTGCGCCTGAAGCTTGATGACCTGTTCAGCGCCGATCAGGTCACCCGCGACATCGTCAGTCAGCTGGGGCCGCAGTATCGCGGCATGGACTGGAAGCGCACCCACGGTAACCTGTTCGCCGCCATCCAGATGGAGAAGAACATGATCGGCCTGTTGCTGATGGTGATCGTCGCCGTCGCGGCCTTCAACATCGTCTCGACGCTGGTGATGATGGTGACGGACAAGCACGCTGACATCGCCATCCTGCGTACCCTCGGGGCCAGGCCCGGCTCCATCATGGGCATCTTCATCGTGCAGGGGCTGACCATCGGCGTGATGGGCATCATCATCGGCGCCATCGCCGGTGTGGCGCTGGCACTGAGCGTCTCCGACATCATCGCCTGGGTGCAGTCGACCTTCGGTATCCAGTTCCTGGACCCCAACGTCTACTTCATCAGCTATCTGCCATCGCGCCTCGAGATGAGCGACATGGGCATCATCATCGGCTCCGCGCTGGTGCTGAGCTTCCTGTCGACGCTGTATCCGGCCTGGCGCGCCTCGCGCATCCAGCCGGCGGAGGTACTGCGCTATGAGTAATCCGTCGACACCGTCTGATGCATCCATCCGTTCCGCTGCTGGAGACACCGCCATGCCGACGCCGGCTTCTGACACTCACGCGCCGGGTCAGGCCCACGGCAAGCCGATGCTGATCTGTGAACGCCTGAGTCGCAGTTACGATGAGGGCCCGCAAGAGGTACAGGTGCTCGACGAGCTGGAGCTGCGCGTGCATGCCGGTGAACGAGTCGCCGTCGTCGGCAGCTCCGGCTCCGGCAAGACCACGCTACTCAACCTGCTCGGCGGTCTGGACCATCCCAGCCAGGGCATCGTGAAGGTGGCCGGCCAGCGCCTGTCCGAACTCAGCGAGTCGGCGCTGGGCAGCTTCCGCAATCAGCACATCGGTTTCGTGTATCAGTTCCACCACCTGCTGGCGGAATTCAGTGCCGAAGAGAACGTGGCGATGCCGCTGATCATCCGTGGCCACAAGCGCGCCGAGGCTGCCGTCAAGGCGCGCAAGCTGCTGGAGCGGGTCGGCATGGCGCCGCGTGCCGACCACAAGCCGGGCGAGCTGTCCGGGGGGGAGCGCCAGCGCGTCGCCATCGCGCGTGCGCTGGTGACGGACCCGAGCCTGGTGCTGATGGATGAGCCGACCGGCAACCTGGATCAGACAACGGCGGCGCGCATTCTCGAGCTGATGGATGACATCGCGCGTGAAGCGCAGGCAGCCTTCATCATCGTGACCCACGACAACGGTCTGGCCGCGCACCAGCACCGTGTGCTGCGTCTGGACGGTGGCAAGCTGCACGAGGATTGAGGCGAGTCGCTGTTACGCCATGCCAGAAAGCCAAACGCCCCGCCATCGAGAGATGGCGGGGCGTTTTTCATGCGCGTCTGTCGGCAGCGTTCAGAGCTTGTCGGTGTCCTGCTCAGCGTTCTGGTGTGACGATTGCTCCTTGTTGCAACGTCTGGCGGCCAGGCGCGCCTTGCGGCGGCTGCGCCAGTTGCGCACCACCTGATAGCGCCACAAGAGGCGGACCAGCATGTTGGCCAGCAGCGCGAGGACGACGGCGCTGACCAGCGAGCCCAGCGCCAGGGCGGGCAGGATGTCTTCCAGCTGGTTGGCGAACCAGGCTGCGGAGACCTGGTCCGGCATCACGCGTGCGGGCGTGTCCAGCATCCATGCACCGACGCGGTAGGTCGCGTAGTAGACCACCGGCATGGTCAGCGGGTTGGTCACCCACACCAGACCCACCGACAGCGCGAGGTTGCAGCGCAGTGCCCAGGCACCGAAGGCGGCCACCACCATCTGGAAGGGAATCGGCAGCAGCGCACAGAACAGCCCCACCATGCAGGCATTGGCCACAGTGCGTCGCGACAACGCCCACAGTGCGGGATCGGCGATCAGGTGATGCATGAAGCGCAGCGACTTCTTGCGCTTGAGGGCATCCGGTTCCGGCATGAGCCGCTTGAGTAGACGACGAGGCATGACTTGGCCATTTGGCATTCAACGCCGGCCATTATCCATACATGGCTACAGGACTGCCATGCTGACTGCGCAGTTATCCGATTCGTGATCTGCAACCCGCGTGTCTCGATTCGGCACTGAGTACAGCAAAGCCCGCGCCATGCCTGACGGGCTGCGCCACGGGCGACCTTGCAAGAGGCCAGCAATATGTCAGGCGCCACCGTGAATAAATCGTCCCATTCCACTCGATTCTGGCTGTCACCGGCCTCGCTGGCCCAGCTGCTGGCGGGGCTGGTGGCGGGAATCTGTCTGTCACGCCAGGGCGAGTGGGGCGCGGATTGGCAGTCACGCTCATCGGCAGGGCTCGGCGCGCAAGAGGGTGGGGCGCATGGCTGGGCCGCCTTCATGACGCTGAGCGACAACCTGCTGTTGGCCGCCTTGCTGCTCTGCTGGCTGATGGTGGCGGGGGCCTTGGCCGCCATTCCCGCCCGTGCTTTCGTGCGCCCTGCTCTCGACGCTGAGTCACGCCGCTCTCGGCTCGGAGCCTTGTGCCTGCGGCTCTCGGCAGCGCTGGGGGTCGGGCTGGTGATCGGCCTTCTGCAGCAGCCGCTCGTGATGGCGGAGGCGCTGACGCGTCAGGAGCTGTGGCTGGAAGGCCGGGTCGAGCAGGTCAATCGCGCGCTGCCGACGCCTGATGACTCGGTGCGCCTGGTGCTGCGTGTCTCGCGCTGTGATCTCTTCCAGTCGACCGAGGCACCCGGCGCTAATGCCGGGCGTCAGGCCGCCTGTCAGCGGCTGCTGGATCAGCGGGTCCAGCTTCGGCGCTACTGGCCACGCAAGCTGACCCGCGATGTTGCGACACGCGAGGCGCTGGCGACTCCCTGGCAGGCCGGTGAGCGCTGGCGCATGGTTGTGCGTCTGGTGCCGCCTCATGGTACCAGCAACCCGGCCTTCGGGCGCTCAGCGAGCCCTGCGGAGTTTGACCGTGTCGCCTGGCTATGGCGTGAAGGTATCGTCGCCACGGGTTACGTGCGCCAACTGTCCCTTGCGCAGCGCTTGGCGCCGCCAGGCGGGCTGGCAGCACTGCGCCTGCATGCCGAGCAGGCTCTGTGGCAGCGCTGCGGCGAAGGCGAAGGCGAGGGCGGGGGCAAAGGCGAAGGCGAGGCGCTGGTCGACTGGCGGGGGTCGCCCTGTCGTTGGCTGGCGGCATTGACGCTGGGCAAGGTCTCGGCACTGACCCATGACGACTGGGACACGCTGAACGCCACCGGGCTGACACATCTGGCGGTGGTGTCGGGGCTGCATGTCGGATTGATGGCAAGCCTGGTGCTTGGGCTGAGTTTCGGCGTGCTGCGCCTCTGGCGGCCGGGCGGGTGGCGATTCAGCGTCGCGCCCTGGTGGCTTGCCTGTCTGGCGGCCTGGAGTTTCGCCTTGCTGGCAGGTCTGGCGCCGCCGGCATTGCGCGCCGCCTTGATGGTGACGGTCGGGCTTTGGATGGCGAGTGGCCGCAGCGGGCTGGGTGTGTGGCAGGTCTGGATGCTGGCGCTGATTCTGGTGCTGGGGCTGGACCCGCTGGCGCTGTGGCGCCCGGGCACCTGGCTATCATTCATCGCCGTGGCGGTGTTGCTGCTGGCCTGGCAGGGCCGCTCGCGACCGCGAGGAATGCGTGGCTGGTGTCTGGCCACGTTGCGCAGCCAGTGGTTGCTGACGCTGGTCATGGGCGCGGCCCTGCTGCTTTCGCGCGGCCAGCTGTCCTGGCTGTCGCTGCCGATGAATCTGCTGATGGCGCCCTTGGTGACGTTATTGATCGTGCCGCTTGGCATGCTGGGCTGGGGGCTTGCGGGGCTCGAGCAGCTGTTGCTGTTCACGGGGCTTGTCCCGTCACGGCTCACTGGCATGCTCGCTGACGGTGTGTTCAGCGGCGGTCTATGGCAGCTGCTGGCACAGGGCATGGCGCAGACGATGGAGACCTTGTCTTCGCTTGCGTCGACACAGGGGCGCTGGCCGCAGGCGCCAATGGCGGCGGGCCTGTCGGACGCCACTCCCTCGGCCTTGATCCTGACGCTCGCGGTCATGGCCCTGCTGGGTGCCTGGCTGGCGGAGGGTGTGCCAGGCCTCGATGGCCGTCTGAAGCGCCTGTGTGGCAGCGTGGCACTCTGCTGGGGGCTGTCACTGGCGGTGCTGGCCTTGCCGTGGTCACCGGCGGCGCTGGCCACCGTCGGGCGGGACGCCGGCACGCGCGAGACAGAAGACGCCTCGTTCTCGCCCCGGGCGCCCGCGCTCAGTCTGACGGTGCACGATGTCGGGCAGGGGTTGGCGCTGTCGCTGCACAGTCATCTGGCGTCGAGCGCGAGTGACTCGACAGGCGCGTCACGGCAGGTGCCGAGGCACTGGCGTTACGATCTGGGGACGGTGTCGCGCAATGCCAGCGCCCGCTTGCCGGGGGTGCCATCCGTGGCGGGAGAGCCTATCGGCGTGATCATGAGTCACGGGGATGGCGATCACGCCGGTGGCCTGCAGGCGCTGTCTGCCGAGGAGGTCGCCGCCTTGTGGGTGCCGGCCGGGCAGCGGGCGCGACTGGAGCGTCAGGTAAGCTGGCTCGATGAGGTGGCAATGCGGGAGTGTGTCGCCGGGCGCAGCATCACCCTCGGTCAGCTGCAGGGCCAGCCCGTGAGCCTTGAGATGCTGTGGCCGCCAGCAGGGTTGAAGGCCCGACGTGACAACGCGCACTCCTGTGTGGTCTTGATAGCACATGGCGCGCGCCCGCTGGCGTTGCTGACCGGCGATATCGGCCAGCAGCAGGAGCGCGAGTTGCAGGTGACGCTGCGCCAGCGCCTGGGCGGGCGCGGCTTGCCGTTGCTGGTGGTCGCACATCACGGCAGCCGCTCCAGCAGTGGTGATGCCTGGCTTGAGAGCCTGGCGGCGCGTCACGCGATTGTCAGCGCCGGTCGCTACAATCCGCATGGTCATCCGCATCCGGACGTGGTGGAGCGTCTGGCGCGTCATGTCGAGTGTCTCTGGCATGTCGGGCTGGATGGTGCCTTGCACTGGGAGTGGTCGCCGCAGGGGGAGCGGCTGCAACCAGCGCGCAGGGCTGGCGGTATCGGAGTGAGGTGCCTTGGGGTAAAATCCGCTGAATGATCAGATGCATGGCGGATTCATACGGCCTGCGCGACAGGGATGGCGCGTGACATCTGACACGACAACAATGGTGCCCGCAGAGGCATCGAGACCAAGGGAGAGGTCACATGCTGGAAGCCTTGTACGCAGGGGGAGTCTTGATGCTCCCCATCCTCGGATGTTCCGTCGTGGCACTGGCCATCATCCTTGAGCGCCTGTGGACGCTGCGTCGTCGACGCATCGCGCCGAAGGGCCTGGGACAGCAGGTGTGTGAACTGATCAGCCAGGGACAGGTCAATGTCTACTGGCTGGAGAGTCATTCGCCGCTGGGTAATGTGCTGGCGGCGGGACTGCGCAATGCGCGCCTGGGCAATGAGCAGGTACGCGCGCGCATGCAGGAGTCGGCCGTGGCCGTCATCCATGACATGGAACGCTTCCTGAGTCCGCTGGGCACCATCGCCGCCATCACGCCGCTTTTGGGGCTGCTGGGCACGGTGGTCGGCATGATCGACGTCTTCGCCGTGATCGTCGATGCGGGCAGCGCCGAGCGCGCCCAGGAGCTGGCCGGCGGGATTTCCCAGGCGCTGGTGACGACGGCGTCCGGTTTGACGGTGGCGATTCCGGCACTGATGTTCCATCGCTATTTCCAGCGCTGTGTCGAGGACATCACCGTCAACATGGAGGAGCAGGCAGGGCAGGTGGTGGAGTATATCTCGCACCACCAGGGCGAGCTCGGGCTGGCCGAGAGCCATGACGGCATCGACCGTCGCCCGGGCCAGCGCCCCGGTCAGGTGCCGGAGCCCCATGAGCGCCTGCCGGAAGACCTGCCGGCCTACATGCGTCGTGACGCCGATGACCCCTATGGTGGCGATGATGGCAAGGGGGCAGGTGCCGGGAGGCCGTCATGAGGTTTCCGCGTCGCCAGCGTGAGTCGGTGGAGGTCAATCTCACCCCGCTGATCGACGTGGTGTTTCTGCTGCTGATCTTCTTCATGGTCTCGACCACCTTCGATAGCCGTCGAGCGCTGGACCTGATCCTGCCGCAGTCCAGTCAGGCCAGCGCGGTAGAGCAGGCGCCCTTGATCCTGAGCATCGGGGCGTCAGGTGATTTTACGCTCGGCGAGGCAAGCCTCGGCGAGGATGAACTGGGAGCGCAACTTGCGCAGTACAAGGACCAGGCAGATCGCTTCGGGTTGATCCTCGAAGCCGATGGCCGCACGCCCCACGCCAAGGTGGTCACGGCGCTGGACGCCGCCGCTGAAGTGGGTATCACCCGTGTGCGCATCAGTACGCGTATCGGGACGGAATCATCATCACCGGATGCCCCATGAGGGCGCCGCCCAAGTCTATGGAGACCCCGTGAGTCGCGACTCCACCTGGATTCATTACCGCCGCTTGCTCGGCTATGTTCGCCCGTACTGGAAGATGTTTCTGGCCGCCGTCGTCGGCTACATCATCTACGGTGCCTCGAGTACGGCGCTGGCCGAGATGATGAAGCGCCTGATCGACGGCATTCAGAATCCTGACGCCCAGTTCAGACTGTTCCTGCCGCTGTTCGTGATCGGCATGTTCGCCGTGCGCGGCGTCGGCACCTTCCTGGGCACCTACTGCATGAGTGATGTGGCGCGCAACGTGGTCCACACCCTGCGCACCACGGTGTTCAACCACATGCTGCACTTGCCGGGGCGCTATTTCGACGAGAACTCCACCGGCCATCTCATCACGCGCGTCACCTACCATGTCGAGCAGATCACCGGCGCGGCCACCAAGGCGCTGACCATCATCCTGCGCGAAGGCTTCTTCGTGCTCGGCCTGCTGGGCTATCTGTTCTGGACCAACTGGAAGCTGACACTGGTATTCATCGCGGTCACGCCGCTGATCGGCTGGGTGGTCAGCTATGCCAGCAAGCGCTTCCGCAAGCTCTCCAAGCGTATCCAGGGCTCGATGGGCGAGGTGACCCACGTGGCCTCCGAGGCGCTGTCCGGCCATCGTGTCGTGCGTACCCACGGTGCCGAGGATTACGAGAAGGCACGCTTCGCGGCGGTCAGTGAGTACAACCGCGAGCAGAAGATGAAGGAAGCGCTGACCAAGGCCACCGCCACGCCGGTCATCCAGCTGTTGATCGCCGTGGCGCTGGCCACGCTGGTATGGCTGGCGATGGCGCCGGAACTGATGGCCGGCATGAGCGCCGGTGAGTTCGTCGGCTTCATCACCGCCGCCTCGATGATGGCCAAGCCGGTGCGCCAGTTGACCGAAGTCAACGGCGAGATCCAGAAGGGCATGGCGGCCTCGGAAGAACTGTTCGGTCTGCTGGATACGCCGGCAGAGCCGGACAACGGCACTTTGGTACCCGAGGGTCGCCTCGAGGGCCGTGTGCGCTTCGACAATGTCCACTTCCGCTATGCAGACCATCAGCCGGAGGTGCTCAAGGGCATCGATCTGGAGGTGAAGCCGGGGCAGATGGTCGCCATCGTCGGGCGTTCGGGGTCGGGCAAGTCGACATTGATGAGCCTGTTGCCGCGCTTCTACGCACCGACCACCGGCCGCATCCTGATCGACGATGTCGCCATCGAGGACTACAAGCTGCGCCCGATGCGTCAGCAGATCGCGCTGGTCTCGCAGAATGTCACCCTGTTCAATGCCGACCTGACCGCCAACATCGCCTATGGCACCGGTGAGGTCGACAAGGCACGGGTGGAAGAGGCGGCGCGCGCGGCCTATGCCCACGAATTCATCGAGCGCATGAGCGAAGGCTACGACACCATCGTCGGCGACAATGGCGTGATGCTTTCCGGTGGTCAGCGCCAGCGTATCGCCATCGCGCGTGCCATCTACAAGGACTCGCCGATCCTGGTGCTGGATGAGGCCACCTCGGCGCTGGATACCGAATCCGAACGCTATATCCAGCGCGCGCTGGAGGAAGTGTGTCAGGGCCGGACGACCTTCGTGATCGCCCACCGTCTGTCCACCATCGAGAAGGCGGACCGCATCCTGGTGATGGATGATGGCGAGATCATCGAAGACGGCACCCACGAATCATTGATTGCTCAGGAAGGTGCTTATGCCGCGCTGCATCGCATCCAGTTCCGGGAGACGGCAGACGCATGAGTGAACGACTGGTAGACGCCTGGTATCGCGGCGCCGGCTGGCTTCATCTGCTGCGCCCGCTGGAACATGTCTACAAGAATGTGGTGGCGCGCAAGCGCAACGCCTATCTCACCGGCAAGCGTGAGGTCTGGAAGGCGCCGGTGCCGGTGATCGTGATCGGCAACATCACCGTCGGTGGTACCGGCAAGTCGCCGCTGGTCGCCTGGCTGGGGCGCTGGTTGAGCGAGCAGGGCTGGCGCCCGGGCATCATCTCGCGCGGCTACGGCGGGCATTCGCCGCGCTATCCCCTCTACGTGCAGGCCGATACCGATCCTCAGCATGCCGGCGATGAGCCGGTGATGCTGGCCCAGCAGACGGGCCTGCCGGTGGCGGTCGACCCGGATCGCCCGAGCGCGGCGCGGCGCCTGATTGCCGCAGGCTGCGACATTCTGCTCTCCGATGATGGCCTGCAACATCATGCGCTGGGGCGCGATATCGAGCTGGTGGTCGTGGATGGTGAGCGTGCCTTCGGCAATCAGCGTTGCCTGCCCGCCGGGCCGCTGCGCGAGCCGTTGTCGCGCCTCGCCAGTGTCGATGCGGTGATCTCCAACGGTGTCATCGACTGCTCGCGCCTGCCGGTGGAATCGCATTGCATGAAGCTGACGCCGGTCCACTGGCGCCACCTGATCGACGACGTGCGCTATCCTGCCCACCAGCTGCCGTTCAGTGGTCAGGTGCATGCGTTGGCCGGTATCGGCAATCCGCAGCGCTTCTTCCGTACCCTGACCAACCTCGGGGTCGAGCATCTGCCGCGTCCGCTGGCGGACCACCATCGTTTCACGCCGACGGATCTGCGCTTTTCCGACAATCTGCCCGTGGTGATGACCGCCAAGGACGCCGTCAAGTGTCGCAGCTTCGCCAATGAGCGCTGCTGGGCGCTGGATGTCGAGGCGCGTCCGGACCAGGCGCTGGTGGACTGGCTCGCCAAACGCCTTGAGGCGCTCTGAGTGCTTGATCGCTGAATTTTCTTTCTTTTCTGCTGTTATTCCGGAGATGTCTCGATGGACAAGGAACTGCTCGCGCTACTGGTTTGCCCGCTGTGTCAGGCCAAGCTGACCTATGATGCGGCGAATGCCGAGCTCAAGTGCTTCTACGATGGCCTCGCCTATCCGGTACGCGACGGCATCCCCGTCATGCTGGAAGAAGAAGCGCGCCAGATGGATGCCGACGAGAAGCTCAAGGGGAGCCGCGGCTGATGAGTGACCTTCTGCAGCAGGGGCAGGCAGACGACAGCCGTTCAGAGGGCGAGTCCGGCTTCGTGGTCGTGATTCCGGCGCGTTTCAACTCCTCACGCCTGCCGGGCAAGCCCCTGGCGGACATTCATGGCCAGCCGATGATCGAGCATGTCTGGCGCAATGCCTGCGCCAGTCAGGCCAGCCGGGTCGTGATCGCTACCGATGACGAGCGCATCCGTGAGGCCTGCGAAGGCTTCGGGGCCGAGGTGGTGATGACGCGTGGCGATCATCCCAGCGGGACGGACCGCCTTGCCGAGGTGGTCACGCTGCTGGCGCTGGCCCCCGAGACCCTGGTGGTCAACGTCCAGGGCGACGAGCCGCTGCTGCCGGCGGCGCTGATCGATCAGGTGGCGGTACGCCTCGAGGAAGACGAGGGTGCCTCGATCGCCACGCTGGCGGAGTCGATCGCCAGCGTCGACAGCCTGTTCAATCCCAATGTGGTCAAGGTGGTGCGTGACCTGCGTGGGCGTGCCCTGTACTTCTCGCGTGCGCCTATCCCGTGGGACCGCGAGCACTTCACCACGCCGCCGGATATGCTGGCCACCGATTCCTGGCTGCGCCATATCGGCCTCTACGCCTATCGTGCCAGCTTCCTGACCGATTACGTCGACTGGCTGCCGGCCCCGCTGGAGCAGCTCGAACAGCTTGAACAGCTGCGCGCGCTGCATCATGGTCATGCCATCCAGGTGGCCATTGCCTGCACGGCGCATCCAGCCGGTGTCGATACGCCGGAGGATCTCGAGCGCGTGTGCGACTGGCTGGCGCAAGCAGCGGCAGGCAGCGAGAGCGGAGAGGCCTGATGAGCGAGCTTCTTGAGCAACTGGTCCAGCGTCAGGCGCCATTGGAGCGCATCCTGATGGTGTGCCTGGGCAATATCTGCCGCTCACCGAGTGCCGAAGGCGTGTTGCGTGCGGCGTTGACGCGCCATGGTCTGGAGCAGGTCGTCACGGTGGACAGTTGCGGTACCAGTGACTGGCATGTCGGCGGTCAGCCTGACTCGCGGGCCATCGCGCATGCGGCCAAACGCGGACACGACATCAGCACGCTGCGTGCCCGTCAGTTGTGCGAGCAGGACTTTCACGACTTCGATCTGATTCTGGTGATGGACGACGCCAATCTTGCCGATACCCGTGCCTTGGCTGCGCGCAGCAACAGTGGTGATCAGGCGCTGATCGGTCGCCTGCTGGACCTGCTGCCGACCCCGTTGCCCGCGCTGGCAGCGGGCAGTCGTGAGGTGCCGGACCCCTACACCGGGGGCCCCGATGCCTTCGAGCGTGTGCTGGACCTGATCGATGTGGCCTGCGAGGCACTCATTGCGGCACTGCCTGCGGCGACCACGGCGCGGGCGCGCTCATGACTCAGGTATCCACTGATCAGAACGCTGGCAACACCTCGCAACGTGAGGGGGTGGCGCTGGATGGCTGCAATACGCTGGGCTTCTCGGCGCGTGCCCGCGCCCTGAGTGAGCCACACACCATCGAGGCGGCCAGGGCGCAGGTGCTGGCCTCCCGGCAGGCTGGTGAGCGTCTGGTGGTGATCGGCGGCGGCAGCAATCTGGTATTGCTGCCGTGGCTGGATGCCCATGTCATGCGCCCGGCCTTTGACGAGGTCGCCATCACGCCGGCAGAAGACGGCCTGACGGCCACGGTCTGCGTCGAGGCCGGCAAGCGCTGGCATGCCCTGGTGATGGAGCTGGCCGCCGCCGGCTGGTGGGGCTACGAGAACCTGGCCTTGATTCCCGGATGCTGCGGTGCGGCGCCTATCCAGAATATCGGCGCCTATGGCGTCGAGCTGGCAGACCATCTGCTGCGCCTGGAAGTCATGTCGCTGGAAGATGGCAGCTGCCGGTGGATGAATCGCGAGGAATGCGGTTTCGGCTATCGCGACAGCATCTTCAAGGGCGTGCTTGAGCATCGCGTGCTGATCACGCGCCTGGAGTTGCAGGTATCGCGCCAGGCGTCGCCTCGGCTCGGTTATGGTGATCTCGCCCAGCGTGTCAGTGCGGCGCTGCCGCAAGGGGAGGAGGCGACGCCGTTGCAGGTCGCCCAGGCGGTGATTGCCACGCGCAGTGAAAAGTTGCCCGACCCCGCGCAACTGGGCAATGCCGGCAGTTTCTTCAAGAATCCGCAGCTTCCCGGGGCCGAGGCCCAGGCGCTGCTGACCCGCTTCCCGAGCTTGCCGCATTACCCGCAGGCCGATGGCAGCATCAAGCTGGCAGCAGGCTGGCTGATCGATCAATGTGGTCTCAAGGGCGCGCGCAGAGGCCATGTCGGCGTGCATGCTCAGCAGGCGCTGGTGCTGGTGCACTTCGGCGAGGGGGCCGTCACGGAGCTGCTGGCACTGGCGCAGGAGGTGCGTGAGGCCGTCCACACCCGCTTCGGGGTCTGGCTCGAGCAGGAGCCGCGGGAGCTGGGGATGATGCCTGAAGGGTGATGCCCGAGGGCTGAGGCCCAGAGTCGTGCACACGAGACCTGCGCTGAAGTGAAGGCACGCACACCAGGCGCTGAAAATAGCATGCACTGAAAACAAGAACGCCCCGCAGGCTTGCCTGCGGGGCGTTCTTGTTTTCAGTGCATGGTTCTGACTTGCTGCTCAACGGGAGCGGCTGGCATAGACCTTGGCACAGTCCCTGTCTTGCTGCCTTTCTGGCGCCCCCTTCAGCACTTGTGGCTGAAAGGGGCGCCAGAGTGACGGCAGGGGCAGGGCGCCAGCCTCAGGACTCAGTGAGACGTGTTGCTGTCATCCTGAGCGGTCGTGTCCTGAGTCTCTGCGCTGGCCTGTTGTGCGGCAGCACGTTCGGCAGCTTCACGCTCACGACGACGCACTTCGCGCGGATCGTTGTAGGCGCGTTCGCCACGGCGACGGCGGGTCTCGGTGGCTGGCTGCGTGCTGTCCTGCTGCGCGCCTTCTGCCGCTGTCGTCTCGCCTCGCTCGCTCGGCGCCTGCTTGTGCTCGCTGTCAGCGACTTCCCCTGTGTGGGAGTCGTCGCTCACGGCTTGCGCCACGGCGACATTGTCGTGACGCTCGGCAGTCGCGAACGCTGTCTCGGCCGGCGCATTCTCGACGCTGGCGCTGACGTTGACGGCGCTTTCGGCACCTTCAGCAGTAGCATCAGAGCCTTCAGCTGATTGAGCGCCTTCCGCAGCTTCAGCGACAGTATCTGCGGTGCGCTCAGTGCTGACGGCAGGCTCAATCTCAGTGCTGGCCACGTCAGCGCTTTGCGTCACCTTCACCTCGCTGGTCTCAGTCTGCTGGGGAGCCTCTTCGTGCGCGGTCTCCTGTTCCTGTACAGGCTGTTCAGCGGCAGCGTCTTCCACGGCAGGCTCTTCCGCCACAGGCTGCGCAGGCTGGCTGGCAGTGTCTGCTTCAGCGACAGGTGCCTGAGCTTCGGTCTGCTCGGCAGCTTGCGCTTCGGCGGCCGGTACCTGGACGCTTTGCTCGGCGGCGGCTGGCGCTTCAGGCACAGCGGCTTCGCTGGTCACGCTTTCCTTCAGCGACTGCTCATCGGCCGCGGCTTCTGCAGCGGTGACGGCCGGCGTGTCGACGGTGACGTCAGCTTCGTTGGCCTGCGGCTGGTGCACGCTTGGCTGCTGGACGGCATGCTGCTCAGTGCGCTGGGCGGCGTGTTGCTCAGTCTTCTGCGCCTGGTGAGCGCCAGTGGCAGGCGCTTCGGACGCCTCTTCGACTGGTGCTTCAACAGGTGCTTCGACGACCGGCTCGGGCACTTCCGCTGTCGCTGGCTCAGATGCTTGCACGTCGGATGCCGCTGACTCAGGCGCTACCGTCTCCTTCAGTGCTTCGTTGCTTGGCTCGCTGACTTCCGGTGCAACGGCTGCCGTGAGGTCTGCGCTGGCAGACTGCTCGGCGCTGGTCGGCGCGTCCTGTGCAGCGGTGCTGTTTTCGTCTTGCGGGGCACTGGTTTCAGCCTGCGGGGCGCTGTCATTGCCTTGCGGGACATTGGCTTCACCCTGCGGGGCAGCGGTGGTGGCGCTGATGGCTTCGGCACCTTCCTCGGCAATGGCCGGCACCGCAGCGGCTGCCGGAGCAGCGGCGGCCTGCGGGCCTGCCAGCGTCATGGCCTTGAGCGACTTCTGCTCTTCGACCGCCTGCGGGTTCAGAGCGTGCTGACGGCTGCGAACACGCGGGTTGTTGCGGGTCTGCTGGTCTTCGCTGCTGACCTGCTGTTCCACCTGCTCGGCCTGTTCGGCTGCCTTGATGGACTCGCGTGCCTGCTTGCTGTCGACCTGCTCGGCCTTGTCAGTCTTGGCCGGCTTTTCACCACGTGCCGGCTTGTCGCCGCGCTTGCCGGAATCGCGCTTGCTGGCGTTGTCGGCCTTGGCGTTCTGGCTGTCGCTGCTCCTGGCTTCGGCTTTCGGGCTGTTGTCGGCCTGCGGCGTCTGCTCCGGTTCGGCCTGCGGCTTGCTGTCGTTGGTGACGATTTCCTGCTGGCTGTCCTGACGCGACTCGTTGGACTTGCGACGGTTGCCACGGTCGTTGCGCTGACGGCGCTTGTTGTTGCTGCGGCCATCGTTCTGGCTGCTGCTGTCAGCGTCGTTGCCACGGGAATCGTTGCCGCTGTTGCGTGACTCGCCGTCGTTGTTGCGTGACGCGTTGTCATTGCGACGACGGGAGTCCTTGCGGTTGTCATCACGCTCGTTGCCACGGCCGTCACTGCTGCGGTCGTTGCTACGTTCAGCGTTGCGGCCATTGCGGGAGTCGTTGCGAGCCGCTGCCGGAGCGCTGGCTTCACTGACGGTCTCGCGACGCTCGCGGGCCTTTTCCAGTGCCTTGCGGGCTTCGCTGGACTTGGCCGGCACGGCGGTGTCGTTGTCATTGCCCAGCAGACGGCTGAAGCCTCGGGCCAGGCGCGACAGCAGGCCACCACCGGTGGCCGGAGCAGCAGTCCTGACGGGAGTCTGGGCTGAAGGCTGCGCCACGACTTCCTGCTTGCTGGCCTGAGCGCGGGTGTCATTGCCCTGGCTCGAGCGGTTGCCCTGGCGGTTGTCATTGCGCGAGCTCTGACGGTTGTCGTTGCGGCCTTCGCTGCGAGTGTCATTACGAGACTCGTTGCGCGACTCCTGACGGTTGCGGCCGTTGCTGCTGCCGTTGCCGTTGCGACGACGATTGCCGTTGTTCTTGCCGTTGCGGCTATCGCTGTCATTGCTGCTGTCAGCGCTCTCTGCCACGGCGGCGGGCGCTGCGGCAGGCGCTTCCGGTGCGGCAACCGGGGCAGGCGTGGTGTGGGACACGCTCTTGACGGCTGCTTCAGTGCGCGCCGGCGGCTTGTCGAAGTTCGGATCCGGTTCCTTGCCGACTTCGGTCTCGACGGACAGCTCGAAGCTGGACTTGTCAGCACCGTCTTCATCGACGTGGTCATCACGCAGACGCACGACTTCGTAGTGCGGCGTGTCGAGTTCCGGGTTCGGCAGCAGCACGACATTCACGCCCTGACGACGTTCGATGTCGAACAGCGTGGCGCGCTTCTCGTTGAGCAGGTAGGTCGCGACCGGCACCGGCAGGATGGCGCGGATCTGCGAGCTGCGCTCCTTCATGGCCTCTTCTTCGATCAGACGCATGATGGAGAGCGCCATGGAGCGCACGTCACGGATGGTGCCCTGGCCGTCACAACGCGGGCAGACCACGCCGCTGGTCTCGCCCAGTGAGGGGCGCAGACGCTGACGCGACATTTCCATCAGGCCGAAGCGTGAGATGCGGCCGATCTGGACGCGAGCGCGGTCGATCTTGAGCGCGTCGCGCACACGATTCTCGACTTCACGCTGGTTGCGTGCCGGCGTCATGTCGATGAAATCGATCACCACCAGGCCGCCGATGTCGCGCAGACGCAGCTGGCGGGCGATCTCGTCGGAGGCCTCCAGGTTGGTCTGCAGCGCGGTTTCCTCGATATCACTGCCGCGGGTGGCGCGAGCGGAGTTGATGTCGATGGAGACGAGGGCTTCGGTGTGGTCGATGACGATGGCGCCACCGGAGGGCAGTTTCACTTCACGCTGGTAGGCGGTCTCGATCTGGGATTCGATCTGGAAGCGCGAGAACAGCGGCACATCGTCTTCGTAGAGCTTGATCTTCTGCTGGTAGCTCGGCATCACCTGACGTACGAAGGAAAGCGCTTCTTCCTGGACTTCCGGAGAGTCGATCAGTACCTCACCGATGTCATTGCGCAGGTAGTCGCGCATGGCACGGATGATGACGTTGGATTCACGGTAGATCAGGAAGGGGGCAGGGCGGCTGGAAGCGGCCTTGGTCACCGCGTCCCACACCTGGGCCAGGTAGTCGAGGTCCCACTGCAGCTCTTCGGCGCTCTTGCCGATGCCGGCGGTGCGCACGATGACGCCCATCTTGTCCGGCAGGGTCAGGCTGTTCATCGCTTCCTTCAGCTGAGCGCGCTCTTCGCCCTCGATGCGGCGGGAGATACCACCGGCACGCGGGTTGTTGGGCATCAGCACGAGGAAGCGGCCGGCCAGACTGATGAAGGTGGTCAGGGCGGCGCCCTTGTTGCCACGTTCTTCCTTGTCGACCTGGACGATGACTTCCTGGCCTTCCTTGAGCACTTCACGAATGTTGGGACGGCCCTGGCCGGGGTCCTTGGAGAAGTACTCGCGGGAGATTTCCTTGAGCGGCAGGAAGCCGTGGCGCTCGGCGCCGAAGTCGACGAAGCAGGCTTCGAGGCTGGGCTCGATGCGGGTGATCTTGCCGCGGTAGATGTTGGCTTTCTTCTGTTCGCGGGCGCCGGACTCGATGTCGAGATCGTAAAGGCGTTGTCCGTCGACCAGTGCGACGCGCAGCTCTTCCGGCTGGGTCGCGTTGATGAGCATCCGTTTCATGTCGTCTCGCTAGACTGGGCGTGCCGAAGGGCAGCCGCATTGTGCGTCGGCGACGAGGAACCGTTTTCCGCTTCGTGTTGTGCTCAGCGCATGTCGTGGAATGCGTTTTTCGCATGCAGGCAAGTCCGTGGACGGGCCACATGCGGCATGATCATGTTGAGTACTTGGAAGAGGCAGGACGTGTTGCGGGGATTTGTACTCCTCCGGCCCTGCGGTCTCTTCCCTAACACCTGGCATTTGCCGATTCATCGACGCCGGCCTTCGGCACGGATATCGAATGATTACCCGGGCTTCATGCCCGAGCGGTCTTGTGTCGTTGGCCCATGAATGACTGGGCATCTTGCTGTCTTGCCTGCGCAGGCGGCTTTCGGGCTCCCGCGACATCATCTCGTGGAGTCTGCAACGAAGGCTCGAAGGGCGATTGCGCTGCGGCGCGCGGCGTCATGCGTTCCGCGCCCGCTGATGTCGTCATCAGGTCCTGTGAGACCTGAGCGACATCGATGTTTTGCGTCAGCTGTTGGTCTGGCCACCGGCCGCGAATGACTGTCCTTGGGGCGGCCTTCACTGCCTGTGATTGACAGGTGCGATGCGCGGGACAGCACGCTACCGACAGGGTAGATGACAACAGGGTGCTTGCGTGACCTGCACGGTGCTGATGTCGGTGCGCGTTGCTTCATTGCGGGCCATCTGACCCTCTCCGCCGGCGTGAAGCACCTTGTTGAAGTGCCGGGTGCGCCGTTTTTCCGGCCGCTGTGACAGGGCTGCGGAGACGATGATCGGGCATATAGAGAAGGCCCATCTCACTGCGCTCGAATATACCAGTAAAGGTATGTACCAGCAATTCAGCTGCCAGATCAAACGCTTCGCTACATCGCCCGAGATACGAGGCCCGGCGAGCCGCGGATGAGAGCGGCATATGGCACGATGATTCCCCATTGGTCGCATGACACCGTAGAATGACCGGTCTGAGTGCGCCCAGGCGCACGGCAACAAGATGAGCAGGCCGCGCGAAGGCGGGGCCGGAAAGGAGTGCGACATGGCCGAAGGCCAATCAGTCCAGTGGATCGAGGTTGCCCCGGAATTGGCCGGGCAGCGCATCGACAACTTTCTGCGTACCCGCCTCAAGGGCGCACCCAAGGCGTTGATCTATCGCATCGTGCGCAAGGGTGAAGTGCGCGTGAACAAGAAGCGCATCAAGGTCGATTACCGCCTGCAGGCGGGCGATCTGGTGCGGGTGCCGCCACTGCGCCTCTCGCCGGAAGCCGCCGTGCAGGAAGTCAGTGACAACCTGCGCGAGGTGCTGGCGGGCTGCATCGTGCGCGAGACGGATGACTTCATGGTCATCAACAAGCCCTCGGGGCTTGCCGTGCACGGCGGCAGCGGCGTCAAGATCGGCCTGATCGAGGCCATGCGCCAGATTCGCGCCGACCTGCCGTTCCTGGAGCTGGTGCACCGCCTGGACCGTGATACCTCCGGCTGCATTCTGCTGGCCAAGTCGCGGGCTGCGCTGTTGCAGCTCAATGCCGACCTCAAGGCCCACAAGATGACCAAGCTGTATCTGGCGCTGGTCGAGGGGCGCTGGGATTCACGCCGCGATTACGTCAATGCGCCGCTGGAGCGCTATGACGGTGGCAATGGTGAGCGGCGGGTGCGCGTCGATGAGGCCGGCAAGACGGCCAGCACCCGCTACGCGGTGCGTGAGGCCTATCCGAGCATGACGCTGGTCGAGGCCGAGCCGATTACCGGGCGTACCCACCAGATTCGCGTGCACTCGGTGCATGCCGGGCACCCGCTGCTCGGCGATACCAAGTACGGCACCGAGCGCGGCAATGCCCTGGCGAAGAAGGTCGGGCTGGAGCGCCTGTTCCTGCATGCCGCCCAGCTCAGCTTTCCTGATCCGATCGACGGGCGAACCGTCACCGTGCGCGCGCCGCTGGACAAGCGGATGAAGCGCGTTCTCGCCACTGCCAGAGAGCTGGGGGCTCGTCATGACTGATCTCACCGCAGGACTGCCGCAACCGCGCTATCGCCTGGTCATCTTCGACTGGGATGGCACCCTGATGGATTCCGAGGCGCGTATCGTCGACTGCCTGCAGGCAGCCTCGCTGGCGACGGGCATGGGCGAGCTGCCTGCCCATGCGGCGCGTGACATCATCGGGCTCGGGCTGCCCGAAGCCATGGAGCGCCTGTTCCCGGGGGCGACGGCCGAGCAGTGCGAGGCGCTGGTCGCGGCCTACAAGGCGCATTTCGTGGCGGTCGATACCACGCCGCTGGACTTCTTCCCCGGTGTCGAGGCCGGCATCCAGCGTCTGCGTCGCCATCCCGAGCAGCTGCTGGCCGTCGCGACGGGCAAGAGCCGCCGCGGGCTGGACCGCATGTTCACGGCCCATGACTGCGGTGACTGGTTCCATGCCTCGCGCACCGCGGACCTGACGCTGTCCAAGCCGCACCCTCGTATGCTCGAGGAATTGCTGGCCGAGCTGAACGTTGAGGCGCATGAGGCGCTGATGGTCGGCGATACCGAATATGATCTGGAAATGGCGCGTGCCCTGGGCATGCACAGTGTCGGTGTCGACTACGGCGTACACAGTGTGCCGCGTCTTGAGGCCTGTGCGCCGCAGCGCATCGTCTCGCATTTCGATGAATTGATGGATTGGCTGTACGTGGCCAGGTAACGGCCGCGATCGCCCAGCACAGGAGCAGCAATCGATGAGTGACAGGCCGCAGGATCCCTGGCGTGAAGGCGCGGGTGGCAAGGACGAGAGCGAAGCGGGCTTGAGCGGGCCGGGCATGAGTGGACAGGGCGCGGCGGCTGCCTCCGACCGTGAGGTGGACTGGCAGGCGCGCGAGCGTACCGCGCAGCTCGAGATGATGGACCGCTGGGTGCAGGGCGTGGTCACCGAGCAGCGTCGTTCGCGGCGCTGGAAGCTGTTCTTCCGCTTCCTGTTCGCCTTGCTGTTCATCGCCTCGATTGCGACCTCGGTGACCCTGTTCACGCTCGGCAGCCAGCCAGCGGCGCTGCCTGGCGAGCAGCATCTGGGCGTGGTGCGCGTGAAGGGCGTGATCGAAGCGGACGGTGAAGCCAATGCCGAGCGCATCATCAAGGGGCTGCGCGCGGCCTGGGAGTCACCGGCCTCCGTGGCGGTGGTGCTCGACATCAACTCGCCCGGTGGCAGCCCGGTGCAGTCCCAGCGCGTCTATGACGAACTGATGCGGCTGCGTGAGCGGGGCGACAAGCCGGTGATCGCGGTGATTGAAGACCTGGGCGCCAGTGGTGCCTATTACATGGCGGCCGGCGCCGGCGAGATCATCGCGGCACCCTCGAGCCTGGTGGGCTCCATCGGCGTGATTTCCTCAAGCTTCGGGCTCAAGGGGCCGATGGAAAAGCTGGATATCGAGCGTCGCGTGTTCACGGCGGGAGACAACAAGGCGTTTCTTGATCCGTTCTCGGAAATCTCGCCGGACCAGCGTGCCTTCTGGCAGAGCGTGCTGGGCACGACGCACCAGCAGTTCATCGCGGCGGTCAAGGCCGGGCGTGGTGAACGTCTCAAGGATGACCCCGAGCTGTTCTCGGGGCTGATCTGGACCGGCGAGCAGGCGCGGGGGCTGGGGCTGGTCGATCGTACCGGCACGCTGGAAGAGCTGGCGGCGGAGCTGGCGCCAGAGGCGGAGCTGCACGATTACACGCCGCGTCAGGACCCCTTCGAGCGCTTCACGCGGCGCTTCGCCGGTGTGATGGCCAGTGCGATGGGGCTCGAGACGACGGTGTCGCCGGTCAGCTACCGCCTGCCTTGGTAGGCGAGTCAGGGCCGCAGCTCTCGTCGCTCAGGGCTGCGGTATCTCTCAGGGCTACGGTGTCTCTCGGGGGCGCGGCGCCATTCAGGGGCGCGGTGCATCCAGCAGAGGGTCGACGCCTGCCTCGCGCAGCAGTTCGCACAGGCGAATCAGCGGCAGGCCGATCAGGCTGTTGGGGTCACGCCCCTCGAGACGCTCGAAGAGCGTGATGCCCAGGCCTTCCATGCGGAAGCTGCCGGCGCTGTCGAGGGGGCGTTCGCGCTCGACGTAGCGTTCGATCTCGGCGCTGGTCAGGGAGCGGAAGACGACCTCGTGGTCTTCATGACAGACCCAATGACGCGCGGATTGGGTGTCGATCAGTGCCAGACCGGTCACGAAGCGCACGCGACGTCCGGAGAAGCGTGCCAGCTGGGCGCGTGCGGCTGACAGATCCGCTGGCTTGCCCAGTATCTCGCCCTCGAAGACGGCGACCTGATCGCTGCCGATGATCAGGTGGTGGGAGTAGGCATCCGCCACGGCGTTGGCCTTGCCGAGTGCCAGACGATGGACCAGTGTCTCGGCACTTTCTTCGCGCCGCGGCGTCTCATCGATACTGGGGGCTGTCCAGGTGAAGGGCAGCCCGAGGCGTTCAAGCAGTTCACGACGCCAGCGTGAGCTGGACGCCAGGACCAGTGGAGTCATCATGGCTCTCCCGTCGGGGCGCGTTGCGGGCATTGGCTGGGCGGCGCGCGGCAAGTATTTGAAAAGCAAGGGCTGCAGGATGCCGTAAATCCTCTCGGCATTGAAGCGTCAGGCGCGTACAATCGCGCGCTGGACGTGTAGCCCAGTGTCAGTTGTCGCATATCGACGTGAAAGCGTGATGGTGAGGGGGCTGGCAAAAGCAACAAGTTGCTCATGCATTTTGACACCGGGAGGGGGAATCCCTATTATGGCGCGCCTATGTTGACCACAAGACTGCCGACCAAGGTCGAGCCCTACCGGCTGGCGTCAGCGGGTAAACGCCTTGAAGGCGTGATTCCACTGGCGAACATGCCCCGTGTTGTTGAAGCCATCGGTGCTCAGGAAGGGGACGTCAGCGTCTCCATGACCTTTGACATCGACACTCAACGTCGCAGCTTCATCGAAGGCTCCATCGCCTTCGAGGCAAGTCTGCTATGTCAGCGTTGTCTGGGACCCACCGAGCCGGAGCCGCTTTCCAGCGAGTTCCTGTTGGGTCTGGTGACCAGCGATGCGCTGGCGGCGCAGCTGCCCGGTGAGTACGAGCCGGTAGTGGTGGAAAACGAACAGCTGGATCTCCTGACAGTGATCGAGGATGAAGTGCTCCTGGTCCTGCCGCAGGTGGTCTACCACGAGGAGGCCAATTGTGCCGTCTCTCGCGACCAGCTGGCCAGCGGTGTGGAACCCGAGGCCTCGGACGCACCCGCTGTGAATCCATTCAGTGTGCTTCGCACCCTGAAGGACAAGCACTGAACTCAATTTGTCGACAAGATTGGAGTAATCCCCATGGCAGTTCAGCAGAACCGCAAAACTCGTTCCAAGCGTGGCATGCGTCGTAGCCACGATGCCCTGACTGCACCGACCCTGTCCCAGGACAAGGAAACCGGTACAGTTCACCTGCGTCACCACGTCTCTGCCGACGGTTTCTACCGTGGCCGCAAAGTCGTTGATGCATAAGGCATTGATGCAGCGCGCGGCGTAACGCCGTGCGTATCGCCATCGATACGATGGGCGGGGACTTCGGTCCCCGCGCTACGTTACGGGGCACGGCCAGTGCGCTGTTGCGAGACTCGCAACTCAGCGCCATCCTGGTCGGCCCGCAGCATCTACTGGATGCCGAGTTAGACTCCCTCCCTGCTTCACTCTCCCGTGTTCGTGATCGCCTTCAGACACTCGCTGTCGACGGCATTGTCGCGTCTGATGCTCGCCCGTCCCGCGTTCTGCGCAGCCGCGAGCCCAGCAGCATGTCTCAGGCCCTGGGTCTGGTGGCGAAGGGCCAGGCGGATGCCTGTGTCAGTGCCGGCAATACCGGCGCCTTGATGGCGCTGGGCATGCGCGAAGTGGGAAGAGTGAAAGGGGTGGAGCGACCTGCCATCTGTGCCGCGGTGCCCACGCGCGGCGCGCGCGCCTGCAGCCTGCTGGATCTCGGCGCCAACGTCGATGTCGCACCGCACCATCTGCTGGCGTTCGCCCGCATGGGCGCGATGCGCAGCCGCCTCATTGACGCGGTCGAGCGTCCACGAGTAGGGCTGCTCAACGTGGGGGTCGAGTCGGTCAAGGGGACTGCGCAGGTGCAGGAAGCGCACGCCCTGCTGGCTGGCAGCGAGTCGGATTTCGACTACCTTGGCTTTGTCGAGGGCGGCGACCTCTTCTCCGGCAAGGTGGATGTGGTGGTCTGTGACGGCTTCGTCGGTAATGTCGTGCTCAAGAGCAGTGAAGGACTCGCGCAGATGCTGTCGGCACAGCTGGGGGCGACCCTGGCGGCCAGCTGGCGCACGCGCCTGATGGCCTGGCTGGCGCGCCCGGCGCTGACACGACTCTCGCGTGAACTGGACCCGGTGCGCTACAACGGTGCCAGCCTGCTGGGCCTGGCAAGCGTGGTGGTGAAGAGCCACGGCGGCGCGGCGGCGGAAGGCTTTGCCTTTGCCGTCACGCGGGCGGCCAGCGAGGCTCGTGAGCAGTTGCCCTCGCGCCTGGCGCAGGCCCTGGAAGGCACATACTCACGCTGAATGAGTAAATTGGTCTGATTTGTTCCTGTTGGGGTCGAGCTTCGGCGCACACGG
Source organism: Cobetia sp. UCD-24C (assembly GCF_001306765.1). Taxonomy (NCBI): domain Bacteria; kingdom Pseudomonadati; phylum Pseudomonadota; class Gammaproteobacteria; order Oceanospirillales; family Halomonadaceae; genus Cobetia; species Cobetia sp. UCD-24C. Next base: position 178,785 of record NZ_LJTD01000001.1, on the reverse strand, counting down.
TGCGACAATGCCAGCGCTTCGCGGCCGGGCGGTGAAGGCGGACGGGAATCAGGGGCAGGCAGCTCCTACAGGAAGCCCCCGCAGGACAGCAGCATGACGTAAATGACAGGAAGCAGGCTTTCCCCTGGCAGAAGCGTGAGACACGACAGTGGTCGTCTCGCTTGCGAGCCAGTGGAAATCGGGTTTCTTGACCCGTGTCAGTCCCACCTGAACAGATGGAAATGGTGACAGCAATGACAGATTCCCTGGCCCTCATCTTCCCGGGACAGGGCTCCCAGCAGGTCGGCATGCTGCGGGAGCTGGCGGAGCGCTATAGCGTGGTCCGCACTACCTTCGAGGAAGCCTCTGACGCGCTGGGGCGCGATCTCTGGCACCTGACACAGGAAGGCCCGGCGGAGGAGCTCAATCGTACCGAGCTGACCCAGCCGGCGCTTCTGACCGCCAGTGTCGCCATCTGGCGCGTCTGGCAGGAGCTGGAAGGCCCGCGCCCGGCGCGCATGGCCGGTCACTCCCTGGGTGAATACAGCGCCATGGTCTGCGCTGGCGTGATCGGTTTCGCCGAGGGTGTCAAGCTGGTCAATCTGCGCGGCGAAGCCATGCAGACTGCCGTGCCGCAGGGCCAGGGCGCGATGGCGGCCATTCTCGGTCTCGAGAATGCCCAGGTCGAAGCCGCCTGTGCCAGTGCGGCACAGGGTGAAGTGGTCGCGGCAGTCAACTACAATGCGCCGGGACAGGTCGTCATCGCCGGTGGCACCGCTGCCGTCGAGCGTGCCATCGCGGCATGTCAGGAAGCGGGGGCCAAGCGCGCCATGCCGCTGCCGGTGTCGGTGCCGTCGCATTGTGATCTGATGCGTCCGGCGGCCGACAAGCTGGCCGAGGCGATGAATGCCATCGATTTCCGTGCGCCGCGCTATACCGTCATCCAGAATGTCGATGCCAAGGCGCATGACGATGTCGAGACACTGCGTCAGCGTCTGATCGAGCAGCTCTATCAGCCGGTGCGCTGGACCGATTGCGTCAATGCCATGTTCGACAGTGGCGCACGCAGCTTCATCGAATGCGGCCCGGGCAAGGTGTTGACCGGCCTTGGCAAGCGCATTCAGCGTCAGGCACGTGGCCTGGCCGTGAATGATCCGGATAGCCTGGAAGCGGCGCTGGAACTTGCCCGCGAGACCGCTGCCGAACAGAATCAGTAAGCTCGTGGCTGGCCCATCTGGCCGGCCATGTGACTTGGATCAGCCAACTCAGGACTCAAGATGACGAGCGAACGCAGAATCGCACTGGTGACCGGTGCCAGTCGTGGCATCGGCCAAGCCATCTCCCGTGAACTCGGCCGTCAGGGCCGTATCGTGATCGGTACTGCCACCAGCGAGAAAGGGGCAGCGGCCATCGGCGCTGACCTCGAGGCGCACGGTATCGAAGGCGCGGGCATGCTGCTCAACGTCACCGATCAGGCCAGCGTCGATGCCGTGCTCAAGGAAATCGGCGAGCGCTTCGGCGCCCCGACCATCCTGGTCAACAATGCCGGCATCACGCGTGACAACCTGTTGATGCGCTTGAAGGAAGACGATTGGGACGCGGTGCTCGACACCAATCTCAAGTCGGTCTTCCGTGTCAGCAAGAGCTGCCTGCGCGGCATGACCAAGGCGCGCTTCGGCCGCATCGTCAACATCTCGTCCGTGGTCGCGACCATGGGCAACCTCGGTCAGGTCAACTATGCTGCCGCCAAGGCAGGCATGGAAGGCTTTGCCCGCTCGCTGGCGCGCGAAGTCGCGTCACGCAATATAACCGTCAACTCAGTGGCACCGGGCTTCATTGCCACTGACATGACTGAAGCATTGCCGGAAGCGCAGCACGAAGCGTTGCTCGGCAACATCCCGCTGGCGCGCCTTGGCCAGCCGGAAGAGATTGCTGCGGCAGTCGGCTTCCTGACCAGTGATGCAGCAGGCTACATTACCGGTGAGACGTTGCAGGTGAACGGTGGCATGAACATGCGCTGAACCCCACGCAGGGACGTGGTTGCGTCCTTTTGGGGTGGCCTATAAACTACGCCCAGCTTTTTCGAGCTGCGGATTCCGTACCACTAGGAGTGATTGTTAAATGAGCACCATTGAAGAACGCGTCAAGAAGGTTGTGGCTGAGCGCCTGAACGCCAAAGAAGAAGAAATCCAGAACTCTTCCTCTTTCACTGAAGACCTGGGCGCCGATTCCCTGGACACCGTCGAGCTGGTGATGGCTCTTGAAGAGGAATTCGATACTGAAATTCCTGACGAAGAAGCAGAGAAGATCACCACCGTGCAGGAAGCTATCGATTACATCGTCAACCACCAGTAAGGTGTGTTGAAGCGATCACGGAGCAACCTGTTGCTCATGGTCGTGATGCAATTGTCTGTACGTTCAAGAGCCGCACTGTTCCTCAGTGCGGCTCTTGTCGTTCAGGGATGTGCTGCGCAATGCCGCGCCGACAGGGCGCGCATTGCCTGGTGGTAGGCGGTGGGCTTCGTGACAAATGTCCCCTTGTGGCAAGTGTCGGAATTCCTTCGTGAAAGTGGCCAGAAAAGCGCTTGAAAACCGACTGCCCACGCATGGCCAGGTTTCTGTATAATGCGCTCAATTACCGTCCGGGCGTCCATGGCCCTGGCGTGCCAATTCGATAGTTTTGGAGGAGACACGATGCCTCGCAGAAGGGTAGTGGTAACAGGTCTTGGCCTGGTAACCCCGGTCGGGAATACCGTCGAGGAAAGCTGGAGCAACATCAAGGCGGGCAAGAGTGGCATCGCGGCCATCGAGCATTTCGATGTCAGCGGTTTCAATACCCGTTTCGGTGGCTCCATCAAGGACTTCGATGTGGGTCAGTACCTGAACCCGAAAGAGGCCCGCAAGATGGACCTCTTCATCCAATACGGTATCGCGGCGGCCCACCAGGCCATCACCGACTCCGGCATTGAATGCACCGAAGACAACGCCGAGCGCATCGGTGTCGCCATCGGCTCCGGTATCGGCGGCCTGCCGATGATCGAGCACAACCACAAGGCGCTGGAGAAGGGCGGTGCGCGTCGCATCTCGCCGTTCTTCGTGCCGGGCTCCATCATCAACATGATCTCCGGCAATCTGGCGATCCAGTTCGGTTATCGTGGTCCGAACATCGCGATCACCACCGCCTGTACCACCGGGACGCACAACATCGGTTACAGCGCGCGTACCATCGCCTATGGCGATGCCGACGTGATGGTGGCCGGTGGCGCCGAGATGGCGACTACGCCGCTGGGTCTGGGTGGCTTCTCCGCAGCGCGTGCGCTGTCGACTCGCAACGATGATCCGCAGGCGGCCAGCCGTCCGTGGGACCGCGACCGCGATGGCTTCGTGCTGTCCGACGGCGCCGGTGTCGTCGTGCTGGAAGAGTACGAGCACGCCAAGGCGCGTGGCGCGACCATCTACGCCGAGGTGCTCGGGTTCGGCATGTCCGACGACGCTCACCACATGACGGCGCCGCCCGAAGACGGTCGTGGTGCGGCCGCCGCGATGCGCAACGCCATCCGTGACGCCAAGCTCGAGCCGAGCCAGATCGACTACATCAATGCCCACGGCACCTCCACCAATGCCGGCGACAAGGCGGAAAGCCTCGCCGTCGAGTCGGTGCTGGGTGACGCGGCACGTGATGTGGCGGTCAGCTCCACCAAGTCGATGATCGGTCACCTGCTGGGCGCTGCCGGTGCGGTCGAGGCCGTGTTCTGCGTGCTGGCGATGCGTGACCAGATCGCGCCGCCGACCATCAACCTGGACAACCCGGCCGAGGGCTGCAATCTCGATTACGTGCCCAACGTCGCACGTGACATGAAGATCGAGTACACCCTGTCCAACTCGTTCGGCTTCGGTGGCACCAACGGCTCGCTGGTGTTCGGCAAGCTCAAGGACTGATCACACGCTTTCGTGTTCTCTCTCCTCAGACGCGCTCCCATCCGGGGGCGCGTTTGTCTGTGGGGCGTCACTGCTTCGCGTGTCGTGTCCGCAACCGTTCTCTGGAGGGCTGTACCGATGACGACTGATGCCTCTGGCAGCAAGAGCTCAGATGACCGGGCCTCTGATGAAAGGAGCGCTGACGACAAGCGTGCTCTTGCGGCGCTCGCCGCCGATCTGCCCAGTGATGACCGTGGCCTCGCCTATGGCGAGGGCGTGTTCGAGACGATTCTGGTGCGTGAGGGCCAGCCGCAGCTGTGGTCCTGGCACGAGGCGCGCCTGAGGCGCGGTTGTCAGCGTCTGGGAATTGCAGCGCCTTCGTCAGCTGAGCTGGCGGGCTGCCTGGCGGTCTGCCAGGGCGAGGGGCTTGAAGTGCTCAAGCTGATCGTCACCGGCGGCTCCGGCGGGCGGGGCTACAGGGCACCTGAGTCACCGGAGACGCGCTTGCGGGCACGCGCGACGCCTTTTGCGGTCAATCAGCAGGCGCGGCGTGGCATCACGGCGCGGGTCTGCGAGCTGCGTGTGGCCGAGCAACCGGCACTGGCGGGGCTCAAGCACCTCAACCGGCTCGAGAACGTGCTGGCGCGCCGTGAGTGGAGCGACACGGCCATCAGCGAGGGCCTGTTGCTCAATGCGCAGGGCGAGCTGATCGAGGCCACCAGCATGAATCTGGCCTGGTATCGTGACGGGCGCTGGTTCACGCCGTGTCTTGATCGTGCCGGGGTCGAGGGCACGCTGCTGGCGGCGCTTGAGGCCGAGATGACGTTCGAGCGAGTGCGTGAGGGGCTTGAGTCACTCGCGTGGGCCGAGCAGGTCGTCGTCATGAATTCCGTGCAGGGCGTCTGGCCGCTGCGCACCCTGCTCAAGCCTGATGACGCGATTCTGGCTGAGTGGAAGGATGAGGCGCATCCGGCGCTGGACGAGTTGAATCACACTGTCGCGCGCTTGCTGGGCGAGCCCGCGAACTGACGGAAGACGATGAGCGTCAGCAGGCATGCCTGTGCGGTCGTCGCCTTCGCCATGAAGACTGGAAACCTGATTATGCGAGTGTTCAAGATCCTCCTGATGCTGGTAGTGCTGGCCGTGGCTGCGGGTGTGGTGGGCTTTCGTTATTGGCAGGCGCAGTTGCTGTCACCGTTGGCGATCGAGAAGGAACAGCTGTTCGAGGTGCCCAAGGGCGCCAGCCTGACCAGGGTGGTGAGCGAGCTCGAGTCACGGGGCATCATCGAGGCGAGCTGGCCGTACAAGGTGTGGTCGCGCCTCGAGCCTGAGGCCGTCAATGGCCTGCGCGCCGGTGAATTCCGTCTCACGCCGGGCTTGAACGGTCGTGAACTGGTGGCGCTGCTGTCCAGTGACGATGTGGTCAGCTATACCTTGACCGTGCCGGAGGGCTGGACATTCGCCCAGATGCGCACTGCCATGGATGCCTCGCCCAAGCTTGAGCACACGACTCGCGACATGAGCGATGAAGAGTTGATGGCGGCCGTCGATGCAGAGGGCGAGAAGCCGGAAGGGCGCTTCTTCCCGGACACCTACCGCTATCACAAGGGCGTCAGCGACCTCTCGCTCTACAAGCAGGCCTATAGCCGCATGAGCAAGACGCTGGAGGAAGTCTGGGCCGGGCGAGACGACGACCTGCCGATCACCAGCGCCTACGAGGCGCTGATCATGGCGTCACTGATCGAGCGCGAGACCGGCGCCCCGGAAGAGCGCGACGAGATCGCCGGTGTCTTCAAGCGTCGCATGGAGCGCGGCATGCGCCTGCAGACTGACCCGACCGTCATCTATGGCCTGGGCAAGGACTATGATGGCTCGCTGTCGCGTGCCGATCTGCGCAAGCCGACGCCCTGGAATACCTACGTGATCACCGGCCTGCCGCCGACGCCGATCGCGATGCCCGGGCGCGCCGCGCTGGAAGCGGCGGTGCATCCCAAGGAAGGCGATACCTACTACTTCGTCGCCAAGGGTGAGGGTAAGCATCACTTCTCGCGCACGCTGCGCGAGCACAACAATGCCGTGCGCCGTTATATTCTCAATCGGTAATGCGTGGCGAATGAGCTGAAACCCGTGTGGCGAACAGGGTCTGCCATGCTGCACGGGGCTTTCGTCGCGAGTCATCTGCTGTCTGAATCAGGAAACATCATGTCTTCACGTCCGAGCGCATCAAGCACGACGTCTTCTCGCCACGCCGCCAGCGCGGCGGCCACCCAGGCTTCGCCCGCTGGTCGCTTCATCACGCTGGAAGGCGGTGAAGGCGTCGGCAAGAGCACCAATGTCGCCTTCGTGGTCGCCGAGCTCGAGGCGCATGGCCTCGAGGTCGTGCGCACGCGTGAGCCGGGTGGCAGCGAGCGAGCGGAAGCCATTCGCCAGTTGTTGCTGGACCCGGCGCCGGCCGAGTCGCTGAGTGATGATGCCGAACTGCTGTTGATGTTTGCCGCGCGTGCCCAGCATCTGGCCGCGACCATTCGGCCGGCGTTGGCGCGCGGTGCCTGGGTGGTGTGCGATCGTTTCACCGACGCGACCTTTGCCTACCAGGGCGGTGGCCGCAACCTGCCGTTGGCCGACATCTCGGCGCTGGAATCCCTGGTGCAGAAAGGCTTGCAGCCGGACCTGACCCTGCTGCTGGACATGCCGGTCGCGGCGGCACGTGGCCGTCTGGCCGCTCGCCGCGCCGAGACCGGCGAAGGCGCCGACCGCATCGAGCAGGAAGCCGAGCAGTTCTTCGAGGCGGTGCGTGTCGGCTATCACATGCGTCGTGACGCCGACCCCGAGCGCTTTGCCACCATCGATGCCGGTCAGTCGCTCGAGGCCGTGCAGGCCGATATCGCGGCGGTACTGGCGGCTCGCGTGGCGGCCTGGCAGGCGAACACTCCCATGGATGAGCAGCCATGAGTGCTTCAGACGTCAGCAGTGGTGTCACGCTTTCGAGCTTCTCGCCGCTGCCGTGGCAACACTCGCTGTGGCAACACTTCACCGCGGTGCACGACAACGGTCGCCTGCCGCATGCGGTGATGCTCAGCGGGCCGTCGGGGCTTGGCAAGCATGAGCTGGCCGATGCGATGATCGCCCGCGTGCTGTGTCGCACCGCCCAGGGCAAGCCCGGCGCGGCGGCCTGTGGCGAGTGTCATGGCTGTCATATGCTGGCGGCGGGGCATCACCCTGATCTGATGGCGGTCGCGCCGCAGGATGTCGGCAAGATGATCCGTATCGACCCTATCCGTGAGGTCAATCGCTTCGTCTCCCAGACGGCCCAGCAGGGTGGTTACCGCGTCATCCGTCTGCAACCGGCGGAGTCGATGAACATCGCCTCGGCCAACGCCTTGCTCAAGAGCCTCGAGGAGCCCGGCGCCAATACGCTGTTCATTCTGCTCAGCGACATGCCGTCACGGGTGCTGCCGACCATTCGCTCGCGCTGTCAGCAATGGCCGCTGGTGATTCCGCCCGCCGAAGAGAGCCTGCCGTGGCTCACGCAGCAGCTGGGCGAGGATGCTCAGGCCCTGCTGCGCATGGCGGGCGGTCTGCCGCAGCTGGCGGTGCGTCTTGGCGAGGCGGAGCAGCGCCAGCTGCGTCAGGCCTTGCGCGAGCTGTTCGATGCGCTGGTGCGCGGTGGCGAGCCGGTGGCCGAGGCGTGGCGACTGGAGCGCCAACCGCTGGCGCAGGTGCTGTGGTACGGTATTGCCTGGCTGGAAGACCTGATTCGCATGGGCCTGTCCGGCAACGCCAGCGACCTGCGTGACCCCAGTCTTGAGCCGCTGCTGAGGCAGGCGGTCAAGAACGGTCGCACCCAGGACTGGTTCAAGCTGCTGGACTTCGCCCGCGAGCAGCGTCGTCTGCTGGCCGCGGGCGGCAACCCCAACCCTCAGCTGGTGCTGGAAGCCTGGCTGGTGCGTTGGGCCGCCTTGCTGCGCTCCTGAATGCGCAGCTGGCTTTTTTCTGGCGTGATGGCCCGAGTGAAGGTCTGAGCTTCTGGCGTGAAGGTCTGAGCGAAGAGCTGAGGAAATGGCTGAGCGATGCCCGCGTGGAAAGCCACGAGGCTGCGCGAGGCAAGGCGGGCAGGCTAGACTGAAGCCAGCCAGGCCGCTTGCTCGCCTTGCGTCAGATAACAGCAGGCAATGGCCGAAGAATACGCATTGATACGCAGCGTGAGCCCTCATGTGAGCGCTGACGCTCGTCACGGGACTGCTTGTGCCGGGAGACCGGCCGGAGGTGAAGGATGGATACCGCTCCACAGCAAGGCCAGAAGGCGCTCTCGCTGACCATTCGTGATCAGAAGACCCTGTTGGCCGCCTACATGTCGACCCTCGTGCGCGGTGGCATCTTCGTGCCGACCACCGAGCGCTACACCATGGGCCAGGAAGTCTATCTGCTGCTGACCCTGCCTGAGGAATCCGAGCGCATTCCGGTCACCGGGCGCGTGGTATGGATTTCCCCGCAGGGCGTCAGTGGCCGGCGCATTGCCGGGATCGGCATCCACTTCAGTGAAGAGGACCGCCAGGTGCGCGATCATATCGAGAACCACCTGGCCGGTATGCTCGGCAAGGGTCACGCGACCTATACGCTGTAGCGCGAGCGCAGCGTCGCTTCATCATCTCGACCGGCAGTGCCATGAGCGCCCGCCGGTCGAGCACGTTTTTCGCCGCGCAGCGCGTGGCCATCAGTAGTGAGAGTTTCCGGATGTTTGTCGATTCGCATTGTCACCTTGATCGTCTGAAACTGGAAGAGCACGGCGGCAGCCTCGAGGCCGTGCTGGACGCCGCGCGCGCCCGTCACGTGCACCAGTTTCTCGCCATTGCCGTCACGCTCGACGATGTGCCCGAGATCTCGGCCATCGCCCAGCAGCATGAGGATGTGGTGATTTCCGCCGGTGTGCATCCGCTGCATCAGGTCGACCCGGAACCCACGGTCGAGGACATCAAGAAGTGCGCCGAGCGCTTCGGCGCGGTGGCCATCGGCGAGACCGGCCTCGACTATCACTACGAGAGCGTCAGCCGCGAGCTGCAGTACGAGCGTTTCACGCGCCATCTGATCGCCGCGCGTGAGCTCGAGCTGCCGGTGATCATCCACACCCGTGAGGCGCGCGAAGACACCTTGGCGTTGATCAAGCAGCACACGGACCCCGCTGTCGGTGGCGTGCTGCACTGCTTCACTGAAGATCTCGACATGGCGCGCATCGCGGTGGGCCACGGCTTCATGGTCTCCATCTCCGGTATCGTCACCTTCCGCAACGCCGAACACGTCCGCGAGCTGGCGCGCGCCATCCCGCTGGACCGCCTGTTGATCGAGACCGACAGCCCCTATCTGGCGCCGGTGCCGTACCGTGGCACCTCCAATGTGCCGGGCAATGTGGTCGAGGTCGCCGAATGCATCGCCGCCGAGCGCGGCATCACCGTCGATGAACTGGCCATGCAGACCACTGCCAACTTCTATCGCCTGTTCCGCGCCGCCGCGCCGGAAGCGCCGGACAACGTTCGCGAAGCGCTGGCCAGCAGCGGTATGCTCATCGATTGAGCGTGGTACCCCGCATGATCTGACCACCAGGGAGGGAACGTCATGAATCCAGCCGCCATCCTCACCCAGCTGGGCGACAAGGCCACCAGCGGCAAGGCATTGCCGCCGGTGGATCAATGGCACCCGGCGCATTGTGGCGAGATGGACCTCGTCATCTGCGCCGACGGGCGCTGGATGCACGAGGGCACGCCCATCGGCCGTGCGCGACTGGTGCACATGCTGTCGCGTGTCCTGCGCCGCGAGCCCGATGGCAGCTACTGCCTGGTCACGCCGGCGGAGAAGGTCACCATCCAGGTCGAGGACCGCCCCTTCCTGGCGGTGGACTGCTCCCGCGTCGAGAGCGATTCTGCGCCGACTGAGCTCGGACAGGCAGAGCCTCAGCCGGACGTCTGGCAGCTGGTCACCGATCAGGGCGATGTCGTGCGACTGGAAGGGGAGACCTGCCTGACGCTGAGCGAGACGCCGGACGGCCTGTGGCTACCAGAAGTGGCGGTGCGCTTCGGGCTCGCCGCGCGGCTGCACCGCAATCTCTACTATCGGTTGCTCGAGAGCGCCGAGACGCATGAGCAGGAAGACGGCAGCCTGACACTCGGCTTCATGAGCGGCGGGCGCTTCCAGATTCTGGGACAGCTGGCGGCCGATGAGGTCGAGGTCTGAACCTGTCTGAGCTTGTCTGAGCTTACCGTCTTCCGCTCTCTCTTTCGTATGCCCCTCGCGTTCTGCTTCGCTCCTTTTCTCTCGCCGTCAGCCATTGCAGGTCTTCATGTCGTCACCACTTCCTCCCATCGAGCCCGACAGCACCGCAACCTCCGGGCCAGATGTTGCAGCATCGCCACTGGCGCTAGCCGTCGATCAGCTGACGCAACGGCTGACGGATCAGCAGCGCGCCGTGGTGGCGCATCGTGGGAGGCATGCGCGGGTAGCGGCGGTGGCGGGCTCGGGCAAGACCACCACGCTGGTGGCGCGGGTGCTGAGCCTGCTGGCGGAAGGCATTCCGGCTCAGCGGGTTCTGGTGCTGATGTTCAACCGCTCGGCGCGCGAGGACTTCGTCGCCAAGCTGGCGCAGTCGGCCCCGCCGGGCACACGGCTGCCCGATATCCGCACCTTCCACTCCATCGGCCATCGCCTGACCACCACCCTGGTGCGCTGGGGCAGCCTCGAGCCGCGCGAACTCATCCAGCAGGACTGGGCGTTGGAGCGTCTGCTCAAGCAGGCCGCCCAGCGTGCGCTGGGCGATGCCGATCGCGCCGATCGTGAGGCAGCGCTGGAAGGCGAGCGCCTCGAAGCGCTCGCCCAGTTCTGTGATCTGGTCAAGGCCGAGATGTGCGAGCCGACGCTGCTGTATGAGCGCATGAATCTCGGCGAGCACACCGGCCATTTCGTCGAGTCCTTCGCTCAGCTTGAGCAGCTGCTCGAGCAGTACGGCCAGATGACCTATGCCGATCTGCTCTACCGGCCGCTGCGTCAGCTGGAGAAGGAGCCCGAGACCCGCGCGCGCATCCAGGGGCATCTGCAGCACGTCATCATCGATGAGTATCAGGATATCAATGAGGCGCAGCAGCGCATGCTGGCGCTGCTGGCGGGCGCACCGTCCGGCGAAGCGTCGCCCGGCCAAGCTTCCTCGCCCGGCGAAGCGTCGCCCGCAGCCTCCGGCGCCTTGGCAGAAGTCATGGCCGTGGGCGATGCCAACCAGTGCATCTACGAGTGGCGTGGCGCGCGGCCTGACTACATGCTGACGCGCTTTGCCGAGAGCTTTGCCGCGCCGCTGGATTTCCCGCTCAGCTACACCTTCCGCCACGGTCATCGTCTGGCGCTGGCGGCCAATCACGCCATCGCCGCCAATGCGCGCCGCCCGGACCAGCTGTGTCTGGCCGCGCCCGGCACGCCGGCGACGCGCTTGTTCGAAGGCCAGGGCGCCGCCAGTCTGGTCGCGGCGCTCACGGCCTGGCGAGAGTCGGGGCGCAGTGGCGCCGAGGCCGCCGTGCTGGTGCGCAGTTGGGCGCTGTCGGTGCCGGTGCAGTTGCAGCTGCTCAAGGCCGGCATTCCCTTCCGGCTGGGGCAGGGGGATCGCTTCGTGTTCCGTCTGCCGCTGGTGCAGGCGCTGGCGGGCTATCTGGAGCTGGCGCGTGATGCCACGCGTCTGCGCGACCCGGCGCACCTGCTGCTGCTGTTCACCCAGCCCACCGCCTTCGTCGCGCGCGAGCGCCTCGAGCGCCTGTGTCAGCAGCTGGCCGACAGCCAGCGCTGGCCACGCAAGGAAGACCCTATCCTCGAGGGGCTCAAGCCGCTGCAACGCCGCAACCTGCACAAGCGCTGGAAGCTGTTGTGCGATCTGCCCTCGCTGGGCGATTGGGCGCCTGCGCGACTGCTGCGCCATGTGGTCGATGAGCTGGAGGCCGACAAGGTGCTGCGCCGCGCCGCGGCCCGGCGTGACAAGGGCGAGGAGGATGTGCGCCTGCTGGATGTGCTGATCGAGCAGGCAGGGGAACTGGCCAATGACCCCGACGCCTTCATCAATCTGCTGCGCAATCCGGTCGAGGACGCCGCCGACGGCGTGCTGATCACCACGGTGCACGGGGCCAAGGGGCTGGAGTGGCCGCTGGTGGGGCTGTGGGGCATGAACGAGGAAGACTTCCCGGCCTACTCGCGTGACAACCCGCTGTCGCCGGAGCGCCTCGAGGAGGAGCGACGCCTGTGCTACGTCGGCGTGACGCGTGCCCGCGAGCAGCTGCACCTGTGGCGTGACGGTGGCACGCATACGCCAAGCCGCTTCCTGGCCGAGCTGTGCGTGGAGGACTGCACTCGCCTCGGCGACTGGATTCACGGTGCCGGCAAGCGCGCCAAGCTCGCCCGTCTGCAGGCCGAGGACGGCGATGAGGCCGCCCGCGAGTCAGCGGACGGAAGCGACGAGCGCCTGCGTGTGGCGGCACCGGCGCTTGGTGAGGCCTATCTGGCACGGCTGCCACTGGCGCGTCACGGCATCACACCGCCGACGCTGGAAGCGCTGCCGAAGAAGGTCGCAAAGTCCCCGGGCAAGCCGGCCAGCAAGTCGGCTGCGCAAGGCCAGTCCAGCTCGGGCGGCACCTATGCTCGCGGCGCTCGACAGGGCAATCGCTCTCCACGCGGCGAGCCGGCGGTGCTGCGACGCGTCGGTGATTGGGAAGTCGGTCAGCGCTTGCGTCACGAGAGCTTCGGTGAGGGGGTGATCGAAGAGGTCTCCGGCAATGAAGCCAATCCGCTGATCGAGGTGCGCTTCGCCGATGGCAACAAGCGCCGCCTGATTGCCACGCGTGCCCCGCTGACAGCCTTGTGACCCTTGTGACCCTTGTGACCCTTGTGACAACGGACTTGAGACTCGGGCGACAAGGCAGCGCGATTGCCAAGCCTTGCGCCGAGCACCATCATGCCTGCAGCGCATCTTCGTCTGCCTGAAAAGGAGTTCCCATGGCTCAGTATCCCGATCCTGCCGCATTGGCGGCAGCCTCCGTCTCCGCCTCATCGCTGCTGGTGCCGGACCAGCGCCAGGCGCCCCTGATCGATGCCAGCCAGCTGGTGACCCAACTGGCGATGGCGGGCCTCAAGTCGCCCGTGGTGCTGGATTGCCGTGCGCGTCTCGACGATGGAGAAGCCGGCGAGCGTCTGTGGCGTGAAGGCCATCTGCCGGGTGCCATCCATGTCGATATGGACCGCGATCTGTCGGCCGCCGTGCGTGAGGACGGCGTGGGCGGGCGGCATCCGCTGCCGTCACATCAGGCGACGGCCGAGCTGTTCCGCCGCCTCGGCATCACGCCCGAGCAGCAGGTGGTGGTCTATGACGACATGGGCGGGCAGATGGCGGCGGCGCGGTTGTGGTGGATGCTGACCTGGGCCGGGCATCCGGATGTGCGCTTACTGGATGGCGGCATCCAGGCCTGGAATCAGGCCATGGGCGAGCTCAAGCGTGCGCCTGCCCAACCGGTGAGCCCTACACCCAGCGACTGGCAGCCGAGCTTTGATGACAGCCTGCTGGTCAGCGCCCAGGAGGTGGCCGCCACGGATGACAGCTTGCTGGATGCCCGCGGCGAGGCGCGTTTTCGCGGTGAGCAGGAGCCGGTCGATCCGGTGGCAGGCCATATCCCCGGCGCATTCTGCCGACCGACCCCCAGCAATCTGGAAGCCAATGGCCGCTTCAAGGACCGCATGAGCCTGATGCGTGAGCTGCGCAGTCTGCTGCCGGCGCAGGGTGAGGTGATCGCCTATTGCGGCTCCGGCATCAGCGCCTGCCAGAACATCCTGGCCTTCGCGATCGCGGGGCTGCCGCTGCCGCGCCTGTATGCCGGCTCCTGGAGCGACTGGATCAGTGATCCCGCGCGTCCGGTCGCCACCGGTGAGGCCAGCGAGAAGTAGCCGCACGCGCCAGTGCGATGACGGCCTTTCAGACACGACAACGCCCGCCAGAGGTTTCTCTGGCGGGCGTTGTCGTCTGTGGGGCGCTTTGCCTGACTCTTTGTGTGCGTGCTTACGCTTGTGTCTTGGGCTCAGCGGCGGGCTTGCGCGAATCGAAGCGCTCCAGCAGGGCGGCGTTGGCGCAGTTGCCCATCACGTTGAGGGCGGTGCGCAGGCCATCGGTGAAGCGGTCCACCCCGGCGACCACGGCCACACCTTCCAGCGGCAGCCCTGCCGCGCCCAGCACGGTGGTCATCGCGACCAGCCCCGCACCCGGCACGCCAGCTGTCGAGAAGCTGACCAGCAGGCCGGTGGTGAACACGGTGATCACCAGCGAGGTGGTGACATCGATGCCGAACAGCTGCGCCACGAACAGCGCATTGAAGCCCTGCAGCACGGCGGCACCGTCACGCTTGAGCGCCGTGCCGAAGGGCAGCGCGAAGCTGGCCAGGGATTCATTCATGCCGTAGTCGCGGGCATTGCCCAGCGCCAGCGGCAGGGTCGCGCCGGAGCTTGCGGTACCGAAGGCGAAGCCCAGGCTCTGGCCGAAGTGGCGCACGAAGGCCAGCGGGCGGGCACCGGTGACGGCCAGCAGCACTAGATAGAGCAGTGCCATCAGCGCCAGCGCGATGATCAGGCCGATCACGTACATGCCCAGGCGCATCAGCAGGTCCAGCCCCTGGGTGGCGATCACCGAGGTGATCAACGCGAAGACCCCCACCGGCGCCAGCTTGAGCACGAAGGACAGCACCTTGAGGCTGACGGTGTAACCGCTCTCGATCACGCGATGCAGCGGCGCGCTTTCCTCCGGCAGGGCGCGCATCGCCAGCCCGATCAGGGCGGCCGCGAAGATGACCTGCAGCAGGCCGCCGCCACCCAGCGCGGTGAAGGGGTTGTTGGGCACCAGGCCCACCAGCCACTGAGCGATGCTGTCGGCGTTGCGACCTTCAGGCGCCGAATCCACCAAGCTCTCGGCGCCGCTGCCTGGCGTCAGCCAGTGCGCGACCAGCATGCCCAGTGTCAGCGCCACGGCGCTGGTGACCACGTAACTGCCCAGCAGGCGCCCGGCATGGCGACCGACGTCGGCGCCGCCTTCGCGGTTGGTCAGGCTCATGATCAGGGCGCCGAACACCATCGGCACCACCACGAATTGCAGCAGGCGCAAGAAGATCTGGCCCACCGGTGTCAGCAGGTGGCTGTCGAGCCAGGCGACGCTGCCCTCGGGCAGAGCGCCTGCCCCGGCGTTCAGGGCAAGGCCGCTGAGAATGCCCAGCCCCAGGGCGAGCAGTATCTGGCGTGTGACGGACATGGTGGCTCCGAAGCGATGGCGTGAGTCTGAATTCGAGGGAGGCTAATGTGCTACCGAGAAGCTGTTATATCAACAATCGCTTTGAGATTGTTTTGGAATAACACAAGAAGCACTTACGGGGCGCAAGGCTTCCGCGCCTGCGGCGCTGAGGAATGAGGAGGAGCAGACACGACAACGCCGCCACGGCAGAGCCGCGGCGGCGTTGTCAGCTGGCGGGCAGCAGGGGCTTACATGTTGGGGTAGTTGGGGCCACCGCCGCCTTCCGGCGCGACCCAGGTGATGTTCTGCGCCGGGTCCTTGATGTCACAGGTCTTGCAGTGCACGCAGTTCTGGAAGTTGATCTGGAACTGCGGCTCACCGGCCTCCTCGACGATCTCGTAGACACCGGCCGGGCAGTAGCGCTGGGCGGGCTCGGCGTAGCGCGGCAGGTTGTCACGCACCGGAAGCTCCGGGTCGGACAGGCGCAGGTGGCACGGCTGGTCTTCCTCGTGATTGGTGTTGGAGAGGAACACCGAGGACAGCTTGTCGAAGGACAGCTTGCCGTCCGGCTTGGGGTACTCGATCTTCGTGCACTCAGCCGCCGGGCGCATGCGCGCGTAGTCCGGCGTGGTGTCATGCAGGGTCGGCAGGCGGCCGCCCGTCAGCTGGTCGAGGAAGTTGTAGGCGCCGCCGAGGAAGGTGCCGTACTTGTGCATGGCCGGGCCGAAGCTGCGTGAGGCGTCCAGCTCCTCATAGGCCCAGCTGTCCTTGAAGCGCTTGCCGAAGTCGACCAGGTCTTCGCCGCCTTCGTCGCCGCCCTTGATGGCGTCGAACACGCTTTCCGCCGCCAGCATGCCGGACTTCATCGCGGTATGCAGGCCCTTGATCTTGGCGAAGTTGAGGGTGCCGGCGTCACAGCCGATCAGCAGGCCGCCCGGGAAGCTCATCTTGGGCAGGCAGTTGAGGCCGCCCTTGGCGATGGCACGCGCCCCGTAGGAGACCCGCTTGCCGCCCTCGAGATGGCGGGCCAGGGTCGGGTGCTGCTTCATGCGCTGGAATTCATCGAAGGGCGACAGGTACGGATTGTCGTAGGCGAGATCGACGATCAGTCCCACCACCACCTGCTGGTCATCGGTGTGATAGAGGAAGAAGCCGCCTTCGGCGTTGCCCTTGAGCGGCCAGCCGCTGCCGTGCACCACCAGCCCCGGCTGGTGCTGTTCGGCGGGCACATCCCACAGCTCCTTCAAGCCGATGCCGTAGTGCTGGGCATCCGCTTCGCTGTCGAGCGAGAAACGCGAGATCAGCTGCTTGCCCAGGTGGCCACGGCAGCCCTCGGCGAACAGGGTGTACTTGCCGCGCAGTTCCATGCCCGGCATGTGGCCATCCTTCTCGCTGCCATCGGCGGCCACGCCCATGTCGCCGACCACGATGCCGCGCACCGTGCCATCCTCGCCATGCAGCACTTCCTGGGCGGCGAAGCCCGGGAAGATCTCGACGCCCAGCTCCTCGGCCTGCTCGCCCAGCCAGCGCGTCAGGTTGCCGGCGCTGATGATGTAGTTGCCGTCGTTGTGCATGGTCCTGGGGACCAGTGCATTGGGGATGACCTGCGCTTTCTGGTCATCCTTGAGCAGCACGACCTCGTCACGGGTGACGGCCGTATTGAGCGGTGCGCCGCGCTCGGCCCAGTCGGGGAACAGCTCGGTCAGTGCACGCGGTTCGAGCACGGCGCCGGACAGGATGTGCGCGCCGACTTCAGAACCTTTCTCGACCACGCAGACCGTCAGTTCCTTCTCGGCCGCATTGGCCTGCTGCATCAGTCGGCAGGCCGCCGCCAGGCCGGAAGGGCCGGCACCGACGATGACCACGTCGAAATCCATGAATTCGCGTTCCATGACCCGTCTCCTCAATCTTTGCGCCGTCAGGGCCCCGCGGATCCGGCGGGGCGGGCGTGTCACGAACGACCATGGCCGTTCGCTGGGCAGTGGACCTCCGGCGTGGCGTGCGTCAGGGCACGACTCGTCGGAGTGAAAATAGGGGTGCGACTCACGCTGGTACGCCATGTCCTGCACGGACGATCGGCCGCTCGACACAAGGCGCTGGCGCGAAGCAGCCGCATAGCATGCCGCAACAGTAGCATTTAAAACGACCGTTTGTTTATTATGCTTGGGTCTGACGTAATAGCCACCGGGGGCGTTGCAGGAAATCGCCCGATGGGTTTCACGCTCGGGCGTGTTGAGAGTGATTGTCAGGTTTGACCCCGGCAATCAATTCTGCGCAAGATGCCCGCATGAGAATGGCGGCGCCCGGACAGTGAAAACCACGCCGGTCTGGCTGACTTCATCCGTCGGGTGCCAGCGGATATCGTGGCGAGACACCTGTCATCACGGTCATCTGTGGAAGATATTCACCTATCAAACGCTTGCATGAATCGAGCGCTGGCGGCCTCACGGTCACTGGTACTCCATGAGAAATCAGCGAGGACACCATGAAAGTACTCGTCGCGGTGAAACGCGTCATCGATTACAACGTCAAGATTCGCGTCAAGGCTGACCAGTCTGACGTCGATCTGACCAACGTCAAGATGGCCATGAACCCCTTCTGCGAGATCGCCGTGGAAGAAGCGGTGCGCCTGAAGGAAAAGGGCGTGGCGACCGAAGTCGTGGCCGTCACCATCGGCCCGAAGGCCGCCCAGGAACAGCTGCGTACCGCGCTGGCGCTGGGTGCCGATCGCGCCGTGCAGGTGATGACCGATGACGCTGTCGACTCGCTGGCCGTGGCCAAGCTGCTGGCCAAGGTGGTCGAGGAAGAACAGCCCGGCCTGGTAATTCTCGGCAAGCAGTCCATCGATGCCGACAACAACCAGACTGGCCAGATGCTGGCGGCACTCACCGGCATGGGGCAGGGTACCTTCGCCTCCGAGGTGGTGGTCGATGGCGAGAGCGTCAACGTCACCCGCGAGATCGATGGCGGCCTGCAGACCGTCAAGCTGAACCTGCCGGCGGTGGTCACCACTGACCTGCGCCTCAACGAGCCGCGCTACGCCAAGCTGCCGGACATCATGAAGGCCAAGAAGAAGCCGCTGGACGTCAAGACGCCGGAAGAGCTGGGTGTCTCCACGGCTTCCAAGGTGACGCTGGTCAAGGTCACGCCGCCGGCCGAGCGTCAGGGCGGCATCAAGGTCGGCTCCGTCGATGAGCTGGTGGACAAACTCAAGAACGAAGCAAAGGTGATCTCATGAGCATTCTCGTCATTGCCGATCATCATGATGGCCAGCTGACCAGCAGCACCGCGAGTGTCGTGGCAGCCGCAACCGCCATCGGTGGCGATATCGACGTGCTGGTCGCCGGTGAGGGCGTAGGCGCCGTCGCCGAGCAAGCCGCCAAGCTTGCCGGCATCGCGCGTGTGCGTGTCGCCGACAATGCCGTCTACGCCCATCAGCTGGCCGAGAACCTGTCGGCACTGGTCGTGGCGTTGGCCGATGACTACAGCCATGTGCTGTCCAGCGCCTCCACCACCGCCAAGAACTTCATGCCGCGTGTCGCGGCACTGAAGGACGTGGCGCAGATCTCCGAGATCATCGCCGTCGAGAGCGCCGATACCTTCCAGCGCCCGATCTACGCCGGCAACGCCATCGCCACCGTCAAGAGTGACGATGTGCTCAAGGTCATCACCGTGCGTGCCACCGGCTTCGATCCGGTCGCACTCGACGGACAGGCGGCCATCGAGGCCGTGGACGTGGTCGAGGATGCAGGCGTCTCGAGCTTCGTCGAGGAAACCCTGGCCGAAAGCGAGCGCCCTGAGCTTGGCTCCGCCAAGGTGGTGATCTCCGGTGGCCGCGGCATGGGCAACGGTGAGAACTTCGCGCTGCTCAACGGTATCGCCGACAAGCTGGGCGCCGCCATCGGTGCCTCTCGCGCTGCGGTCGACGCCGGCTTCGTGCCCAACGACATGCAGGTCGGCCAGACCGGCAAGATCGTCGCGCCGGACCTCTACATCGCCGTCGGCATCTCCGGGGCGATCCAGCACCTGGCGGGCATGAAGGACTCCAAGGTCATCGTCGCGATCAACAAGGACGACGAAGCGCCGATCTTCCAGGTCGCGGATTACGGCCTGGTCGGCGATCTGTTCGAGGTACTGCCGGAGCTGGAAGGCAAGCTCTGAGCAAGGCCCTGCAAGGCTGAGGCCGAGACACCGCAAGGTGGCCTGGCCAATCAACGCGACCCGCTTCGGCGGGTCGCGTTTTTTTGTGTCTGCGGGCAAGGGTTGGGGCGAGGGCAGGGGAGAGAGCGTCAGGAGAAAAGTGCAACGCTGCATTGCAGGTTTCAGGGCCTGCTGATGGGGCAGAGCGAGGCAAGATCAATTGATAATTGTTCTTGTTTGTAATACCGTCCATGCCAGTGATTTGCATTTCCACTCGGAAGCCACTAGCGGCCTGGCAGGCGACCGAGGATGCAACCAAGCCTAGTTCTTCAGGAGATGTCCGTGCGGCGTTCGACTTCTTTCCCCTTCCCGTGCGTGCGAGCCCTTGGCGGCCTGCTCCCGGCGCTGGTGCTGCTTGCACCGCTGACAGCCACCGCATTGCCGGCGCATGCCGAGACACTGCGTGACAGTGCCGCCACTCATCAGGAAACCCAGCGTGAGCTGCAGGCGCGCATCGACGCCGCCGATGACGAGACGCGTGCGCTGCTGGTGCGTCTGCGTGAAGCGCGTCAGGAAGCCGCGCGTCTGGAAAGCTATACCGCGGAGCTGACGCCGCTGAATGCTGACCGCGCGGCGCGTATCGAGCGCCAGCGCACGGCGCTGGAGAATCTCGAGGCCACGCGTGAGTCGCTGCCGGGCCTGCTGCGTCAGCAGGTCGAGGAGCTGGCGGACTTCATCGAGCAGGACCTGCCGTTTCTCAAGGACGAGCGTCTCGCGCGCGTCCAGCGTCTGCGTGACAACCTCTCCAATGCCAGCCTGAGCAATGACGAGCGCCTCGATCAGCTACTCAACGCCTGGCAGCAGGAGCTGAGCTACGGTCAGGGCTTCGATACCTGGCGTGCTGGGCTGGTCGGTGGGGAAGACACCGAGGTGCAGTATCTGCGAGTCGGCCGCGTCGGCCTCTATTACCTGACGCTGGATGGTCAGCATGGTGGCGCTTGGCAGGCCAGAAATGGCAGCTGGCAGGTGCTGGATGACAGCGGCCTGGAGGCGCTTCGCAAGGGCATCAGCATGGCGCGTGACCAGCAGGCACCGTCACTGGTGACCCTGCCGCTGTCGGTGCCGGTCGAGGACGTCGAGCTGGCTCCGAAGGGGCGCCTGTCGCAGTCCGCGCTCGAGAGCGCCGATCAGGCTGCCGCGGCAGTCACCAGCACACGTACCACCACTACCCGTACCGCGCAGGAGTCCAGCTGATGGCGACGAATTCACAAGCGCCACGTGTGTCTCTGTCACGCCTGTTGCTGACGGCCGGCACCCTGGGGCTGCTGACGTTGTCGTCTCCCGCCGTGCTGGCGGCGACCGGCAGTGCCGAGCAGTCATTGAGCGTCGAGCAGTTCGAACAGGCCGCCAGTCAGGCCGAAGGCCGCGATCAGGCGCGTCTCGATACCCTGTTGTCGGATCGCGAGGCACTGCAAGCGGCGGTCAGCGAGGCCGAGGCGCGGCGTGACAGCCTGCGCGAGACGCGCGCGACCCTCGAAGCCGAAGCGCAGGAACAACAGGCGACCCTCAGCGGTCTGGACGAAGAGCGTCAGGCCCAGCAGGGCGATCTCGGTCAGGTGTTCGAGGTGGCACGCAAGCATGCACGCGAGACGCGTGAAGCTCTGGCGGGCAACTGGCTGCTGGTCGGCGGCCAGGCGCGTCTGCCCGACCTGGGGCCGCGTGATGAGGTGCCGGGCCGCGAGCGACTCGCCGCCCTGACCGCGGACATCCGCAGCATCGCCACCGAAAGCGGTCGCGCGCTGCGCTTCCAGGCACCGCTGGCCGGGCCGGATGGCAGCATCAAGCCGCGTGAGATCGTGCGCGTCGGCGAGCAGATGGCCTTCAGTGGTCGCCACCTGCTGGCGCCGCTGTCGGAAGACAAGGCCGTGGATGGCCCCTCGGCGCTGGACACCCTCGGCCTTGCGGGCACCACGCCGCTGCGTATTCGCAAGCAGCTGGCGGCCTTCGATGCCGGCGACAGTGATCGTCTGAGCTTCGATCCCACCGGTGGCGATGTCACCCAGGCACTGGCGCGGGCGCCGCGTCTCGGTGAGCGCCTCAAGCAGGGCGGTGCCGTCGGTTATGTCATCGTCGGTCTTGGCGTGCTGGGCCTGATCATCGCGCTGATCCAGCTGGTGCGCCTGTCGCTGACCCGCCGGGCGGTCAAGCGTCAGGAAGCCGACCTGAGCCAGCTCAGTGACGACAACCCGCTGGGCCGTGTGCTGCATCGCTTTGAAGGCATGCGCCACGATCACGAGCCGGAAGCGCTCGAAGCCCGTCTCGACGAGGCGTTGCTGGCCGAGCAGCCCAGACTCGAGCGTGGCCAGGCGCTGGTCAAGCTGCTGGCTGCCATCGCGCCGCTGCTGGGTCTGCTGGGCACCGTGACCGGCATGATCGGCACCTTCCAGTCGATCACCGTCTTCGGTACCGGCGACCCCAAATTGATGGCCGGCGGTATCTCCCAGGCGCTGGTGACCACCGTGCTGGGTCTGGTGACCGCCGTGCCGCTGCTGTTCGCCCAGACCGGACTTTCCAGTCTGTCCAAGGGCCTGATGGGCCGCCTTGAGGGCCGCGCCAGTGCACGTCTGGCCGATCACCTCGAGAAGCGCGCCCCGAGCAAGGCTGCCAGCGCAGCGGCGCGTCAGCGGGATACCGAGCATGCCTGATTCGTTGGCCGCCTCTTCCTTGCTGAGCGGTGGCTTCGCGCCGGTGATGCGGCTGGTGGAAAGCGGTGGCCCGCTGATCGTGGTGATCTGCCTGATCGCCATGGTGCTGTTCGGGCTGGCGCTGGAACGCGGCCTCTACTGGCGGCTCGTGCATCGTCCGGCGCGTCAGCAGTTGATCCACGACTGGGTGGCGCGCAGCGAGCACCACAGCTGGTCGGCGCTCACCCATCGCGAAGTGCTGACCCGTGAGCTGCTGTCACGCCTGCGTGCGCCGCTGCCGTGGCTCAAGCTGCTGGTGCTGATCTGTCCGCTGGCAGGCCTGTTGGGTACCGTGACCGGCATGATCCATGTCTTCGATTCTTTGGCGATCGCCGGCACCGGCCAGGCGCGTGCCATGGCCGATGGTGTGGCACGCGCCACGCTGCCGACGCTGGCCGGCATGGCGGTCGCGGTGGTGGGCCTGATGTTCGTCACGCGCTTCGAGCGTGTGGTGCGTCGTGAAGACCAGCGCCTGCACGACCGTCTGGCGCGCGCCGTCGACGATGCACGTTCCGGCATGTCCGCTGCGAACGGCTTTGATTCCTCCTCTGATACAAGCGAGACACCACATGCGTAGACGTCGCATGGAGGCCGCGGAAGACAGCGGCGAGATCAATCTGACGCCGATGCTGGATGTCGTCTTCATCATGCTGATCTTCTTCATCGTCACCACCAGCTTCGTCAAGGAGTCCGGGGTCGAGATCCAGCGTCCGGAAGCCTCCAACGCCACGGCGCGCCCTGACGCGGCGGTCATGGTCGCCATCACCGCCGAGGGCGCGGTGTGGGTCGACGGCAAGCCGGTGGATGCCCATCGCGTCGGCGACGCCGTGGCCGATCTTGCCGATGGTCAGCCGGTGGTGATCCAGGCCGACAGTCGCTCACAGACCGGCCTGCTGGTCGAGACGATGGATGCGCTGCGCAACGCGGGTGTGCAGGACATCGCGGTCGCCGCCTCGAAGGGCGAATGACATGACGCGACGCCTGTATGCCAATCGACTCGTCGGGCTTGTCGGCGGCGCCTTGCTGGCGCTGGTGCTGTTCTATGCGCTGGCGCTGCTGGTCGCGCCGCCGGTCAATGACACACCGCCGCCGGAGCCGCTGTCGGTCTCCACCGTTCAGGCGCCTGAAGAGGCACCGGCGCCCGCACCGGCGGCGAGTGAAAGTCTGCCCACGCCGCCGGCCGAGCCGCCGCCGCCACCCAAGGCAGCCCCGATGCCGGCGCCCAAGGCGACAAGCCCGGTGGCGATTCCCGAGGTCAAGACGCCATTGCCGCCGACGCCAGAGCTGACCATGGATGACAGCCTGCCGCCGCTGGAAGTCGAGCGTCCGCCCAAACCGACCCCCAAGCCGAAACCGACGCCCAAACCGGCACCCAAGGCCAAGCCGGAACCCAAGGCGGTCGCCAGGCAGGCCGAGGCCGCTTCATCGGCGCAGTCGGCGTCTGATGCGTCATCACAGGCTGCGGCGAAGCCGTCAAAGCCCAAGGCAGCCCCGGCGGCGCAGGGTGGTTCTCCGCGGCCCACCGTGCGCACCGCTCCTGAATATCCGAGTCGCGCGCGTCGCCGCGGCATCGAGGGCTTCGTCGAGGTGGCCTTCGTGATTCGTCCGGATGGCAATGTCGATGGCGGCTCGCTGCGGGTGGTGCGTGCCGAGCCGTCGGGCGTGTTTGACCGGGCGGCGATGAAGGCGATCGCGCGCTGGGAATTCCCGGCCGCGGGCAATGCGCGCCAGGCGCGCCAGCGGCTCGAGTTCCAGTTGCGTTGAGGCAACCCATGACCCCATGGCGCGGGCTTTCATCGGGTGTCTGATGTGTGTCATATGTCGTCATCTCTGATGTCGTGGACTTATCGGCAATGCGCCGGGTCATGGCAGCGGATGAACGCAAGAGGAAAGACTCATGGTAGCGAAATCCACACCGCCGCAGGACGCCGACAGCGCTGAGCGATCGCGAGGCCTGATGGCGCGGGCGCGCCAGCTGCTGACACGCGGTGGGCGCCGACTCACCCGCGTGACGCTGGTCTCGACCTGCCTGATGCTGATGATGGAAGTCGGTGGCATCAGTGCGGCCCATGCGGCGACGCGCGTCTCCGCCGAAGTGGCGGGGCAGTTGCGCACGCTGCAGTCACGGCTGGATGAAGGCGATTATGACGCGGTCGGTGAGCGCGCCGAGCGTGAGGCCAAGCGCCAGCGTGGTGAAGTGCGTGCGCTGTATCTGTCATTGGCGGCCAGTGCGCGAGCGCGCCAGGGCGATCAGGCCCAGGCGGCACGTCTGTATGCAGAGGCGCGTCGCCTGCCGGGCGTCAATGCCTCCCAAGCCCGCGAGTGGCTGCGTCGTGAAGCGATGCTGCGCCTGCGCGCCGGTGAGCGCGACAGTGGTATCGCTCGTCTGGCGGAATATCTGCACGGCGGCTCGGCGAGTGCCGATGATCTGTGGCTGGCGGTCAGTCTGGAAGCCAATCGAGGTGACTGGGCGCGCGCCGAGGACTGGCTGGAGCGTGCCAGCAAGGCGAGTGCGCCGAGTGGTGATCGCCTGAAGCTGGCCGTCAGCGTCTATCAGCAGACCGGCCGCCATGGCGCGGCGGTGGCGCTGGTCGAGCAGGGGCTGGGTGAGTCACGCGACCCGCAGGACTGGCAGCGTGCCGTGGCGCTCTATCAGCGCCTCCATCAGAACACCCGCGCCGCCAGCACCTGGGAAGCGGCGTGGGCGGCGGGGATCGTCAGTGGCAGTGACGCCTACCAGCAGCGAGTCGACCTGCAGCTGGCGGCCGGTGCGCCGGCGCGGGCGGCGGAGCTGATCGAGGCGGGGCTCTCGAAATCCGCGACACCCGAGGGGCAGCCGCTGCTTGACGATACCCCGGCGCTGCGTCGCCAGCTGGCACAGGCCTGGACGGCGGCGCGCGATGTCGAGCATGCGCTCAAGGCGTGGGCAGCCGTCTCGCAGCAGAGCCAGTCACTCGAGGATGCTCGGCAGTATGCCGAGCTTGCCTATGATTGGGGCCGCTGGGAAACGGCGCAGCAGGCGCTGGCCGCGGCCGGTGAGCGTGGCGATGACTCGGCGCGTCATTGGCTGCTCTCCGGCGTGGTCGCCAGTCAGCTGGAGCAGTTCGACCCTGCGCGTGAAGCTTTCAAGAAGGCTCAGGCGCGGGGCGCCGAAGGGGCCGATGCCTGGTTGAAATCCGTCGCGCAGCGCTGATGATGTGAGACGCTGACGATCCAGCGCTGTCTGAGCGTCACTGCAACGAAAACGCCGCCTTTCCTGATCGTCCTGAGACGGGAAAGGCGGCGTTTGAGTGTCTGGCGATCGTGTTCGCGCTGGCGCTGTTCAGCGTATCAGCCGATATCGGTCCACACCGGGGCGTGATCCGACGGCTTTTCCATGCCGCGCAGCGCGTAGTCGACACCGGAATCCTTGATCAGCGGAGTCAGGCCGGGGCTGGTCATGATCAGGTCGATGCGCAGGCCGCGCCTGGGCTCACGCTCGAAGCCGCGCGAGCGGTAGTCGAACCAGCTGAACTGGTCATCGACTTCCGGGTGCACGTGGCGGAAGCTGTCGGTCAGGCCCCAGGCGTAGAGGCGCTCCATCCACTCGCGCTCGATGGGCTGGAAGCTGGTCTTGCCTTCGCGCAGCCAGCGCTTGCGGTTGGGCTCGCCGATGCCGATGTCGCGATCGGTGGCCGAGATGTTGTAGTCGCCCATCACCACCACGTGCTGCTCGGGCTGGTGGTCTTCTTCCAGCAGGCGGAACAGCTGCTGATAGAAGCGCGTCTTGTAGGGGAACTTCACCGGGTGCTCGATATTCTCGCCCTGGGGGAAGTAGCCGTTGTAGACGATCAGCGGCTCGCCGTTCGGGCCGTCGATCTCGACGCCGATCATGCGCTTCTGGGCATCCTCGTCGTCATCCGGCATGCCGTAGTGCACCTTCTTCGGCACCTGACGGGTCAGCATCGCGACGCCGTAGTGGCCCTTCTGGCCGTGCCACACCACGTGATAGCCCAGCGCCTCGATGTGCGCGTGGGGGAATTCACTGTCCTGCACCTTGGTTTCCTGCAGGCCAATGACTTCCGGCTGATGCGTCTCGATCAGCGCTTCCAGCTGATGCGGACGCGCACGGATGCCGTTGATGTTGAAGGAAATCAGGCGCATCACGCTTCGCCTCCACCATCATCCTTGGAGGAGCTGTCTTCCTTGGCCGGCGCATCAGGGTGCAGCGGCAACAGCGGCGCGGCGTTCATGCGTTCCAGCTTGGCGGCAGCTTGGGACTTGCGCTGGTCCTTCTTCTTGGCCACGTAACGCGGGCCGGAATGCACCTGGTCCGGGTTCTCGGCGCGCCACTTCTTGAAGTCCTTGCGGCGGCCGGTACGAATCTGCACCTTGTCGGCGATGGAGCGGCTCTTCTTTCTACGTGTCATCTTCGGGCTTTCCTGTTCGGTGTCGGCAGTCGCCAGCCTTGAGTCGCACGGCAAGGCCGCGGCACGCGGGCAACCGCATCAGTTGTCGGGCATTCTACCAGCCTGCATGGGGCGGGTGCCATGAGGGGCGTCGTGGTGAGAAGCATCGCGTGTCGTGCACGCGAGGATGTCTCGCGCCGAGTGCGTCATGATGCAGGGGCGCGAAGACGCCGGCGGGCTGGTACAATATGTCGGCGTTATCGTCGCTGCCCGCAGGTGAGGTGCGTGACTGGCCGCTTGAATCGGCGCCTTGTGTCTCATGCACGATGGCGGGTCGCCTGCCCCTCGGGGCGCGCTTCCCCTCACGCATGTCAGAGACAACGGCTTTGCCGGACGCGCCAGTCTTGCTGCCATTGCCCGTGCCAGCGACATGCAATATGCAATATATGAGTGTTACCTGAATGACCCTGGCAGGTACGCCGCCCCGGCCCACACAGCAAGACAGATAGACAGACGGGCGGCGGCGAACTGTCCCGTGGCGTGGCCAAGGTTGCCCGGCAGCCTGATGCCCACCCGATGAAGAAGCCCTTTCGACCGACACGCAGTATCGGCCGTCCTTGTGGCGACCCATGAGCCTGTCCGTTGCGTGAGCCCGGCGATGACATGACCGGTGCCACGTGAGCAGACCCTCATGGCAGACGTCCGCTCCAGTCCCTTGCCGAACATTCGGGCAGGGGAGCGCTGGATGCGTGAATCCGTCAAGAACAGGTGAGAGCATTCGTGCCCTTCTGCACCCGAGGCCTGCGTGGCCTCGGAGACGCACACCCAGGGGGTGTTGCCGCAGAAGGGCAGGGGATGGCTCCCAATCCGGTAAAGGCGCATGCAGCCCGAGACTACCGCGCATCAGGCGCGAGTCAGGCGAACCAGGTGAGACGACTGGGCATGACGAACCAACCGGGTGTGGCCTGTCACGGCGAGATTCCGAGAACGACCCGCGCCTGTCGCATATGAACCCTTGAAAAGAACGGATTACATGAGCGAGACGGATCAGACCCAGCCAGCCGCTGAGCAGACTCAGCAAGAGCCGCAGGACCCGAACCAGAAGCCGAGAAAGCCCAAGCGTCGTCGTCGCAAGCCGCGTCGCTCCCAGTCCAAGTGGAACCTCGATCAGTTCCCGGTCGCGCCGGTCGCCGGTCAGTGGCGCTTCCATGATTTCGATCTGCCGCTGCCGCTGATGCGTGCCATCCAGAAGGCCGGTTTTGAATACTGCACCCCGATCCAGGCCCAGACCTTCGAGAAGGCGCTGCTGGGTGGTGACGTAGTCGGTCGTGCCCAGACCGGCAGCGGCAAGACCGCCGCCTTCCTGATCGCCACCCTGGCCTACTTCCTGGAAGAGAAGGCGCCGGAAGGCCAGAAGCCGGGCGCGCCGCGTGCCGTCATTATCGCGCCGACCCGTGAGCTTGCGCTGCAGATCGAGAAGGACGCCAAGGCGTTCTCCGAATTCGCGCGCATCTCGGTGGCCTGCGTGGTGGGTGGCATGGACTACCAGAAGCAGCGTGAACGCCTCGAGCGCAAGGTCGACCTGCTGGTCGCAACGCCAGGCCGCCTGCTCGACTTCCACACCAAGCGTGATGTCGATCTCTCCGAGACCGAGGTGCTGGTGGTCGACGAAGCGGACCGCATGCTGTCGATGGGCTTCATTCCCGACGTCAAGCGCATCATCCGCGCCACACCGCGCCCGGAAGAGCGCCAGACGCTGCTGTTCTCCGCCGAGCTGTCTTCCGACGTGCTGGGGCTGGCCGAGCAGTGGACGCATGAGGCGACTCAGGTCGCGGTCGAGCACGACGCGACGGCTGCCATCGCGGCGGACAACGACGCCGTGCAGACCTACACCGTGAGCGATGATGACAAGCTGCGTCTGTTGATCAATCTGGTGAAGCAGGGCGAGATGGAGCGCTCCGTGGTCTTCGGCAACAGCCGTGGGCTGGTGCGCAAGATCAACGCCGTGCTCAAGGAAGCCGGTATCGAATCGGCAGTGATGTCCGGTGCCGAGACCCAGACCGAGCGCCTGGAAGCCCATGAGGCCTTCCGCAACGGCAAGCTCAAGGTGCTGGTGGTCAGCGATGTCGCCGGGCGTGGCTTCGCACTCGAAGACGCGACCCATGCGATCAACTTCACGCTGCCGGAAGTGCCGGAAGACTACGTCCACCGTGCAAGCTTCAGCGATGTGACCTTGATCAGCTTCGTCGGTGAGGAAGATGTTTTCTCGCTGCCGGAAATCGAAGACTACCTGCAGGAAACGCTGCCGCGTCAGCAGCCGCCCCAGGGCCTGCTGTAACGTCTGCTTGCCTCCGGCCGGACGCGATAGAGTGGCCGGCCGCGCAGGGCAGTCGAGGTAGATGGCAGTAGCACGCAAAGACGGCGGACAGCTCAGGCTGTTCGCCGTCTTGCGCTCCATGACCCGCAGGTTTGACGACAAGCAGCCAGTTGCCAGTTGTTGTCGACCGGATGTCGTGGGTCAGGGGTGGATGGCCAGTTGAGGAGAGAGACACGCAATGCTGGAAGATAGCCTCAAGGGCGAGATTCAGGGCGCCTATCGCAAGTTGCTCGAGGGTCTTGAGCTGACGCCGCGCTACGGGCAGCGGCTGATGATCGCCGAGATCGCGCGCACCCTGGGTAACATCGAGCAGAATCCGGAAGGCTATCGCCTCGGCAACGAGCATGTCTGCGTGCTGGAGGCCGGTACCGGCACCGGCAAGACGCTGGCCTATCTGCTCTCCGCGCTGCCGGTGGCCAAGGCGCGCGGCAAGCGGCTGGTGGTCTCGACCGCGACCATCGCGCTGCAGGAGCAGGTCATGCATCAGGACCTGCCGGCGCTCAAGAAGCATTCGGGGCTGAGCTTCGACTATGCGCTGGCCAAGGGCCGTCGCCGTTACCTGTGCGTGCAGAAGCTGGATCAGGCGCTGGAAGGTGTCGAGGACAACCCGACCATGGCGCTGTTCGAGCGCGACATGATCGCCAGCGACGGCGGCAGCTTCGTGGAGCTGGCCGGCAAGATGGCCGAGGACTATGCCAGCGGCGAATGGGCAGGGGACCGCGACAGCTGGCCGCTGCAGGTCGAGGACCGCGACTGGGCGCGGCTGACCACGGATCACCGTCAGTGCACCAATCGCCGCTGCAGCCACTTCTCGGCGTGTGCCTTCTTCCGTGCCCGTCGTCAGCTGGAGCAGGCCGACATCATCGTCGCCAACCATGACCTGGTGCTCGCGGATCTCTCGCTGGGCGGCGGGTTGGTGCTGCCATCGCCCAGTGACTGCATCTACGTCTTCGACGAGGCGCACCATCTGCCTGACAAGGCGCTGGATCACTTCCATCACCGCACGCCGATCAATCAGACGCTGCGCTGGCTGGGCAATCTCAAGAAGTCGCTCACCGAGCTGAATGCGGCGTTGGGCAGCCAGCCGACCATCGGCCGCCTGCTGGCGCGCATGCCCGAGTTGCTGGCGGATATCGAGCCGCGTCTGGGCGAGGTGTTCGGGCTGGGGCATCAGCTGGCGGATCTTCCCAATGGGGCCGGCGAGGACGTCACCAATCATCGCTTCGAGCGCGGACAGGCACCGGAGGCGCTCAAGGATCTGGGCCACAACCTGCTCAAGGGCTTCGCGGAGCTGTCGCGGGCGCTGGAGCAGATCGCCGACATCCTGCGTGAGAGCCTGGATCCGGAGAAGGCAACCGGCCTGCCCAAGGAGAATGCCGAGGACTGGCTGCCGCTGGTGGCCCTGCTGCACGGGCGTGCGTTGGAAGCCCATGCGCTGTGGGAGGCCATCGGCCTGAGCGACCCTGCCGATGGGCCGCCGCATGCGCGCTGGCTGACCTTCGAGCGCTTCAATGGCGAGCCGGAGATGACCGTCTCGGCAAGTCCGGTGTCGGCCGCGGAAACGCTGGCGCGCCATCTGTGGGGCGCCTGTTTCGGCGCGGTGCTGACGTCGGCGACCCTGACGGCGCTCAATCGCTTCGAGCGCCTGCAGGAGCGCGCAGGCCTGGCCAATCGCTATCGCTATCAGCGTCTGCCCAGCCCGTTCGATTATGGCAAGGCGGTGCTGGTCATCCCGCGCGAGGCGGTGGAGCCGTCGCCGCCCGGCCCGCATGAGCAGGCGATCGTCGACTTCGTCAATGCGCTGGATGTGCGCGAGGCGGTGCTGGTGCTGTTCAGTTCGCGCAAGCAGCTGGCGGCGGTCAACAAGGCGCTGGACAGCGAGACCCGCAAGCGGGTGCTGGCGCAGAGTCGTCTGCCCAAGCATGAGCTGCTCAGTCAGCACCGCAAGGCGGTGGATGGCGGGCGCGGCAGCATCATCTTCGGGCTGGCGAGCTTCGCCGAGGGCATCGACTTGCCCGGCAAGTATCTGACCCACGTGGTGATCACGCGGCTGCCGTTCGCGGTGCCGGATGACCCGGTCGGTGCGACGCTGGCGGAGTGGATCGAATCGCGGGGCGGCAACCCGTTCATGCGTATCGCGGTGCCGGATGTCTCCATCAAGCTGGTGCAGGCCTGTGGGCGCCTGATCCGCAAGGAAGCCGATGAAGGACGTATCACGATTCTGGATCGACGCATCCTGACCAAGCGTTACGGCCAGCAGTTGATCGAGGCATTGCCGCCCTTCGTGCGCGAGATCGATGGCGTGCGCCAGAACTGATGGGTCAGGGCTGAACGGTCAGGGCTGAACGGTCAGAGCTGGCCCGTCAGCTGCCGACCCAGCAGCCACAAAAAAGCCCCGCCAATCGGCGGGGCTTTTTCCTTCATCCAATGCTGTCGGCCTAAAACCACTGACCTCAGGCTTCTGGCTCAGGCTTCGGCAGGCTGCTCGAGGCGGGCGCGCAGCGCGTCCTTGAGCTTGGCGTCCATGGTCTTGAAGGTGTCTTCGGTGGTGGCCCAGTCGATGCAGGCATCGGTGATGGAGACGCCGTATTCCATCTTGCTGCGGTCGGCATTGATCTTCTGCGCGCCCCAGTTGATGTGCGACTCGACCATCAAACCCATGATGGAGCGATTGCCCTCGAGAATCTGCTGGGTGACGTTCTCCAGCACCAGCGGCTGCAGGCCCGGGTCCTTGTTGGAGTTGGCGTGGGAGCAGTCGACCATCAGGTTGGCGGTGACGCCGGCCTTGGCCAGTTCCTGCTCGGCCAGCGCGACGCTGACGCTGTCGTAGTTCGGCTTGCCGTTGCCGCCACGCAGCACGACATGGCCGTAGGCGTTGCCACGCGTGCGGATGATCGCGACCTGACCGGCCTGGTTGATGCCCAGGAAGTTGTGGCCGTGGGATACGGACTGCAGGGCATTGACGGCGACATCCAGCGAGCCGTCGGTACCGTTCTTGAAGCCGACCGGGCACGACAGGCCAGAGGCCATCTCGCGGTGGGTCTGGGATTCGGTGGTGCGGGCGCCGATGGCAGACCAGCTGATGCAGTCCTGCAGGTACTGCGGGGAGATCGGGTCGAGGGCTTCGGTGGCCAGTGGCAGGCCCATCTCGGCCAGTTCGACCAGCAGGCCGCGCGCGATGTGCAGGCCTTCCTCGATCTCGAAGGTGTCATTGAGGTGCGGGTCGTTGATCAGGCCTTTCCAGCCGACGGTGGTGCGCGGCTTCTCGAAGTAGACGCGCATCACGATGTAGAGGCTGTCCTTCACTTCCTCGGCCAGCACCTTCAGGCGGCGCGCGTAGTCACGGGCGGCGTCCAGGTCATGGATGGAGCAGGGGCCGACCACGACCAGCAGGCGCGGGTCTTCACCGTCCAGAATGCGCTGGATGGTGCGACGGCCTTCGATGACGGTCTCTTCGGCCTTGGCGGTCAGCGGGATGTCCTGTTTGAGCGCTTCGGGGGTGATCAGCACGTCCTGTGACAGGACGTTGAGGTTGTTGACGTGTTGTTCTGACATGACAGTGTCCTGAGCGGTGTGCGGTCTGCATGGCTGCTAGCAGAGTCAGACGGGCGTCTTCGCGCCCGCCATCCGTGTTGTGCGTACTGAATGACGTCCATGGTATCTGCTGCATGCCGGATTGTCAGCGCCCTTGGGTCAAATTTAATCAACTGTCAAGCTGGCTGGCGCTGACTTGAGGCTCGTGTGAATCAAGATGAGCGTAAATCGTAAAGAAATCGTTACGCTTTGGCGTGTCAGCGTCGCCAAACGCTGTCATGGCGGGAGTAAACACGCAAAACCTGAGGCTTTGACGGCATGGCGTCTTGCCGTACAAATGATAAACAGGAACACTGTGCGTTGATTTTGGTCGCGTCAGCGGGCCGTCGGGCGCTTTTTCGCCCCGCGCCAGGCATCGCATCCATCACAACGAATATCAAAGGGGCCGGATAACGCATGCGCGAGTCGCAATTCCTGTCAGGTGCTGATGCCCCGGGGATTCCTGATGTGGAGTCCGCAAGCGGTGCCTCCACTCCCGCGGAGGGAGCGAGTGAATGAGTGTCAATGAAACGGACCAGCAGTTGGTCGCGCGCGCCCAGAAAGGGGATAACCGCGCCTTCGATCTGCTGGTCAGGAAATATCAGCACAAGATTCTCGGCCTGATCAGCCGTTACGTACACGATCATTCAGAAGTGCAGGATGTCGCCCAGGAAGCCTTCATCAAGGCCTATCGTGCGTTGCCCAACTTCCGGGCCGAGAGCGCCTTCTATACCTGGATGTACCGCATCGCCATCAACACGGCCAAGAATCATCTGGTCTCGCGGGGCCGTCGTCCGCCGGGCACCGACATGGATATCGGCGATGCCGAGGTGGTCGATCAGTCCGGTCGCCTGTCGGACATCGAGACGCCGGAAGCCGCCATGGCGCGCGATGAGCTGGAGAAGGTCGTCTTCGAGGCCATCGAGAAGCTGCCTGAAGATCTGCGCACCGCCATCACGCTGCGCGAATTCGATGGCCTGTCCTATGAGGATATCGCCGAGGTGATGCAGTGCCCGGTGGGCACGGTGCGTTCGCGTATCTTCCGTGCACGTGAAGCGGTCGACAAGGCGATCCAGGGGCTGGTCAGCCCCGCCTCGGCGGTGTCTGCCGTCGAGTGACGTCGCTGTTCTGCGTCGCCCCTGTGAGAGAAGAGCCACAAAAATTTTGTTGGTTAAATTCAATCAACTCAGTGGCTTGGCGAAATCTTGCAGCTAAAGTGAATGTTTTCTGAACGAATGGCGGAACAATCCGTGCGGCGCGTGTTCTTACTGTTCAGTAGTCATGTAGCTCAGCGACTGCGTGCATGAGCGCTGGAAAGTTGAGTGGTGAGGGGCAGGGCACGAAAGCCCCTCTTCCACGGCGCAGTAACGCTGTTTGCCGTTGGCCCGCTCGGGCCATCAGCCGCCATGGTGAATGACGCCATTTGTTGCCAGGAGTGCAGATTGAAGTCGTCGTTCAATCTGACGAGTGTGAGGGTATTTACGCATGAATCTGAAGACCACCGAATCCGTGAAGGAGTCGCTGTCCGCGCTGATGGATGCGGAGGGTGACGAGCTGGATCTGCGTCGTGTCCTCAAGGGGCTCGATGAGTCTCCTGAGGCTGCAGACACCTGGCGCCGCTATCACCTGGCGCGCAGTGCCATGCATCGTGAGCGTGAAAGCACCTTCACTCTGGATATCGCGTCGGCGGTCAGCGCCGAGGTCGAGCTGATCTCCCGCGAGGCTCCCGTGAGTGCACCGCCCGTGGCCGAGCGCCGCAGCCTGTTCTCCTTTGCCGGCTCCGCGGCCATCGCGGCAGGCGTCGCGGTGATGGTGATCACCGGCGTGCAGGTCTTCAATGGCGGTGACAATGGGGTGCCCGGCGGCGTGAACAGCGGTGCAGAGCTTGCCAGCGGCTCTTCCGTCAACCAGGGCGGTTCAGCCATCCAGGGTGGCACCGTGCGTCAGGTCAGCCAGCCGTCGGTGAATGCCGAGGCGTCTCAGTGGGTACAGCCCGGCGCCAACAGCGGCTTGATGCAGGTCGGTGTGACGCCCTCCAGCTCGCGTCCGATGTTCATGGCACCGCAGAATGGCAGCTACGATTCCGGCATGTCGTCCAGCAATGTCGCCGCGGCGGATCTCGCCCAGCGGCGTCTGCTCGAGGCCTACCTGAGCCAGCATTCCTCGCGTGGTCCGGTGCCGGAGCGCAGTGAGTGGATCAGCCTTCAGGATGTTGCCCAGTAACATTTTCTGGATGACTGGCTTGCGCTGGCGTCATTGCCAAGGCAGATGAAAGCAGCATGGATGGACAACAAAAAAGGGGCAGCCATTGGCTGCCCCTTTTTTGTTGTCTGTATATCCTGGTTGCGCCCACATGGTCTGGTCGCGTCCGGCCAGCGTCGTCAATTGCCGGCGTGACCACGCTCGGCCTCAGTCATGCAGATAGCGATCTGCCGTCTGGATGTAGAGTGCCTCGACCTTGGCGCGCGCCCAGGGCGTGCGGCGCAGGAACTTGAGGCTCGAGTTGATGCTCGGGTCGCTGAGGAAGCAGTTGATGGGAATCAGCTCGCCCAGGGTCTCGAAGCCGTAGTGGTCCACCAGCCAGGTCAGCAGTGCCTTGAGGGTGACGCCGTGCAGCGGGTCCAGGCGGGAAGTGGATGGGGGTGCGTCGCTCATGCGGGCTCCTGTTGATGGTATCGTGGGCGCTTGTCGGGCCTGAGGCGCGTGAAGTGCCGCCGTGAATGACGCTATTCTACGCGTATGTGTCGCCAGTGCGCGGCGAGTTTTTGCAGGAGTCAGCAAGATGATGCAGGAAGAGGGGCAGGTCACGGGGCATGGCAAGGAAGGCGTCTGGGTCGAGACCCAGCGTCGCTCCACCTGTGGTGCCTGCAATGCGCGCAGTAGCTGTGGCAGCGGTCTGTTGAGCCAGTTTTCCCGTCGCAAGCCGCATCGCGTGTTGATCCATGTGCCGGCAGGCGAAGACTTGCCGATGGTGGGCGAGCGGGTGGTGATCGGCATCGATGAGTCGGCGTTTCTGCGCAGTGCGGGTCTGCTGTATGGCCTGCCGTTGGTCAGCGGCATGCTGGGTGGCATCGTGGCCGAGCAGCTGGCGGGCGCTGGCACCCTGGCGGTGCCGTTGGGCTTCGCACTCTCGTTGGCGGCGGGCCTGATGGTCGTGCGCTGGCATGCCGCGCGCCCTGAGCGGCAGGCACTCTATCGGCCGCGCTTGATGCGTCGTCTCGGCATGGACGCGATGGCGATCAAGGCGTTGTAGTCGTCGTGCTCAAGTGATGACGTGCTCAAGTGATAGCGGTAGTCGACTCTCTCGGCAGATCGGGGGGTGACTTGCGTAGTCGGCAGGTGGCGTCGTCAGTCTGCATCGGGCTGGCATCGGCACCTGTCGGATGTTGGCGACGCATGGTTGCGTCCAGCGCGGCACCAATCGCTGAACTTCAACGACGCTTCGACGTCAATGAGAAGGACGCCGCCAGCGATGTGACGCTGCCATCGTCAGTAGTTGCGTGATTGCACGCCTGATAACAAGTGATGACAGGACGTACCAGGAGCCGCACTGATGAAATCCTTTTCCCGCCTGATGGTACCTGCCTTGGCCATGGCTGCCCTGATGGGCTCCCAGCTGGTTCAGGCTCGTGAATTGCCCGACTTCACCCAGCTGGTCAAGGACTCGGCGCCCGCGGTGGTCAATATCGCGACCACCACCGAGATCCAGCGCAGCTCGGGGCCGGTGTTCCGTGGGCCCAATGGCGAAGAGATGCCCGAATTCTTCAAGCGCTTCTTCGGTGATCAGCTGCCTGGTCCGGGCCGTGGGGGCGTCGAGAAGCGCTCCAGTCTCGGGTCTGGCTTCATCATCTCCGATGATGGCTACATCATGACCAATGCCCATGTCATCGACGGTGCCGATGAGGTGATGGTGCGCCTCAACGACCGTCGCGAACTCAAGGCGCAGGTGGTCGGTGAGGACAAGAAGACCGATATCGCGCTGCTCAAGGTCAAGGCGGAAGACCTGCCGACCTTGCCGATGGGCGACAGTGATGCGCTGGAAGTCGGCGAATGGGTGGCCGCGATCGGCTCACCGTTCGGCTTCGATCATTCCGTCACCGCCGGTATCGTCAGCGCCATCGATCGCACCCTGCCGTCGGACGCCTATGTGCCGTTCATCCAGACCGATGTGGCGATCAATCCGGGCAACTCCGGTGGGCCGCTGTTCGATCTCGATGGCGATGTGGTGGGCATCAACTCCCAGATCTATACCCGCTCCGGCGGCTTCATGGGCGTGAGCTTCGCGATTCCGATCAATGTGGCGATGGATGTCGCTGACAAGCTCAAGACCGATGGGCGCGTGGATCGCGGCTGGCTGGGCGTCGTCATTCAGCCGGTCTCCAAGGACCTGGCCGAATCCTTCGGGCTGGACCGTGCGCGCGGTGCGCTGATCGCCGATCTTGATCCGGACGGCCCTGCTGCTGCCGCTGGCCTCAAGAGCGGTGACATCATCACCGCCGTCGATGGCAAGGCGGTCGAGAGCTCGGCGTACCTGCCGCGCATGGTCGGTGCCAGCTCGCCGGGCGATTCGCTCAAGCTCTCCATCCTGCGCGATGGCAAGAGCCAGACGCTGACCGCCAAGGTCGGCCATTGGCCGGGCAGTGAGCAGGTGCATGCCGGCAAGGCCAGTGACGACAAGCAGGGGCTGGGTGTCGCGGTGGCAGAGCTCGACAAGGCCAGCTTGAACGAGCTCAACCTCGATCACGGGGTGCGCGTGATGGAAGTCGACCCGCAGGGCGTGGCTGCCGAGGCAGGCATCAGCGCTGGCGATGTGCTGGTCGAACTCAATCAGCAGCCGTTGACCAGCGTGCAGGCGCTGCGCGATGTGGTCGCCAAGCTGCCGACCAACCGTCCGGTCTCGCTGCGCCTGGTGCGCAATGGTCGCCCGCTGTACATCGCACTGCGCATGCGTGCCGACAGCGACAAGTGATCCCGCCAGCGCCTGACGCAAGCGTCAAGAACTTGGGCGACGAGCGCGCAGGCAACAGAAGGTGACCGCCACCGGCACGAAGGCGGTCACTCCGGTAGCAGACGGGGCGCACGGGCGACTGTGCGCCCCGTCTGCTACCGGGCGGCCCTGCGGCTCACCCGAGATCAGGCGGGTTATGACAGGACCGGACGGGCGCAAAAGGCAACGCCTTCTATCATCGCTTGTGGTCGGACTGTACAATGCGTGCAATTCGATTTCCGTCGTCTCCCGTGTTGGCCGTGTGATTTCACGGAGACGGGCACAAATACAGAGCAGTGATCCATGACCGAACGCGTAACGCCGCCGTCCTTGAAGCATATCCGCAACTTCTCAATCATCGCCCACATTGACCACGGCAAGTCCACGCTGGCTGACCGCATCATCCAGCTGTGCGAAGGCTTGAGCGACCGTGAGCTCAAGGAGCAGGTGCTTGACTCGATGGACATCGAGCGTGAGCGCGGCATCACCATCAAGGCGCAGTCGGTGACACTCGACTACCACGCTGACGATGGCAATACCTATCAGCTGAACTTCATCGATACGCCGGGGCACGTCGACTTCTCCTATGAAGTCTCGCGCTCGCTGTATGCCTGTGAAGGGGCGCTGCTGGTGGTCGATGCCGGCCAGGGCGTCGAAGCCCAGTCGGTGGCCAACTGCTACACCGCCATCGAGCAGGGCCTCGAGGTGCTGCCGGTCCTCAACAAGATGGATCTGCCGCAGGCGGACCCGGAGAAGGTCTCCCAGGAGATCGAGGAGATCATCGGTCTGGACGCGACGGATGCCTGTCAGGTGTCGGCCAAGTCCGGCATGGGCATGGAAGCGCTGCTCGAGCGTCTGGTGCGTGACATTCCGCCGCCCAAGGGCGATCCGGAGGCACCGCTGCAGGCGCTGATCATCGATTCCTGGTTCGACAACTACCTCGGCGTCGTCTCGCTGGTGCGTATCTTCGACGGTACCCTGAAGAAGGGCGAGAAGATCCGCCTGAAGTCCACCGGCCGTGACTGGGAAACCGGCGCGATCGGTATCTTCACGCCCAAGCGCAAGGAAACCGGCGTGCTGCGCGCCGGTGAGGTCGGCTTCATCGTCGCCGGTATCAAGGACATCATGGGCGCGCCGGTGGGTGACACCATCGTGCACACCAAGACCGCCGACAAGGTCGAGCGTCTGCCGGGCTTCCAGAAGGTCAAGCCGCAGGTCTATGCCGGCATGTTCCCGATCAGCTCCGATGACTACGAGGACTTCCGTGACGCGCTGCAGAAGCTGGCGCTCAACGATGCCTCGCTTGACTACGAGCCGGAGAACTCCGACGCGCTGGGCTTCGGTTTCCGTGTCGGCTTCCTCGGCACCCTGCACATGGAGATCATCCAGGAGCGTCTGGAGCGCGAGTACAATCTCGATCTGCTGACCACCGCGCCGACGGTGATCTATGAGGTGCTGATGGACAACGGCGATGTGCTGCCGGTGTCCAACCCGTCCAAGCTTCCGGACATGGCCAACGTCGATGAGCTGCGCGAGCCGATCTGCCGCGCTACCATCCTCGTGCCGCAGGAATATGTCGGCAACGTCATCACCGAGTGCGTCAATCGTCGTGGCGTTCAGCTCGACATGCAGTTCCTGGGTAGCCAGATCCAGCTGATCTATGAACTGCCGATGGCGGAAGTGGTGATGGACTTCTTCGATCGCCTCAAGTCCATTTCCAAGGGCTATGCGTCACTGGATTACAGCTTCGAGCGCTTCGAGGCGGCCAAGCTGGTGCGTCTGGACGTGCTGATCAACGGCGATCGCGTCGATGCACTGGCGGCGATCATCCACCGTGATCACGCACATGGCCGCGGCCGTCTGCTGGTCGAGAAGATGAAAGAGCTGATTCCGCGTCAGATGTTCGATGTGGCGATCCAGGCTGCCGTCGGTGGCCAGGTCGTGGCACGCTCCACCGTCAAGGCGCTGCGCAAGAACGTGACCGCCAAATGTTACGGCGGCGACGTCAGCCGCAAGAAGAAGCTGCTCGAGAAGCAGAAAGCGGGTAAGAAGCGCATGAAGCAGGTCGGCCGGGTGGAAATTCCCCAGGACGCCTTCCTTGCCGTGCTCAAGATGAACGACTGAGGCAGGCCGCCGTCTGGCGGCTTGCCACCAAGACCCAGGGCAGACAGGGACAACGATGGATTTCTCGCTAGTATTGGTGATTGCCGTAGCGGTAGCCGGCGTGGTGTGGTTGATAGACCTGGTTGCCCTGCGCAGTGCGCGCAAGGCGCGTGTGGCCAAGGCCGAGGCCTCCGTCGAAGGAGAACTGGACGCTGGCACGCGAGAGAAGCTGGCGCGTGACCCGTGGCCGGTGGACTATGCCAAGTCCTTCTTCCCGGTACTGCTGCTGGTACTGGTGGTGCGCTCCTTCGCGTTCGAGCCGTTCCAGATTCCGTCCGGCTCGATGCTGCCGACGCTCAAGATCGGCGACTTCATCCTGGTCAACAAGTATGACTATGGCCTGCGCCTGCCGGTGGTCGACACCAAGGTGCTGGAAGTCGGCGAGCCGGAGCGTGGCGATGTGATGGTGTTCCGTTTCCCGGAGGATCCGTCCACCAACTTCATCAAGCGCGTCGTCGGCCTGCCGGGCGATACCATTCGCTACGAAGGCAAGCAGCTCTACGTGAATGGTGAGGCCATCGACAAGACATTGAATGCGCGCAACTCCAGTGAACAGTCCGGTGAAGACCTGCTGGATGAGACACTGGGGAAACACGCCCATCAAATCTACAATAACCCTCAGGACCCCGGCCCGCAGATGCGCGAGATCCGGGTGCCGGAAGGCATGTACTTCGTGATGGGTGACAACCGTGATCACTCCAACGACAGCCGCTACTGGGGCTTCGTGCCGGAAGAGAACATCGTCGGCAAGGCGGTGGCGGTATGGATGCACTGGAAAGAAGGGTTCCCGGACTTTTCCTCGGTACGCCTGATTCATTGATCAGTGCATTGACCGGGCCGCCGAGAGGCGGCCCGGTCGTGTCTGGCAGGGCCACATTGGCCCGCCGGCCTTATCAGTGCGGATTTTCGACATGGGACGATGCGTCGTGCCTGCCATGTCAACCTGCTGTTCATCATGTCGGACCCGTGGCCACAAGCTTGCGGGCAGCGCGGCTGACGAATATCGGATTGGGATGGTGGCAATCGGCAACTCCTCAAGCCGCGTAGGCTTCGGGCATCGCGAGACATGTCGAAGACGACAGGCATCAGCCAGCATGACTGATGCACCATTCGACAGGACGCCCGCGGGCGTCAGCGACAAAAAGAGAGTAGGGAGACCTGTGAGTAGCCCGCTGAATGCCTTTGTAAAGCGTATCGGTCACACCTTCGAGGATGCGAGCCTGCTGGAACTGGCTCTGACCCATCGAAGCTATGGTGGCCAGAACAATGAGCGTCTCGAATTCCTTGGCGATTCCATCGTCAACTTCGTGATCGCCGAAGCGCTGTTCCTGCGCTTCCCCCAGGCCCGTGAAGGCCAGCTGTCACGCCTGCGTGCGCGCCTGGTCAAGGGCCAGACACTCGCGGAGCTGGCGCGTGAATTCAATCTCGGCGAGAACCTGCGTCTGGGCTCCGGTGAGATGAAAAGCGGCGGTCACCGTCGCGAGTCCATTCTGGCCGATGCCGTGGAAGCCGTGATCGGCGCCATCTATCTGGACGCCGGCATGCAGGTGGCGCGTGAACACGTGCTGCGCTGGTACGCCACCCGTCTTGAAGCGCTGAATCTTCAGGACACCCAGAAAGACCCCAAGACGCGTCTGCAGGAATTCCTGCAATCGCGTCAGGCGGCACTGCCGCGTTATGAGGTGACCAGCGTCGAAGGCGAAGCGCATTCGCAGACCTTCAGCGTCGATTGCCACGTCGAGATGATCGACACCAAGACCACAGGCGTCGGCTCCAGCCGTCGTCATGCTGAACAGCAGGCGGCCGAGTTCGCGCTGCAACTGCTCGAACCTGCCCGCGGAGGCCGCTCATGAGCCATACCCCAGAAGACAACGTCACCCCGAGCGGCGACGCCCCTGATCACTCCACTGATAACGGCGTCGGCACCCCGGATGCCCTCGAGGGCATGCTGGCCGCCGCCGGTGTCAGCGATCAGCCGCTGCCGGACACCCGCTGTGGCTTCGTCGCCATCGTCGGTCGCCCGAATGTCGGCAAGTCGACGCTGATGAACCACATCCTGGGCCAGAAGGTCTCGATCACCTCGCGTCGTCCGCAGACCACGCGTCACCAGGTGATGGGTATCCACACCGAAGAGGGCACCCAGTGCGTCTTCGTCGATACCCCGGGGATCCACATCATGCAGCGCGATCGCAACAAGGCGATCAACCGCTTCATGAACCAGGCCGCCACCCAGGCGCTGCGTGACGTCGATGCCGTCGTCTTCATCGTCGACCGCACCCGCTGGATGGAAGAAGACCAGATCGTGCTCGAGAAGCTGGCCCACGTGAAGGCGCCGGTGATTCTGGTGGTCAACAAGATCGATTGGCTCAAGGACAAGACCACCCTCGCGCCCTGGCTGCAGAGCCTGCAGGAGCGTCGTGACTTCGCGGCCATCATTCCGATGTCGGCCAAGAACGGCACCAACATCGATCTGCTGCTCGAGAACGTGATGAAGCGTCTGCCGCAGGGTGAGCACATGTTCGCGGACGACCAGATCACCAACAAGAGCTCTCGCTTCCTGGCCTCCGAGCTGGTGCGCGAGAAGGTGATGCGTCAGCTGGGCGACGAACTGCCCTACCAGATGACCGTCGAGATCGAGGAATTCAAGACCGATCAGCGCGGCACCCTGCACATCAGCGCGCTGATGATGGTCGAGCGTCAGGGTCAGAAGAAGATCCTGATCGGCGAGAACGGTGAGCGCATCAAGAACATCGGCCGTGAAGCGCGTCTCGAGATGGAGCGTGCCTTCGACGCCAAGGTCATGCTGAACCTGTGGGTCAAGGTCAAGCGTGGCTGGTCGGATGACGAGCGTGCCCTGAAGAGTCTGGGTTACACCCACGACAAGGACTGACGACGTCGCGCGAGCGGTGCAGGGCGGTGGCGATCCGAGAGGGTCGCGACTGCCATGTGCCGCCCGTCGCTGATCCGATGTTCTCGCGGCCTCTGTCGCGCACCGCCTGGCCCTGTCCAGGCGGTCTCGTTTCTTGCCAGCCCCTCTGCCAGTCCTTCTACCAGCTTTTTTGCCAAGCCACCGTCTGACGTGAGCCTGCCTGATGACGCCGCAACCGGCCTTCCTGCTGCATCGCAAGCCTTACCGTGAAACCAGTGCCATCATCGAATTGCTGACCCTCGAACACGGACGGGTGCGCGCGGTGGCGCGTGGCGTTCAGCGCCCGGGCAGCAAGGCGCGTGCACGACTGCAGCCGTTCACGCCCCTGCATGTCACCTGGCGAGGCGAGAGCGATCTCAAGACTCTCAACCTGATGGAGACCGGCGGCAGCGCCAGTCTACTGGCGGGCGAGGGACTGCTGTGCGGGTTCTACGCCAATGAGCTTTTGACCCGCACGCTGCCGGTGGAAATGCCGGTGCCGGAGCTGTTCGCGCTCTACTCGCTGACATTGGATGAGGTGGCACTGCCCGCCAGACGCGCGCCCGCGCTCAGGCGACTGGAATACAGCCTGCTGGAAGCGCTGGAGCAACTGCCGCAATTTCGCGCTCTTGATGACAGCCCGCTGATGCCGGATGTGCGCTATGACTATGTGGTCAGTGAGCGACGCTTTCAGGCGCAGCTGCCAGGCGCGGCGGGCATCGAGGGGCGCGCCCTGAAGTTGCTGGCCAGTGAAGACTGGGGCCATGCAGGGCTTGCCCGCGAGAGCCTGTGGCTGGCGCGGCGTGCGCTGGCGCCGCTGCTGGGAGATCGTCCGCTGCGTTCGCGCGAGTTGATGATGCAGC
This sequence comes from Cobetia sp. UCD-24C, assembly GCF_001306765.1. Lineage (NCBI taxonomy): Bacteria > Pseudomonadati > Pseudomonadota > Gammaproteobacteria > Oceanospirillales > Halomonadaceae > Cobetia > Cobetia sp. UCD-24C. Next base: position 135,464 of record NZ_LJTD01000001.1, on the reverse strand, counting down.
TGACGGCCAGGCGGCGTCAGAGTCGCCAGTCCGACTGACGCCGTCAGGCGTGGCGACACTGTCCGGCTGCGGCGTGACGCATGATAGTATTGCGCGACCTGTCTTCGGCATGGCCCTCGTCGCCATGCCTGTTCTCTTGTTCATCGTTAGGAGCTGATCATGCATCCGCTGCGCATCCTGCTCGGGGTCAACATCGACCACATCGCCACACTGCGTCAGGCGCGTGGTACCCGCTATCCGGACCCGGTCCAGGCCGCGCTGGTCGCGGAAGAGGCGGGTGCCGACGGTATCACCGTGCACCTGCGTGAAGACCGTCGCCACATCCAGGAGCGCGACGTGCGCATTCTGGCCGAGGTGCTCAACACGCGCATGAACCTCGAGATGGCCGTCAGCGAAGAGATGCTGGCGCTGGCCGAGGAAGTCCAGCCGGCCAACGTGTGTCTGGTGCCGGAAAAGCGCGAAGAGCTGACCACCGAAGGCGGACTGGATGTCGCCGGTGATCTGGCGCGCATCACTGCCGCCTGCGAGCGTCTGGCAGCGGCGGGCTGTGAAGTCTCGCTGTTCATCGACCCGGAGCCGGAGCAGATCCGTGCCGCCTTCGAAGCCGGTGCGCCGGTCATCGAGCTGCATACCGGCGCCTATGCCGATGCCACGGGCGAGACGGCGCGTGTCGAGTTCGAGCGCATCGCGGCCGCCGCGGAGCTGGCCAACGAACTGGGGCTGGTGGTCAATGCCGGTCACGGCCTCAACTATCACAACGTCGAGGCGATCGCGGGTATCTCCGGGCTCAACGAGCTGAACATCGGTCACGCGATCATCGCGCGCGCCATGTTCGTCGGCCTGAAGGAGGCCGTCATCGAGATGAAGCGTCTGTGTATCGCAGGCCAGGAAGCGGGCCTGATGGCCGCGCTGGATGCGCACGATCATGATCATGACCACGAACACGGTGATGACCATGAGCATGTGCAGGGCTCAGGCTGCTGCGGATGATCGTCGGCATAGGCGCGGACATCGCGCGTATCGAGCGCTTCGAGGCAGGCATGGCGCGCCACGGCGAGCGCTTTGCGCGCCGATTGCTGGGGGAAGAGGAGCTGGCGCGCTTTGCCGATCACCCTCAGCCGGCGGCCTTTCTGGCCAAGCGTTTCGCGGCCAAGGAAGCCTTCGTCAAGGCGTTGGGCACCGGCCTGCGTCAGGGCATGCGCTTCACCCAGATTCAGGTGGTCAACGACGCCCTGGGCAAGCCCTCGCTCAAGCTGTCTGACGAGGCGGAAGCCCTGACCGCGCGGGCGGGTATCCGCCATCTGCACCTGTCGATCAGTGATGAGCGTGATCAGGCCATCGCCTTCGTGGTGCTGGAGCGTTAGCCTATTCGGTCTGGCGCTGTATCGCGCCTGTGAACACGGCGCTCGAAACGACAACGCCACCCCTGCCTTGCGGCAGCGGGTGGCGTTGTCGTTTGTGCAGGGCTGGTCTTTCAGGACTGGTTTTTCAGGGCTGGTTTTTGGACTGGGGCTCGCTCGTCTGTGGCTTGCTTACCGATGACGAGCCTGTGTCGGATGGCTCAGCGGGTGCATTCGAGGGTGCGGTGGCGGACGATGAAGAGGTCTCGACAGGGGACGCTGTCGGCGTCTCAGGCGTCTCACCCGCGGGACTGGCCGGTTCAAGTGGCGCGGCGAGCAAGGCCTTGGCCTCATCGCTGTGCGACCACTGGATCAGGCTGTCGATGGCCGCGAACAGGGCATCGACATCCTCTTCCAGCTGCGACAGGCCGCTGACGCGGATGCGGGTCTCCAGCGCTTCCACCAGCAGTGCCAGGCGCGGCACGCCACAGTAGCGGCAGGCGCCGTTGAGATAATGCACGCCATCGAGCATCGCCTCGTTGTCACGCGCCTGCCAGGCGCGGCGGATCCTGGCCTCGCTCTCCGGCAGGCTCTCGATCAACAGCCCCAGCATCTCCAGAGCCAGCGCCTCGCGGCCACCGGCCATCTCCACGCCCAGCGCCATGTCGACTACCGGCAGGTCGGCGTCCTGCTCCAGGCTGAGCTGACTCTTCGCGGCAGAGCGGGGCAGCGGCGCTGCCGACGATGAGGATTCAGCCTGGCTGGCAGCGTCTTTCACTCCCGGCGGCAAGGCAGTCGTCGCCTGACTGCGAGCAGGGCTGCGCGCTTGGTTGCGTTCTGGACTGCGCGATTGGCTGCGAGCAGGGCTGCGCGTTTGGCTAGATGACCGCGCGGCCTGCGGTGGCGGGTTCAGCGAAATGCCTAGATGACGGCTGAGCAGGTTGGCCAGCAGGCCCTCGTCGATGGGCTTGATCAGGTAATCATCCATGCCTTCCGCCAACAGCTCTCGCCGTTCATGCGCCAGTGCATGGGCGGTGAGGGCGATCACCGGCAGGTGGCGGTTGCCCTCGCGATGCTGATGACGCAGCGCCTTGGTAGCTTCCAGCCCGTTCATGCCCGGCATCTGGATATCCATCAGGACGGCATCCACGACCTGCTCCTGAGCCAGCGCCAGCGCCTCTTCGCCACTCTGGGCGGCCAGGGTGTCCAGCCCCATGTCGGTCAACAGCTCCTCGGCCAACAGGCGGTTGGAGGGGTTGTCGTCGACCACCATCACGCACTTGCGAGGCTGCGCAGGCGTTTCCTGGCTCGCAGGCTGGGCGGTGAGCTCAGGCCGCGGGCCAGCCGGTGGCGTCTTGACAGGCATGGCGTTCGCGGCAGGCGTGCTGGCTGGCTTGGCACTCTCATCAGTCTTGTCGATCGGCTTGGCGGCTGGTGCCGTGCTTGCGTCCTGCTCACGTGTGGCCGGCTCGAACGAGGTGAAGGAGGCGCTGCGTGGCGCCTGAGTCGGGTCGCGGTGAGGTGAGTGCAGCAGATTGGCCAGCTTGTGACGCATCTGCAGGCGTGTGACCGGCTTGCTGACCACTTCGTCGATACCGTACTGCTGCAGGTTCTCGGCGTCGGCGGGCAGGGGCGCGTTCAGCAGGCCCAGCACGCGACACGGCAGATGCTTGAGGCGCGCGCCCCATTCATCCAGCCGCTTGAGGTCGCGGCTCTCCAGCGCGACCACCACCAGGTCCGGCTGCTCTTCGATGCCGACCAGCGTCAGTGACCAGCGGGTCAGCAGGTAACTCAGGGCGCGACGGGTGGCCGAGTGCGGCTCGATCAGGCAGATGCGTTGATGATCGAACACGACTTCGCGCGGGCGCTCCTCGATGCTGCTGACCGCCACCGGCACGCTGAACAGGAAGGTGGAGCCGTGGCCGGGCAGGCTGTCGACCTGGATCTCGCCGCCCATCTGCTCGACCAGTCGCTTGGAGATCATCAGCCCAAGGCCGGTGCCGCCGAACTGGCGTGCCCGTGACGGGTCTCCCTGCGAGAAGGCCTGGAACAGACGATTGCGCTGGGCGCTGTCCATGCCGATGCCGGTGTCTGCCACCGCGATCTTGAGGCGGGTGTTGCTGCCGGAGAGGTCATCCACCATCACGCGCACGATGACTTCGCCGCGCTCGGTGAACTTGACGGCATTGGCGACCAGATTCGTCACCACCTGCTTGATGCGCAGCGGGTCGCCCTCGAAGCGCTGCGGCACGTCGTCATAGACAAGCCCGAGCAGATGCAGATGCTTGCGATGGGCCTCCGGGGCATGCATGGCGAGCACTTCCTCGATCAGCGGCTCGATGTCCATCTGCACCTTCTCGAGCTCGAGCTTGCCGGCTTCGATCTTGGAGAAGTCGAGAATGTCATTGATCAATGACATCAGGCTCGAGGAGGCATTCTGCATGTGACCCAGCCAGTCGCGCTGGCGGTTGTCCAGATCACTGCGCCCCAGCAGGTTGCTGAAGCCGATGATGCCGTTGAGCGGCGTGCGGATCTCATGGCTCATGTTGGCCAGGAATTCCGACTTGATGCGGTTGGCTTCCAGCGCCTTGCGGCGCGCCATGTCGAGCTCGATGTTCTTGATCTCGACGGTTTCCATCGACTCGTGCAGGTCCTGGGTGGTCTGTTCGATCTGGTCCTGCATGTCCTCGCGGGCGCGCTTGAGCTGCTCGACGCTGCGGTTGTAGTTATCGGCCAGCTCGCTGAGGTCGTCATTGCCTGCCACCGGCAGCTGGCGGTGTGTCTCGCCGCGCGCCAGACAAGTGAGGGCCTCGCCCAGCTCATGCAGCGGCTGCAGCATGCGGCGCGAGCCATGGAAGGCCAGCAGCAGCAGCGCCAGCCCGAAGACCAGATTGGCCAGCCCGTAGCCGACCAGCAGCTGGTAGCGATGCAGCACGAGACGGGTGTCGGAGGCCTCCAGTACCAGCCATGACATCTGCTCGCCGCGTTGCGTCTCGCGCCACGGGTCGATGACCGGCATCACCATCACCAGTGAGTTCGGGTCCGAGGGGTAGGCCTGATTCTCGACCAGCGTGCTGGTTTCCGGGCGCTGGCTGGGGCCGAGATGCAACAGGGCGCCGCCGTTGGCGGTGCGCAGCGTCAGGGCGCGCACGTCGCGCTGGTCGATCAGCATCTGGGCCTGCTCGTGCAGGCGCTGGTCGTCAGCGGCGAGGGCGGCGTTGGCCATGCCCGGCATGATGGCCTGCATGCTGGCCTGCAGGCGCTCCATCATGGCCAGGCGCTCACCGCTGATCTCGCGGTCCACCGCATACAGGCTGAACATCAGGCTGGTGGCGAGGGGCAGCAGCAAGAGGGCAAGCTGGAATCGGGTACGAAGCAGCATGGCAATCCATCGTCAAAGGGCGAACGAGCATCAGCGGCAAGCATACCTCGCGCTCTTGAGCGAAGCGATGGCGAGCGCCCTGACAGGGCTGGGCGGGAGCGATATACTGCGCGCATCATCTACACCCCGACGCGGCCCCCCGTTCGTCCTTGGTCCCGATGCCAGCGCCTGACCGCTGTCATTCGGCTGTCCGGGCGCGGCGTCTCTGGAGTCTGCCTCTCATGTCTCATCTCAGCGAAACCCCCGGTGACGCCACCCCTGGCGCGTCCGATTATCCCAGCCTTGCAGATGTCGTCGGCAATACGCCGCTGGTGCGCCTGACGCGCATCACCGCGGGCCGCAACAATGTGCTGCTGGCCAAGCTGGAGGGTCACAACCCCGCCGGTTCGGTCAAGGATCGTCCGGCGCTTTCCATGTTCCAGGAGGCGGAAGCGCGCGGCGAGATCTCTCCCGGCGATACCCTGATCGAAGCGACCTCCGGCAATACCGGCATCGCGCTGGCCATGACGGCGGCCATCAAGGGCTACCGCATGGTGCTGGTGATGCCGGCCAGTGCCTCCAGCGAGCGCAAGCAGGCGATGGGTGCCTACGGGGCCACGCTGATCGAAGCCGATGGCATGGAGCACGCGCGGGACCTGGCCGAGGCGATGATCGCGCGTGGCGAGGGCAAGGCGCTGGATCAGTTCGCCAATCAGGACAATCCGCTGTCGCATTACCGCACCACCGGGCCGGAACTCTGGCAGCAGACCCATGGGCGCATCACGCACTTCGTGTCCTCGATGGGCACCACCGGCACCATCATGGGCACTTCGCGCTATCTGAAGGAGCAGAATCCGGCCATCGAGATCGTCGGTCTGCAACCTGCTGAAGGCGCCAGCATCGCGGGTATCCGCCGCTGGCCCGCCGAATATCTGCCGAGAATCTTCGATGCCTCACGTATCGACCGCACGCTGGATATCGGCCAGCACGAAGCCGAAGTCTGCATGCGCCGCCTGGCGCGCGAAGAAGGCATTCTGGCCGGTGTCTCCTCCGGCGGTGCGCTGGCGGGCGCGCTCAAGCTCGCCGAGCAGGTCGAGAATGCGGTCATCGTGTTCATCGTCTGTGATCGGGGAGACCGCTATCTCTCGACAGGCCTCTATACCCAGGACGACGACATGACTCAGCAGGACACGCCCCACAATGAAGCCGTCGCAGGGGGGCGTTCCTGATGGCGCTGCTCGGACAGAAGCGACCGGCGCGCAAGCCGACCCGTCGCGAGAAGGAAGTGGCCAGCCGTGGCACCCGCAATGCCAGCGACGCCGACAGCCAGTGGCTGACGGTCGACCGCCTGGCCCATGACGGGCGCGGCATCGCCCATGACGAGAGCGGCAAGACCCAGTTCATCGATCAGGCCCTGCCCGGCGAGCGCGTGACGCTGGCCATCCACCGCACTCATAAGCGCTTCAATGAGGCGCATGTGCGTGCACGTGACAACGCGGCTGACAGTCGTGTGACGCCGCCCTGTGCCTATTTCGGCAGCTGCGGCGGCTGTGATCTGCAGCATATGGCGCTGGATGCACAGCGCACCCATAAGGTGCAGGTGCTGGGCGAACATGCGACACGCAATGGCGTGACGCTGCCCGAGATTCAGCCGCTGGGCGATGATGAAAGCCGTTATCGCCGTCGCGCGCGTATCGGCGTACGCGTGACCGATGCCGGTGAGTTGCAGTTCGGCTTCCGGGGACGCGGCAGCAACCAGCTGGTCGATATCACCACCTGCAGCGTGCTGGTGCCGGAGCTGGACCGCCTGCTCGCGCCGCTGCGTGAGCTGATCGAAAGCCTCGAGGCGCCCAAGCGACTGGGCCATCTGGAGCTGACTGCTGCCGAAGGGCAGGTCATCGTGGTGGTGCGCCAGCTCAAGGCGGTGCCGCGTGATGCGCAGCGCTGGCAGGCCTTCGCCGAGCAGCATGGCCTGGTGGTCGGCTGGCGGGTCGGACGGGATCCGGTGGAGCTGGAGTGGCTGTCGGGTACGCCGAACGCCGCGTATTCGCTGAATATCGGCGCAACGACGTTGCGTCTTGCCTTCTCGCCGGGCGACTTCGTGCAGGTCAATGCGGCACTCAATCAGCGTCTGATCGACACCGCTTTCGAATGGCTGGGCGACGTCAGTGGCCTCAAGGTGATGGACCTCTACGCCGGTATCGGCAACCTGACCCTGGCGGCTGCCGCGGCCGGCGCCAGTGAGGTGACGGGCATCGAGGGCAGTCAGGGCATGGTCGATCAGCTGATGGTCAATGCCGAAGCCAACGGACTGGCGCAGGTGAGTGCACGTCGAGCGGACCTGAGCAAGGCCCTGCCGTCACTCGAGGGTATCGACCTTCTGGTACTAGACCCGCCGCGTGATGGCGCTCAGCCTCTCTGCGAGGAGCTGGCACGTGATCTGCATGCTGGGAGGGTCAGCCGAGTGCCGCAGCGTGTGCTGTATATCGCCTGTGACCCGACCACGTTGATGCGTGATGCACGGCTGTTGCAGGACGCCGGTTATCGTGTCACGCGTGCCCTGATGGCGGACATGTTCGTTCACACGGCACATCTGGAATCGATGTTGCTGCTGGAGCGGGCGGAAGACTGAGGCGGTGCCCTCGGGCACTGTCATCAAGATGGCAAGATATTCAAGGACATAGGGTCATGGTCAAGGTGCGCGAAGATCAGCCGCTGACCGATAGCGGTGGTGTGGACATCCCGGTGTGGGTCGCGCGACTGCGCGAGGAAGTCCCGTCGGTGAATGCCGCGGTCATGGTGCAGGCCTGTGAAGTGGCGCTCAAGGTAGCGCGCGAGGCGGACGCCCGCGGTGACAAGCCGTGGCGCGAGCCGCTGCGCAGTTTCCGTTTCAGTCTCGAGATGGCGGATATCCTGTCGGAACTCAAGCTCGATCAGCCGGCGCTGGTCGCGGCCGTGCTCTATCGCGCGGTACGTGAAGGGCATCTGGGGCTTGAGGCCATCGAGAAGCATTTCGGCAAGGAAGTGGCCCGCCTGATCGATGGCGTGCTCAACATGGCCGCCATCAGTCAGCTGCAGGCGCCGAGCCATGGCATGGCGCAGCATGACCAGCAGGACAACCTGCGCAAGATGCTGGTGTCGATGATCGATGACGTGCGCATCGCGCTGATCAAGATCGCCGAACGTACCGTCGCCCTGCGTCACGTCAAGGATGCCCCGCGCGAGAAGCGCATGCGCGTGGCCAGCGAAGTCTTCGATATCTACGGGCCGCTGGCGCACCGCCTGGGCATCGGTCAGCTCAAGTGGGAGCTGGAGGACCTGTCCTTCCGTTACCGCGAGGAGGATGAATACAAGACCATCGCCAAGCAGCTGTCCGAGAAGCGCCTGGAGCGTGAGCACTACATCGCCGACCTGCTGGTCGAGATGCGCACTCTGATGAGCGAGCAGGGCATCAAGCACTTCGATGTCGCGGGCCGCGCCAAGCACATCTACTCCATCTGGCGGAAGATGAAGATCAAGCGCATCGCCTTCTCCCAGGTGTATGACGTGCGCGCGGTACGGATTCTGGTCGGCACCGTCAGCGATTGCTACACGGCGCTGGGGATCGTCCACTCGCGCTGGCACCACGTGCCGCATGAGTTTGATGACTACATCGCCAATCCCAAGAAGAATGGCTACCAGTCATTGCACACTGCGGTGGTGGGGCCGAGCAACAAGGTCATCGAGATCCAGATCCGTACCTTCGACATGCACGAGGAGGCGGAGCTGGGCGTGTGTGCCCACTGGCGTTACAAGGGCCACGATGTCGGCCACAAGAGCCGCAGCTACGAGGACAAGATCGCCTGGTTACGTCAGGTGCTCGAATGGCAGGACGAAGTCGGCGAGAACGGCGGCCAGGAGGCGATCCGTCAGGGGCTGAGCTCCGACGTCGCGCCGGACCGCATCTACGTCTTCACGCCGGAGGGGCATGTCATCGACCTGCCCAAGATCGCGACGCCGATCGACTTCGCCTACCGCGTGCATACCGAGGTCGGCCATCGCTGCCGGGGTGCCAAGGTCGACGGGCGCATCGTGCCGCTGACCTACAAGCTCAAGACCGGCCAGCAGGTCGAGATCCTGACCGCCACCAAGGGCGGCCCGAGCCGTGACTGGCTCAACCCGAATCTGGGCTATGTGCGCACCTCGCGGGCCCGCGCCAAGATCCAGACCTGGTTCAAGCTGCAGGCACGCGATCAGAACGTCGATGAGGGCAAGGCGCTGCTCGAGAAGGAATTCTCGCGGCTGGCGCTGGAGAATCTCGACCGTGACAAGCTGGCCAACGCCGTCAATTACCCGACGCGTGATGACATGTACGCCGCCATCGGCGCGGGCGATCTGCGCGTCGGCCAGGTACTGCATCAGGCCCAGCAGCTGTTCGGCGATACCGATGATCAGGAGCAGCTCGAGCGTCTGCTGCGCCAGCGCAAGCCGCAGGGCAAGGAAAAGCCCGACGCCGTCATGGTGCTGGGGGTCGGCAATCTGAAGACCACCATGGCCAACTGCTGTCACCCGGTGCCGGGCGATCAGATCGCCGGCTTCATCACCCAGGGGCGCGGCGTGACCGTGCACCGTCAGGACTGCCCGAACCTGATTCAGCTGCGCTCGGACGAGCCGCGTCGCATCGTCGATGTCGACTGGGGCCAGCGCTCGCGCAATCAGTATCCGGTCGATATCGAGATCCAGGCCTGGGACCGCTCCGGCCTGCTGCGCGATGTCACCAACGTGCTGAGCGGCGACAAGGTCAATGTGCTGTCGGTGAACACGCGCACCGATCAGCTCGACAACATCGCCACGCTCAAGATCACGCTGGAAGTCGAGAACCTCGATGTGCTGGGGCGCGTATTTGCCCGCATCCAGCAGCTGCCCAACATCATCGACGTCAAGCGCCTGCGGGTCGGGGGCGACAAGGCATGAGTCGCCGATTGGATGCCAGTGTCGATGTCGATGCAGGCAGGCAAGCCGATACGCGCTACACCCTCGATGACCTGCTGACCCTGATGGCCGTGCTGCGTGACCCGCAGTACGGCTGCCCCTGGGACAGCCGCCAGGATTACGCGAGCCTGGTGCCGCACACCCTGGAGGAGGCCTATGAGGTCGCCGATGTCATCGAGCGCGCTGCGGCCGATGCCAGTGTGCTCGAGGAGCTGCCGGCGGAACTGGGTGACCTGCTGTTTCAGGGCGTCTTCTACGCCCAGATCGCCAGTGAGCAGCAACGCTTCGATTTCCACGACGTGATCCATGTGCTGACCGAGAAGATGCTGCACCGCCATCCGCATGTCTTCCCGGATGGCACCCTCGCGTCGCGCCGTGAGGGCATCGCCACTCATGAGGTCGACGAAGGCTCGCTCAATGCGCAGTGGGAGTCGCTCAAGCAGCAGGAGACCGCTGACGTGCCTGCCAGCCAGACTGCCGGCGACAGCGTGCTGGATGGCGTGCCGCTGGGCCTGCCGGCGCTGACACGGGCGGCCAAGCTCTCGAAGAAGGCCGCGCGTTCGGGCTTTGACTGGCCGGACACGAGTGGCGTGCTGGCCAAGATTCGTGAGGAGCTTGGCGAAGTCGAGGAAGCTCTGGCCGAGGGTGATACGGCCCATGCGCGCGAGGAGGTCGGGGACCTGCTGTTCGCGGTGGTCAATCTCGCGCGCACTCTCAAGGCGGACCCGGAGCAGATGCTGCGCGCCACCAATGCGCGCTTCGAATCACGCTTCCGCCATGTGGAAGCTGCGATCGCCGGGCAAGGGCGCACGCTGGATGAGGCCTCGCTTGCCGAGATGGATGCGCACTGGGATGAGGCCAAGCGCCGGGAGCGTGCGGCTGAGCAGGCGCGACAGGGCGAGGGTGCGACGTCAGCAGCGCGTCCGGTGACGCCGCTGGTTCGGTGAGGGAGCGTCGTCGCAGGGTATTGGGAAAAGGGCATTTGGAAAAATGTAGTAAGTTTACGCGATAGTCGGATTGTGGAGCCGAGGCCCGCGGTCGTATGCTGAGGGGAAGCGATCAGGACGCGAGTCTTGTCCTGCTTTCCGGTCTGCTGCGCCGCGGGTCTTTCCGTTTCGCGCCAGTGTCTTCACCAGCGCCAGGCCGGTGTCTTCCCTCAGCCGGTTGTCATCAGGTGTCTTTGCGCAATGAGGGAATCTGTTGTCAGCTATCTGACTGTGTGCCCCTGGTGACAGGGGAAGATGACCGCGGCAGCACCGTCACTCCCAAGGAGGGTTTCATGAGTCACGACTTGCATGAATCGTTGCGCGATAACGTGCGTATTCTCGGTGACAACCTCGGCCAGACCATCGCGGCCGACCTCGGCGATGACTTCGTCGCACGCATCGAGCGCATCCGCGCCCTGGCTAAACAGGGCCAGCAGGGCGATCAGGCCGCCCGTCATGAGCTGATCGACTATCTGCGTGATCTGCCGGATGGTGATCTGCTGCCGGTCACCCGGGCGTTCAACCAGTTTCTGAATCTTTCCAACATCGCCGAGCAGCACTACCGTGGCCGCTTCAAGCGCGTCGAGGATTATCGTCCCGGCAGCCAGCCGGACCTCGGCGAGCTGATCACGCGCATTCGCGAGCGTGGTTTCAGCGCGCAGAAGATCGTCGAGGAGCTCTCGGCGATGCGTGTCGAGCTGGTGCTGACGGCGCACCCGACGGAAGTCATCCGCCGCACCCTGATCCAGAAATACGATGCCATCGAGGGCTGCCTGACCCAGATGGAAGGCGCCTGTGATCGCCCGGAACAGGCGACCCTCGCGCGTGCACGCCTGACCGAGCTTATCAGTCAGGCCTGGCACACCGACGAGATCCGCCACGAGCGTCCGACGCCGGTGGATGAGGCCAAGTGGGGCTTTGCCACCATCGAGAACTCGCTGTGGCAAGCGGTACCGGACTTCCACCGTCAGCTTGACGAGATGACGCTGGACGCCGCCGGCGAGCGTCTGCCGCTGGATGCCGCACCGATCTGCTTCGCCTCCTGGATGGGTGGTGACCGCGACGGCAACCCCAATGTCACCGCCAGCGTGACGCGGACCGTGTTGCTGCTGGGACGCTGGATGGCAGCGGACCTTTACCTTCGCGACCTCGAACAGCTCAAGTCGGAGCTGTCGATGTGGAAGTGCACGGCCGCCCTGCGTGCCGAGGCCGGTGATGTGGCCGAACCCTATCGTGAGATTCTGCGTCGCCTGATCCTGCGCATGGAAAGCACGCGTGACTGGGCCAAAGCGGGCCTGGACGGCAAGCGCCACGAAGGTGTCGATATCATCGAGACCCGTGAGCAGCTGTATACGCCGCTGCTGGCCTGCTACCGCTCGCTGTGCGATGTGGGGCTGGACACCATCGCCAACGGCGCACTGCTCGACACCCTGCGTCGCGTGGCCTGTTTCGGTGTCACCCTGACCAAGCTCGATATCCGCCAGGAAAGCACGCGCCACGCACAGGTCTTCGATGAACTGAGTCAGACGCTGGGGCTGGGCAGCTATTTCGAGTGGGACGAGCAGCAGCGCTGTGACTTCCTCACCAAGGAGTTGGCTGGCCGTCGCCCGCTGATCCCGCGCCATTGGGAATGCTCCACCGACACGCGCGAGGTGCTGGATACCTTCAAGGTCATCGCGCGCGAGCATCGCGAGGCACTGGGCACCTACATCATCTCGATGGCCGGTCAGGCCTCCGATGTGCTGGCGGTGGCACTGTTGATGAAGGAGATCGGCGGTGATGTGCGCCTGCCGATCGCGCCGTTGTTCGAGACGCTGGATGATCTGGACCGCTCAGGCCCCGTCATCGACACGCTGCTGGGCATGCCGATCTATCGCGAGCAGGCCGGTGATCGTCAGGAAGTGATGATCGGTTACTCCGACTCCGCCAAGGACGCCGGCCAGCTGGCGGCCGCCTGGGCACAGTACCGCGCCCAGGAAACGCTGGTAGAAGTCACCAAGCGCCACGGCGTCGAACTGACCCTGTTCCACGGCCGTGGTGGTACGGTCGGTCGTGGCGGCGGCCCGGCGCATGCGGCGATCCTGTCCCAGCCGCCGGGCTCGGTGACCGGCTCGCTGCGCGTCACCGAGCAGGGCGAGATGATTCGCTTCAAGTTCGGTCTGCCGGACATCGCCAGCCGCTCGATGGAGATCTATGTCTGCGCGGTGCTGGAAGCCAGCATGCTGCCGCCGCCGGCGCCCAAGCAGCAATGGCGTGACGAGATGGATCGCCTGGCCGGTATCGCGCACAAGGCCTATGTGGGCGTGGTGCGTGAAGACCCGAACTTCGTGCCGTACTTCCGCTCGGTAACACCGGAAACCGCACTGGCACGCCTGCCGCTGGGCTCACGCCCCGCCAAGCGTCGTCAGGATGGTGGCGTCGAGACGCTGCGTGCGATCCCGTGGATCTTCGCCTGGACCCAGATTCGCCTGATGCTGCCCGCCTGGCTGGGCAGTGGCGAGGCCTTCGCCACGCGCATGCAGGAAGAGGGCGGCCTGGAAGTGCTGCGCGAGATGATGAACGACTGGCCGTTCTTCTCCACCTACGTCGACATGCTGGAGATGCTGCTCTCCAAGGCCGATCTTTCGACGGCGGCCTACTACGAGCAGCGTCTGGTCGATGAGCCGGCCCTGAAGGCGCTGGGGCAATCGCTGCGTGATCGTCTCGAGCGCCTGGAGAAGGTGGTGCTGGAGATCCGCGATCAACAGGCACTGCTTGAGCATATGCCGCTGATCCGTCAGGCCATCGATGTGCGCAACCCTTACATCGACCCGCTGCATGGTCTGCAGGCCGAGCTGCTGCAGCGTAACCGCGACGCCGATGGCGCCATCTCCGCCGAGCTGTCGCGCGCGCTGATGGTGACCATGGCCGGTATCTCCGCCGGTCTGCGCAACACCGGTTGACCCAGTTGATCCAGCTGGCCCGTTGATTTGCGCCTTGGCGTGAAGGATTAGCCAAGGCCTATCAGCGAAACTAGAAAGCCCCCGTCAGGCATGCCTGGCGGGGGCTTTCTGTTATCTATCAGTCAACGCTGGAGGTTGGTTTGCGCCCTGATCAGCGACCAGAATTCAGCGCTCAGCGGCTAGAGTTCAGAGGCTAGAGCTCAGCGCTCAGCGACAAGAGTTCAGCGACGCGCGGGGTCGCCAGGACTCACAGCAGGCCGCTGGCGCGCTCGCCTACCAAGGGCATCAGGAAGCGTTCCCGCTGCCAGTCCTCATCCTGATCGAGCGCCACCAGATGCAGCAGTTTGGTGAAGGCCGCTTCCAGCGTCATGTCGTCGCCTGACAGCACGCCGACGGTGGCCAGGCCTGCGCCGGCGGCATAGTGGCCGATGGTGACCGGCCCGTGCGGACATTGGCTGATACCGGCCAGCAGCTTGCCTTCGCCACGCGCATCGGCCAACACCCCCAAAAGCTCGCTGTCTTCCGGCAGATTGCCGCTGCCCCATAGCTCCAGCACGGCGCCCTTGACCTCGGGGCGCATCAACTGCACACGCACGCTCTCGGCACTGATGCCGGGGTAGAGCGGCAGGCGAATGATGCTGTCCTTGCCGAGGCGAGCATAGTCGGGCAGCTCGAAGGCGGGGCCTTGATCATCCATCAGGCGGCCGGGATAGAGCACGACGCGGTCATCGACCCATTCGCCCAGCAGCGGCGCATTGGGCGTGGTGAAGCCGCGGTGGTCCTGGGTGTACCACTTGCGGGTGCACACGCCACGTAGCAACTGTCCACCGAAGGCGACCACGACTTCATTGAGGGTCGGCTGGGCGGCGGCGGTGAGCGCCAGCTCGACATTGCCCAGCGCGTCACTGTGCTCGGCTTCCAGCGGCAACTGTGCACCACTGACGATCACCGGGCGCGCGGTACCCTTGAGCTGGAAGGCGAGGCTGGAGGCCGTCCAGGCCAGGGTGTCGGTGCCCTGCAGCACGACGAAGCCATCGAAGCTGTCGTAGGCGTCCGCGATCTGGCTGGCGATGGTGTGCCAGTCCGCCGGTGTCGCGGAGGAGGAGTCGATCAGCTGCGGAAACTCGCGCAGGGTGAAGGCGGGCAGACGGCCACGACGGCTGGGGGGCAGTTGCTCCAGTGCTGCGCGCAGGCGTGCATCGAAGTCACCGGCAGGTACCAGTCCTTGTTCACTTTCCACCATGCCCAGCGTGCCGCCGGTATACAGCACCAGGATGTGCGTCTCGGGAGTCATCGTGTCCACCTGCCAGAAATGGGAAAGCCGGCATTGTAACGCATGCCGGCTTGCAGGGGAGCTGTCGGAGTCGGGCGGTCAGCCGCGACGCGATGGTGGCGCTCAGCTGATATTGCCACCGCCGATGCGTGCATCCTTCTGATGGGACATGGCGCTGATGCACATCACCCGTACGCCTGCGAGCATGCTTTCAAGACTCATGGTCGGCAGGCGGCCATCGACACTCTGCTCGGGCAGCGCCGGAATATGCACGAAGCCGGAGCGGATGGGGCTATCCGCCAGATGACGCTGCACCCCATAGAACAGGTGGTTGCAGACGAAGGTGCCTGCCGTGTAGGACACGCTGGCGGGAAGGCCCGCCGCCTGGAGGTCGTTGACCATCGCCTTGATCGGCAGGGTGGTGAAGCAGCCATCCGGGCCGTCGGCCTCGATGGGCTCATCCACCGGCTGGTGGCCACCGTTGTCCTTGATGCGATAGTCATCCAGGTTGATGGCGACCCGCTCCGGCGTGATTGCACTGCGACCGCTGGCCTGACCGAGCATGATCACGGTGTCAGGGGCGTGCTGGCCGATGGCCTCGATGACGCTGTCAATCGCGGCGTAGCGTGTCACCGGCACTCGGCAGGTGATGATCTCGAAGCGCTCATCGGGCTGGTCGTGCATGGCCAGTGTCTGGCCGTCCAGTTGTTCGATGATCTTGAGGGCGGGATTGACGCTATCCGTGCCGAAGGGCTCGAAGCCGCAGAGTAGCAGACGACGCATGATGACATTCCTTGGCTGGCATCGATCACCGCGGGTCACGGCTGGCGGTGATCGATGCGCGGGTGAGAGTGGGAGATCAGAAGGCCAGCAGCAGCATCAGGCTGATGTTGGCGGCCAGCATGACCAGCGCAGGCAGTATCTGTGCGCGAATGATGTGGTAGCGGTCATCCAGTTCCAGCAGGGCGGCCGGCACGATGTTGAAGTTGGCGGCCATCGGCGTCATCAGCGTGCCGCAGTAGCCGGACAGCATGCCCAGCACGCCGACGATGGCCGGGTTGCCGCCATGCAGCGCGATGACCAGCGGATAGCCGATGCCGGAGGTGATGACCGCAAAGGCCGCGAAGCCGTTGCCCATCAGCATGGTGAACACGGCCATGCCGACGCAGTAGGCAATCACGCAGGCGATCAGACTGGTATCCGGCACCACGCTCGAGACCAGCCCGGCGATGGTCTGGCCGACGCCGGCCTGATCGAACAGCAAGCCAAGGGCGGCCAGGAATTGCGGCAGGATGGCGGCCCAGCCGATGGCATCGGCCAGACGGCGACCTTCCTGCATGCCGGTCGCCGGGCTCTCGCGCAGCAGCAGCAGCGCCACGGCAAAGGCCAGTACCGTCGCGACGCCCAGGCCGACCAGCGCACTCTGACCTGTCGTGAGGGTGTAAAGGAAGGTGCCGACCGGAATCACCAGCGCGGGGATGAACAGGCACGACCCCAGACGCTTGCGGCGCGCCTGACGCGCCTCATCGCTCAACTGGCCGTAGTTGCCGAAGCCGAGCTGGCCGGTGGCGGCCAGCAGGGCCAGCGCCAGCATGGCAAGCCCGACCACGACATCGGGCAGCCACTGACCAAATGCCAGGCTGATGCCGAAGATCATCCAGAAGGCACTGGTGCCGAGTCTGCGCGGGTGATCACGATCGGTGAGCGTCAGGACGGCAAAGGCCATGATGGCGAAGCCGGTAATCAGGTAGAGAGCGTCGATACCGTTCATGAGTGGCTCTCCGTCGCAGAAGTGGTGAAGGTGTCCTTGCCTGGTGTCGCGTTAGTCTGGCCGGAGGGCTGGGGGTATTCCTCGCGCAGCAGCTGTCGTTCACGGCGAATGCGCGCGTCCAGCCGGCGGCAGAGCACGAAGACCACCACCAGTGACACCAGCGCGGTGGGAATGGCATACAGCGCCATGTCGGCCAGGCTGACGCTGGCGCCACTCTTGTCGAGCACGCTCTTGATCAGCAACAACCCGCCGGAAGCCACGAAGATCAGCTGGCTGAAGAAGTTGCCGAAGTTCTCGCTGACGGCATTCAGAACGCGGATGCGTTGGCTCAGGGCCTTGAAGCGTGGCGAGCTCAGCGCCTCTTCGGGGAGATCACGTTCGGCGGCGCCGACTGACATCGGGGCGACCAGCGGCCGGATCATCGCCGGGTGGCCACCGAGCTGCAGGCCGAAGGCATTGGTCGCCTTGCGCAGCACCAGGTAGCTGAAGGAGATGCGCCCGGCGCTGGCGGCCCGCAGTTTCTGGACCAGATGTTCGGCCTGATCTCGCAGTCCATTGCGCTCGAGCAATCCGATCACCGGCAGGGTGATGATGAACAGCGAGACGGCGCGGTTGTCGGTAAAGGCCTGACCGAGCGCGGCGAGAATTTCAGTGGGTGACATGCCGGCCACCAGGCCGGAGGAGAAACCTGCCACCAGCACCACCAGCAGCGCATTGAGGCGCAGTGCCAGGCCGATGACGATGATGGCTACGCCAATCAATGACAGCATGAGGTGTCTCCCGAGCCGGGGGAGGACAATCGAATCCTTTCGAAGGACATGAGCATGTGCCTCTGGATGTGAGATTGTTGTTATGAGGGTCTCGTTGCGCAGCAGGTCGAACATTGCCTTGCTGGTTGACCATTGCCGAGCAGTTCGAACATGGCAGTGCCGTTCGAACATGGCAGGGCGCAATGTTCGTTGCTTTACAACGAGAACTCAGAGGGTAGAGCGACACCAGAGGAATCCAAATGAGACATTCGGAATATATAAATTACAACGACATGTAGTATCGGCAAAATCTATCATCCAGGCATGAATGACAGATAATATTGATACCTTGGTGGGGCCTTGCCTCACCGAATGAGAGGAGAAGATGTCAGCCGTCGACCACTTCGGTGCTGCCATCCTCGCGCAGACAGATACGGCGACGCCTGCCGACCTGGAAGCCAAGCATGGCGGCGCTCAGCAGGATCAGCGCGAACAGCGACGCGATCACGCGCAGGTCGGCCGTGATTTCCAGCAGAATGCCGACGGCAAGTGGCCCGAGGGCGGCCAGCATGTAGCCGGTGCCTTGTGCCATGCCAGAGAGGGCGCCCGCCAGACGTGCATCGGAGGTGCGCAGCACCAGCAGCGTCAATGCCATCGAGAAGCTGCCCCCCTGGCCGAAACCGAGCAGCACGGCGAACAGCCAGCGCAGTGACAGCGGCCCGATCATCAGTCCCAGCAGGCCGATGGCGGTACAGGACAGCAGCAGCAGGATGGCGGGGCGCTGGTCGCGGCCCATGCGGCCGATCACGGGGGCCAGCAGGGCGGTGAGCACCTGTGCCATCACCGAGGCGGCCATCAGCCAGCCGGATTCGATATCGCTCAGGCCGCGCTGCTGGAGCAGGAAAGGCAGCCAGCCAAAGACGATATAGGCCAGGGAAGACTGGCAGCCCATGAAGAAGGTGACCTGGCGGGCCAGCGGCAGGTGCCACAGGCGGGGGGTGGCCTGCTGTTGGCTGGTCATCTTCTCTGGCCACGGGTGGGGCATGCTCAGGCGCCAGGCGGGAAGCGCGATCACTACAAGCAGCGCCCAGCAGGCCAATGAGGCTTGCCAGCTGTCGAGAAGATTGGCCAGTGGCACGCTGAGTCCCGCGGCCAGCGCCGCACCAAGACATAGCGCCATGGTGTACACGCCGGTGAACAGGTCGGCTCGCTCAGGATGCTCACGCTTGACGATGGCGGGCAGTAGGGTGCCGGCGACGCCGATGCTGCCACCACATAACAGGGTGCCGAGATACAGCAGCAGCGCCATGTCACTGGCACGCAACCAAAGGGCGATGCCGAGAGTGACCAGGGCAAGGCTGAGGGTGCGCTCTACCCCCAGGCGGCGGGCCAGGCGCGGCGCCAGTGGGGCGAACAGTCCCAGGCAGACGACGGGCAGTGTGGTGAGAAGGCCCGCCGCCAGCGTGCTCAGGCCCAGGTCCTGGGTGATGCGATCCAGCAGGGGCGCCAGGGATGACAGCGCCGGACGCAGGTTCAGGGCGACCAGGATCAGGATGAGCAGGAAAAGGGATGCTGGCATTCGGCGCATGAGGAAACCTGAACGAGAGGACAGGTCTGTGAGAATACCGGCATATGCTCAAGCTGTCTTGCCGCGAGCGGCTCTTCCTCTAACCGGGCTGGACAGCAGAACGCTCGGCAATTGCCGAGCGTTCTGTCTCAATGCGCCTTTCTCGATGCGCCTTTCTCAATGCACCTGTCTCAATACATCTGTCTTGGCTCAATGTCCCCGTCGCGATGCGCCGCTCCTGTGCCTCAGTACTTGGGCTCAAGCTCCAGCTCGCGTGTAGGGCTGTCGATCCTGCGTGCTGCCGCGCGTTGACGCGTCGTGGCGCCGTCGGCATGCACGTCGTGACCGCGGGGAGCGACATTGCGCCATGCGGGCGTCTTCTGCAGGCGCTCGGCATTGGCGCGTGCCGTATTGGAGACTGGCTGGCGACTCGCCTTGGCGCGAATCAGGGTCATGTCCTCGGTGCTCAGCAGCAGGCCGTGGGGCGTGCGCTCCAGCACGAGGTGGCCGCGGAAATGCCAGCAGCGCATGGGAGTATGCGCGACACGATAGCGATGGCCAGCCACCTCCAGCGAGATGGCTTCCTTCGGCTGGCAGCCAAGGGGGTGCAGAGTCACTTCCTCCAGCAGCACCAGACGATTGAAGTCGTCCGGCTGAAGTACCTGATTGCCATCATGCATGCGCACCGGGAAGGCATGGTTGTCACGCTGCAGCTCACGCCGCTTGTGACTGACGCTGCCGTTGCCTTCCACGATGCCGGCACCACACACATGCACGAGCTCGCCATCAATCTGTTTGATGACGAGCACCTCGACGTGGCGCTGCTTGAAAAGATGATCACGCAGTGAGCGTAATGGCATGGCTGAAATCCTCATCTACACCATCCGTTGGCTGAGTATATCCGTCAGAGCCCGAGTCATCTCTCTGACCGACAGGCGCTTCCATACTGCCTGCCAAGTGATATCTCGCACTGATAGCCACATCATACGCCGTTTGTGAGCATTTTTCCCGAATCAAGCACCAGTCTGGGGATAAACCATCTTGTCAGGACGCGGCTTCATGACGCCTCTGTCAGCCAGATGGCTGAGGATACCGCCTACCCTTGTCGGGTCACTCGTACTTGCCCAGCACGGCCCGGCAGATATCAGCGAAATTGCGTGCTTCCGGCGGGTGCTCCAGATCGAGCCCCAAGGCCTTGCCGACGCGGGAGGCGGCGACCAGACCGCGCACGCTGGGTTTGCCATCGTCGCCCTGCTCGGTCACCAGCAGGTGGGATTCTCCGCTCTTACGCAGTGTCTCGACCAGGTCCCCGACGCGGGCGCGCTTGAGCACAGCGAGAGGAATGCCCTGCAGCTCCGCGCGGGGTATCTGCACCATGTCGGTAGTGACTTCGTCGCGCTGAACATTGAAGCGGGTCATGGCGCGCATCACGACTCGGCCACCCTGCAGCTCACGCGAAGTCACCACGCCGGTGAAGGTGCCATCATGATCGTGGACCAGCAGCAGACGCACCCCTGCCTGTTTCATGGTCGCCAGTGCCTGACCGATGGAGGCGCTGCCCTGAATGCTGCGACCGGCGGTGACGGCAAAATCCGTCACCAGCTCACTGGCCGGGCTATCCATGGTGATGTCGCCGATCGGCTGCAAAGGCAGACGAGCGGAAGTGACATGAGAGAGCGTTTCGACGTCGAGGGTATGGTAAGCCGACGGTGCAATGGCATTCATGGACTGACTCCTGTAATCAGATGACGAGCATGTTCTGCGTACTATGAGTCAGGCGAGGGCCAAGAGTTTCCTGCACGATGGGTAACCTCAGGTTGCTACTGTCGCAACAGTGACAGGATTTTCGGTCTATGATGTCAATATTTGCTGCAATGTGTGCGAGATGGGAAATGGATAGATTCCATTTCGGAAACAAAGACCCCGGCAGGCTGGTACTGGCATGAGCCAGCAGTTTCCTTGCCCCTGACAGCAATGATGCCCACTGCACGAGGCGAGTGGGCATCATTGAGCCGATTCAGGGAGTTATCCCTTCATCAGGGGCTGGTGAACACGCCCGGGCGCGTCACACCCACTGCTTGAGGTCGCCGCGTACGGCATCCAGGAAGGTGATGAAGTCGGTCTGGTCATCGGCGTCGCAACGGTCCACCTTGCAGGCCAGCTTCATCTTGGTGCCGGCGACGATTTCGTCATACACCTCGAGCGTGAGTTTCTCGACGCTGGCATCGGCGGGCTCCTGCTCGCCATCCAGCAGACTGAACGTCGTCATCAGCGTGCCGCGAAGACGCGTGGTGCCGCCTTCCACGACCACACGACGCACCTTGAGCCAGCCTTCTCGCACCATGATCTCACCCTGCGCATCGCGTTGCTTGTAGATGGTGCGATAGCATGCATTCTCGGAGACGCCCTTGGCGGCCATGCTTTCATAGGCCTTGATCATGCGCGTCGCCATGGTGCCAGCTTCGGCGATCTTGCGGCGGGCAGCACGATGTTCACGTTCCAGGCGGTCTTGCTTGGAGAAACGCTGCCACAGGTGGAAGTCGCGTGTCAGAGTGGTCGCGTCCATTACAGTCTCTCTTCTCTAAAAACGGCGGGGAAAAGTGGGTGACGGCTACTGCCATGTCCAGGCGCTGATGGTGTCACGAAGGCGGGCGATTGTCTGCCCGGTTCTTGTCTCTGACGTCGAGGAGGGGCCGAGCGTCAGGTGGTCCGGGTCATGCAGGCTGGCGATGAGATGTCAGCATTGCCATGCTCAAGAGTACCATTGACTGGTCACGGACTTTTTCCAGCCCGGTCATCATCACGACTGAATCTAGGGCTTAAATCTTCTCTGAACTACTCTGCAAGTCACCCACAAGGCCCACTTTGTGAGAATCTTCGACTGCTGATCCTCGAGATTGCTGATGCTTCACGCTCAGGCTCCTGCTACGTGAGCCATGCCGCTGTGATGGGATTGCCAGTCTCGCAGGGGAGGGCGCCTAGTACACGTGAGTCACATGCCTGACTGCGCTGCATGCCTTGAAGGATGCGCACTGGTTAGGGCTGTCACGTTTCATACAGCAGCGTGAGATAGAATAGGTAGGTAAAATCATCAGGTAGCGCGCAGCGGAGGCACACGGGAAGTGCCGTAAATGAGGAAGGAATCATGGCGAAAGCAGATCGCCGTCGCAAACCGGGAAGTCGGCAGGGTGTCTTGCGCACGGTAAACATGAAGTGGCGGTGGCCAGCTCCGGCGGGGCTGGCTGAGCGGCACCTCGCGCTTTATCAGTTGTTCATGTGGATCTATATCAGTGCGCTCGGCTGCCAGCTGGGCTACTTCGCTTTGCTGAGCCTGCAGCCTTATCCGCAGCCGGTGGTGATCAATGTCATCGGCGTCCTGCTCAACGTCCTGGCCATCATGTTCCACCGCAAGGGGTACATGAATTCCGCGTTGCTGTTGCTGGTGGTGCCGATGTCGGCCAAGGCGGCATGGTGGGAATATCAGTTCGGCGCCGAGGGTGGCTTCGAGTATTTCCATATCGTCGCCATCTTCTTCATCTGTATCGCGTCCTTGTCACGCATTCAACGGCTATTGTTCAGTGGTGTCCTGCTGCTGTTCTATATCGGCGCCCAATATCTCACCAGCCCGGTCTATATCGTCTCCTACGAGTTCATGTCGTTGGCCAGTGTCGTCAACCTGGTGATTTCCGTCACCTTCATCGCGGTGGTGGCGGTGCAGATCGGGTGGGAGGCTGAGCAGCGCGAGAAGCGATACCGTCGTGACTTGCGCCATGACCAGTTGACGGGGGCGCTGTCTCGTTTTGCCTTGCTGGAAGAGGGGCCGCGTCTGCTGAGTCGTGGTGGCCTGGGAGTGCTGATGATCGATGTCGATCACTTCAAGGCCATCAACGATACCCAGGGGCATGCGATTGGCGATGAGGTGCTGATAGAGCTGACGCAACGACTGCGTCATCACCTGCGCGGCAGTGATCAGTTGTGCCGCCAGGGGGGAGAAGAGTTTGTGGCCCTGTGCCCGACGGAGGACAGAGAAGGGCTCCAGCACGCAGCCGAGCGCTTGCTGCTCTCGATCAACAGTCGTGCCTTCACGCTGAGCAACGGCCAGCTGCTGCGGGTCACCATCAGTATCGGGGTGGCCCAGGGCGGACCGGCCGCTTGCGCTGAATCACTGCTGCCGGACCTCCTGCAGCGTGCCGATCAGGCCATGTACCGTGCCAAGCGCGAAGGGCGCAATCGGGTGGTCACTGTCTGGGATACGCCCGATCATGGCGCTGCCAGTCTCGATCAGATCGAGCCGTCTGATCACGACCACCGCCCCGATCACGGTCACAGCCACGACAGCCTGGCCATGCCAGGCATGCCGCCACTGGACACTCCGGGCGATGGATCAGGCGAAGCGGCCTCGATCCCCAGTCGCTCTGATGTCAGTCACCATGACGATGTGCAGACCGCCGATGAGGTCTATCAGTGGAAGCGCTGACGCAAGGATGATGGCTTTGCCATTTCACCTCATTGGGCGTGATATCCGTGAGTGATCCACGCTCTCACCAAGCGGAGAGACAAGTTGATGATGGATTCCTGTGGCAGCGTTTCACGCCAGATATCGCGCCGGCTCTTGCGGGGACTGCTGGTGGCGACGCTGGTCAGTGGTATGCCGCTTGCGGCGGTTCAGGCGGAGGAGTCGCCGAATGCTGCAGCGTCTTCGAGTGACGGGCAGGCGCCTCGGGCGCAAGTGATTGCCGACCCGGCGACACCTTCTCTGCCGCCTGCCGCCAAGGCCAACAACAGCATCTTTCGCTGTGTGCAGTCGGGGGTGCCCACCTGGCAGCAGCAGCCTTGCCAGCAGGGTGATACCCCCGTCACGCTGGATGATTCGCTGACGGTGGTGCCCGCCGCTGACGTGATAGAAGAGACTTCAGGCGAAGACCCGACCGCACAGCGCCTGGCGCGTGAGAAGAAGCGTGCCCTGGCCGCACGTGAGGAGAGTCAGCGCCAGTACCGCATTCGTTCAGCGCTGGAGGATGGCTATCTGGTGCAGGGCATGAGTGAGGCACAGGCCATCTCGTTGCTGGGCAAGCCCAGTGATATCAGCGAGACGATTGCCGATGACACGTCCTGCCGTCTGCTGAACTGGTGGGAAGATGTGCGCGTGCAGTTCTGCAACGATGAAGCCGTGTCCATCACGGCCAATCAGCTGGACTGAGTGACTTGCGGTCAGGGCCATCAAGACAAGGGCCGGTGCGTGCTGAGGCGCTCGCACCGGCCCTGTTTGTGCTGTCCGACTCGTACAGCCCGCGTCAGCGCCATGACGATGAGCGGGGTTTTCTGGCCGCAAGCCTGATTGCCAAGAAATTGCTAATATAAGGCATGATCTAGCGTAGAACCCGTCTTTTCCATGTCCGATGTTGCGAAATGGCGACGACCGGGTGGTGAAGTTGCCACATTACCGAGTTTATCGAACAGTGTTAGATTACTCTCCGAACGCAGCGGCCAGCCCCTAAAGTGTCATCCAGGGGCGTGGCTGACTGGCCGACGAGCCAGGCTGCAACACTATTCGGTGAGGAGAACACGCATGAACAAGTCCATCCTGATTGGCGCGATCGTGGCTGCACTGGGCATTGGCGGTGGAGTGGCGATCGGCAGCTATACGGCCAGCAACTCAGGCCCTGAATATGCCGATATCGTGGCGGTGGATGCCGTGACGGAAACCGTGACCACTCCGCGCGAGGTCTGTCACAACGAGACCGTGACGCATCAGGCGCCCAGCAAGGACACCCACAATGTCGTCGGCACGGCCGTCGGCGCGATCGTCGGCGGTGTAGTGGGCAATCAGTTTGGCGGTGGCAATGGTAAGAAGGTGCTGACAGCTGCGGGCGCCGTGGGTGGCGGTTATGCCGGCAACCAGATCCAGGGCCAGATGAAGAAGGGCGACACCTACACCACGACCGAACAGCGCTGCGAAACGGTGCAGGACGCGTCAGACAAGGTGGTCGGCTACGACGTCAAGGTCGACATGGGTGACGAGACCCGCACCGTGCGTCTCGAGGACAAGCCGGACGTGAAGCGTTTCGAGATCCGTGATGGTGAGCTGGTACTGCCCCAGCAAGGCTGAGGCCAGCTAGCCGCCAAAAAGAGAAGACCCCCGACGGATTCCGTCGGGGGTCTTCTGGTTTCTGGACATCCAGCTTTCTGGACATCCAGCTTTCTGGGCATCCAGTCGCGCCCTGTTCTGTCAGACCGTCAGGTCATCAGCTGGCATCCGCCGTGGCGGGCAATGCCTTGGCGATCTCACGTGCCAACTGCTCGCCAGTCACACGCCAGCCTTCGCCCAGGCTATTGACCAGCGCCGGATAGCCGTCATCCATCAGGGGAGTCAGTGTCTGGATGACGCCTTCCTCCAGCACGCTGCCATCCACGCCGCGCAGGCGCCAGCGCCCGGTGATGACGGACTGGCCATCATGGCGGCCGATGAAGCGATCCAGGCTTACGCTCAGGCGTGCGCCCTTGAGGCCGCTCAGGCTGGTATCCGCGATACGGTACTGGCTCAGCGGCTGGGCGGGGCTGGCCTTGAGCTGCGTCAGCAGCTGGCGGGTCAGCATGTCCTGCAGGTCATCGGCCCACAGGTTCTGGCTGGCCTGTACCAGCGTGATGTCGTCCGTCTGATAGACCAGACTGCCGCCTTCCAGGTAGCTGGCCAGTTGCACCGGCATCACTTCCAGCAAGGGCGCATCGGCGGCAACGCTGCGCTGGGCGGCGGCCTGTGTCGTTTGCGGCAGCAGGTAGGCGCCACCGGTGGCGGCAGTCGTGCAGCCCGCCAGTGTGCCGAGCATCAGCAAGCCTGCCAGCAGGCCGCCGAAGCGGCCCTTGTGCGACGTGGAAGTGCGCGGTGAGGCAGACGCGCTGCACGCTTGCGGCATGGCGGCTGTGCGGGTCGAGAGACTCATGGCTGTCGTCATCATTGGGCCCTTGGAATCGGATCGCGAGTGGTCGGCTTGTCGAAGATCAGGCTGGAGGGGTTCTTCTCCAGCGTGTCGAGCAGCGGTTCCGCCTTCTTGAGCACGCGGTCCAGTCGTTCGAGATCGCCTTCCAGCTTGCGGTAGGCGGAAGAATCCGGTGTCAGGCCATCCAGGGTGCGATTGAGGTTGTCGATGCTGGTGCTGATATCGCCCGGCAGTTTCTGTACCGCCTCGGAACCCAGCAGGCTGTCGACATGACCGGCCGTCTTGTCGAGTCGCTTGACCAGACTTTCGGAGGCCGACAGCGTCTTGTTCAGATTGCTCAGTACCGGCTCGACATCGAGTGCATTGAGCTTGTCGAGCAGGGCATTGAGCTTGGCTTCCATCTGCGCCAGGCCTCCCGAGACGCTCGGCATTACCTCGATATCATCGAAGGTATCGGCCTTGTAGGGCGGCGGGTTGTCATAGAAGTCGAGATCGACGAACAGGGCGCCGGTCAGCAGGTTGCCGGATTTCAGCGTCGCGCGCATGCCGCGCTTGAAGAGGCGCTCGAGGCGCTTCTTCCACTGGGCCACACCTTCATCATCCACTTGCCCCTCGAGGCGTTCGGGCTCGATGCGAATCAGCACCGGAATCTCGAAGCTCGACAGCGTCCGCACGCGCTGGTGGGTCAGGCGATAGGGCACGCTGACCACGGTGCCGAGACGGACGCCGCGGAATTCCACCGGCGCGCCGCGCGACAGGCCACGCACGGTATCGTCGACCATGATCACGTAGTCGATGGCCTGGTGGAAGCTGCCTTCACGGGCCTCTTCCTGGTCGGAATACAGCGTGAAGGATGTGTTCTCGACCACCGGACGGCCACGCGGCAGGTCTTCGGGAATGCCGAAGGCCACCCCGCCGCTCAGTACGCTTTCCAGTGACCCGACATCGACCTGCAGGCCCTGGGAATCCAGGCGCAGGCTGACCCCACTGGTGGACCAGAAGCGCGTGGTGGAGGTCACCAGCTCATGGTAGGGCGAGTCGATATACAGGGTGTAGTGCATTTCCTTCTCGCTGGGGCGGAACTCGCTGGATTCCACGCGCCCGACCACGAAGCCTTCGTAGGTGACGGGGTCACCATCCGAGAGCACGCTGCCATCGTTGCTGGTGAGGTCGATGCGCAGCCCCTTGGCGTCCTGCGTCGTCACCGGCGGTTGCTCCAGTGCCACGAAGTGGTCCTCCTCATCGCGGCTGTCGCCGGGCTGAAGCTGGATATAGGCCCCCGACAGCACGGTATTGAGGCCACTGATGCCCTCACGACCGATGCGCGGCTTCACGACCCAGAGCCGCGAGTCGGCATTGAGCATGCGCTCGCTGTCCTTGGACATGCGCGCGGTGACGATGGTCTTGTCGAGATTGTCCGACAGACGCACGGATTCGACCTTGCCGACCTCGACATTCCGGGTCTTGATCAGGGTCTTGCCCGCCTCGATGCCTTCCGCCGTCTCCATTTCGATCGTGATCAGTGGGCCACGGCTGGCGTAGTTGTGCCACACCATCCAGGCGCCGATCAGCAGGGCCACGATCGGGACTATCCAGATCGGCGAAAGGCGGCGTCGACTTTCACGACGTGCGCGAGAATCATCACTCATAAGTCATCCTGTGAGGCGGCAGCGGAAGGGGGATTGCGGGAGGCATTCGGCGTCGTGAATGGCGTCGTGAACGGAGGCGTGGCCTGCGAGGACGAAGCAAGAGACGCGGAGCCCGTCAGCGGCGTCAGCGGCAGATCACCGAACAGCGTGTTCGCCATCATCGTCTTCTCCGTCTCGGTGTCCCAGACAAGGCGTGGGTCGAAGCTCAACGCCGACAGCATCGTCAGCACCACCACGCAGGCAAAGGACAGCGCCGCGGGCCCCGGGTGGACCGACATCAGCGCGCCCAGCTGGATCAACGCGGCCAGCAGCGCCACCACGAAGACATCGACCATCGACCAGCGCCCGACATATTCGGTGATGCGGTACAGGGTCACCCGCGCTCGCGCATGTTGCACCTCGGGGCGCTGGGCGCTGATGCACAGCCAGGCGATGGCGATCATCTTCGAGGCCGGCACCAGGATGCTGGCGATGAAGATGACCATCGCGATGGGCCAGTCACCATGTGACCAGAGCACCACGATGCCACCGGCAATCGTCTGCGGGTCATTCTCCCCGAGGCTGACCGTGGTCATGATCGGAAAGAGATTGGCGGGGATGTACAGAATCGCCGCCGCGATCAGCCATGCCCAGGTGCGCTGCAGGCTCTGCGTCTTGCGCTGATGGACAGGGTCGCCACAGCGGCGGCAGTGGGTGTGAGCCTCCCGTTCGCCGCAGGCATTGATCAGGCCGCAGCTATGGCAACTGGCCAATCCCTGCAAGGCAGCGCCGATGCCCGGCAGCGTCCCGCTGGGGGCAGCTGGCTCGCCCGCCAGCGCGAACCACATGCGATCTCCATCGATGCTGGCCAGCGTCTTGGTCATCAGCAGGGCGAAGGCGCAGAACGCCCAGAAGGAAGGGCCGAAACTGATATCGGCCATGCCGGCGATCTTGACCAGGCTCACCATCACGCCGACCAGAAACACATCCGCCATCATCCACGGGCGCAGGTGGCTCAGGGTGCGCGCAATGCCGCGAATGCCCGGCAAGGGCAGTTTCAGCCCGATGGCCGCATGCGTATAGATGACGCCCAGCAGGTAGAGCGCCGGCAGCATCACGATGGTCAGAATCAGCAGCACGGCCAGGGAAGGATAGGACTCGGCCGTCAGGGCGGCGGGCGTATCGATCAGGCTCAGGCTTGCCGAGATGCCACTGGTGGCAAAGGCGATGAACTCGAAGGGCAGCGTCAGCACCAGCATCACCAGGCACGCCATCGCCAGTGCCAGGGTGCGTTGCACGGCATGGGCATGGCGCTGGGCGAACAGATGATCGCAACGCGGGCAGCGGGCGCGCTCGCCGGCCTTGAGCGCCGGCAGTGCCACGACGAGGTCGCAGCACTCGCAGGCACGCATCCGCCGCCGTGACACGCCTGACGTGACAGGCGCGAACACCTGCGGCGGATCACGGGTTTCAAAGGTACGCCGGGTGTAGCGGCGCAGGGCAGCAAGGGGACGAGGCATGTCGCTCCAGCGGGATCGGGTGGTATATCGCCGTGCCGCGCGTGTTCGGGGCATGCGCAGAGGCGTTGTCAGGCGCGACTTGAACACGCTTGTGGCTGCGCTCTCGGGGATGCGCTCTCGGGGATGCGCCCTCAGCGGCCTGGCCCCATGCACACGCGGCCCTGCGAAGGTATGGGAGCTGTGGAAGCACCAGGCCTGCGCAGGCAAACAGTGTTCGATAGTAGCATGATGCCGCAAAAGGCTGATGGCACTCAATGCTTGCCGCGTGAGCGCGCCTTTTTTTGCCAGCCTGCAAACAGGCACGCCGCCCGGAGAGGGCGGCGTGCAGGGCCGTCACGCAATGTGACAGCAATGAGGCTTCTGTCGTGATCAGAGATCAGACAAGGTCATCCTCCTGGCGGGCCGCTTCATGGGCTCGCTTGAGGTCCTTCGGCTCACCGAAGAGGCGGCGCACGACCACATAGCAGACCGGCACCAGGAAGATCGCCAGCACCGTGGCCGAGATCATCCCGCCGATCACGCCGTTGCCGATGGCGTGACGGCTGGCGGCACCCGCACCCGTCGAGATGGCCAGTGGCACGGCACCCAGGGTGAAGGCAAGCGAGGTCATCAGGATCGGGCGCAGACGCATGCGCACGGCTTCCATGGTGGCATCGATCAGCGAGCGACCTTGCACTTCAAGGTCCTTGGCGAACTCGACGATCAGGATGGCGTTCTTGGCCGAGAGCCCGATGGTCGTCACCAGGCCGACCTGGAAGTAGACGTCATTGTCGAGTCCGCGCATCCAGGTGGCGAGCAGGGCACCCAGCACCCCCAGCGGTACCACCAGCATGACGGAGAACGGAATGCTCCAGCTCTCATACAGCGCGGCCAGACACAGAAAGACGAAGACCAGCGAGATGGCATACAGATACGGTGCCATGCCACCACTCTGCGATTCCTGCAGCGAGATGCCGGTCCATTCCAGCGCGACGCCATTGTTGAGCTGGCTGACCATCTCTTCCATGGCCTGCATGGCCTCACCGGTGGAGTAACCCGGTGCCGCCTGTCCCAGCAGTTCCATCGAGGAGACGCCGTTGTAGCGTTCCAGCTGCGGCGACCCGTAGGTCCACTCGCCGTTGATGAAGGCGCTCAGCGGCACCATCTCGCCGGAGGTGTTGCGTACGTACCACTTCTTGAGGTCTTCCGGTTGCATGCGGGCACTGGCTTCCGCCTGCACATAGACCTTCTTGGTACGACCCTCGTCGAGGAAGTCATTGACGTAGGTCGAGCCCCACGCCGTGGAAAGCGTCGAGTAGACCTCTGACAGCGAGACGCCCATCGCCGTCGCCTTGAGTTCGTCGATGTTGAGCGTGAACTGCGGGCTGTCTTCCAGACCATTGGGGCGCAGGCCGGTCACGGCCGGATTCTGGCCCGCCATGCCCAGCAGCTGGTTGCGCGCGTCGGTCAGTGCCTTGTGGCCGATGCCGCCACGGTCGACCAGCATCATGTCGAAGCCGCTGGCGTTGCCCAGCTCCATGATCGGCGGCGGGTTGATGGCGAAGACCAGGGCTTCCTTCAAGGTGCCGAAGTAGCTCTGTGCTTCACTGACCACGCTGAAGGAATCGCGCTCGCGCTCATCCCACGGCTTCAGGTTGATGAAGGCCAGGCCCATGTTCTGACCGCGACCGGCGAAGCTGAAGCCGGCGACGTCGAACATTTCCTGAACCGCATCTTCCTGATCGACCAGGAAGTGATGCTCGACCTTTTCCAGCGTCTCGAGCGTCTGTTCTTGAGTGGAGCCCACCGGCAGGATGACCTGGTTGAACAGATAGCCCTGATCCTCATCCGGCAGGAAGCCGGTCGAGATGCGCGTGAACACCACGCCACAGCCGACCACGATCAATGCATAGACCAGCATCGAGCGACCGGTGCGCTTGAGCATGCCGCCAACGCCTTTCTGGTAACGCGCGTTGGAGCGATCGAAGACCCGGTTGAAGAGGCCGAAGAAGCCGGTGGTCTTCTCCTTGGTCGGCTTGAGCAGGGTGGCGCACAGGGCCGGCGTCAGGATCAATGCCACCAGTACGGACAGCGTCATCGCCGAGACGATGGTCACCGAGAACTGACGGAAGATCGCACCGGTGGTGCCGGGGAAGAAGGCCATCGGAATGAACACGGATGACAGCACCAGGCCGATACCCACCAGTGCGCCGGTGATCTGTCCCATCGACTTGCGAGTCGCTTCCAGTGGCGAGAGCTTCTCTTCGTGCATGACGCGTTCGACGTTTTCCACCACCACGATCGCATCGTCGACCAATAGCCCGATGGCGAGCACCATGGCGAACATCGTCAGGGTATTGATGGAGAAGCCCAGCACTTCCAGCACCCCGAAGGTGCCCAGCAGCACGACCGGTACCGCGATGGTCGGAATCAGGGTGGCGCGGAAGTTCTGCAGGAACAGCAGCATCACCAGGAAGACCAGTGCCACGGCTTCCAGCAGTGTCATCACCACTTCTTCGATGGAAATCTTGACGAAGGGCGAGGTGTCGTACGGGACCTTGAAGCTCATACCCGGCGGGAAGTAGGCGGACAGCTCATCGAGGCGGTCCTTGACGGCCTGAACGGTGTCCAGCGCGTTGGCGCCCGAGGCCAGCTTGATCCCCAGGCCTGCAGCAGGCTTGCCGTTGTAGCGGCTGACGGTGCTGTAGGTCTCGGCGCCTTTCTCGGCGCGGCCGACGTCACGCAGATAGACCTGAGAGCCATCTTCCTGGGTCTTGAGCAGGATGTTGCCGAACTGCTCCGGCGTTTCAAACAGGGTCTGCGCCACGATGGTGGCGTTGAGCTGCTGGCCTTCTTCCGCCGGCAGATTGCCCAGCTGGCCCGAGGCGATCTGGTTGTTCTGCGTGCTGATGGCCGTGGTGACGTCGCTGGTGGTCAGCTTGAAGTTGTTGAGCTTCTGCGGGTCGAGCCAGACACGCATGGCCCCCGGCGCGCCGAACAGCTGGGTCTCGCCGACGCCCTGAACACGCGCGACCTCATCCTGGATGTCGGAGGCGACATAGTCGGTCAATTGCTGCTTGGTCATGCTGCCATCGTCAGAGACGAAGGCCGCGACCATCAGGAAGCTGCCGGAGGACTTGGTGACCGAGACACCCTGGTTCTGTACGGATTGCGGCAGGCGCGGAGTGGCCAGCTGCAGCTTGTTCTGTACCTGAACCTGGGCGATGTCGGGGTCGGTGCCGGTGTCAAAGCTCAGCTCGATGCTGGCGTTGCCCTGGGAGTCCGAGGTCGAGCTCATGTACAGCAGATTGTCGATGCCGTTCATCTGTTGCTCGATGACCTGGGTCACCGTGTCTTCCACCGTCTGGGCGGAGGCACCGGAGTAGGTGGCCTGAATGGTGATGCTGGTAGGGGCCAGCGAGGGATACTGCTCGATCGGTAGCTTGAGGATACTGAAGATACCCCCCAGCATCACGATGATGGCGAGCACCCAGGCAAAGATAGGGCGATCGATGAAGAATCTGGCCATGACGTTTGAGGCTCCTGGAACGTCGTTCGGGACGGTCGCCAGTCACACGAGAAGCGTCTCTCGTCGGGCTGGCGACAGTGGCGCGAAAAGCGGGGGCAGGCTTACTGGCTATCGCCGGTCTTGGCCTGTTCACTTTCCGAGGAGTCGCTGCTGGCAGCAGTCCGCGACTGAGGTGCGGCGTTCTGGTCAGTGCCTGTCTCGTCCGAGGCGATCTCGACCGTGGCACCCGGCTTGATCTTCTGCAGACCGCTGACGATGACCTTGTCATTGCTGTCGAGGCCGCTGGTCACCAGCCACTGATTGTCGATGGCCTGACCGATCACGACCTGCTTGGCCTCGACCTTGTTCTCGGCATTGACCGTCATCACGCTGGCCTGGCCTGTGCTGTCACGGCTCACGGCTTTCTGCGGAATCAGGATGGCATCCTTGGCGACGGCTTCGGTCAGACGGGCACGCACGAACATGCCCGGCAGCAGCAGCTCATCTTCGTTGGGGAACAGTGCGCGCAGCGTGACCATGCCGGTCCCCTGGTCGACAGTGACATCCGCGAACTGCAGCTTGCCCTTGGCGCCATAGACGCTGCCGTCTTCCATCACCAGCTCGACTTCCGTCTGGACCGGTGCGGTGGCGGCATCGCGATTCTCGCCCAGCTCACGCTTGAGGCGCAGCACCTCGGTGGCGGACTGGGTCAGGTCGACATAGATGGGGTCCAGCTGCTGGACGGTGGCCAGGCTGGTTTCCTGACTGGCCGTGACCAGTGCGCCCTTGGTGACGCTGGACTTGCCGATACGACCACTGATCGGTGAGGTGACCTTGGTGTAATCCAGGTTGATCTGCGCGCTGGATACCGCGGCCTTGGCCGAGGCGACATCGGCACGGTCTTCGCCGACGGTGGCCACGGCATCGTCATAATCCTGCTGGCTGACCATCTTGCGCGCGACGAGATTCTTGTAGCGCTTGGCCTTGAGGCTCGAGGTGTTGAGGCTCGCCTCGGCACGCGCCAGGCTCGCCTTGGCGCTCTCGACATCGGCGCGATAGGTGCGCGAATCGATGTGATAGAGCACCTGACCTTCCTCGACGTCACTGCCTTCGGTGAAGTCGCGCGATTCGATGATGCCGCCGACCTGCGGACGCACTTCCGCGATCTGATAGGCACGCGTGCGGCCCGGAAGTTCGCTGGTGAGCGGTACATCCTGGGCAGTGACGGTGACGACATCGACCTGAGCGGCCTGGCTGGCGCCTGCGGCGGAGCCTTGGCCAGCCTCCTCCTTGTCGCCGCTACAGCCGGCCAGCAGGGCACCGACCAGCAGCAGGCTTGCCGGAAGCAGGCCGAGGCGGCGGGCATTGAAAGCCAATGGGTGTCTCTGCAAGCGGGATTGACTGGGGGAAGTCGGGGCCATGGAGCGTCCTTTACGAAATTCAGGGGCTGAAGTGCGTCACTATCGCCACATTGTGACTCACCGCAGGCGCGGCAGGTCAAAGCAACGATGTCATGATGAGGAAGATATTTAGCCCGCTATTCTATCGGAATGGCGAGGCGACTGTATGGTTGTTTTGTGCAGTTATTGCGCACCCTGTTGCAACAGATTGTTGCCATGTGAGCAGCATCCTGAACGTCATGGAGGGGGATGCAACACAATGCAATTCGCTTGCCATGCCCGCAGGCGTGCACATGCCTCGCCTCACGCAAGGTGTGTGTGCAAGTCAGGTGAGGCCAGGGCAGTGATGGTGCATCAATATGCGCAAATTCTGAATAAGTTATCAGATCGAAGTGTCTGAATGATGAACTCCCCGACCCCGTACGCAAATGCATGTCGTCAGCACATGACGGATCAGCGGATCAGCGTGAGGTCCGGAGAGCGGGAGAGCGGGAGAGCGGGAGAGCGGGAGGGCGAAAGAGCTCGAGCGCTGAGGGGCTGAAGAGCTGAAGCGCAGGGCAACCTCTCGAGTCATCTGGCGGGAGCAGCGCAACCGCAAGAGGACGCGGCAGGGGTGGGTGACCAGGGGCGGAACGCCGTGAATTGCGCCACCAGCGGGGCAAGGCTTGCGCGGTCCTCCGGCAGCTGTGGTTGGCGCAGCAGACGCAGGCGCGGGCGATCAGCGAAGGCCTCCTCCAGTTTGGCAGCCCAGTGTTGCTGCTGTTCTCGCCAGGTCGCGACCCAGTCAGCCTGCGGCTCGTGGGGCGTTGAGGAGGGACTGCCAGCCCCTTGCACGGCGGGCTCCGGCAGGCACTGATTGATGATCAAGCCGCCGACGGCCAGACCATGGGCTTCCAGCGCCTCTCGTGTTCGAGTTGTCTCCAGACACGGCAGCTTCTCCGGCGTGCTGACCAGAATCACGCGCGCCCGGCGGGTATCGCTCAAGCGCTGACGCAATGCTGCGTAGCGCGTACGGCGTTGCTCCAGCGCCTCGCTGATCGGGTCTTCCGGCGCTTCTTCGCCTGGCATATCTGATGCCTGCTGACTGTCCAGCCACAGGCTGCGTTCGGCGACGGCGCGCCTGCGCTGGCCCAGCATGCCCTCCAACCAGCCGCCAAGCACTTCGGGCAGGCTGAGCAGGCGAATGGTGTGCCCGCTTGGTGCCGTATCGAACAGGATGTGGCGATAATGTGAAGCTTCATCTTCCAGCGGGGCTGGCGGAGTCAGGATGATCTCCACCAGCGCATCGAAGAGCGCCGCTTCACTGGTGCCGGGAGCGTGGCGTGACAGTTCGAGCTGGCGCATCACGGTGGCACTGCGCTCGCCACTTACCAGGGGGACGATCCGCTGGCGGACCGCCTCCAGGTAGCGGTCGCATTCCCGCTCGGGGTCCAGTTCCATCACGTCGAGTCGCGGCGCGATGTTGCAGGGCTTGCCACCGACCGCACCGAACAGATCGCCGAGATTGTGCGCGGGGTCCGTCGATACCAGCAGGGTCGCTTCGCCTTTCTCCGCCAGTGCCAGCGCCTGCGCGGCCGCGCAGCTGGTCTTGCCGACACCGCCCTTGCCACCGAAGAACCAGATCTCGGGTAGCTTGGATATCTCAGCTTGCCCCGGTGCTTGGCCAGGCTGGTGAGTGTGAGCCTCGTAAGTCTCGTGAGCCGCTGACGGCTGAGTGCCTGCCCAGACAGCCGTATCTTTCGCCGTGCGGAATGCTGCGCGTTTCCATAGCCTGCTCAACAGCACTTGATGCCCTCCAGCGGTGAATGCTCAAGCCCCTGACGCAGGTGCCAGTCATGCATGCGTTCCAGCATCAGCGGCAGCATCTCCAGCGAGACGGCCGGCGCGGGATTGGGGATGCCCATCAGCTCCGCGAAGCTCATCATCATGAAGATGTCCTCCTCCTCACGGGCAAGCTGCGCCAGATCGCGCTGCTGGTTGACGCGCAGCATGGCCTCCCAGCCATCCCGCAGCTGAATGGCGCCTGTCAGCAGGCGCCGTGTCAGACCCGGCTGGCGGGGTGATGACGCCAACCGGGTATCGTCATCAGCTCTCATGAGCGCTCACCCGGGCGGGAGACTTCAGGCTGCGGCTGGCTTCGAGCAGAATCCACAGCGCGAACACCATGATCAGGCTGCCGAAGGTGAACAGCAGCCATTGCGGGTCGTTGCTGCCCATGCCCGACCAATCCAGCACCACCTGCTGCACCATCGCCCACAGCGTCATGATCATCAAAAAGACCATCGGGGCCAGGGTATAGATGACAGGGCGGCCCTGACGCTTGAGCCACACCGACACCAGCATCAGCGAGATGCCCGCCAGCAGCTGATTGCTGGTGCCGAACAACGGCCACAGCAGGTAGCCGCCGGAACCGAAGCCCTTGGGCCCCTGCGGCAGAATGACCAGTGCGGCACTGGCGATGACGGCGATGCTGGTGGCGACATGCTTGTGGCTGAGCGCTGGCATGCCGTATTCGCTGCCCAGTTCCGCGATGATGTAGCGCATCAGGCGCACGGCGGAGTCCAGCGTGGTCGCCGCGAAGCTGACCACGATGACCGCGACCAGCGTACTGCCGACGTTGGCCGGCAGGCCGAGGTGCGAGATCAGCTGACCGGACCCCTGAACGAAGCTCGAGAGGCCATTGGCACCCGCCGCGGCGAAGCTTGAATAGGTTGCGGTGAAGTCGGCCTGGGTTGCGAACAGGGTCGCCACCGCGATGATGGAAATCAGCGCCAGCATGCCTTCGCCCAGCGCGCCGGAGTAACCGATCAGGCGCGCATCCGGTTCATGGGACAGCTGCTTGGAGGTCGTCCCGGAGGCGACCAGACCGTGGAAGCCCGAGATGGCGCCGCAGGCGATGGTGATGAACAGCAATGGGTAGAAGGACATCTCGGCATCGGCGTTGAAGGCCGGCGCCGTCAGATGCGGGCCACCTACGGCCAGTCCCAGATACAGCAGTACCAGCCCGACCACCAGCTGGTGAGAGTTGATGGTGTCGCGTGGCTGCAGCAGCTTCCAGACCGGCAAGACCGAGGCGATGTAGACATAGCTCATCAGCGCGATGATCCACACCAGGAAGGCGCTGGAGATGGGCGAAAGGCCGAACAGCAGGGTGGCATCTTCGCCACCGGCCATGGCGGTGAAGGCACCGGCCAGGTCGATCTGCAGGAACTCGAACTGGCCCGCCAGCAGGGCGGCGGCATACATCACCATCAGCGCGAGCAGTGAGGGGATCAACATCTTGCCGCCACGACGATAGACGCGATGGCCGATCCATACCGCCAGCGGAATCTGGATCAGCACCGACAGCACGCTGGCCGGGAAGTTGATGAACAGATTGGCGATCACCCAGGCGAATACCGCGTTCAGCATCAGGACCAGAATCAGGATGATGAACAGAAACAGCAGCTTGGCACGCTTGCCGATCAGCTTGTCCGCCAGGGTGCCGACCGACTGGCCGCGATGGCGCGCCGACAGCGTCAAGGTGCCGAAATCATGCACGCCTGCCGCGAACAGACTGCCCAGCACGACCCATAGCACGGCCGGCAGCCAGCCCCAGTAGACGGCGATCGCCGGGCCGACGATGGGGGCTGCGCCCGCCACCGAGGTGAAATGGTGGCCCCACAGCACCCAACGATTGGTCGGCAGGTAATCGGTGTCATCGCGCAGCGCGTGGGCTGGTGTCACGAAATTCGGGTCGAGGCGGAAGATGCGCTCGGCCAGAAAGCGGGAATAGAAGCGGTAGCCGATGGCGAAGGCGACGCAGCCGAACAGGGCAAGCCAGATGGCGTTCATGGCAGATTCCGAGGGGCGTGGTGATGGATTGAGTAGGGTGTGCTGGCGTGTACCGGTTGTCAGGTCGGCCTGCCGCTGTCGAGCGCCCGCCGAGCAAGACCTTCCGACAGGGCTTTCAAGCAAGACTTTCAACACACACTGATGCAGATCGGCGTGACGCTAACATCGATAAATGCGCATATAACTTCGCCATTGGTCGTCCCGACGCGCGCCGGCATGTCGCCAGCAAACCTGCAGGACATTCCTGAATCGCCGCCTCTCTGCGTGGACTGAACGCAGAAGCGCGCCGCTGCCTTGTGCTCAGGCGGCATCACGCGCGGGGTAGCCGTTTTTGCCTCGCTCTGCCTTGCGACCAAGGAGTATCAGTGGGTTGATCCACGCGACCTTGTGTTCCGCCAAGCTCTTCTATACTCGAAGCAAGTCGGAGCACGGGGAGCCGCTCAGCGCCGTCATCTGGGTGAGGCTCTCGATAACAATGACAAGGAGGCGCCGATGTCATGGATCGCGGAATGCCTTTCCCGTGTCACGAGGCCAATGCGTCTGCGCTTGCGACGTACAGTGACGACCCTGTCACTGACGACCCTGTCACTGACGACCTTGTCACTGACAGCCCTTACCCCTTCGGTGCTGGCAGTCGAATACAACATGCCGGTCGGGGTCACCGCGGTCAGCCGCGAGATCCACTCGCTGCACATGATCATCTTCTGGATCTGTGTGGTCATCGGCATCGTGGTGTTCGGTGTGATGGGCTACGCGATGATCAAGCACCGCAAGTCACGCGGTGCGGTATCGGCAAGCTTTCATGAAAATACCCGTATCGAGATTCTGTGGACCGCCATCCCGCTGCTGATCCTGGTGGTGATGGCGGTGCCTGCCACCGCCACGCTCAAGGACATGTACGACGCCTCCGAGTCGGCGCTGGACGTGAAGATCACCGGCCATCAATGGCGCTGGCAGTACGAGTATCTGGGCGAGGATGTCGCCTTCACCTCAAGCCTCGCGACCCCGCGCGAGCAGATCAACAACACCGCCGCCAAGGACGAGCATTACCTGCTGGAAGTCGACAATCCGCTGGTGTTGCCCATCAATCGCAAGGTGCGCTTCCTGACCACCTCCGCCGACGTCATCCACTCCTGGTGGGTGCCGGACTTCGGCGTCAAGAAGGATGCCATCCCCGGCTTCATCAATGAGGCCTGGACGCGCATCGAGACCCCCGGCACCTATCGTGGCCAGTGCACCGAGCTGTGCGGCAAGGACCACGGCTTCATGCCGGTGGTGGTCGAGGCGTTGCCGGAGGCCGAGTTCGATGAGTGGCTGATCGCGCGCAAGGCCGAAGCCGAGGCCGCGCTCAACGATGCCGGTCGTGACTGGAGCCTCGAGGAGCTGATGGAGAAGGGCGAGAAGACCTACGCGACCATCTGCGCCTCCTGTCACCAGCCGGACGGTCAGGGCATGCCACCGGCGTTCCCCTCGCTGGTGGGCAGCGCCATCGTCACCCAGGACATGCAGGCGCACATCGATATCGTGGTCAACGGCAAGGCGGGCACGCCCATGGCGGCCTTCGCCGATGTGCTGAGTCCGGTCGAGCTGGCGGCTGTCATCACCTATGAGCGCAACGCCTGGGGCAACGATACCGGCGAGCTGGTGCAGCCAGCCGTCATCAAGGAACAGCTGTCTCAATAGCGTGCAAGCGACGCATTCAGGAGGCGTGTCATGGCCAGTGAACAGCCACGCAAGGCGATACTTCAGGCCAGCGAGAGCGAGGGGGCCACCGCAGGCGGCGCTCATGTGGGCGAAGGCCACGGCAGCGCGCCACGCGGCATGCTGCGCTGGCTGCTGACCACCAATCACAAGGATATCGGCACCCTCTATCTGATCTTCTCGCTGAGCATGCTGTTCATCGGCGGCATCATGGCGCTGGTGATCCGCACCGAGCTGTTCCAGCCCGGCCTGCAGATGGTGCAGCCGGAGTTTTTCAACCAGATGACCACCATGCACGGGCTGATCATGGTGTTCGGCGCCATCATGCCGGCCTTCACGGGACTGGCCAACTGGATGATTCCGCTGCAGATCGGCGCGCCCGACATGGCGCTGCCGCGCCTCAACAACTTCAGCTTCTGGCTGTTGCCGGTTGCCTTCCTGTTGCTGCTTTCCACCCTGCTGATGGAGGGCGGTGGCCCCAATTTCGGCTGGACCTTCTACGCGCCGCTGTCCACCACCTATGCGCCGCCCTCGACCAGCTTCTTCATCTTCTCGCTGCACATCGCCGGCATCAGCTCGATTCTCGGCGCCATCAACATCATCGCCACCATCCTCAATCTGCGTGCCCCGGGCATGCGCCTGATGGACATGCCGCTGTTCGTCTGGACCTGGCTGATCACCGCCTTCCTGCTGATCGCGGTGATGCCGGTGCTGGCGGGCGCCATCACCATGATGCTGTTCGACATCAACTTCGGCACCAGCTACTTCAATGCCGCCGGTGGCGGCGACCCGGTGCTGTTCCAGCATCTGTTCTGGTTCTTCGGGCATCCCGAGGTCTACATCATGATCCTGCCGGCCTTCGGCATCGTGTCCGCCATCGTGCCGACCTTCTCGCGCAAGCGGCTGTTCGGTTACGCCTCGATGGTCTACGCCACCGGCTCCATCGCGATCATGTCCTTTCTGGTCTGGGCGCATCACATGTTCGCCGTCGGCCTGCCATTGGTGGCGGAGCTGTTCTTCATGTACACGACGATGCTGATCGCGGTGCCGACCGGCGTGAAGGTCTTCAACTGGATCGCCACCATGTTCCGCGGCTCCATCAGCTTCGAGCCCCCGATGCTGTTTGCGATCGCCTTCATCGTCCAGTTCACCATCGGCGGCTTCTCGGGCCTGATGCTGGCCATCGCCCCGGCGGATTTCCAGTACCACGACACCTACTTCGTGGTGGCGCATTTCCACTATGTGCTGGTGCCCGGCGCGCTGTTCGCGATTCTCGCCGGAGCCTACTACTGGCTGCCCAAGTGGACCGGCTTCTATCCCCATGAGGGGCTCTCGAAGTGGCATTTCTGGCTGTCGGTCATCGGCGTCAACCTGACCTTCTTCCCGATGCACTTCTCGGGGCTGGCCGGCATGCCGCGCCGCATTCCGGATTACGCGCTGCAATTCGCCGACTTCAACATGCTGTCCAGCATCGGCGCCTTCCTGTTCGGTATCTCGCAGCTGCTGTTCCTGGTCGTGATCGTCAAGTGCGCGCGCGGCGGTGTCAGAGCGCCGGCGTGTGCCTGGGAGGGCGCGGTGGACCTGGAGTGGAGCGTGCCGAGCCCGGCGCCGCTGCATACCTTCGAGATTCCTCCGCAGACCCGCGATGGCCAGATCATCCGCTGAGCTATGGACAGCGGCCAGGAGAGTGACATGCCCTCACGCGATCACGCAGCACAACAGCAACAGGCAGTGGCACGCACCGTGCGGCGCACGCTGCTGGCGCTGGTCGCGATGCTGGGCTTCGCCTTCGCGCTGGTGCCGCTCTATGACGTCTTCTGCAATCTCACGGGCCTCAATGGCAAGGCCGCCAGTCAGGCCAGGGTCGCGGTGGCCATGGAGATCGACGAGAGCCGCTGGGTCTCGGTGCGCTTCATCACCCAGCAGGGGCAAGGCCTGCCGTGGACGCTCGAGGCGCTGGATGAGCAGTTCCGCATCCACCCCGGTGGCCAGTACAGCGCGCGCTTCGTGTTCACCAATCACGCCGATCATCCGGTGCGTGGCCGCGCGGTCCCCAGTGTCAGTCCTGCCGAGGGCTCACTGCATCTGCGCAAGATCATGTGCTTCTGCTTCCAGGAGCAGACGCTGGCAGCAGGCGAGCGGCGCGAGCTGCCGCTGGTCTTTCAGGTCGACCCTGACCTTCCGGAGGGCATTCGTGATCTGACCCTGGCGTACACGCTCTATCCGGTCACGACGCCGTCATCTGCGGGGGACGATGGTGCAGAGCATTCTGCAGGAGGTGAAACATGAGCAGTGGCAGCTATTACGTCCCGGCCCACAGTGCCTGGCCCATCTTCGGCGTGCTGGCGGTGGGCGGCATGATGATCGGGACCGGAATCTGGATGGTGCACGGCAGCGCCGCCTGGTTGTCAGGCATCGGCCTGCTGGCCATTGTGCTGGTGATGGCGGGCTGGTTTCGGGATGTGGTGCGCGAGTCGATGGGCGGCCTCTACGATGACCAGATGGACCGCTCGTTCCGCTGGGGCATGGCCTGGTTCATCTTCTCGGAATTGATGTTCTTCGCGGCCTTCTTCGGGGCGCTGTTCTATCTGCGAACCTTCGCGCTGCCCTGGCTCGATGGTGAGGGCGCCAAGGGAGTGACGGCGCTGCTGTGGCCTGACTTCACCGCTAGCTGGCCGCTGATGACGCCGCCGGATGCCAGCATCGCCGGACCCAGAGAGCTGCTGTCGCCCTGGCAGCTGCCGCTGGCCAACACGCTGTTGCTGGTCAGTTCCAGCGTCACCCTGACGGTGGCGCATGAAGCGCTGAAGATGGAGTTTCGGCGCACGGCGCGCAACTGGCTGGCGGGCACCGTGGTACTGGGGCTGTGCTTTCTGACTCTGCAGGGCATCGAATACTACGAGGCCTGGCATCACCTGGGGCTGACGCTGCAGGCGGGGGTCTATGGCGGCACCTTCTTCCTGCTGACCGGTTTTCATGGTCTGCACGTCACCATCGGCACCCTGATTCTGATCGTGATGCTGGTGCGCGTGATACGCGGCCACTTCTCGAGTGAACGTCACTTCGCCTTCGAAGCGGCTGCCTGGTACTGGCACTTCGTCGATGCGGTGTGGATCGGTCTGTTCCTGTTCGTCTATGTGTTCTGACAGCACGCGGCGCGA
The DNA here is from genome assembly GCF_001306765.1 of Cobetia sp. UCD-24C. Lineage (NCBI taxonomy): Bacteria > Pseudomonadati > Pseudomonadota > Gammaproteobacteria > Oceanospirillales > Halomonadaceae > Cobetia > Cobetia sp. UCD-24C. Next base: position 92,835 of record NZ_LJTD01000001.1, on the reverse strand, counting down.
TGTCAGTCCAGCATTCCGGTGGAGAAGCCAATGACCAGCAGAATCACTAGACACACTGCCAGGCCAACCCGCCATTTGAGAGAGGTCAGCAGGCGTCGACTGCGGCTGCCATCGCGCAGCAGAAAACCGGCACCGGCGACCAGGCTTGCCAGCATGCCGATAAAGACCAGTGCGATCAGCGATTTGAGCAGCATGTCACCTCCCGGGGTGCAGATAGTGGCGGGTGAGCACAGCGCGGCACTCGCTTGTGACAGTCGAGCTCATCCGGCAGACAAGCGCAAGTCAGCGCCAGCTGCGCAGGCGTCTTCAATGGGGCAGGAGTCTTCAACGGCGGCGACGCAGGAGCGCCAGGTCGGACGCGGCTGGTGGCTGTTCTGGGGATGTCTGATCGTGCTCGGCCTTTGCCTGTGCAGCTGGCAGGTGGTGCGTGGCCAGGCGCGTGCCCAGCATCTGGAGGATACCGCCAGCGCGCCGGAGCTGGTGATGCCGACGGCACCGCCCGCCAGTGCCAGCCTGATCGAGCTGCGCGGCGAGTGGCTCGCGGAGCACAGCCTGCTGCTGGACAACCGCACGCTGGACAAGCGCCATGGCGTGGCGGTGCTCACGCCCTTTCGAACGCTGGATGGCCGCTGGTGGCTGGTGGAGCGTGGCTTCGTGGCATCGCCGGCACCCCGCAGCGACCCGGACTTCACGACCCCGACAGGCTCCGGGGTGATCAGTGGTCGCTGGCAGTGGTTGAACGGTCAGGGCAACAGCGGTGGCCCACTGTTCGGCCCCAACCGCGAGGGGCAGCGTCTGCAGCAGGTCGATCTGAGCGCCTGGCAGGCGCTGGGCACACCGGCCTTTGCGGGTGTTCTGCACCAGACGAGCGGGGAGGGGCGATTCCTGCCCTGGTGGCAGCCGAGCAACATGACGCCGGAGCGTCATTACGCCTATGCGCTGCAGTGGCTGGGGCTCAGCCTGGGGGCGGCGGTGGTCATGATTCTGGGTGCGCGCCGTCAACGCCAGTCCGCGCTACGTCAGCGCCAGGCCTAGCGCCCGGTGCTTGTGTCTTGAGTCTGTTGTCCGTACACCCGGACATGCAGGGAAGCCGTCGTCAGGAGGAGAGCGATGACACACGTGATGCGACAGCGCCTGAAACTCGTGGCCTTGCTGGGGCTGTTGTCCGCCCCGTTGCCCTTGGCGTGGGCCATGCTGAGCGCACAGGTCGGGATTCCCGAGGGGCGGGTGGCAAACGGTGCCTTGCTGCCAAAGGTCAAGCCGCTCACGGACTGGTCGCTCGACTACCTCGTGACAGAAAACGCCACTGACAACGTCACCGAAAACGCCACAGGAAACGCGACTGACGGTGCAGTTAGCGCGAAGGAGGCCCCCGGCATGCCGCCGCTGGCTGCCCGAGGCGCGGATGAGCAGCGTTTCTGGCTCAGCTGGCCGGAGCCGAACCAGCCGCAGCTGGCCGCGGCGCAGGCCGAGCGCTGGTGGCGCCTGCATCGCGCGCTTGGCAAGGAGGCGCCACGCCTGGGCCGCCTGGTGGTGGCTGAAAAGGCCTTTGTGCATCCTCAGGTGCCGGGCGAACAACGGGCGCTCGGGCGCTGGCCGGCGCCCAATGACACCACTTCCGCGCCGCACCAGTTGCGCCTGATCGACCCTCATGGGCAGGTCGTGGTCGCCTACGGGCCCGAGATCACGCCGCAGGCCGTGATGAAGGATGTGCGCCGGCTGCTCAAGCGTAATCCGGTCGGGCCTCGATAGGTCGCGCCTCGCCAGGTCGCACGTGATCTTCTTTCGCTTCACCAGGGAGATATGCCATGTCTCGCCTCGCCAGACAGAAGCGCTATCCACCGCGGGCCTGCGCCGTCTCGCGGGCTCGCCAACGAGGGGCGGCGTTGCTGCCTCGCCCGCCATTTCTGCGCCACGCCACCACGGATGAAGCCTCAGTTGCTCAGGCCTTCTCGATGGCGACGCCTGAGCTGACGTCTGATCTGGTGCATGGCCCTGTCTCACGGCAGGCGGCGAGCCGACGGGGGACGTCACGCCTGTGGCGCAGCAGTCAGCGACTGGTCGCCAGCATGCTGGGACTGGTCATTCTGGTGATCGGGCTGGGAGCCTGGACGCGGCTGGTGGACGCCGGTCTGGGGTGCCCCGACTGGCCAGGCTGTTATGGCGCTCTGGTCGTGCCGGATGCCCAGACCGCGAGTCTGCATAGCCCGCATCATCCGCTTGAAGGCTACAAGGCGTGGGCGGAGATGATCCATCGCTATGCGGCGAGTCTGCTCGGGCTTGCGGCAATCGCTTTGCTCGCGCTGGGCTGGCGGATACGCCGTCGGGAGGCTCATCAGTCGCAGACCTTCGAAGGTGGCAGCGGCGAGGCAAAGGTGACTGATCACTGGGGCGCGCAGGCGCGCACTCGTTTTCCCTTGGCCGGCTGCTGGCTGTTGTTGGGCATGCTGTTGGTCCAGGGCGCGTTCGGGGCCTTTACCGTGACGCTGAAGCTGTGGCCGCAGGTGGTGACGCTGCATCTGCTGGGCGGCCTGAGCGTGTTGAGTCTGCTGCTGTTGCTGTGGCTATCACTCAGACGGCGGGCGGCGCCCCTCACGGTGGCGGCTGAGCAACACACGGCGTGCGCTGATGCAGCGCACATCCGGCGTCAGCCCTGGCTGGCCACTCTGGCCGCGGCTCTGCTGCTGGGGCAGCTGGCCCTGGGGGGCTGGACCTCGAGCAATTATGCCGGGCTTGCCTGTGAAGGTTTCCCGACCTGCAATGGTGCCGCATGGCCGGCGATGGACTGGGGAGAGGGCTTCCACCTGACCCAGGATGTCGGCCCCAGCTATCTGCACGGGCAGCTGCATGGTGAGGCGCGCACGGCCATCCACATGGCGCACCGTGGCGGGGCCGTGCTGCTGGGGGCGGTGCTGTTGGCGCTGTATTGGCGCCAGCGCCGCCACTTGCCGGCGCGGACGCCATCGCCTGACAACCCCTGGCGCTGGGCGCTGGGGTGTTGGCTGGTGCAGGCAGGCTTGGGAATCGCCAATGTACTGTGGTGGTTGCCGCTGGATCTGGCGCTGGCGCATACCCTGGGGGCCGTCGCGCTGACGCTGGCGATGGTGTGGGCGATGGATCAGATGCGCCAGGCGGCTCGCCACAAGCGGGCATCCGTCTCGCAGGCGCTGGCATGATGAGAGGCAGAAGGTGGGCAAGACGGTAAGCAGAAGAGAGACACCCAAGCGCGCGTGATCGCGCTCACCAGACCGCAAGAGGCCGCTCATGAGAGCGGCCTCTTGCGGTCTGCGTCGTATCAGCCGGTATCCTGTCAGGCCGCGCTGCCGAAGCGCTCCTGCAGGTAGGCATTGATGGTGTCGGATTCGTACATCCACTCTTCGCGACCATCGTCATGGGTGATCAGCAGGCACGGCACCTTGACGCGACCGCCACCCTGTTCGAGGGCCTGGCGGTGAGTGGCGTTGTGCTGGGTGTCGCGCTGCTCGACGTTCAGATTCAGCTGATGCATGCGCTTGCGCACCTTGATGCAGAACGGGCAGGTCGAGAACTGATACAGCGCCAGCTTGGCCGTCTCGGCGTCCACCTCGGCCTGCTGGGCGGGGCTGCGCTCGAGCGCGCTGCCGCGGGTCAGCTTCTCGCTGAGCAGCATGAAGGGAGCCAGCACCAGACGCAGGGTGCGGAAGAACAGGCGGATGATGGAGCGCATGGCAGAACCTCATGGGACGTGCGGGTATCGGCGCCAGTGCCGCAGGGCGGGTGGCGAATTCACAATGGGGCCATTCTAGAGCTCAGCGGCCTCGGCGTCTTCCCCATGCGCGTTGCGGATATGCGTCAGCAGGGACTGTCGCAACCAGCGGTGCCCGGGGTCCTGCTCGTGGCTGGCATGCCAGATCAAGCGGTAGCTGAGCGCGGGCAGACGCATCGGTAGCTCAAGGATCGCCAGTCCATGCAGCTCGCTGCTGGCCTGGGCAAAGCTTCTGGGCGCGCAGAACACCAGCTCGCTGTGCGCGACGATGCTCAGGGCATCGCGGAAATCCGGCACCAGCACGCTGATGCGGCGTGGTGCGCCGTGCTGCTCCAGCCGCTCATCCAGCGACCAGCGTGAGCGCCCCTCGCAGGTGGCCTGGACATGACTCAAGGCCGCGAATTCACTCAGCGTCATCGGTGTCTGGCGCCGCGTGAGCGGATGATCATGCCGTACCAGAATCACATGGTCGTCGCGCCACAGCAGGCGCGATTGGAAGCCAGCGGGGAGGGCAGGCGGCTTGCCCGGGGTCTCGGCACTGTGATCGTGTCCGGCAAGCCCGATATCCAGCTGGCCCTTTTCCATCAGGCTCAGGCAATCGGCCTGCCAGCGACTGATCTCGAGGCTGCCATGCGGCAGCGCATCGGTCAGTGCCCGCGTGCAGGAAGGCATCAGGGTCGCCCAGGCGCTTTCCAGCACCGCCAGCTGAAAGCGCCGCTGGCTGGTGGCGGGGGTGAAGGTGGCAGGGGCGCTCAGGTTCTCGAGACGCGAGAGCAGCTCGGCCAGCTCGCCACGCAATGACAGGGCCCGCGCCGTGGGGCGCAGACCATGGCGTTCGCGAATGAAAAGGGCGTCATCAAACATCACGCGCAGGCGTGCCAGACTCTTGCTGACGGCAGACTGCGAGAGGTGAAGACGGCCCGCCGCGCGCGTCACGCTGCACTCTTCCAGCAGCACCTGCAGCACCTGCAGCAGATTGAGGTCGATGCGCGTGTTGAAGGGCGTGTTGAAGGGCGTGGCCGCTGGCGCTGAGCCCGAAGACGCAGACAGTGAAGACGCAGACAGTGAAGACGCGGCTGGAGACTGGGCGGCAACCGGCCTTGCGGGTGTCTGCGGGTCTGTCGCGCTCATAAGTTTCTCCAGTGGAATATCAGGCCTGAAATAATATCATTTTTCTTCATAAGTCGCAGGCGCTAGGCTCTGCGGATTCTTGATGGCCCCTCTGTCGGGCCGCCCTTGGCTTCTGACTCTCGAGATTATCCATGTCCGTGTCTTCCTCTGCTGCCGCAAGGCCCATGCCCAACGCACGACTATTGCTGTTGCTGCTGGTCGGCTGCGTGATGTTCTCGCCGCTGGCGATCGATATCTATCTGCCCTCACTGCCGGCGATGGCGCGCGAATTCGCCCAGTCCACCGATGTGATGCAGATGACGGTGACGCTGTTTCTGGGCGCTGTGGGTGTCGGGCAGATTCTGGTCGGCCCGTTGACGGACCTCTACGGACGACGTCCGGCGCTGTTGGGCGGCGCGACGGTCTATCTCGTCGGCGCGATGGTCGCCGTGCTGGCACAGGACATCAGCATGCTGTATCTCGGGCGTATCCTGCAGGGGCTGGGAGCGTGCGCCACGGTGACGGTGGCCTTCGCGGCCGTGCGTGACTGTTACACGCCGGAGCAGGGCGCCAGGATGTACAGCTATCTGAATGGTGCGCTGTGCATCATCCCGGCGCTGGCGCCGGTGCTGGGCGGCCTGCTGGCGGTGCAGTTCGGCTGGCGCTCCAACTTCCTGTTCATGGCCGCCTTCGCGCTGTGCGTCGGCCTGATGGCGTGGAAGAGCTTTGGCGAGACGCGTCCTGCCACGACGGTCGTGGAGCGTCCGCTGTACAACTGGGCGCGCTACCGCCCCGTGCTGACCAGCTGGCGCTTCCTGTATCAGGCGCTGGTCGCGATGGCCGCGATGAGCGCCATCCTGCTGTATGTCTCGTCGTCCTCCGAGCTGCTGGTCGAGCGCCTCGGTCACTCCGAGCTGGTCTTCAGTGCCCTGTTCGGCGGCAATGCCGTGATCAATATCATCACCTTCTTCTTCGCACCGCGCGTGATCACGCGCCTCGGCCGTCAGCCCACCGTGCGTCTGGGGCTGGCGATCATCCTGCTCTCCGGCCTGATGCAGGGCGCCGCCTTCGCCTGGCTGCCACTGTCAGCCGCTGCCTTCATGGTGCCGGTGGCAGTGCTGTCGGTCGGCTTCTCGCTGGCACTCGGGGCGGCATCAAGCCTGGCGCTGGAGGCCTTCGCTGAGCGTGCCGGCACCGCGGCGGCGCTGCTCGGCAGCATCCAGCTCGGCGGTTCGGCAGTGGTGGCGACGACGCTGCTCAATACGCCGCTCGCCCCTCAGCAAGGGCTGCTGCTCATCAGCGTGGTGATGGTGCTGCCCTTGCTGCTGTTGGGCGCGCGACGTCAGCCGGGCGTCTAGTCGGTATGACTGGCCGGTGAGACTGCGCGGTGCGACTGCCCAGGACGACTGGCCGGGCATGAGGGATTCGCTGGCTGACAACCGCGGCGGGCCGCAGGGCAGAGATGGTTCATTGAAGGCACCTGACCAGAGTATGCTTGTCGCTCGATCCGCATGTCGCCAAGGAGGCACCATGGAATCAGCGGCGCGTGTGCGCGTGATACTCAACGGGGACAAGGCTCAGCAGCCGGAGCTGCGTGAGGCCATCTTCGCTCAGCGTGAGCGTATGGCAGGGCTTGAAGTGCGGTTGACCTTCGAGGGAGATGATGTCGCGAGGCTGGTGCGCGAGGCGGTCGATGAAGGCGTCACGCGGCTGGTCGTTGGCGGCGGTGACGGCACCCTCAACCTGATCGCCAATGCATTGATGCAGTATCCACTCGCGAAGCGTCCGGAAGTCGCGATCCTGCCGTTGGGCACCGCCAATGACCTGGCGACCTCGCTCGGCATCCCCGAGCCGGTGACGGAATCGCTGGCGCTGGCCTGTGAAGGGGCGGCGCGAGCCGTGGATGTGGTGCGGCTGGATGAGGCCTACTTCCTCAACATGGCCTCGGCAGGTTTCGGCGCCGAGGTGACGCGCTCGACGCCCGGTGGCCTCAAGAAGCTGTTCGGCGGCGGGGCCTATTCGCTGATGGGCGTGCTCAAGGCATGGGACTTCCGTCCCTATCGTGGCAGCGTGACCCTCAACGGGGTGGAGGAGGAGCTGGCGTTGTTCGTGCTGGCGATCGGCAATGGCCGTCAGGCGGGCGGCGGTCAGGAGCTGGCACCTCGGGCGCTGCTCGATGATGGCTGCTTCGATGTGCTGGTGATCCGTGACTTCCCCATCGCGCGGGTGGGTGAGGTGATCGAGGAGCTGGAGTCGCTCCCCGACAATGGCCATTTCGTGCGGTATGTGCGCACTGACTCGCTGCACTATCGTGGAGAGTCGCTGCCGGTGAATCTCGATGGCGAGAGCTACCTGATCGAGAACAGCGAATTCCAGCTGATTCTCGGCGCTCTGCGTCTGGTCGCCCCGCAGGACGCCGCCCTGCTGACACACTCATGAGCCCGAAGATGGACCATTGAGCGCTGGCTGAGCCATGTGGGCTGGCTGGTACACGAGCGCAGTCTGAGGTTTACTCAGGCTGCGCTCGTTGCGTTGGTGGCAGCGTATTCTTCCAATCTCTCGGCCGCGCAGGGCGGGAGTCAGGACCTCAGGGAGTGATTGCATGGTCGGTTTGGCGGCGTGGCATATCTGGGTCATCCTCGCGTTGATTCTGGCGGGGCTTGAGTTGCTGGGTGCGCAGTTCGTGTTGCTGGCCCTGGGTGTCAGTGCCCTCGGGGGCGCTCTGGCGGCGGGGCTGGGGGCGGGGCTAAACATCCAGTTGATCAGCGTCGCGATCACGGCCCTGGTGCTGGTGCCGCTGTTCGTGCGCAAGATCCATCCCTATCTGTTGCCCAAGACGCCCTACGGCACCCTGGGCAGCGGCGCGGAGACCGGGCAGCTGGCCAAGGTGATCATAGGCAACGGTGGCAAACCTGCCGTGCGCGTGTCAGGCAATGAGTATCCGCTACGCTGGGAGGGGGAGACGTCGCCGGCAGCGGGGGACACGGTCAGGATCGTCAGCGTCGAAGGCATCACCGTCTGTGTCGAGCCTGTCTCGAAGGAATCGGTCTCGAAGTAGTCTGTTTCGAAGGAAACAGCACAAAGACGCCATGAGATCGCGGCTCGACGGCGCGGTCGTGGTGGCAGCGGGTCAAGCGTGATCGGATATCTCACAAGGGCTTGCGGATACGGCCCAGTTCAAGGGAGTTGAGCAATATGATTATCAGTCCGGGACTCATCATCATCCTTTTCATACTGGCGCTGGTGGTAATCCTGCTGGCCAAGGGATTGATGATCGTCCAGCAGTCAGAAGCCGTCGTCATCGAACGCCTCGGCAGCTACAGCCGCACACTGGAATCCGGCGTGAATCTGGTGATTCCGTTCATCGACAAGCCGCGCTCGATCACCATTCGCCGTTATCGTGAGGTCAAGGGCGACAACCTGCCCTTGGTGGTGGAGGAGACGCGCATCGATCGCCGCGAGACGGTGATGGACTTCCCTGGCCAGAGCGTGGTGACGACGGACAACGTCACCGTGACCGTCAATGGCGCGCTCTACTTCCAGATCGTCGATCCCAAGCGCGCCGTCTATGAAGTCGAGAACTTCACCCAGGCCGTCGAGGTCCTGGCCAAGACCAGCCTGCGCTCCGAGATCGGTCGCATGGAGCTCGACAAGCTCTTCGAGAGCCGCAAGGAGGTCAACGACGCCTTGCAGATCACCATGGATGAAGTCGGTGACAAGTGGGGCGTCAAGGTGACGCGCGTCGAGATCCAGGACATCAGCATGCCCGAGGAAGTCGAGGACGCCATGCGGCTGCAGATGGCGGCCGAGCGCAAGCGTCGCGCCACGGTGACCGAGGCCAATGGCCAGCGCGAAGCTGCCATCGCGACCGCCGAGGGCGAGAAGCAGTCTTCGGTACTGCGCGCCGAGGGTGACAAGCAGGCCGCGATTCTGCGCGCCGAAGGTGAGCGTCAGGCCATCTATCAGCTGCGCGATGCCATCGGTGCGGAAGACCCGCAGCTGGTGGTCGGCTACATGCTGGGCCAGAAATATCTGCAGGTGCTGCCGGACATGGCGCGCGAAGGTGATCGCGTCTTCATTCCCTACGAGGCCTCTGCCTTGCTCGGTGCCATGGGCAGTTTCCGCGAGCTTGCCACTGAAGTCGGCGAGCCCACCAATGCCAGCAATGAAGGGCTGAGACGCGCCCGTCAGATGATGACTGGCGAAGCGGGCCTGGGCTGAGTGTATTGTGCCGAGCAGTGAGTGGCAGTAGGCTGCCGCTCCACTGAATATTCACCGCATCTGGAGCAAGACGATGACAGCAATGACTACCGATCATGAGCGCTTCCTGCAGGCCGCCATTGAAGAGGCGGAAAAGGGCTATGCGGCCGGCGGCGTGCCGATCGGCTCGGTACTCGTCCATGATGGCAAGATCATCGGTCGTGGCCACAATCAGCGCCAGCAGAAGGGCAGCACGGTGTTGCATGGTGAAATGGATGCACTGGAAAACGCCGGTCGCCTGCCGGCCAGCGTCTATCGTGAATCCGTGCTCTACACCACGCTGTCACCGTGCCCGATGTGCAGTGGTGCCATTCAGCTCTACGGTATCCCGCATGTCGTGGTCGGTGAGAACCACACCTTCATGGGCGCGGAAGATCACCTGCGTGGCATGGGCGTCAAGGTCGATGTGGTCGACAACGCGCGCTGCCGCGAACTGATGGCGACCTTCATTCGCGAGCAGCCGGACGTCTGGAACGAAGATATCGGTGAGTGATCGCGGCGCGGTTTCTGGTGATAGCTGATGGAAAATGGTGTTCGTTAACACTATTCTGCTGTGAAAAGGGCGGAATGCTTGAAAAGCTGTCGGTCTGGCACCATGTCTTGGGTATCAGGCGCCAAGCCACGCTTTCGCTTGCATGACTACACGACCTTTGTTGCAATGCCACTTGCAGGAAACAGGGGCTGGCAACTCCCCACCTATCATGGAGAAGACGATGAAACTCAAGCAATGGATGATTCCCGCACTGGCCGCTGGCCTGTCTCTGGCCATCGCTGGTTGCGATAACGGCGATACTGACAAAGCTGCCCAGAACGCCGAGACCTCTGCCGAGCAGAGCGCCGAGCAGGCTGAACAGAGCGCCGATCAAGCGACTGATGCCGCTGCCGAGAAGATGGATCAGGCGGCTGACGAAGCGGCCGCAGAGATGGATGACGCTGCTGACAAGGCCGACAACATGGCTGACGACGCTGCCGAATCCGCCGATGCCATGGGCGATGAAGCTGCTGCCGAGAGCGAAAGCGCCCTCGACGCGACCAAGAACGCTGCTTCCGAGACCTATGAGTCTGCCAAGGAAGGTGTCAACGACGCTGCTGACGCCACTGCCGATGCTGCCAAGAACGCCTATGACTCCACCAAGGAGCAGGCTGCCGAGCTGACCGACTCCGCTGAGCAGTCTAGCGATAACGCTGCTGCCGAAGCGAACGAGAAGATCAACGCTGCGCAGCAGGATGCCAACGAGTCCATCGACGAAGCGCAGCAGTAATCACTGGCCAGCGAATGCTGGCATGATGCCTGTCGCAAGCCGTGTCACTGGCTGAGTGCGAGTGACACGGCCGCCGACACAAGAACGCCGTGACCCCTTGGGGCGCGGCGTTCTTGTTGCTGGCGACTCTTCGTGAAGCGTGAGTCAGGCCAAGGCCTGGGCACAAAAAAGCCCGCCGGAAGGCGGGCTTTTCCATGACTGTCTTGCTGCCATCATCAGGGCGCCGGTGAGGGCGGCCTGACCAGGCTGATCGAGAAGATCAGACCGGCTTGATGTTTGCGGCCTGAAGGCCTTTCTTGCCCTGGGTGACGTCGAAGGAAACCTTCTGACCGTCTTGCAGGGACTTGAAGCCTTCTGCCTGAATTTCAGAGAAGTGCGCGAACAGGTCGTCGCCGCCGTCGTCCGGAGAAATGAAGCCGAAACCTTTGGTGTCGTTAAACCACTTGACTGTGCCAGTTGCCATGATTCTTTCCTTGCTTACGAGATGATGTTGGTGGTCTGCCCATCAGACCAGAGTGCGTTGGTGCGGCTAGGGGGAATTCCACCAGAGAGACGCGTTGCGTCCAGCGACGACATCCTTTCCTGCTTGACCTACGCATGCAGCCTGGGCTGCACGTGCTCGCTTCCATTCGAACAGAAAGTTGTCGTATTGGCGACTCCTTCCGGCTCAAGTAGGATGCTCACACAGAGCCAACATAGATGGAAATGCCATGAAGGTCCAGAACGTAGATTACCGCTCGGCCGATGCAGCCGAAAAATTTGTCGAATCCCTGCGCACGACGGGCTTCGGTGTCATCCGCAATCACCCGATCTCTCATGAATTGGTCGAGAAGATCTACGCCGAATGGGCCGAATTCTTCTCCAGCGCCGACAAGCTTGACTGGCGTTTCGACCCCAAGACCCAGGATGGACTGTTCCCGGCAGATGTCTCCGAGACCGCCAAGGGCCATACGGCGCGTGATCTCAAGGAGTATTACCACATCTACCCGTGGGGCAAGATTCCGGACAGCCTGCGCGAGAATGCCATGGAGTATTACCGCCAGGCCGAAGCCTTCGCGGCAGAGCTTCTGAGCTGGGTCGAGGCCCATTCACCTGCCGAAGTGGCAGAGCTCTACCGTGAGCCGCTCTCCAACATGATCAAGGACAGCGGTCAGACGCTGCTGCGCGTGCTTCACTACCCGCCGATGACCGGTAGTGAAGAGCCGGGCGCCGTCCGTGCCGCGGCGCATGAAGACATCAATCTGCTGACCGTGCTGCCGGCAGCCAACGAGCCGGGCCTGCAGGTGATGGACGTCAATGGCGAATGGATGGACGTGCCCTGTGATCCGGGTCAGCTGGTCATCAATGTCGGCGACATGCTCCAGGAGACCAGCGGCGGCTACTTCCCGTCGACCACGCACCGCGTGATCAACCCGACCGGCGAGGGTTCCAGCCAGTCACGCCTGTCGCTGCCGCTGTTCCTGCATCCGCGTCCCGAAGTGGTACTGTCTGACAAGCACACGGCGGACTCCTACCTCAAGGAACGTCTGCGCGAGCTGGGCGTCATCTAGCGCCGGCTGCGGCCTGGCTTTCGTTTCCGGCCTGGCTTTCGCTCCCGGGACCGATGAAGAGACACCTGCTGATCCGACGCCATCCGCGCCAGTGCGCGGGTGGCGTTGCCGTTTCCGGGCGTGGCCTCTGGCGGCAGAAGGCTTGATTCATCGGCGCCAAGACCGCATTGACTGTATTCGCAATCATGATCTGCCGCATCGCGGCTAAGGCTTCACTGATGACCACATCGCCTGTTGTACAGGACACGCATTCCAAGACCATGGGCTATCTGCTGTGGATCTTCGGTTTCCTCGGCGCGCACCGTTTCTACTATGGCAAGCCGGTCACCGGCACCATCTGGCTGTTCACCTTCGGGTTGCTGGGCATCGGCTGGTTGATCGACCTGTTCCTGATTCCGGCGATGGACCGCGAGGCGGACTTCCGTTTTCGCGAAGGCCCGATCAATTACTCGCTGAGCTGGATTCTGCTCACCTTCCTGGGCGTGTTCGGCATCCATCGCATGTACATGGGCAAGTGGCTGACCGGCTTGCTCTACCTATGCACCGGTGGGCTGTTCTTCATCGGCGTGCTGTATGACTTCTGGACACTCAATGACCAGATATCGCTGCGTCATGCCGAGCAGGCGCCGGCCACCCAGCGCTAGAGATCACGCCTGCGTTGCATCCAGCGGGACGGAAGTGACGTAGCAGGAAAGGCAGTGTCGAGGTTTCGCATGTTCTAATGTGCTGGGGCTCGGATGTTTTCATCAACATGACGACAAGGAAGTGAACATGATCTGGTTGAAAGCCTTCATCGCCGCCTTTCTGGCGACTCTGATCTTCCATCAGGGCCTCTTCGGGCTCTTCTATCTGGCTGATATCCTGCCCAAGGCGCCCTACAACATGACGCCTACCGGGCCGCTGGGCGTCCCGTCAGTACTCTCGCTGGCCTTCTGGGGCGGGCTCTGGGGACTGCCGCTGTGGGCATTGGTGCGTCGCAGGACGGGCGTCAGCCATTGGCTGATCAGCCTCGTTTTCGGCGCAGTCGGCCCGACGGCCGTGGCCATGCTGGTCGTCTTCCCGCTCAAGGGAATCGAGGTCGCGCCACTGATGGTGGTCGGTGGCCTGATCCTGAATGGCGCCTGGGGCGTCGGTACTAGTCTGTTGATGCGTGTGCTGGGTGCGCGACCGAGTCCTGCAGCCCCGACGACAGCATGATGGCATCGATTCCGTGGACCATGGTGGCGCTCGCCTGGGCTGCCGGGTTGTGCATGCCGCTGGGTGGCGTGATCGCCCAGCTGGAGCGCAGTCACGAGAGTCACGTCAAGCGCAGCTGGCTGGCGGGGATCACCGCGCTCGGCGGCGGCATTCTGTTGGCCGCTGTCTCACTGGTGCTGGTACCGCATGCCATGCAGGCGCTATCCATCGCGGCGCTGTTGGGGCTGTTCCTGCTGGGCGCGCTGATCTTCATGCAACTGGACCGCTGGCTGGCGCGCGGTGGCGGCGCCAAGGGCCAGTTGCTGGCGATGCTGATGGACTTCATCCCCGAGGCGATCGCACTGGGTGCACTGGCCTCTGCCTCTCCCGCCGCGGCGATGTTGCTGGCACTGTTCATCGCGGTGCAGAACCTGCCGGAAGGCTTCAATGCCTATCGTGAGCTGGAAGGGGCCGGGCTGACGGCGCGTCAGGGGCTTGGGGCCTTCGTGCTGCTGTCACTGCTGGGCCCGCTGGCGGCATTGGCCGGCCATCTGTGGCTTGCGGATGCGCCGGGCGTGCTGGGCGGACTGATGGCCTTCGCCGCCGGTGGCATTCTCTACCTCGTCTTCCAGGACATTGCGCCCCAGTCGCGGGTGGCGCATCACTGGTCACCGCCATTGGGCGCCTCGCTGGGGTTCATGATCGGCATGCTGGGCGATCGCCTGGTCGGCTGATGATTCACCGTGGCGGGCGGCACCAGCTGACTCGCCACGGCTCGAGACCTTCACACCCTCCGTCATCTTCCCGATAGGGAGCTCGCATGAGCAAGCACGCCAATGAAGGCAACCTCACGGGGTTGCTGGAAGAGCTGGACCGCGAGATCGAAGGGGATATCTCGCTGGGCGACATTCTGGAGCACTTCAACTCCCGGGGCTTCGGCCCCTTGCTGGTATTGCCTGCCTTGCTGGTACTGCTGCCGACCGGGGCGATCCCCGGGGTACCGACGACCTGCGCGCTGTTCATCGTGCTGATCGCGGGTCAACTGTTGCTGGGGCGCAAGATGCCGTGGTTGCCACGCCGGCTGGCGCGCTTCAGTTTCGAGCATCAACGCCTGACCCATGGCGTCGAGCGGGCAAGACCCTGGACACGACGCCTCGATCGTCTACTCAAGCCACGCCTGAGCTTCATGACGCGTGGCATTGCCTATCGCGGTATCGCGGCGCTGACCATCCTGCTGGCCACGGCCATGGTGCCGCTGGAGCTGGTGCCCTTCGCCGCGGCCTTGCCGGCGGCGACCTTGCTGCTGCTGGGGCTGGGGCTGATCGGGGAGGATGGCCTGGTCATCCTGCTGGCCTTGCTGGTGCTGCTGCTGGATATCGCTACGGGGTTCTGGTTGGTAGGTTGAAGGCTGCGTTGGTCGCTCAACAGCGACGCAGCGTATTTTAGGACTCGAGGCTCGTATCCTTGATGACGCGAGATGGCTTCTGCATGCCATCAGCTGCGGGCTCATGAGAGCGCCTGCGCCGTTGTGTAGCAACGCAGTAAGACAAAAGACTGAAGTGCACCATTCATAGGCAAACCAGGCTGTCATCTTGGTGTGGATGGCTTTGCAGGCTGGCCGTGCTCGCCTAGACTGGTCGCCTGTTCAGTGCCATGGGGGCACGAATTCGGCTACTGAAGCGGGTCTGTCGCAAGGACGTTCGTCATGTTTGATTTCATCCAGTTCGATGCTGCCTTCTGGTCCTTCGTGGTGGCCATCACCTTGCTGACGGTCACGCCCGGGGTCGACACCCTGCTGGTGATTCGCAATACCTCGCGCGGTGGCCTGCGTGACGGCGTGCTGACCAGTCTCGCGATCTGTGCCGGCCTCTTCGTGCACGCGCTGGTGTCGTCGGCGGGCATCTCGCTGATCCTGTTGCAGTCGGCATGGGCGTTCTCGGCCCTCAAGCTGGTCGGGGCGGGCTATCTGATCTGGTTGGGCATCAAGAGTCTCAAGAGTGCGCGGCGCGCACGCGGGCTGAATGTCGACGTCAGCGTGACACGGCAGCAGGTATCGTGCTGGCTGCCGCTGCGTGAGGGCTTCCTGTCCAATGTGCTCAATCCCAAGACGGTGGTGTTCTACATGGCCTTTCTGCCGCAGTTCATCGCGCCGACCGACCCGGCCGTGCTCAAGTCATTGTGGCTGGCGGGTGTCCACTTCGTGATCGCCAATCTCTGGCAGATCAGTGTGGCGCTGATGGTCGGTGGTGCAGGGCGCTGGCTGGCAAGGCCGCGGGTCGCCTGCTGGATGGAAGGCATCACCGGGTCCGTCATGGTGCTGCTGGGGGCACGGCTGGCGCTAGGCCGCTAGGGATGAGCGGCCACTGCCAACATCGCAACGGAGCGCATGGGATGACGGTTCGTATCCTTGATGACACATGGATCCTGTGACATTGACACTGGCGGCCTTTCTCAAGGTCGTCACGCACCTGGAGGCTCGGGATATCAGTGATGTCTACGATTCCCGCGTACAGCAGGTACGGGTGCTTTACTACGGTTACACCATCGACTTCCGCCACCAGCTGTGGCGCATCGATGATGAATCGGTCTGTGCACATCTGGAAAAGACCGGTACCGCCGTCGAGCAGCGCGAGTGCTCGCGCATGGCCAGCCGACTGTTCGTCGAGACCTGCCATGCCTTGCAGCGCCGGGGGCGGGCGGCGCATATCGACACCCGCACCATGTATTGCAAGGCCGCAGCGACCTTCAAGCCCCGGCGCGACCCCTATGCGGGCATGACGCCGGCAGAGCGCAAGGCGCGCAAGGCGCTGGAAGCGGCGCATCGAGAAGCCGAGCAGGCCTGCAACCGCTACGTACTGGATGCCCTGTCCTCGAATTCTCTGGAGATCCTGCGCCTGCGGCAACGCTACTGCGACAAGAGCAATCGATTGGCAGCACGGCTCGAACAACAATGAAGCCCGGGCCGGTGCTCATGCCTGCCCGAGCCAACGACAGCAGCGGTACAGTGCTGCATTCATGACATGAAGACCGGCCCATCAAGGCTGGCATTGGCAGGGAACGCAATCGGATGAGTCTTTCACATACCCTTCGTCGCCGTCTGGGCGGGTTGAGTGCCGTGGTGCTGGTGGTCGCCGGGATAGCGGCCTGGCTGTACGCCGTCGATGAGGGACGCTGGGTCGGACGCGTGACCACGCGCCCCGAAACGCTGAATCTCGAGTCGGTGGAGCAGGGCAATCTGCCGATCAATCAGTTCGTCTCGTTGCGCAATCACTGGGCGGTCTATCGCGAGCACACCGAGACCTTCCGCCTCGATGCCAATGCAGACGGGGGGCGCCGCATCGAGACGCTCTATTATCCAGTCATCTCTGACATGAACCCCTATCTACTGGAGCTGGCCGGTCTGTCACGCGCCTTCGGGGGCATTGATGGCATTCCCTCGGAAGAATGG
Organism: Cobetia sp. UCD-24C; assembly: GCF_001306765.1. NCBI lineage: Bacteria > Pseudomonadati > Pseudomonadota > Gammaproteobacteria > Oceanospirillales > Halomonadaceae > Cobetia > Cobetia sp. UCD-24C. The sequence continues at coordinate 76,284 of NZ_LJTD01000001.1, read as the reverse complement.
CCGCGCATCGAGCGCATGGGCGTGCTGGTGCGAACCGACTCCGTGCAGAGCCTGGAAAACGTGCCGCCGCTGATCGAGTTCCCCGATGGCCTGTTTGGCACCGTTTTGCACGCCGAGACGGACCTGCCGGGCGATGAGCGCTCCCTTCTGGCCGAGCGCTGGCCCGACATCGATCTGTCGCGTGTGATCATCATCAATGCAGGCCACCGCCCCGGCAATGTCTGGGCGATGATCGTCTATGGCGTGCTGGGCACGCTCTGCTGGGCACTGGCGGTCTGGCTGATGGTGCGAATGATGCGTACACCGCGCGTCACGCGCTCCCAGCCTCTGGCCTATTCCGGCCGAGCGGCATCGGAGCCGGTGGTGTCGCAGGCATACCCGGGCAGCGAGGCTGAGGGCGAGGGGGCGTCTCAGCCCTATGCGCCTCGCTCCCATGCGGCATCTCAGCCCTATGCGGAATCTCAGGCCCATGATGACGTACCACAGCCCCAGGGCGCTCCCGGCAAGCGCCAGGGCTGGCGTGGCAAGGGCAAGGGAGGCGACGAAGGGCGCCCCCTGAGCTATGCCGAGGCGCTGGGACGGTATACCCCTCAGCAGAAGCCGCCGTTCGGCAATGGCGTGGCTGCCTCGCGACCGGGCGAAGCCAAGGGCGAGAGCCAGTCCGGGTCCTCGCCCGCCATTCGTCCACGTCGCGATGACTGACTGAACGAATGGCTGAAAGAATGGCTGAAGGCCCAATGAGTTCTGATGCCATGGGCTCTGACGCCATGGGCCCTGATGCCATGAAAACGAAAACGCCAGCCCCATGGGGCTGGCGTTTTCGTTGCTGGATGCTGCTGCTCGGCTCAGCGGCGATCCACCAGCGCGGTGGTGTAGCGCTGGCTGACTTCGCGGTCGCTGACCACCTTGACGCCCTCGCTGGTGCCCTTGGCCAGGCTTTCGAAGATCACGCGGTAGGCCAACACGGCCTTGACGTATTCGCGGGTCTCCTTGAAGGGGATACGCTCGACGAAGCGGTCGTATTCGCCCGGGGTGTCGGCGAGCCAACGATCGACGCGTCCCGGCCCGGCATTGTAGGCCGCGGCGGCGGCCAGGCGATTGCCGGAGTAGCGGTCCAGCATCTCGCGGATATAGGTGCTGCCAAGACGGATATTGGTGACCGGATCACCCAGCGCCGCGTTGCTGGGCGTGGGCAGGCCCAGGCCGCGACTGACCTGAGCGGCGGTGCCCGGCATCAGCTGCATCAGACCGCGTGCGCCCACCGGCGAGGTAGCGGTGGGGTTGAAGGCGCTCTCGCGACGCGCGAGTGCCATCAGCATCCATGGGTCGACGCCGGCATCGGCACCGAAGCGCTGGAAGTCCTGCTGCCAGGCCGGCGGGAAGCGCCAGGAAAGGCCATCCCACAGCTGGCCGCGGATGGTGGCGAAGACGGTCAGGTCATACCATTTCTGCTGCAGTGCATAGGCTGCGAGACGGCGAGCATCGGCGTCATCCGCCTGGGTGACGGCGTTGAACCATTCGGAGCGTGCCAGGCCGATCTCATCGATGTTCATCAGCGCTCTGACACGCTTGACGGCCGGCGTCTCGGCGACCTTGGCCAGTTCCGCGTCGGAGAAGTCCTGGTCATCGCGATTGAGCGAATACGCCTGCCCGATTCGGTCGGCGGCCAGGAAGCCGTAGAAGTTGCGTTCGGTCGCGGCGCGCGTCCAGGCGGCGCGTGCTTCCTGCGGGCGACCCAGGCTGTCATCGGCACGCCCCAGCCAATACTGGTAGCGGGCTTCGTTGCGGAAGCGGTCCGGCATCTTCAACACCCATTCACGCACCTGCGGCCAGTCGCCATCGCGCACCGCGTTGCGCATGCGCAGATCGAACAGCTCCTCGTCATCGAGGATGGTCAGGCGCTGATCGACCCAGCCGCGGTTGTTGGGGATGTCGCGCACCAGTGAATACCAGGCCAGGTCGCGCTCGACGGTGTGGCGCTGTTCATCACTCATCGGCATGTGCGGATTCACCTTGCGCCAGGCTTCCAGCGCGGCCTCGGTGTCGGCACGCACGAAGCCATGCATGGCGGCGACGCTCAAGGCGGCGAAGGCATGGCCGCCGTGACCGAGGTTGGTCGGCAGGCGCGTGATGGCGGCAAAGTTGCCCTCCAGCTGTTCGCGTGCCGCGATGGCCCGCTGCCAGCTGCTGGGCAGCTGGCGCTCGAGATAGCTGACCATGCCACCCTGGCCGGCAGCCCAGGCGAGCATGGCGCGCTCCCAGATGGCTTGATCATCGATCACGCCACGCTCGCGCAACGCCGAGAACAGCGGGTCACAGGCCGAGTCCTGCGAGCCGGACACATGCCAGAGCTTCAGGCCGCCTTGCGATGCGCTCGCGACATCATTGCTCAGCTGCGCCGTGTAGTAATAGCACTGGCGCTGCGCGCCCGCCGGCACGCCATCGCTGACTTCCAGCAGGGCATCATGACGGCCGGTGCGCCCGTAGGCGGAGATCGCCTGGCCTCGCATCCACTCGGCCAACGGCGAGTCTGCGTGACGCTCGATGAAGGACAGCACTTCCGCGGCGGTGGCGTACGGCAGGCGGGCCTTGAGCTGGTGATACTCGATGTAGCCCTCCAGCACGTGGCCATTGACGGCGACCTGCTGAATCTCGTCAAAACGCTTGGCGCGCGCATCATCGAAGGCGGCGCGGAAGCTCTGGTCACTGGGCGTGGCGGCCTGCAGGGGCAGGCTCAGTCCCAACAGCAGGCCTAGGCCGGTGAGGTGCCGCAGCGCCGCGAAGCGACGGCTGCCACGGGGTCGGAGTGTTTGCTTGCCTGGTGTCACCTGGGACTCCTGCGACTGTCGGTAAAGGGGGCGTGGACTGGCTGCGACCTTGTGGTGGCGGTTCAGTGCCCCGATGTTGAACAAGTGCCCCGATATTGGCTATCAGGGGTTGCCGATTCAGTAACGATAGTGGCTATCGTGGCAGTGGTCGGCGCTGAATAACAGCACCATCTGATACTGATAGTGAATTATCCGAGAGTGATATCGCGGCTGTGCTGCCGCGATGATGGCAAGCTCAGTGAATGAAATTTGTGCTACCCGTGAGGAGTCCACTATGGGCAAGGCATTATGGTTGACGCGATTGTTTGGCCGCCGACATGTGCTGGGCAAGGCAGGCGCCGCCTTGCGCACCATGGGGCCCTTGCTGCGCGACGTGGTGAGCGGACGTTATCGCCCGGTGCCGTGGAAGGCGCTGGGGTTAGCGGCCGGTGCCTTCATCTATCTGGTCTCGCCGCTGGATCTGATCCCGGATATGCTGGTGGGGCTGGGGATTCTCGATGATCTGGTGATCGTGACCTGGTTGCTCGGCAAGCTCGATGATGCGCTGGCCGACTATCGCCTGTGGCGTGGCGAGATTCCCGAACCTGATCCCTCCGAGCCTCCGACTCCCTGAAGGCGTGCAGCGTGGAAACTCCATTCCTCTACCAGCCCTGATGCTGGCACTGGCCATTGGCCGCATGGCAGGGACGCCGCGACCCTGCCATGCTCGTGACACGCTATCAAACACCAGTTTGAATTGGCGTGCCGTCAGTGTCTGATCTGCCGTTTATCACAGGGCGGCGCACCGTTTGTTCACAAACGAGACGCGCCGCTGTGGCAACGCCCTGAACAACGCCTTTCAAGGAAATTCTGCATGCTGATCTATGCCTGCCTGCTGTTTGCGGCACTGATGCTGGTGCTGACCAAGCTACCGGTCGCCTGGGCGCAACAGCGAACCGGACGTTACGACAACCATGACCCGCGCGCGCAGCAGCGTGAGCTGACGGGCTTCGGGGCCCGCGCACTCGCCGCGCACCAGAACACCATCGAAGCCTTTCCGCTGTTTGCCGCCGGGGTGCTGGTCAGCGTGATCACCGCGCCGGGCGCGCCCATCGCGACCACGCTGGCGGTGATCTTCGTGCTGGTACGACTGGGCTATTGGGGTTGCTATCTGGCCAACATCGCCGCGTTGCGCTCCCTGTTGTGGGGCGCCGGCTATCTGGTTTCCCTCGCGTTGATGGCGATGCCGCTGTGGATGTGATGCATGCAGTGCCGCAGAGCCTGCTGGGGCTGGCCGTCAATCCCGCTGACGTGCCGGCTGAGGGTGGCGTATTGGATGACGCCAGCTGGGCGCGGGCGCTGACCGGATTCCTGAGCTTCATTCCGCACACGGCGCGCTTGAACGTCAGGGTCGAGGAGGTCGCCGCGCCGGCCATCCGCATGCAGCTTCCGTGGCAACCGGCCTTGATCGGCGATCCACACCGCAGGCTGGTGCATGGCGGTGTGCTGACCATGTTCGCCGATACGCTGTGCGGCAGTGCCGTGCTCACGGGGCTGTCGGCACCGGAAGTTTGCCCGACGCTGGATCTGCGCCTCGATCACTACCGACCCGGCGTCGAGGGCCTGGCGTTGGTGGGCGAGGCGCGCGTGCTGCGGGTCACGGAATCGATGGTATTTACCGAGGCGCAGATTTGGCAGCAGCCGGGCAAGATCCTGTGTCGTGCGATCGGCAACTTCGTCAGGCTCGGCGAGCGCAATACGCCCAGCGGCTTTGCCGAGGCGCTGCTGGCGGCGGCCAATGCTCAAGCCCCCGCGAATCCTTCCACGGTCGAGTCGGAACCACTGGGGCAGTTATCACAGGCTGCACAGCCAGCAGGCGAGAAAACCGAGCCGCAGGCGCCGCGCGATGCCCAGGACCCGCGTGGCCTGCTCAGTGCGCGGCGTTTCGTCGAAGGACAGCGCACTCACGCCGACCTGGCGGCGCTGCTGGCGAGTCTGCCCTACGCGCAGGCGATCGGGCTTGGACTGTGTGCCATTGACGGGCAGCAGGCGGGCGCGGCCAGTGATGTCGAGCTGCATCCTGAGCAGGCGCTGAGCTATTCCATGGCGGCGATGCCCGACAATGTCGGCAACCCGATGCTGCCGGCGGTGCATGGCGGCGTGCTGGCCGCGGCGATGGAAACCGCCGCGACGCTTGAGGTGCTCAGGCGGCATGGGCGCGGCGGGCGTGAAGCGCGCCTGCCCAAGCTGATCGATTTCTCCATCGACTATCTGGCCACGGCGCGCGGCGATCAGGTGACGCGCATCGACTGTGAAGTGATGCGCGAAGGCCGGCGCATGACCAATGTGCGCGTCAGCGCCTGGCAGAAATCCCGCGAGCAACCGGTCGCCAGCGCGCGCATGCACTTCGTGCTGGAATCACTCGCCTCCCCGTGATGGCAGGTGATGTCTGCCCTGCAGGCGTCACACTAGAAAGCGCCTCCCTGATGGCTACCTCTTCGTTGGCTCCCTTGATTGGCTCCTTTCGTTGCTTCCCTTCGTTGGCTCCTTTGGTTGCTACCCCAGGGAGCCGCTTGGGTGTTTCTGTGCCATGCGCCAGGTGGGCCGGGCGCAATCATCTGTCGCTAGTGCCTTGAAATCCCTCACCCTTGCCCCATATCTGATCCACGAGTGCTTCCTTCGATCTGCCGCCCAAGAAAGGCAGGCGTCGGCGAGCCGGTTTGATTGTTGCGGGGGCGCTCTGGCCACCGCGAATCTTCTTTTCAGGCATCCACGACATAGAGGTCCTTTCGATGACGACCGCCACTCACACCGAAACGCATGGCTTCCAGACAGAAGTGAAGCAGCTGCTTCACCTCATGATCCACTCGCTGTATTCCAACCGCGAGATCTTCCTGCGCGAGCTGGTCTCCAACGCGGCGGATGCCTGCGACAAGCTGCGCTACCAGGCGCTGGACAACGATGCCCTCTACGGCAACGACAGCGAGCTGCGCATCGAGATCGAGCACGATGCCGAGGCGAAGACCATCACCCTGCGTGACAACGGCATCGGCATGAGCCGTGACGATGTGGTCGCCAACCTGGGTACCATCGCGCGCTCCGGCACCGCCGAGTTCATGAAGAACCTGTCGGGTGACCAGCAGAAGGATTCGCGTCTGATCGGTCAGTTCGGGGTCGGCTTCTACTCCGGCTTCATTGTCGCCGACGAGATCACCGTGCGCACCCGTCGCGCCGACCTGGGCGCTGACCAGGGCGTCGAGTGGACCTCGCGTGGCGAAGGCGAGTTCAGCGTCGCCGACATCGAGCGCGCCGAGCGCGGCACCGAGATCGTGCTGCACCTCAAGGACGATGCCATCGAGTTCGCTGACGATCATCGTCTGCGCAACCTGGTCACCAAGTACTCCGACCATATCGAACTGCCGGTGCGCATGAAGCGCGTCGAGAAGGACGAGGAAGGCAACGAGCAGGTCCACTGGGAAACCGCCAACTCCGCCACTGCGCTGTGGGTGCGCTCCAAGTCCGAGGTCAGCGACGAGGAGTACAAGAACTTCTACAAGCACGTCTCGCATGACTTCTCCGACCCGCTCAGCTGGAGCCACAACAAGGTCGAGGGCAAGCTCGAGTACACCAGCCTGCTGTTCGTGCCGGGCCGTGCGCCGTTCGACCTCTACCAGCGCGACGCCGCGCGTGGCCTGAAGCTCTACGTGCAGCGCGTCTTCATCATGGACGACGCCGAGCAGTTCCTGCCGCTGTACCTGCGCTTCATCAAGGGCGTGCTGGACACCAATGACCTGTCGCTGAACGTCTCGCGTGAACTTCTGCAGCAGGACCCGCAGGTCGACAAGCTCAAGTCCGCGCTGACCAAGCGTGGCCTGGACATGCTCAAGAAGCTGGCCAAGGACCCCGAGCAGTACCAGACCTTCTGGAACCAGTTCGGCTCCGTACTCAAGGAAGGCCCGGCGGAAGACTTCGCCAACCGCGAGAAGATCGCCGAGCTGCTGCGCTTCTCCACCACCGAGACCGACAGCGCGACCCAGGACCAGTCACTGGCCCAGTACGTCGAGCGCATGAAGGAAGGCCAGAGCAAGATCTACTACCTGGTCGCCGACAGCTTCAATGCCGCCAAGTCCAGCCCGCACCTCGAGATCTTCCGCAAGAAGGGTATCGAAGTCCTGCTGCTGACCGACCGCATCGACGAGTGGCTGATGAGCCACCTCACCGAGTTCGACGGCAAGTCCTTCGCGGATGTCGCCAAGGGCGATCTCGATCTCGGCGATGTCGAGAACGAAGAAGAGAAGAAGGCCCAAGAAGAGACCGCCAAGGCCAAGGAAGATCTGGTCAAGCGCGTCAAGGAAGCGCTGGCCGAGAACGTTCAGGAAGTGCGCATCACGCACCGCCTGACCGATTCCCCGGCCTGCGTGGTGCTGCCGGAGCACGAGATGGGCTACCAGATGCGCAAGATGATGGAAGCCGCTGGCCAGCCGCTGCCGGAAGTGAAGCCGATTCTCGAGCTGAACCCGGAGCACGCCCTGGTCACGCGTCTGGAAGGCGGTGAAGGCGATTACTTCACCGATCTGGCACACGTGCTGCTCGATCAGGCCATCATCGCCGAAGGCGGTGCGCTGGAAGATCCGGCCGCTTACGTGCGCCGCCTGAACAGCATGCTCAGCGTCTGAGACGGCGGAACGATCGAGTCACTGGCTTGATCAAGCATGTCCGCAACGACGCCCTCGCAGCCTATGCTGCGGGGGCGTTTTGCGTTGGGGGTGTCGTCAGCGATAGCGTCCAGTGCGAGGTGCAAGGGGTGCAGGGCAGGAAGGCGGCAGGGTAGGAAGGGAGGAAGGGAAAAAGGGGAGGAAGCGCAGGGAGCGCAGAGCGCGCGCCGCGTCAGTGGCGCGAAAGGCGGGCATCGCCTGGCGGTCTGTCGGTGACGGACGACAGGGCTTGCCGTGTCTTTCCTCGCTTGGCCGACCGCGCCATCTTCTCGCCCACGCGTTTTTAGGGTTTCATGCAGCCTCATGAGATACGCTGATGGTATCTCGCGTCTTGCTACTGCATCCCTCTCGATGAGCGCAGCACATGACTTACCTACCTTTCTCTGCGGATTGGCTGACTGGCGGAGTGCGTGGCCTGCCACGCCTGTCTTCGTGGACGTGGGCGAGGGCCTGGTCGCGGCGCCTGAGCCCTGTTCGTCTGGGCTCTGTCCGCCTGAGCTCTGCCCATCTGGGCGCTGTTCGTCCGGGCTCTGTTCGTCTGGTCAGCGCCGCCTTGCTGCTGGTGATGGGGCTGGGTTCGATGGCGCAGGCGGCGCGGCTGGATGATGAGCTGCTGGCCCGTGACAAGACCCATCAGATGCCGGACCTGCGACCCTATCCCGCGGGCAACCAGCGCAAGGTCGCATTCTTCGAGCTGATGATTCCGCTGGTGGTGGCCGAGAACCAGCGCATCGCCGAGCAGCGCGACTGGTTGCTGGCGATGCGCAAGCGCGCCGGTGACGGAGGGCGTGACTACAGCGAGCGCGAGCAGGAGCGTCTCAACGGCCTGTGTGATCAGGCCAATCTGCCCTGTGACGTCACGCGCGAGGACATCGGCGTCAGCTGGACGCGCCTGCTGCTGCGCATCGATACCCTGCCGCTGGACATGGTGCTGGTGCAGGCCATCGAGGAGTCGGGCTGGGGGACGTCGGGCCATGCCCGCGACGCCAACAATCTGTTCGGCATGCGCTGCTTCTCGCGCGGCTGCGGTATCGGGCCGCCGGGGCGTGAATATCGGCGCTTCGAGAGCCTGGAGGCCGGCATCGCCGCCTATTTCGACAATCTCAACTCCCAGCGCAGCTATGCCGAGCTACGTGAGCTGCGCGGGCGTCTGCGCAACGCGGGCCAGCCGGTGCGCGCCGAAGATCTCATCCCGACGCTGAGTGCCTACTCGACGCGGGGCAATGCCTACTTCACCACGCTCTATGATCTGTTGCGCTGGAATCGTGGCCTGATGCGTACCGTGCGTGAGCGCCTCGCGGCCAATGGCGCGCTGTCCTAGTCATGATCGCGCAGCGAAGGTCTTGCCCCCCGCGCTGACAGGGGGGATCATGCCGCCATGCATCTGAGCAATGATCAACGGCGAATTCTCGCCCATCCCTTTCCCTCGCGCCTGCGCGATCGCACGCCGGCCAACAGCGCCGAGCATAGCGATTGCGTGGTGGTGCGTGCCTGTGCCGGCAGCGGCAAGACCGTGCTGATGGTCGAGCTGGCGCGTACCTACGCCGACGAGACCCTCATCTACACCTCGCTCAACCCGGCGGTGGCGGGGCGGACTGCCAGTCAGCTGCCCGCCAATGTCCAGTCGCTGTCGCTGCATCAGCTGGCGCGCCAGGCCTTGATGGAGGAGTACGGCGACAAGCTCAAGCGGCAGCCCGACATCACGCGCCGTCTAGCGCCGCAGAGTCTCAGCTGGCTGGGCAGTCTTTCCAGCCAGTCGCGCAGCCTGATCGCCCAGGGCCTGAACACCTTCTTCGCCGAGAGCGACGCGGTGCCGATGCCTGAGCACCTGCCCGACGGCGTGGCACAACGGCTGAGTGCCAATGAGCTGCGCCAGCTGGTCGAGAGCATGCGGCTGGTGTGGGAGTGCCTGCTGGACCCCGCCGATCATCAGCAGAGCCTGTCGTTTAACGCCTTGCTCAAGCTGTGGTCGCAGCATGGCCAGTCGCTGGAGGCCGACCTGGTGATGCTGGATGAGGCGCAGGACGCCACGCCAGCGTTGCTGGCCATGTTGCGTCGCCAGCGCTGCGACCTGCTGCTGATCGGCGACCCGCATCAGAGCCTGTCGCGTCAGGTGGAAGGCATGAGCTCGCTGGATTCGCCGCTGCTGGCCGATGCCACCGTCTACTCGCTGCCCGGCGCCTGGCGCTTCGGACCGGCATTGGCGGCGCTGGGCACGCGGCTGGCGGCCTGTTCGCCCACCGCCCGCGAGCAGGCCATGAGCGGCCTCGGCCCGGCGACCCGTCTGGCGCTGCCCGCGGTGCGTGAGGCATTGCTGCACTCCGGCAAGCGCCATGCGGTGATCAGTGCCGGCCCGGTGGCGGCGCTGGGGGAGGCACTGTCACTGCACCAGCGCGGCATCGCGGTGGCCTGGCTGGATGGCATCGAAGGCTATCCGCTGGCGGGGCTGCTGGATCACTGGCGGCTCTGGCGCGCACATCAGATGGCCGAGCAGGGCGACAGCGCGAGTCAGCGTGAGTGGTGGCGACTGCTGCCTCCCTCTCTGACACGGCTCGGCCAGACCCCGGCGCAGGTGCTGGGGGCTCTGACGCGTCTCGATGATCATCAGGCGCGCAGTCTGCATGAGCTGGCCTCCTGGTATGCCCAGGCGCCACTCGATCAATGGATCGGTGAGCTGCGCAAGCACGATGGCGACCTGCAGGCCGCCATCGTCAGTGCTCACTCGCGGGGGCAGTCGGTCGAGCTGCCCACTGTCATGCTGGGGACGGTCTTCCGCGCCAAGGGTCTCGAGTTTGATTGCGTGGTGCTGGCCGATGATCTGGCACTGCCAAGCGCGCGCCAGCAATTGCCCAATCAGGTGCTGGTCACCAATCTCAGCTACACCGCCGCCACGCGGGCACGCCAGCTGCTGGTGCTCAATGAGCGCCTGAGCCACTGGTGGCAGGCGCAGGGCGAGAGTGAGCGCTTCCCTCTGCTCGAGGCACTGCCGCAGGCCTGGCTGAGCGAGTCCACGCATGGCGTGCAGGCGCCACATCCGTGGTGGGGCAAGGCACGCCTGTCGGAGTTGGCGCTGACACCGCGCAAGCGCCTGCTGCTGCGCCGCCATGAGACCTCGCTTGAGGGCACGTCTGCTGCGGCTGGCACGCGCGATCAGGCGCCAGCCTCGGGCGCTCCTGCCAGCCATGCTCAGCACCTGGCTCATGCTCAACACCTGGGCCATGCCCGGGACTCCGACGATGCCCTGCAGGCGCTCAAGCGTCAGGCACGCACCGACACGACGGCGCGCAAAATGTATGAAATGGCCAGCAAGCTGCCGCCCGGGCGGCCCTCCGGCGGCCTGCGCAGCCTGCTGACCCCGAGCGACGCCGCCGCGTCCACTTCTTCCCCCAGCGAGTCGCCGACCCCCGGCGGCCCGACGGAGCCTTTTGATGAGTGAGTTTGCCCCTACGCCCGCCGCGCACGTGCACGACCTGGCGGCGCTGCGCTTCAACAATCGCTATGCCCGCCTGCCGGAGCACTTCTTCACGCGTGTCGCCCCGCAGCCGCGACAAGGCACGCGCCTTGCCGATGTGAGTCCTGACTGCGCCCGTCTGCTGGGGCTGGAGGCGGCCTTGACCTCCGACGCTTCCAGCGAGGAGGCGCTCGAGCAGCTGCGCCTCTTGATGGCCGGTGAGCGGTTGCTGCCGGGCATGGACGCATTGGCCCAGAAATACACTGGCCATCAGTTCGGTCATTACAATCCGCAGCTCGGCGACGGGCGTGGCATTCTGCTCGGCGAGCTTGAGACTGAACACGGCAAGACCTTCGATCTGCATCTCAAGGGCGCCGGGCGTACGCCTTACTCGCGCTTCGGCGATGGTCAGGCGGTGGTGCGCTCCAGCGTGCGCGAGTATCTGGCCAGCGAGTACATGGCCGCGCTGGGCATTCCCACCAGCCGCGCGCTGGCACTGGCGGTGAATGCCGAGCGGGTCCAACGCGAGACCGTCGAGCCCGGCGCTACCGTGTTGCGCGTCTGCGAGAGCCACCTGCGCTTCGGGCACTTCGAGTGGCTGTCCCACTCCGGCCGGCATGAAGACCTCAAGACGCTGATCGATCACGCCCTGCGGGAGCACTTTGCTGAGTGCCTGCCTGAGCATCTGCCAGCGGCAGACCAGCCGCTTGCAGACCAGCCCCTCACAGACCAGGTGCGTGTGACCGCTGCGCTGGCCATGTTCGAGACAGTGATCACTCGCACCGCAAATCTGATCGCGGCCTGGCAGGCCTACGGCTTCGTGCATGCGGTGATGAACACCGACAACATGTCGCTGCTGGGGCTGACCTTCGATTACGGGCCCTACGCCTTCCTCGATGGCTATGAAGAGAATCTGGTGCCGAATCATACCGATCAGGCCGGGCGCTATGGTTTCGCCCAGCAGCCGGGCATCGGGCTATGGAATCTGGAGCGATTGGGGATCGCGCTGTCGCCGCTGGTCGATGTCGAAGCGCTCTCCGCTGCGCTGGGCGCCTATGAGGGCGAGTTGCAGCGTGAATATGCCCGCCTGATGCGTGCGCGTCTCGGGTTGCCGGATGCGCGCGATGAGGACATGACGCTGGTGCAGCAGTGGCGCGAGCTGCTGGCGGCCGGCAAGGTCGACCACACCCATGCCTACCGTCTGCTCGGTCATTGGGATGTCACGCAGCCCGCGCCGGAAACGCTGGTCGTGCGTCTGGCGGGTGAGCGTGGGCCGCATGGCAACTCGGCCCAGGCGCGCGATGAAGCCTCGGCGTGGCTCGCGCGCTATCAGGTGCGCGTCATGGCCATCGGGCTCTCCGCCGAGGATGAGCGCCAGCGTCGTCTGGCCATGCTCGGCTGCAATCCGCTCTATGTGCCGCGCACGCATCTGCTGCTGGAGGTGATCGCACGGGTCGAGCAGGGCGATGACACTACGCTCAAGGCCTTGCGTCAGCGTCTGACGGCGCCTTTCTTCCGCCCCGAGGAGGGCAGTCTGGAGGCGGCGCTGGCGCTGGGGCAGGCGCAGGGCGTCGCTGCCGAGCTGGTCGATGACTGGACACGGCCACCGGCGGCGAATGCGGCGCCGATCTGCATGAGTTGCTCGTCCTGAGCGGTTCTCATGGAGGGGCCTGAACTGCTGCGCTGACAGCGCAAGCCATGGCCGGACATCCGCTTGGCGCAATGCAGGAAACACGCGCTGAGATTCAAGCCATCGTCACGAAAATGGGATACTGCTGCGGCGGTGTCCCATTTTTGATGGCAGGCACTGTGGCAGCCATAAGCTCGAGATTATGCGATGCATAACACAAAGCTGAGCTATTCTTGGTGGGGTGCCTTTTGTAAACTCATTGCAAATCAGTCACTTGGTAGTGTCGCAAGACGCCTGTCAGCATAAGGCGGCTGTTATGGCTGCCATAACGATAGCTTTATGCTTGATTTTATTGCTTTTTTTGCATTGCAGCGCTTGACCCTGATGCACCGACAAGAAAAGACTGATGCTGGACACTCATCGTGTCGCGGGTGATGTCAGGCCTTCTGGCCATGCGTGAGTCACGGCTTGCGATTCAGGCAAGTCTCACCTGTGACAGGCAATAACGTCGCTGAAAGCGCCTCCGGCAGGCAGGATGGCGCGAATCAGCGCTCAACAGGAACGACGCCATGAACCTTTCAAGGCTGGCAGCCTCAGGCATGAACACGGATGTGAACCGAGGTGCGCGATGCTGAATATTCTAGTCGTGCGCGAGATGCGTGCACCGGACCTGGTGACACCTGACGAGGGCGTGAGCAGCACACTGGCGCGCGGGGAATGCCGCGTTGCGCTGGACCCGGTGACAGCCGGCAAGCTCGCGCGTCACCTGGACAGCAGCGTCAGTGACACCAGCGATGCCATCGTGCACGTGGAGAGCGGTGCCGGACGTCATGCACACTTTGACGATGCGGCCTACGCCGCCCAGCCCGGGGTGGCGGTCGTCGCCGAGGCCGATATCGCTGCAGCGCGTGCCGCGGCGGATCTCGTGCTGTGCGTGCGTACGCCCAGCGAGTCACAGATCAGCGAGTTGCGTGAAGGCGCGGTGGTGGTGGCATTGATGACGCCGTACCAGAACCCGCAGCTGATCAGCAAGCTTGCCAGCCAGGGGCTGACCAGCCTGTGCATGGAATTCGTGCCGCGTATCTCGCGTGCCCAGAGCATGGATGCCCTGTCCTCGCAGGCGGGTGTCGCGGGCTATCACGCCGCGTTGCTGGCGGCCAATGAGTCCTCGGTATTCTTCCCGATGCTGACGACTGCCGCCGGGACCGTGCGTCCGGCGCGTGTCGTGGTGGTCGGTGCCGGCGTCGCGGGCCTGCAGGCCATCGCGACCGCCAAGCGTCTCGGCGCCCAGGTGTGGGCCTATGACATCCGCGCTGCCGCGCGTGAGCAGGTCGAATCGCTGGGCGCCAAGATGATCGATACCGGCGTCGATGCCTCCGGCGAGGGCGGCTACGCCCGCGAGCTGACCGATGACGAGCGCGCCCAGCAGGCCGATGCGCTGGCACGTCACATGGGCGATGCGCATGTGGTGATCTCCACCGCCGCGATTCCGGGGCGTCCGTCGCCGCGCATCATCAGTCGCGAGATGGTCGAGGGCATGAAGCCCGGCGCCGTGCTGGTCGATCTCGCCGCCGAAGGCGGTGGCAACTGTGAACTGACCGAGCCCGGCAAGCGTGTCGAGCACGCCGGCGTCACGGTACTCGGCCCGCTGGACATGGCCTCGAGCCTGGCGGTCAATGCCAGCGAGATGTACGCCAAGAACCTCTTCAACCTGCTGACCCCCTTCATGAAGGACGGCGAACTGACGCTGGACTTCGAAGATGCGGTGCTCGGCCCGATGCGTCTGACCGAAGGCGGCCGCATCACCCACGATGACGTACGCGCTCGCGCGGAGGACGCCGCATGATCGAAGGACTTTCTGCCGTATACATCCTGATGCTGGCGGCCTTCGTCGGCTACGAGGTCATCTCGCGCGTGCCGGTGATTCTGCACACGCCCCTGATGTCCGGTTCCAACTTCATCCACGGCATCGTGCTGGTCGGGGCGATGATCGCCCTCGGTCAGGCCGAGACCGGCATGCAGCAGTTCATCGGCTTCATCGCCGTGCTGCTGGGCGCCGGCAACGCGGTCGGCGGTTATGTGGTCACCGAGCGCATGCTGGAAATGTTCAAGACCAGTGATCGCAGCAAGGGCACAGACGCTGCCAATGGCATCAACGACAAGGAGGCTCGCTGATGAACTGGCTGGTCGAAACAGGGTATTTCGCGGCGGCGGTGGTCTTCATCCTCGGCCTCAAGCGCATGTCACATCCTTCCACGGCACGCAGCGGCATCCATTGGGCCGGTATCGCGATGGTCGTGGCCACGTTGCTCACCTTCCTGCATCCGCAGATTGATGGTCGTTATGGCCTGATGCTGCTGGCCATCGTGATCGGTGGTGGTATCGCCTGGTATTCCGGCAACAAGGTCGAGATGACCGACATGCCGCAGATGATCGCCATCTACAACGGCATGGGCGGCGGTGCGGCAGCGGCGATCGCCGCGGTCGAGCTGATGCGCATGAGCGACAACCCGGCACTGATCGAGCAGCACGGCTCGCTGGCGCTGTGGCTGGGCGTGCTCGGGGCGATGATCGGTGCGGTGGCCTTCTCCGGTTCCATCGTGGCCTGGGCCAAGCTGGATGGGCGCCTCAAGAAGGCGTTCAACTTCCCGAGTCAGCAGCTGATCAACATGATCGTGCTGGGCCTGACGGTCTATCTGGGCGTCGTGATCGCGGCGGTGGAACCATCAAGCTCGCTGGTACTGGTGTTCTTCGCGCTCGCGTTGCTGTTCGGCGCGATGCTGGCACTGCCCATCGGTGGCGCCGACATGCCGGTGATCATCTCGCTGTTCAATGCGCTGACCGGCCTTGCGGTGGCGATGGAAGGCTTCGTGCTCGGCAATGCCGCGATGATCATCGCCGGTACTGTCGTCGGGGCGGCCGGTACGCTGCTGACCCAGCTGATGGCCAAGGCCATGAATCGCCCGATCCGCAACGTGCTGTTCAAGCAGTTCGGGGGCGCATCAGGTGTCGAGCAGGGCGAGATAGAGGGCAGCATGAAGGCTTCCGATCCGATGGACGCCGCCGTGCAGCTTGCCTTCGCCGAGCGCGTCATCATCGTACCGGGCTATGGTATGGCGGTGGCACAGGCGCAGCACAAGGTCTGGGAGATGGTCGAGCTGCTGGGTGAACGTGGCGTCGAAGTGCGCTTCGCGATCCACCCGGTCGCTGGTCGCATGCCGGGTCACATGAACGTGCTGTTGGCGGAAGCGGGCGTGCCCTACGACATGATCGCGGACCTGGACGAGATCAACAACGACTTCGAGACCACCGACGTCACGCTGGTCATCGGCGCCAATGACGTGGTCAATCCGGTCGCCAAGAACGACGCCTCAAGCCCGCTGTACGGCATGCCGATCCTCAACGCCGACCAGTCACGCAATGTGCTGGTGATCAAGCGCGGTCAGGGCTCCGGCTTCTCCGGGGTCGAGAACCACCTGTTCTATCTTGACCACACGCGCATGGTGTATGGCGATGGTCAGAAGGTGGTCGGCGACATGATCACGGCCCTCAAGACGCTGTGATCTGACGCCTAGGCGTGATGGGGCAAGTCTGTCGCCATCACGCCAGCGCCGAACAGACCGGCAATTTCTGCGCCTCAGGGGCAGGGATTGCCGGTTTTTTTATGCATATCAATTGTTCATGCGTATCGATGGTTCGTGCCAGTCGATTGCTTGTGAGGCGCGCGTGGCAGGCACGTCACTCAGGCGCGTCACCCAGGCGCGTCACCCAGGCGCAGCCCCCTGCGTTGGCCACGAGGTCTGCGCAGACATCTCTTGTTCAGCATTCTCTGACAAACTATGAGTACAATGCCTGCCATTCACTGAGCACATCGTCATCCAAGGAGTCAGCATGTCTGCCACTACCCCTTCACCTCGTCGGGCCATTCGTGATCGCGAGGTAAGCGAAACGACCCCTCAGGCGGTGGGACTCAATGTCTGCGTGCTGGGTGGCGGCAGCTTCGGGACCGCGATCGCCTCGATTGCCGCCGACAACGGTGCCAGCGTCACCCAGTGGATGCGTGATGCCAGCCAGGCCGAGGAGGTCAACACCCGGCACCGCAACTCGGGCTATCTGCCGGGCTTCGAGATCAATGCCTCGGTGCGTGCCACCACCGACATGGCCGATGCTCTGGCCGAGGCCGAGCTGGTCTGTGTGGCGATTCCTTCCAAGGCCTTCCGTACGGTGGTCCGTCAGGCGCGCGCTCACCTGCGTGAAGGGCAGATTCTGGTGGCCACCACCAAGGGCATCGAGAGCGAAGGCTTCACCCTGATGAGCGAGGTGCTGGAGCAGGAAACCGGCTTCACGCACATCGGCGTACTGTCTGGCCCCAATCTGGCGGCCGAGATCGCCCAGCGGCAGCTGACGGCCACGGTGATCGCCTCCGACGACGCCTACACCCGCGCTCGCGTGCAGACGGCCTTCGGCTGCGACTATTTCCGTGTCTACGCCAGCAATGATCGCTACGGCGTCGAGCTGGGCGGGGCGCTGAAGAACATCTACGCCATCGCGGCCGGCATGGCCGCGGCCCTTGGCATGGGCGAGAACACCCGTGCCATGCTGATGACCCGCGCGCTGGCCGAGATGAGCCGCTTCGCCGTGGCCAAGGGCGCCAATCCGATGACCTTCCTCGGCCTTGCCGGCGTGGGCGATCTGATCGTGACCTGCTCCTCGCCGTTGTCGCGCAACTATCGGGTCGGCTACGCACTGGGAGAAGGGCGCACCCTCGACCACGCGGTCGAGGTGCTGGGGCAGGTCGCCGAGGGTGTCAACACCGTGCGATTGGTGCAGGATGAATCCGAGCGACTGGGCATCTACATGCCGCTGGTCAGTGGCATGGCCAAGGTGCTGTTCGAGAATGTCGACCCGCATCACATGGCCCGCGCGCTGATGGGCGGTGAGCAGTCCAGCGATGTGGAATTCGTGCTGTCGCGTGAGTCGGTGCAGCAGGCGCGGCAGTTGGAACCCGACGGCTCCTGAGGACTCATAGCAGGTAGCGGGTGATGGAGCGTGTTTCGCCATCCCCTTGTCTGACTCGTGCAACGCTCCGGTTGGCGAGTCCCTGGTCATCGGCCGCAGCGACAGAGCGAGTGATGTAGCGCTTGCGCGGCGGCAGTCATCTTTTCAGGAGAATGTCATGAGTGTACTGATCATGCGTCACGGTGAGGCCCAGGCCGGCACGCCGGATCCCAGCCGCGAATTGAGTGAATATGGCCGCGAAGAGGCGCGCCGCATCGGTCGCTGGTTGGCCCATCAGCTGCCCGCCGAGCGTCGTGCGCGCCTGACACTGGTCGTCAGCCCGTTTACCCGCGCCCAGCAGACCGCCCAGGAGATCTCCTCGGCGCTGGAGTTGAGTGGTGAGCAGCAGACCACGCTCGAGATCATCACCCCGGACGACCCGCTGACGCCGGTGCTCGACTGGCTGCAGACCCATGTGCCGCCCACCTCTGAAGGGCGCGAGCCGCGCGACTGGCTGATCATCAGCCACAATCCGCTGGTCTCGAATCTGGCCAGCGCCCTGGTCGATGGCCCCGGCAGCACCCAGCTGGCCTTTGCCACCGCAAGCCTCGCCTGGCTGGACGCCGATGTCTGGGCCGCTGGCCTGGCGGATCTGCACCAGTTCGTGAGCCCGGCGGAGCTGGCGTAAGTCACGCGCGGCTGTCATGAACCACAACCATTGAGCCGCAACCATTGAGTCACAACGAAACGCCCCCGCCAGTCTGCACTGGCGGGGGCGTTTCGCTTTGGCCTGCAGCCAGACCGCTGCTGCTAGACCAGACCGCTCAGCTTGAGCACGAAGATGCCTGCCGTGATGGTGATGCCCGCCATCAGAGTGCTGATGGCGATGATGTTGGCGGCCAGGCGGTCATTGCCGCCCATCGCCCGTACCATCACGAAGCTTGCTGCCGCCGTCGGCGAGGCGAAGAACAGGAACAGCACCCCGAGTTCGGTACCGCGGAAGCCCAGCAGCACGGCGACGGTGGTCGCCAGCAGCGGCACGCTGATCATCTTCATAAGGCTGGCGCTCAGCGCCAGCTTGCGGCCTTCACGCAGCGAGCGCATCGACAGGGTGCCGCCGATGCAGATCAATGCCAGCGGCAGCGTCATGCGCGCGAAGTAGTCGCCGGAGGTCTCCAGCCACTCGGGCAGCTGCCAGCTGAAGGCTGCGAAGGGCAGGGCGGCCAGCACGCCGAGAATCAACGGGTTGGTGATGATGCCGCGCGCGATGCCACTCCAGCTGGTGCGGCCATCGCCGAGATAGCTCGACAGCACCACCACCGACAGCATGTTGTAGGACAGGATGACGACGCCCATCAGGATGCCGCCCATCGAGAGGCCGAGATCGCCGTAGAGGTTGGCGGCCAGTGCCAGCCCGACGATGGCGCAGTTGCCGCGAAACGAGCCCTGGACCACCTCGCCGCGTTCCTTTCTCGGCACGCGCAGGATCGCCCAGCCCCACAGCAGCAGGAAGGTGCCCAGTGTCGCCAGCGCGAAGTAGGTCAGCATGCCCGGGCGCAGGGCGTGATCCAGGTCCGCGCGCACGATGGAGAGGAAGACCAGCGCCGGCATGGTGCCCTTGAACACCAGCGATGAGGCGGTGCCGATGAAGGTGTCATCGATCCAGCCGAGGCGTTTGAGGCCCAGGCCCAGAAATACCATCGCGAAGACCGGAACGGTGACGTTCAGGGTCGCGACGAACAGCGCCAGCATGTCGTTCATGAAGTAGTCTCGCTCATTTCCGCCCTTGTCCTGTGAGTGTTGCGGTCTGTCTGGTGAGGCTTTTGGTCAGCGCCTGACGAGCGTTGCGCGACCGCCCATCGTGAACTGTCATGCCAGTCCGTTGCGAGCTGTCGTATCAGCCCCGTCGTGAACTGCCGCGGCGGCCTGGCTCAGGCCAGCCAGAAGCCCGTGACCAAGGCCGCTGCCAGCAAGGCCCAGAACAGGCCGTTGCGCAGGCGGGTATCGCGACGCGGCCTGGAAGACGGCGAGGAAGTAGCGGACTGCTTGTCATGTTTGGGCATCGAGGGGTCCTGTCCAGCAAGGTGAAATATTGGCTCAGCGAATGAAGGCTCAGCGGGAGAAGGTTCAACATGTGAAGGCTCTGGCGGGCAGACGGCCGGCCAGCAGGCGCTCTGACAACAGCGCGTGCCTGTCATTCGCCCAGCATATCAGGCTTTCCTTAGACTTAGGGATAGTCGTTCAGCTCGGGCATCAGCCCCGGTGCTAGTTCCGCTATCAGGTCGCGTTGACCGCATGCCGCCAACCAGGGGCGCGGGGGGGCGTGGTGGTAGAGAAGACCGCCGCCGAGACCTGCCTTGAGAGCCGGCAAAGGGCGGAATAGACGCCATAACCGCGCGAGTGGCGACTGTGCGCGCACTCCTGCTTGGCGAGCGCAGGCTGTCCGCTTACCCTGTGCGCTGCATTGTCATCTGTCACGGTTAACTGCCGGGGCCACGGTTATCTTCCGGCCTCATGATCACCTGCCGGAACCATCAGCCCCGGCAGCGCATTGCCCCTATCAAGAAAAGTACAAGGAGCGGGTATCTTGCAGGACCCATACACGACCTCTGCGTCATCTTCTGCCGCGACGCCCTCTGACGCGACGCCCTCTGCTGCGACTCGTTCTGTGGCAACTCGCTCTGCGGCAACTCCCGCGCACGCACCTGATGAGCCGTCCGCTTCCCCGGCGCTGTTGGTCAGTCGTGGGCTCGGGCGTCAATTTGGCCAGCAACAGGCTGTCACCGGGCTGACCTTCACGGCCTCGCGTGGTGAGGTCATCGGTCTGCTGGGGCCCAATGGCGCCGGCAAGACTACCAGCCTGCGCATGCTGGCGGGCACGCTCGCCGCTACCCAGGGCCAGCTGGAGCTGGAAGGCGAAGCCTTCGATGGTCGCGCCAGTCAGCGCCAGCTCAATCGCCTCAAGCGTCGTATCGGCTATCTGCCGGAGGGCGCGCCCCTGTGGCCGCAGCTGACGGTGCGCGAGAGTCTCGAGTGCGTGGCGGGTCTGCATGGGTTGTCGCGCAAGGTGCGCAATGATCGTCTCGCGGCATTGATGGATCGCCTGGATATCACGCCTTTCGCCAATCAATTGTGCGCAGTGTTATCCAAAGGCTATCGGCGTCGCGTGGCACTGGCGATGGCGTTGACCCATGATCCGGACATCCTGCTGCTCGATGAGCCCACCGATGGACTGGACCCGCTGCAGAAGGACAGCGTGCGCGCCTTCATTCGCGAGCTGGGTCGCGAGCGTCTGATCATCGTCTCCACCCATCTGCTGGAGGAAGTGCCTCGCATCTGTGACCGCGTACTGGTCATGGCCAATGGCCAGCTGGGCTTCGATGATACGCCGGAGGCGCTGGCCGCGACCTCGGTAAGCGAAGGCATTCTGGGCGGCAGCCAGTCGCGCTACGGCGCGGGGTATGGCGCGAGTTCCAGCCTGCCGGTATGGCGAGTGACGCTGAGCCGGGCCCTGAGCGAGCGCGAGCTGGCCAGTGTCTCGCGCCTGCCGGGCGTGGCGGCCATCACGCCCGTCAAGCCCGGCGATGCCATGGCGCGTGACAAGTCGCCGCTGGTGGTCTCGACCGGCGCCGTGCTGCGCCTGGCCGGGCGGCTCCACCAGGACCCGCGCCCCGCGCTGGCACGCTGGTGCAGCTATATGGAAATCCGCCTCGATGAATGCGTCCACGAACGGGGCGATATCGAGGTCGCGTTCCGCCAGCTGGTGACGCGCATGGCGGAACAGCCCTCGCCGCTGCCGATGCGCAAGCAGACACCGCGCGCAGATCAGGAGGTGTCGTCATGAGGGCCGTTCTCGCGCTGGTCCGCCGTGACCTGCATCAGGCACTGACGCAGGGCGCCAGCTGGTCGCTGCTGGTGGTGATGGCGGTGCTGGCTCCGCTGGGGGCCTTCGAGGTGGGCGATCTGCTGGCACGTGATCGCGCCGATCTTGGCTCGCTGTGGCAAGTGTTGCCCTGGCTGCTGGTGCTGTGGACACCGCTGCTGGCGCTGCGCGGCTGGCCGGAAGAGCGTGCCAACGGCCTGCTCGAATGGCTGTCCGGCCTCGGGCTGGGGTCGTGGCGACTGGCCAGCGCACGCCTGATCAGTGCCAGCGTGCTGGGCTGGCTGGGGCTTGCGATGACGGCGCCGCTGGTGGTGCTGATCCATTGGCTGGGCACGCCGGATCTCGGCCTGATGCTCAGCGGCTATCTGGGCATGGCGCTGCTGGTGATGGCGCTGGCCAGTCTCGGTCAGGCGCTGGCGGTGCGCGCGCCTTCTGCGCTGTCGGCATGGCTCGGGGCGCTGGTACTGGGCCTGGCGCTGATGCTGCCGGGCACACCCGCGGTGACGAGCCAGCTGGCTCAGCATCTGGCGCCGCACTGGGTGCAGCTGCTCGATCTGATCAGCTTGCCGGCGCATCTGACGCCTTTCAGTGAAGGCCGGCCGACCTGGCTCGATGCCAGCTACTTCCTGCTGCTGACTCTGGCCGGGTTGGTGCTGCAGGCGCGTGGCCTCAGTCAGGAGCGCCATGCACGCAAGCAGGCGCCACAGTGGCTGGTCACGGCGGCGCTGGCGGCTGCGGTCACCGCGCTATTGCTGGCCGGCGTGCGCCTGCCGCCGCTGCTGACGGCCGACGGCCACAATCCGCTCACCCGCGCGCATGATCTGACCGCCACGCGTCAGCACAGCCTGAGCCCCGCCAGCCGTGCGGTGCTCGATGATCTCGAGGCACCGGTCACGCTGACCTTCGCCTACAGCGAACGCTTCGCCGCCGATCTGCCGCAGCTGCGTGAACTGGCGACACGGATCGAGACGCGTCTGGCCGCCTTCGCGCGTGAACCGCAGATACGCCTCAAGCGTGTCGACCCTGCGCCGGGCAGTGCCGACTTCGCGGATCTCGAAGCGCAGGGCCTGACCGCGCTGTCATTGCCGGGCGGCGAAGAGATGCTGTTCGGGTTGGTGGTGGATGGCCCCTACGCCGAACGCCGCGCCATTCCGCTGCTCAAGGCGGCGGATATCGGCGGGCTGGAAGCGCAGGTGACACGCCAGATTCAGGAAGTCTCGCGCACCGAGCCGCCGCGTCTGGGTGTCGTCTCGCGTTTGCCGGTGATGGGCCAGCCCAGTCTGGAGCAGGGCAGAGCGCTAGGCAGCTGGGGCCTGATGGAGCATCTCAATGCACGCCTGCGCATCGACTGGCTGTCGGCCGGTGATGATGCCGCGCGTCCGATCGCCGATCAGGATGCGTTGCTGGTGATCGCGCCGCGGCTGTTGCCGGTCAAGACGCTGGAGGCCATCACGGCCTATCTCGAGCATGGCGGTCGGGTGTTGATGCTGGTGGACCCGCTGCCCGAAATGCTCGATCAGCCGGCGCCGGCTTCCGAGGCGCTGACGACATTGCTGTCGCGCGCCGGGCTTGAATCGCGCGCGGGTGAGGTGGTGGCGGATGCGCAGCTGGCCTTGCCGATTGGCTTGCTGGACGGCACGCGTGCGCTGAGTCCAACGTTGCTCGGGCTAAGTGCTGCACAGCTGTCGGACGCCGCGCTCAACCTCAATGTCGAGCAACTGGTGATGTCCAGCGCGGGCTGGTTGGCGCCGCTGCCTGATGCAGCAAACGCATCATCGAAAGGCCCAGGGGCGCAAGGCGCGCCGTTGCAGTGGCTGATTCGTGCCAGCGATGAGGCGCGCCTGATTCCGGCGGCGCGTGTTCACGCCAGCCGCATGGACCCGCGTCCGCTGTCGGGACTGGCAGGGGAAACACCGCCGGCTGGCGGGCTGGCCGTGCTGGCGCAATGGCCGACAGCGGGCGCCAAGGGTGGCCAGTTGCTGGTGGTCAGCGATGTCGACATGGCCAGTGACCGTCTGTGGCGGCGCACGGCAGCGGATGGCAGCGAGCAGGCCCTCAATGCCAATGCGCGTTGGCTGGAAAATGCCGTGGACCTGCTGGCAGGCAGCCCTGAGCTGGTCGCCCTGCGCGCGCGTGCCCATCAGGTGCGCGAGCTGACGCGCCTGCATCAACTGGCCGATCATCAGGCCGCCGAGGAGACCCGGCTGCGCAATGACTGGCAGACGCGTCTGAGTGCGCTCGGCGCGACGCCGGTGTCTGGCAAGGCCGAAGCCGCGCAGCAAAGCGACGCCCTGGCGGCGATGCAGCATGACTTCGAGGACGCGCTGTCACGTCAGCAGCGTAAGGCGAATGCTGAGCGTGATGCCCTGCGTCGCGAGCTTCGCCTATGGACGCTGCTGGCCCTGCCGGTGGCGTTGAGCCTGCTTGGCGAGCTGATCTGCTGGCGCCGCTATCGCGCCAGCCGTCGCGCGGGCTATCAGTCGACAGGACGCCTGTCGGGGCACGGTCAGCCCAGCGGGAAGCGCAGCGCAGAACGAAATGAACAGCGCAATGCACAGCACAGCGCCCGCTCCGCGAGTGACGCCGCCACAAGCGCTTCGACAGGCTCTAGCAAGTCAACCGCAGGCAATGCCGCTTCAGGCAAGGCAGGTTCAGGCAAGGCGGCTTCAGGCAAGGCAGATTCAGGCAAGGCTACGCCGAGCGATACTACCCAGTCGGGAGGTGATTGATGGGGCGCTTCAATCGGACGGGATGGGCACTGACGGCGCTGGTCTCCGTGGCCGCGGTGACGGCGCTCACCGCAGGGCCGTCACTGCTGGAATCGCTGCGCTCAGGCGCCGCCACGGGCGGGACAGACCCTGCACAGTGGCAAAGTGAATCGCTGATGAGCCAGGCACTGACGACAGTGGCCGCGGGTCAGTCAGGCATCTTGCAGCCCTTGCCGCTGCTGTCGCAGGTGGCCGCCTCGGCGCAGCGCATCGGTATTCGACGTGGCACAGAGGCCAGCCAGGACTGGTTGAGCCTGGCGCGTGGGCCCGCAGGCGACTGGCAGATCACCTCATTGGCCGGCTGGCCTGCCCGCCAGGGCAAGGTGGAGGCGCTGGTGAGTCAGCTGGGCGAGGCACAACTGCGCACGCGCAAGCCGGCCACGGACAAGGCACTTGAAGCGCTGGGCTTCAGCGCGCAGTCACCGCTGCTGAGCGTAAAGGGCAATGGCGCTCAGGTGAGTCTGCAACTGGGCGCCAGGCCCGCGGCGGCAACACAGGGGAACGGTGCGGGCAGTGCTGAATTGGCGGGTCGCTACGTGCGGTGGGTGCCGTCACCCTCGGATGCGAACGTGAAAGTCTCCCCCGCCATGGCTGGTGCGAATGGCGCACCGATCTGGGAGCTGACGCGCGATATCGGGTTGCCGGATTGGCGCGGCGGCATGGCGCCCAGCGAGGTGCTGGATGTCACCGAGCTACGCAGTGACGCCGCGGTGTACAAGCCGCTGAGTCGCATGGACATCTCGCTGGCGGCGTCTGCTCAAGACGCGTCAGCACGGCAAGGGCCGCTGGTGCGAGGCCTGGCACCTGACAGCGACGCTGCCCATCAGATTCTCGCTGCGCTGTCGCCGCTGACGCAGAATGATCTGCGCCCTCGCGCCTCCACGCCTGAAAGCGGCGCAGCCCAGCCAGACGCCTGGCAGCCTGCCGTGACGCTGACCCTCAACTGGTCGCGCCCCTCGCTCTATTACCGTCAGCATGAGCAGCTCAATGATCGCACCCAGCTGGTGCTGGCCATCGCGGCGGGCAGCAAGCCCTGGGCACGGCTGACGCTCTCCGGCAAGGGGTGGCCCCCTGAACTGGTCGCGCGCTTGAATGCCGTCGAGATACAGGTCAATGGCGCGCTGCGCGATCATCTGCTGGCACTGGGCGCGAGGGTGCCCCAAGACGAGCAGGTTGAGCTCACGGCTATCGCGGTTCAGGCGGCGCTGGCGGTCAGTCGTGCCTTGGCGTTGCCTGAGGCGGAAGCAGCTGAGACGGGAGCGGAAACAGCCGCTGCGCTGGTGCCGGCGGGCCTGGAAGGGGAGTGAGGTGCTCCATGGGCCAAAGGGAGGAGTAGCGCCCATGGGGCGGGGCTGGCATGCTGTTGACTATATTTAAACAACCGTTTGTCTGGGCGCGTCAGGGACGGCGGCCCGTGGTAAGGAGACCTTGCGATGAATGCCACCTCACGGCAACCCCGGCCCGAACAGGCCTTGTCCAAGCAGGGCGACGCTAACCCGGCCAGCCTGAATGCCGACACCGAGCGTCCGGTGCTGGCCTTCGCGCATGCCAATGGCTTCACCGGTGCCTGCTACAAGAGCCTGCTGGCGCCGCTGGCCGAGCACTTCAATCTGTTGCCGGTGGACCGACTGGCGCACGACCCTGCCTATCCGGTCGGCAACAATCTGATCTCGCTGCGTGATGAGTGGCTGGCATGTCTGGACGCCGCACTGGGGCCGTTGCCCGCGGCGGGCGGCACCGGGCGCAAGGTGATCGGGGTCGGCCATTCGCTGGGTGGCATCGTCAATTACATGGCGGCGCTCAAGCAGCCGGAACGCTTTCACTGCCTCGTGCTGCTCGACCCGCCGTTGATGCTGGGCCGTGATGCGCTGGGCATGAAGGTCGCCAAGCGCTTCGGTTTCATTGATCGTGTCACGCCGGCAGGCCGCACCCGCGGGCGTCGCGCGCGCTGGGACTCCCGTCAGGCCATGCAGGATTACCTGCGCCGTCGCTCGCTGTTCGCCAATTTCACGCCAGAGGCGCTGGACGACTACGTCGACAACGCCACCCATCGTCACGCGGACGGCAGCCTGTCATTGAGCTTCGATACCCGTCATGAGGTCGAGATCTTTCGCCACCTCAGCGATCACCTGTCAGGCTCGCCGGCGAAGCTGGCGGTGCCGGTCAGGATTCTGGCCGGCGCCCAGTCTGATCTGCTCACGCCGGCGCGTCAGGCACGCCTGCGCCGCGCCGGGCTGACGGTGGAGCATGTCCGGGGAGGACATATGTACCCCTTTGAATACCCGCAAGAGACGCGCGCCGCGCTGCTGGCGGCCATCGCCGACCTCGCGCCGGCGGATGTGCTGCCGCCAGGCCTGCTGGCCGGGAGGCAATCATGAGCACTGATCAATCCATTCAGGACATCGCAGAGGCTCCCCTGAGCGCCAACGTCTCGCTGCGTGAGCGTCGCTTCCCACGGCGCACGGGCGGAGAGCTGGCGGCCCTGGAGTGGGCGCCTGCCGAGCACGCCGAGCAGGCACCGACGTGGCTGGCGCTGCATGGCTGGCTCGACAATGCCGCCAGCTTCAGCCGCCTGGCGCCGCTGTTGTGTGAACGGCTCGGTATTCGCCTCATCGCCATCGACATGGTCGGTCACGGACACTCGAGTCCGCTGGGTGAGCACGGTGATTATGCGGTGTGGGATTACTGCCACGATGTGATCGAGGCGCTGGAAGGCCTGTATGACGAGGGGCTGCCGCGCGCGCCGGTCACGGTGATGGCGCACTCGCTGGGGGCGGCGGTGTCGGGGCAGGTGGCTGCGGCGCTGCCGGAATATATCGCGCGACTGGTGCTGATCGATGGCATCGGCGCACTTGCCACGCCAGCCTCGGAGGTGGTCGATCAGCTGCGCCGCGGATTGCTGGCACGCCACGCGCAGCCGGTCAGACGCGCCGCCACGCGACGTGCCCATTATCGTCATGTCGAGGACGCCGTGGCGGCGCGGGTCGCGGGAGGTGTCACGCCGATCGATGCCGACACGGCGCGGCCGATCGTCGAGCGCAACCTCGAGGTACTGGAAGACGGTGGTCTGCGGCTGAGAAGTGACCGTCGCCTGCTGCGGCCTTCATTGATGCGCTACACCCCGGAGCAGGTGCTGGCGTTATTGGCGGCGTTGACCCAACCGGTACTGCTGATCGAGGGCGAGCAGGGTATCCTGACCATAAGGCACGAGGCGCAGCAGGCGCGCGATGCTGTGAAGAGGCTCGAGCGTCGCGTCTTGCCGGGTGGCCACCACCTGCATCTGGAGCCGGCGCATGTGGCGGCAGTCGCCGATGCCATCGTCGAGTGGATCAGCTCGCACTGAGTGATGCACCGCGTGCCGCGTCCGTTCATCTTTCATCATCTGCAGCGGGAGACATGCCATGGCCAAGCGCAAGACCATCGCCCTGGCACTGGGGAGTGGCGGGGCCCGAGGCTATGCCCATATCGGCGTCATCGAGGAAGTGCTGGCGCGCGGTTACGACATTCGCGCCATTTCGGGCTGCTCGATGGGCGCACTGGTCGGGGGTATCCATGCCGCCGGCAAGCTGGCTGCCTATCGCGACTGGGTCTGTGAGCTGGATTACTTCGACGTGCTGCGGCTGGTGGATGTCACCTGGAGCCCGATGGGCGCCATCCGCGCGCGCCGCATCATGGATGAGCTGGAAGCCCTGATCGGCGACACGCGCATCGAGGACCTGCCGATTGCGGTCACCACCGTCGCCACCGACCTGATCGCCCAGAAGGAGGTCTGGTTCCAGAGCGGCAATCTGCTCGAGGCGATTCGGGCCTCCATCGCGGTGCCCGGGGTGATCACGCCGGTGCAACGCGACCGCAAGGTGCTGGTGGATGGCGGCCTGATGAATCCCTTGCCGATCACGCCGCTGGTCGCCGCCCACGTTGACCTGGTGCTGGCGGTCAACGCCACGGCGCATTCGCCGCGCAACCAGACACTGGAGCAGATGCTGCCACCGGCCGATGCCGCCGAGGAAGAGGCGCGCGAAGCCGCCCTGGAAGCGCGCGGCGGTGGTTTCAGTGACTGGCTGCGGGGAGTGCGTCGCGGGGCCGAGCGCATCTTCTCTGCCGAGAAGGAACAGGCGCTGGAGGACCAGCAGGGCATGGCATTTGCCAGTCCGGTCGGCGGTGTCCCGCTGCCGCCGGGCGATGCCTCGCGCCTGAAGTTCGAGGCACTGAAAAGCAGCGATGCCGAGCCAGCGCCGGGGTCAGAAGCGTTGGCAGAGCCGCAGGCAGAGACTGGCGCTGTCACCCAAGGCAAACAGCCGCCGTCCGCAGCCGAGCCTGAGCGGGTCGATGAGAACGCGCCGGAGCTTGCCTGGGGAAAGCTGGACATGATGATGCGCTCCTTCGATATCACCCAGGCGACGCTGGCCAAGTACAAGATCGCCGGCTATCCGCCGGATATCCTGGTCGAGATTCCCAAGACGGTGTGTGGCGCCTATGAATTCCACCGCGCCGCGGGCCTGATCAAGCTGGGGCGCCACCTGGCCGCCGAAGCGCTGGATCGCTACGAGAAGGGCAGCGACGGCTAGCCTTTTTTTGAGTTGTCCTTTAATGAAAAAGCCCCCGCCAATCGGCGGGGGCTTTTCGTTGCAGTGCTCTTCGTTGCAGTGCTCTTCAATACAGAGCGCTTCATTGCAGAGCGTGAGACCGGAGCCTGAGCGAAGCGTCGCCTCAGCCGTTGATCCACTTGTCGAAGATGGCGGCCTGCTCACCGGTGCCCTGCATCTGGGTCAGCCACTGATCGACGTAGGCCTTCCAGATATTGTCACCCAGCGGCAGCAGATAGCCTTTCTGGGAGAAGGTGAACGGCGCATCAGGATGCACGCTGCACAGCTCCGGGTGACGACTGGCCTGCAGCTGGGTCTCGATGGCGTCGGTGACCATCACATCGGCACGGTCTTCGATGATGTTGTTGAAGATGGTGCGGTTGTCGTTGTGCGCGACGCGCGTGGCATCGCTCAGGAATTCATTGGCGAAGCGCTCGTTGGTGCCGCCCGGGTTGACGGTGATGCGCACGCTGGGCTGATTGATCTGCGCGACGGTCTGGTACTTGTCGACGTCCTCGCAGCGCACGATGGGCGTCTTGCCGCCGGTCTGGTACGGCTGGCTGAAGTAGGCCTGAGCCTGACGGTCCAGCTTGACCGAGATGCCGGACATGGCGATATCGCACTTGCCGGAGGTGAAGTCTTCCATCAGTGTCGGCCAGCTGGTCGGCACGGTCTGTACCGTGGCGCCCAGGCTCTTGGCCAGTGAGGCGGCCATGTCGATGTCGATGCCTTCGAAGTCGCCATTGTCTTCACGGTGGCTGAAGGGCGCATAGTCACCGGTAGTGCAGACCTTCAGCACCTGGCCTTGTTGCACACGCGAAAGGGTGCTGTCGGACAGTGCATCGCTGGCGGCGGCCGGCATGGCGAAGGCCAGCGACAGGCCAGCGGCGGCCGCGCCGCCGAGAATGGCAGCGGAAAGGGCGCGGCGTGAAGCGGTGTGCATGGGCTGTTCAGCGTTGGGTGTCATCAGGGTGTTCCCTTGTCGTTATGGCGGCAGGCTCGGCGTGAGGCCTGCCTCTGCTACTCGAGTGCTCGGCTATTCAAGCACTCGGTTATTCAGATGCTCGCTATTCAGATGCTCGCTATTCAAGTGCTCGGATCGTCAATGTCTCTGCGGTGTGGCAAGCGCGAGGCTCGCTCAGTCGAGCAGCGGGTCACGGCCCTTGCTGCGCAGCAGGACATAGACTGCGCCGCTGCCGCCATCCAGCTCCAGTGAGGAGGTGAAGGCCAGCACGTCAGGCCATTGGCGCAGCCAGGCATTGACGTGGCTCTTGATGATGGGGTGATCGGCCATGCCGGTCCATGCCTTGCCATGCACCACCAGCACGCAGCGTGAGCGACGGGCGATGGCATCGTCGATGAAGGACTCGAGCTCGAGGCGGGCCTGCTCCAGCGTATAGCCGTGCAGGTCGAGGCCCGCCTCCCAGGCGATCTCGCCGCGCTTGAGGCGCTGACGCTGGCGGTAGGGGAGATCAGGCACCGCGAAGTCGAGCAGCTGGCTGGGCGTGACCGGCTCGACCTGACCATCGGTGGTGCGCGATGGCGTGCCGAGCGAGTCGGTCGAGGCTTCGCTGGCGGCAGCGCGACGCGCGGCCAGTCGGGCCTGCTCGTCACGGCTGAGCGGCTTGCGGCCGGGGTCTGCCCGGTTGCTGGTGATCTTGCGCACGCCGGCCTGTTTGAGGGCGGCGCGGAAGGCGTTGAAATCGTCGCCGTCATCCGAGCTGTCGTCGTGTCGGGGGGGCATGGCTGGGGGCTCCGCAAGCGGTGAATGGCAAGGGGCGCAGTATAGCGTGGCTGTCGGTGCTGTGAAGCACCGCGCCGTGCCGTGCAAGGTCAGTGGCGTCCCATGATGTCGCGCACGTCACGCGCGGTGACCATGGCGCGTGCAAGGGTCGCCGCCACGCCTCGTGAACGCTACAATGCCTGCGCGAGACGCCACCGACGCATCATGACTGGCGGCGCTCGTTGTCCATCTGTCCGCTTACAGGAATCACCGTGTCCACTACTTCCGCGTCCGACCTGCGCCATCCTTCCAGCCTCAGTGAGCCGGATTCCCGTCTCGTCGAGGAGCTGGTGACTCTGCGCGACCTGATTCGCTGGGCGACCAGCGAGTTCCACGCGCACCGTCTGCACTTCGCCCACGGTACCGACTCTGCCTGGGACGAGGCGGTGGCGCTGGTGCTGGGTGCGCTGCATCTGCCGTGGGACACGGACCCCGCCGTGATCGACGCCCGTCTGCTGACCATGGAGCGTGCGCGCATCGTGGCGCTGGTGCGTGAACGCATCACCACCCGCAAGCCGCTGCCGTATCTGCTCGGTGAAGCCTTCTTCACCGGCGTGCCCTTCGATGTCGATGAGCGCGTGCTGATTCCGCGCTCGCCGATCGCCGAACTGATCGAGAGCGGCTTCTCGGCCTGGTTCCCGGAACTGCCGCCGACCCGGGTGCTGGACATGTGCACCGGTTCCGGCTGCATCGGGATCGCCACGGCGCTGGTGATGCCGACCGCCGAGGTGGATCTGGTCGATATCAGCAGCGAGGCGCTGGAAGTCGCGCGTCGCAACATCGAGCGCCACGACGTGGCAGGGCGGGTCATCGCCGTGCAGTCGGACCTGTTCGCGGGCGTGGCCGGCAAGCGCTATGACCTGATCGTCTCCAATCCGCCCTACGTGGACAGTTTCGATCTCTCCCACATGCCGCAGGAATTCGGCCACGAGCCGGCGCTGGCGCTGGGCGCCGGTGATGATGGCCTGGATATCGTGCGCCGTATCCTGCGCGAGGCGCGTGACTACCTGACCGACGACGGCGTCTTGATCGTCGAGGTCGGCAACTCCGAGCGCCACCTGATGGACGCGTTCCCGGACGTGCCCTTCATGTGGCTGGAGTTCGAGCGCGGCGGCAACGGCGTCTTCGCCATCGATGCCCAGACACTGGACGTCTGCGCCCCCGAATTCGCCTGAAGACAGGCTCGTCTGGTGCCTTCGCTTCAGCGCCAGACCTGAAAAGCTCACGACAACTATTATCAGAACGCCGTCGGCCATGACCGGCGGCATCGCCTGAGGACCCCCTGAATGTCCGGAAATACCTTCGGCAAGCTGTTCACTGTCACCACCTTCGGCGAAAGCCATGGCCCGGCGCTGGGCGCCATCATCGATGGTTGCCCGCCGGGCATCGAGATCAGCGAAGCGGATCTGCAGATCGATCTGGACCGCCGCCGCCCCGGTACCTCGCGTCACACCACCCAGCGGCGCGAGCCGGACCAGGTGCGCATTCTCTCGGGCGTGTTCGAGGGCCGCACCACCGGCACGGCCATCGGCCTGATGATCGAGAACACCGATCAGCGCTCCAAGGACTACGGCAAGATCAAGGACCAGTTCCGTCCGGCCCACGCCGACTACACCTATCACCACAAGTATGGTGAGCGTGACTACCGTGGCGGTGGCCGCAGCTCCGCGCGCGAGACGGCCATGCGCGTCGCCGCCGGTGCCATCGCCAAGAAGTATCTGGCGAGCCACGGCGTGCAGGTGCGCGGCTATCTGTCCCAGCTCGGTCCCATCGAGCTTGAGGTCAAGGACTGGTCGCTGGTCGACACCAATCCGTTCTTCTGTGGCGATGCGGACCGCCTCGAGGAGCTGGAGCAGTATATGGACGCCCTGCGCAAGGAAGGCGATTCCGTGGGCGCCAAGGTCACCGTCGAGGCGACTGGCGTGCCGGTGGGTCTCGGTGAGCCGATCTTCGATCGCATCGATGCCGAGCTGGCCCATGGCCTGATGAGCATCAACGCCGTCAAGGGCGTCGAGATCGGTGACGGGTTCGCCGTGGTCAGCCAGAAGGGCACCGAGCACCGTGATGAGATGACGCCGGAAGGTTTCCTCTCCAATCATGCCGGCGGCATCCTGGGCGGCATCACCAGTGGCCAGACCCTGCGTGCCAGCATCGCGCTCAAGCCGACCTCCAGCCTGCGTCTGCCGGGTCGCAGCATCGATGTCAACGGCGAGGCGGTCGAGGTGATCACCACCGGCCGTCATGATCCGTGTGTCGGCATCCGTGCCACGCCGATCGCCGAGGCGATGGTCGCGCTGACGTTGATGGACCACCTGCTGCGCCATCGTGGCCAGAATGCCGACGTCAAGGTCGACACACCGGTGCTGCGCGAGGTGTAAGCCGCTTGCGGCGCGGCTGAACTGCTGGCGCTGCCCAGCTGTTGAACTTTTAGTGAGAAAGAGACGCCCCATCCGTGGAGTGATGCCCTGCATCCTTCGTGGCTGGGGCGTCTTGCGTGGTGGGTTGGCTTGCGAGCCGAAAATAAGAAAAGGCGTAAGTAGCAGGCTGCCCCCGTGTCATTCTCGCTGCTAGACTCGAATGGCAAGCATGCCAGCGGACTCGCGCACCACGCCGTGCGCGGGCAGACAACACAAGGACACTGCCATGAAGATCAATGTCGAATTCGACCTGACGCCTCAGGAGTTTCGCCAGGCGATGGGCCTGCCGGATGTGGAAGCCTTTCAACAGGAATTGATGGAGCGCTTTCGTCGCCAGATGGAAGCGGGCGTCGAGGGCTATGATCCGATGAGCCTGCTCAAGCCGCTGATGACACCGGGGGCGGGCACGCCGTTTGCCCGGTTCATGCCGCCGGGGATGGCGGAAGGCATGGCGGGGATGGGCGGCGCGTCAGCGGCCGATTCCCCGGGGGCCTCATCCAACGAGATGGGCGACAGCATGGCCAAGGGCATGGCGGCTTTCCAGCAGTACCAGAAGATGATGCTGGATACCTTGCAGCAGTTCGGTCAGCAGGGCACAGGCAACGCCAGTGGTGGCGACAGTGAGCCCGCAGGGAATGACCCGCATGCGGGAGCTGCGCAGAAGGCGGCCGCTGAGGACAGACCCAAGGCCGCCAGCGCGCGCTCACGCAGTCAGCGTGACTGATGGATGACGAGGGAAGCTGAAGGCATTGCGGTGCAGGATTATCGTCATGGGATTGCAACCGCTTCGGGAGCAGACTAGTCTTTGTGCAGTGCAGCATAATGCTGCGCTCCAAAGATGGCGCAGAGTCTTCTGCGCGCTCTTCCGGTACG
Organism: Cobetia sp. UCD-24C; assembly: GCF_001306765.1. Taxonomy (NCBI): domain Bacteria; kingdom Pseudomonadati; phylum Pseudomonadota; class Gammaproteobacteria; order Oceanospirillales; family Halomonadaceae; genus Cobetia; species Cobetia sp. UCD-24C. Next base: position 42,373 of record NZ_LJTD01000001.1, on the reverse strand, counting down.
GAATCCATGGGAGGAACCGTCATGCAACAGGATCAGATGTTCAACGCCTTTGCCGAGCAGGCTCGCAGCTTCTATCAGCCGATGCGCAAGCTCAACAGCCTGGTGCTCGACCACATGAGCAAGGTGGCCGAGTTCCAGATGGATGCCGCCAAGCGCTATGCCGATACCGGTTTCGAGCGTGCCCGCGCCGCGACGGAAGTGAAGAGTGTCGAGCAGCTCAGCGAATTCGGCAATCGTCAGCTGGAAGTGGCCACCGAGCTGTCCCAGCAGATGATGGACGATTCCCTGAAACTGGCGGAAATGGGCAACGAGATGCGCAGCCAGATGGAACAGGCCTATTCCGATGCGGGCAAGGAAGCCACGGACAAGGCATCTTCCGCTGCCAGCAAGGCGTCTTCCGCCATGGCGGATGCCGCGAAAGACAGCACCAGCAAGCCGGCAAGTGCCACCAGCCGCGCCAAGCAGAGCTGAAGAATCATCGAGAGGGCTGGCGCACGCGCCAGCCCTTTTTTTGGCGAGGTCAGGCATTGCCCCCATCACGGCCCGGGTGCATGCTGAGAGTCGCCCCCCCCCCCGAGGCGGCAAGACGACAGATGAGAGGTCTCAGCCGGCTTTCCGTCGTATTCGCGCCTCTGGCATGAATGCGACGGAAAGCGGACTGCAAGGCTCTGGCTTGCCAGAGTGACGCCAGAGTGAAGAGAGTCGGTGCAAGGTGCCAGTGACGGCGCCGCGAACGCCTTTCGAGGGCATTGCACTGCAGAGGTACGGAAGGATTCGGTTCGATGAAATCGTGCATGTCGGCGTTCGTTCGACAGCCATGCTTCGATAGCCAATGACAAGGAGGACGGGTGATATGGTTTCAGCCCAGCAGCAGGCACTTTCTCAGGCATTCTCTCAGGCCTTTTCCCATCTGTTCCCCGATGGCGCCGACGGCGGCGAATGGGCCGGCGTGGTACAGGAAGCCAGCACCCAGTATCAGGCTCTGATGAGTGACATGCTGGAGCGCCTATGGCCAAGTGCTGCTGCCTCCACCATCTATGACGAGATGGGACGTTGCTTCCAGGCAGGCGCGGAGGCGCTGGCACGTGACCCCCAATTGCTGATTTCCACGCAGACCCGCCTCTTCCAGGACCAGATGGCCCTGATGCAGGGCACGCTGCGCGAGATGAGCGGTGAGAGTGTCGAGCCCGTGATCAGCCCCGCACGCTCTGATCGTCGCTTCCGCGATGAGGCCTGGCAGAGCGAACCGTATTATCACTTCCTCGTGCAGCAATATCTGCTGTTCTCGCGCGCCGTGGATGAGATGCTGGCGGGCATCAAGGGATTGCCGGAGAGCCAGAAGCGCAATCTCGAGTTCTACGCGCGCCAGTACGTAAGTGCCTTCTCGCCCTCCAACTTCGCCTCCACCAACCCGGAAGTGCAGCGGGTGACCCGCGAAACCGGCGGCCAGAATCTGCTCGACGGCTTGAAGCGTCTGCGGGAAGACCTTGCCAACTCCGCCGAAGGCATCAATGTCGCGATGACCGACACCGAAGCCTTCCGTCTCGGCGACAACATCGCCGTCACGCCGGGGGATGTGGTGTTCGAGAATGAGTTGATCCAGCTGATCCAGTATCGCCCGGCGACGGAAAAGGTCTTCAGTACGCCGTTGCTGGTCGTGCCGCCGTGGATCAACAAGTACTACATTCTCGATCTGCGTCAGGACAATTCGATGATGCGCTGGCTGGTGGAGCAGGGGCACACCGTGTTCCTGATCTCCTGGCGCAATCCCGGGCCGGAGCAGAGCGATCTCACCTGGGCCGATTACATGCAGATGGGGCCGCTTGCCGCGATGGATGCCATCGAACAGGCCACCGGCGAGAAGCAGGTCAACATCCTGTCCTACTGCATCGGCGGCACGTTGACGGCCAGCACCATGGCCTATCTCACGGCCAGGAAACAGGCGAATCGCGTGCGCTCGGTCAGTTACATGGCGACGTTGCAGGACTTCTCCGATCCCGGTGAGATCGGTGTCTTCCTCAACGAGCCGGTACTGCAGGGCCTCGAGAAGCAGATGGCGCAGGACGGCTATCTGGATGGCCGCGTGATGGCGTTCTCCTTCAATCTGCTGCGCGAGAATGACCTGTTCTGGTCGTTCTACGTCTCCAACTATCTCAAGGGCGAAGCGCCGACCGCGTTCGATCTGCTGTACTGGAACACCGACGGCACCAACCTGCCGGCCGGTACCCATGCCTGGTATCTGCGCCACATGTATCTGGAGAACCGCCTGGTGCAGCCCGGCGGCATCGAGCTGGACGGCGTACCGATCGATCTCTCCCAGATCGAGACACCGAGTTACTGGGTCTCCGCGCGCGAGGACCACATCGCCAAGTGGCAGACCACCTACAACGGCACCCAGCTGCCCAAGGCCTCCATCAAGCGCTTCGTGCTCGGTGGCTCTGGTCATATCGCGGGTATCGTCAATCCGCCGCACAAGAACAAGTACGGCTACGCCACCAATGACAGCCTGCCGGCAACGCCGGATGAGTGGCTCGAAGGCACCGAGCAGCACGAAGGTTCCTGGTGGAATGACTGGCAGGCGTGGATGACCGGCAATGGCTTCGTGGAGCCGGAACCGGAGGTCTCTGCGCGCACGCCGGGTGAGGGCAAGCTCGACGTGATCGAAGCGGCGCCGGGGCGTTATGCGCGCCAGACCATTCCCGAAGTGCTGGGGCAGAGCGTGCCGGAAGAGATCACCAGCGTGGCGGATGCGCAGCTCAAGGCCGTGCGTGATGTGCAGCAGACGGTCGAGAAGAGCGTGAATGAAGCGCTCAAGCAGGTGACGCTGCCGCTGGAAGAGGCCATGACCGCGATGACCGAAGCCGTCACCGGCAAGGCCGCCAATGATGCCGGTGACACGGCGGGCAATAGCTCATCCAGTGCCTCCAGGGCGCAAGGTGCGAGCACCAGACCTGCCGCTTCCAAGGCCGCATCGGCTGCTGGATCGCCAGCCGCTGAGCCGTCAGCCACTAGATCGCAAGCCGCTGAGTCAGCAACACCGGCAAGCAAACCCGCCGCGCGCAAGCGTGCTGCACCCAAGAGCACAGCCTCCGGGAGCACTGCTGCCAAGAGCGCTGCTACCAAGAGCGCAGCGACCACCAGCAGCACGGCCAGCGACAGCACTACCAAACAGAGCACGGCAAAACCGAGCGCTGCGAGCACGGCTGCCAGCAGCACCGGTAGCTCGGCGACCAAGACCACCACGGCGAGAAAGACCTCCACGCCGCGCAAGACGGCTGCCAGCAAGACGACCACTGCCAACAAGTCAACGGCGGCCAAGACGACTGCAAGCAAGACGACTGCGAGCACGTCAGCCTCTGACAGCAAGCCGTCTGCATCCGGCACCTCGAGCAGCAGCACTTCTTCCACGGCTTCGGGCTCCAGCGCTACGAAGCCCGCGACGACGCGCAAGAGCACTGCCAGCAAGACTACGGCGAGCAAGAGCACGGCGAGCAAGAGCACTGCCAGCTCGACGGGAAGTGCGAGCACTGCCAAGACGGGTAGCAGCACCGAGACTTCCAGTCAGGGGGCTTCCCGCTCAGGCACTTCAAGTTCTGGCGCTTCCACTACCACCGCCAAGAGCGACACCGGCAGCGAAGCGCCCAAGCCGCGCCGAGGCCGTCCCTCCAATGCCAGCAAGGCCGCCGTCGCCAAGGCAGCGGAAGAGGCCAAGAAGGACGATGCCAAGCCTGCGGCCAGCAAGATGGATGGCTCGTCTGGCAATGCCAAGGATGGCGACAAGAGTTGATCTGCGGCGCCACAAGTTGTGAGTCAGAACCGCAACGCCAGCCCTTCGGGGCTGGCGTTGTGCGTTCAGGCTGTATTTGCAAGTGGGGCTTTCGAGTGCGCTAGAGGTTTCTCGACGCCGCGTCCCTTGCGCCTTCCAGCAGTTCGATCATGGCGCTGGCGGCGTTCGAGAGGGTGCGGTTGTTGTGATAGAGGTAGCCGAGCTGGCGTTCGATGGGGCGGTGGTCGATGGGCAGGATCTCGATCTCGTCGTCGATCATGCTTTCCGGCAGTACGCTCCAGCCCAGGCCGATGGCGACCATCATCTTGAGGGTCTCGAGGTAGTTGGTGGACATCGAGACTTCTACCGAGAGGCCGTCACGCGCGAAGGTGTCAATGACGATGCCACGCGTGAAGGTCAGGTGGCCCGGCAGTACGGCGTCGTGCTGTGAGAGGGCGGCCAGCGGCAACGCTTTATGGCCTGCCAGCGGGTGATCACGCCCGCACACGAAGCGCATCTCATCCAGCCACACCGGCACCACCGTCAGATTGGGATCGCGATGCGGTGCCAGGGTGACGACGGCCAGCTCCAGCTCCCCATCGAGTACGCCCTGATAGGCCTGTTCCGAATCCAGAAACCGCATGTCCATGCGCACCTCGGGGTGGGCCATGGTGAAAGCCTTGAGCAGCGGCGGCAGCCGGTGCAGGCCCACATGGTGACTGGTGGCCATCGTCAGGCTGCCTTTTACCTCGCCGGACAGATTGCGCAGCGCACGCCGGGTGTCATCGTGCATCACCAGGATGGCGCGGGCGCGGGGCAGCAGGATATTGCCGGCCTCGGTCAGCGAGACACGCCGTCCGATGCGATCGAACAGCCGTGCGCCATGCAGTTGCTCCAGCTGGGCAATGCGCTTGGAAACGGCCGGCTGGGTGAGGTGCAGCTGCTCGGCGGCAAGCGAGAAGGAGGCGGTTTCGGCGACGGCGACGAAGGCCTGCAGAGAGGGTGTGTCCATGTGGGGCAGCTATCCTGTCATGAGGGCAATCATAGGGACGTTCATAGGGGCGTTCAGGGGAGCGTCAAGCGGGGCGATCGATACCGGCGCAGGCAGATGCACTCCTGATCACGACCTGATGAGCAATGGTATTCCTTTTGGGAATCCAAAGCATGAAAAACATGAATTGCTTTTATTCATCCTCGCCGAGTACTCTTGAGGGCACAGGACGCGGCGGCGATGCTGGAGCCAGCAAGCAAGTGGTCACTATCCACGGGCTCGCACGACCGCCCCGCCATCAACACTGGACGACACACCCTCATCAAGGGGCCGTTACGAGCCCCGAGGCAGCAAGCGCGCTCTTACCATAAGGCGCCACGAGGAGACACGACATGGCTAGCCAGACCCTTTATGACAAGTTGTGGGATCAGCACCTGGTCAAGCAACGCGAAGACGGTACTGCACTCATCTACATCGACCGTCACCTGCTGCACGAAGTCACGTCGCCGCAGGCATTCGAAGGGCTGCGTCTGGCCGGTCGCAAGCCGTGGCGTCTGGATGCCAACCTGGCAACGCCGGACCACAACGTGCCGACGTCTCTCAAGGAGCGTGCTGCCGGTATCGCGGGCATCGAGGACGAGACCTCACGCATCCAGGTGCAGACCCTCGACGACAACTGCAACAGCTTCAACATCGAGCAGTTCACCATCAATGATGCGCGTCAGGGCATCGTGCACGTGGTCGGGCCGGAGCAGGGCGCGACTCTGCCGGGCATGACCGTGGTGTGTGGCGATTCCCACACCGCGACCCACGGTGCCTTCGCGGCACTGGCCCACGGTATCGGCACCTCCGAGGTCGAGCACGTGCTCGCCACCCAGTGCCTGATCCAGCGCAAGATGAAGAACATGCTGGTGCGCGTCGATGGTCGTCTCGGCACTGGCGTCACTGCCAAGGATGTCGTGCTCGCCATCATCGGTGAGATCGGCACCGCCGGCGGTACCGGCTACGCCATCGAATTCGGCGGCTCTGCCATCCAGGACATCTCCATGGAAGGCCGCATGACCATCTGCAACATGGCGATCGAAGCCGGTGCGCGGGTCGGTCTGGTCGGTGTCGATGACATCACCATCGACTATCTCTACCAGCGCCCCTATGCGCCGAACGCCCAGCAGTGGGAAGCGGCCGTCGCCGACTGGCGCAATCTGGTCTCCGATGCGGACGCCGAATTCGATAAGGTGGTGGTGCTCAAGGCCGAGGATATCGCGCCGCAGGTCACCTGGGGCACCAGCCCGGAGCAGGTCACCAGCGTCAATGGCGTGGTGCCGGACCCGGCCGCGGCCAGCGATGACACCGAAGCGCGTGGCATCACCCGTGCGCTCGAGTACATGGGTCTCAGCGCTCAGCAGAAGATCACCGACATCAAGCTGGACCGCGTGTTCATCGGTTCCTGCACCAACTCGCGCATCGAGGATTTGCGTGAAGCGGCGCGCGTGGCCGAAGGCCGCACGGTCGCCAAGAGCCTCAAGCAGGCGATGGTGGTGCCGGGCTCTGGCCTGGTGAAGGCGCAGGCGGAAGCGGAAGGGCTGCACGAGATCTTCCTCGCGGCGGGCTTTGAATGGCGTGAGCCGGGTTGCTCCATGTGTCTGGCGATGAACGCCGACAAGCTGGGCGCCGGTGAGCACTGTGCTTCCACCTCCAACCGCAACTTCGAAGGCCGTCAGGGCTTCGGTGGGCGTACGCACCTCGTCAGCCCGGCGATGGCCGCCGCTGCCGCGATTGCGGGTCACTTCGTTGATGTTCGTGACTTTGCCCCCATCCCTACCAACAACACTCAAGTCGCCTGAGGAGGCCCGACATGGAAAAGTTCATTCGCCAGCAGGGCCTCGTGGCACCGCTTGATCGCGCCAACGTCGATACTGACCTGATCATCCCGAAGCAGTTTCTGAAGTCGATCAAGCGCACCGGCTTCGGGCCGAACCTCTTCGATGAGCTGCGTTATCTCGACGAGGGCTATATCGGTCAGGACATCAGCAAGCGTCCGCTGAATCCGGATTTCGTGCTCAACCAGCCGCGTTACGCAGGCGCCAGCGTATTGCTGGCGCGTCGCAACTTCGGTTGTGGTTCCTCGCGCGAACACGCGCCCTGGGCTCTGACCGACTTCGGCTTCCGCGTGGTCATCGCGCCGAGCTTCGCCGATATTTTCTACAACAACTCGTTCAAGAACGGTCTGTTGTTGATTACCCTCGACGAGGACACGGTGGACCGTCTGTTCAAGGAGGCCGAGGCGGTGGAAGGGTATCGTCTGGATATCGACCTCGAGGCACAGGCAGTCATCACGCCGACCGGTGAGTCGATTCCCTTCGAGGTCGACAGCTTCCGCAAGCATTGCCTGATGGAAGGCCTGGACGATATCGGTCTGACCCTCAAGGACCAGGACGCCATCGACAGCTTCGAGAAGCGTCATCGCACCGAGCGTCCGTGGCTGTTCCGCGACGGCAAGACGGCCTGATCTGGCCAGCGTCGCGTCAGTCAGCGCCTGACATCGCAACATATTCGTCATGGCTCGCCGTCCAGAATGGCGGCGAGCCCAGTCTCAGCACCGACGGTGAACCGTCGGTCTCGCCGGAAGACTTCCGGCCCAAGGAGAGTTCCAGATGAGCCGCAATATCCTGATTCTGCCCGGTGATGGCATTGGCCCGGAAATCACTGCCGAAGCCGTGAAGATCCTTGAAGCCGCCCGCAGCGAAGGTCTGGACATCACGCTGAGCGAAGGCAAGGTCGGTGGTGCAGGGTATGACGCGGCCGGTCACCCGCTGCCGGCGGAAACGCTGGAGGCGGCCAAGGCGGCGGATGCCATCCTGCTCGGCGCAGTCGGTGGTCCGCAGTGGGACAAGCTCGAGGACATCTCGCTGCGCCCGGAACGCGGCCTGCTGGGGCTGCGCAAGGAGCTCGAGCTGTTCGCCAATCTGCGTCCGGCGATTCTCTACCCGCAGCTGGCCGAGGCCTCCAGCCTCAAGCCGGAAGTGGTGTCCGGTCTGGATATCATGATCGTGCGTGAGCTGACCGGCGGCATCTACTTCGGTCAGCCGCGTGGCATCGAGACACGTGATGGTCAGCAGGTCGGTTACAACACCTACGTCTACTCCGAGTCCGAGATCGAGCGCATCGGTCGCACCGCCTTCGAGATGGCGCAGAAGCGCAACAAGAAGCTGTGCAGCGTCGACAAGGCCAACGTGCTGGAAGTCACCATGCTGTGGCGTGACGTGATGGAACGCATCTCCGCCGACTACCCGGATGTCGAGCTGTCGCACATGTACGTCGACAACGCCGCCATGCAGCTGGTGCGTGCTCCGAAGCAGTTCGATGTGGTGGTCACCGGCAACATGTTCGGTGACATCCTGTCGGATGAGGCCGCGATGTTGACCGGCTCCATCGGCATGCTGCCGTCCGCCTCGCTGAATGCGGGTGGTCAGGGCATGTATGAGCCGTGCCACGGCAGCGCGCCGGACATCGCGGGTCAGGGCATCGCCAACCCGCTGGCGACCATTCTGTCGGTGGCCATGATGCTGCGCTACTCGCTCAACGAAGCCGCCTGGGCCGAGCGCATCGAGAAGGCGGTCGGCGTGGTGCTGGATGAAGGGCTGCGCACTGCCGACATCGCCTACGCCGGGACGCGCAAGGTCTCCACCTCCGAGATGGGTGATGCCGTGCTGGCCGCCTTCAAGACCCAGGCGTAAGGCAAGACCCGCGTGAACGCCGCAAGTCAGCGGCGTTCACGCGATGATCATGGGGGAGCTCGGCGTGCGTCGCCGGGTTCTCATGTCAGGACCTGCGGCTGGAGCGTTGGGCAAGGCTCGCCTCGTGTGAGTTGCCTGTGCTCGCTGCGGGTCATTCCTGTGTCGGGAGCGGTGGTGTCTTCCATGCTCCCGGCCGTGCATGAACAAGGAGAACAAGCATGTTGAAAGTCGGATTTGTCGGTTGGCGTGGCATGGTCGGTTCCGTGCTGATGCAGCGCATGCGTGATGACAACGATTTCGCCGGTATCGAGCCGGTATTCTTCTCCACCTCTCAGGTCGGTCAGCCCGGTCCTGACGTGGGCACGCCGGTGCCGGCGCTCAAGGATGCCAATGACATCAATGAGCTGAAGGCGCTGGATGTCATCGTCACCTGTCAGGGCGGCGACTACACCAAGCAGGTGTTCGGCCCGCTGCGCGAAGCCGGCTGGAAAGGCGACTGGATCGATGCGGCCTCCACCCTGCGCATGGACAAGGACGCCGTGCTGGTGCTGGACCCGGTCAACCGTCACGTGATCGATCAGAAGATCGGCGCCGGTGCCAACACCTTCGTCGGCGGCAACTGCACCGTCAGCCTGATGCTGATGGGCCTGGGCGGCCTGTTCGAGGCCGGCATGGTCGAGTGGATGACCTCCATGAGCTACCAGGCGGCTTCCGGCAGCGGTGCGCGCCATATGCGTGAGCTGCTGACCCAGATGGGCCAGCTCAATGGCAGCGTGGCCTCCGAGCTTGCGGACCCGGCCAGCGCCATCCTCGACATCGACCGCAAGGTGACCGCCACCATGCGCGGCGATGACTTCGCGACCCAGCAGTTTGGTGCGCCGCTGGCCGGCTCGCTGCTGCCGTGGATCGATTCCGCGATGGAGTCCGGTCAGACCCGCGAGGAGTGGAAGGCCGGTGTCGAGGCCAACAAGATTCTCGACAGCCAAGGCAACCCGATCATGATCGATGGGCTGTGCGTGCGTATCGGTGCGATGCGTTCCCACTCCCAGGCCTTCACCGTCAAGCTCAAGCAGGACGTGCCGCTGGACGAGATCGAGGACCGCCTGGCCAAGCACAACGACTGGGTCAAGGTCGTCGCCAATACCAAGGAAGACAGCCTCAAGCACCTGACGCCGGCCGCTGCGACCGGCACCCTGACCGTACCGGTCGGCCGTCTGCGCAAGCTGGCGATGGGGGGCGAATACCTGTCCGCCTTCAGTGTCGGTGACCAGCTGCTGTGGGGGGCCGCGGAGCCGCTCAAGCGCATGCTGACCATCCTGCGTGAACATCGCGCGGCCTGATCGCACTGTGTAGCAGCATGTCGTCGGGTTCATTGCGAGCCTGACCTGAAAGCGCCCTCGGCTCTCTGGAGTCGAGGGCGTTTCTCTTTTGCACGTTACGTCTTGGAAGGTCGGTGATTCCAGGTAAGAGATAGGTCACTGATGTCACGGCGAGCACCAGATATCTCAGTCTTTCCTGCGCATTTTTTGCGATTTTGACTGGCGCTTTTGATGCATGATGGCAGGGAGGTGTTTTTTACGGGTATCGTAAAGGGATATCGTCGAGCTGGTCACTCGCGATATGACGCCTCTGCGGCCTTTGTCGATCGTGGGCCGTCACTCTATCGTTGAAACTTTTTCCACTTTGCCAATGGCTTCCCGCACTCTTGGGACGGACTCTCTGGTATCTTGTGTAAGTATACGTAACATAATGCGCAGGCCGGGCAATGATTCGGCCGCATACGAAGGGACACTCAATGGGACGCAAGCTTCCTCTCGCACTGGCGGTGTCGTTCGCCGTCTACAGTGCTCAGGCCTTGGCAGTCGGCATGGAATCGCCGCAGTTGCGCTCGAATCTGAATCAGCCACTGGACGCGCGCATCGGCCTCACGGATACCTCGGGCCTCGATGCCAGCCTCATCAAGGCCGGCGTTGCCGATTCTGCCGCCTTTACGCGAGCGGGCGTCGATCGCAGCTATGTCAGCGATGACATCAAGGTTGCCGTCAAGCAGCAGGGTGGGCGATACTACCTCCAGCTGTCCACCAATGGCGCGGTACGTGAGCCCTATGTGGACCTGCTGCTGGATGTCGAATGGCCCAATGGCAAGCTGCAGCGTCAGGTGACCCTGTTGTTCGATCCGGCGGGCTATTCGAGTCAGCCGTCATTGGTGACACCTGCCGGAGCGCGCTCGCGCCCGCTGGCCACCAACGATTCCTCGCCGACGCGTTCCGTGGTGTTCCGCGACAATGCCCAGCCCAGCCAGGCTGCCTCGCGCAGTGCGTCATCCAGCACGCCGCCCTCCAGCATCAAGGTGCGCAACGGTGATTCGCTGTGGACGATCGCGCGTCGCGTGCGTCCGGATGCCAGTGTCAGCATCCGTCAGGCGATGCTGGCGATTCAGGAAGCCAACCCCAGGGCCTTCCCGGGCGGCAACATCAACAAGCTGCGTGCGGGAGTGGTGCTGAGCGTGCCGGACCGCAGCACCATGTTGGGACGTTCGCGTACCGAGGCTGACAAGGAAGTGCGTCAGCAGTATCAGCAGTGGGTCGCGGGCGCGCAGGGCAAGACCGTGCCGGCTCCGGCCAGCAAGAAAACCGCTGCGGCCAGCACATCGAACGAGCCCTCCGCCAGTGCTGCGCCTGCGGCCACGGCCGCACCGAGCGGGCCCGCCAGCGCGGGTGCCGACGGCAAGCCGCGTCTGACGCTGCTGGATGAAGACGGCAGCAAGCCCAAGGCGGCGGCAGCCAGTGGTCAGATCTCGGCGGGTAGTCAGCAGGCAATCGATGAACTGTCCGATCGCCTCGAGTCGCTGGAAGATCAGCTGCTGACCAATCAGCAACGCCTCGATCAGCTGGAGCAGGAGCGTGATGACCTGCGCAGCGAAGTGGCCTCCCTGCGCAATGAAGTCGGCGAGCTGCGAGCGTCGCTGGCAGAGCGTACCGAGCAGCTCGAGACGGCCAAGGTGCTGCTCGCCAAACAGAATCGTCTGCTCGTCAACAGTGGCATCTCGCCGTTGGCGTTGCCGGAAAGCCTGATCGCCGCCGGGGTGGACCTCGGTCAGCCGCGCGACGGCGAGGGCAACCTGGTGTTGCCCAAGCAGCCGTGGCCCCAGGCGACCTGGCAGTGGGTGCAGGACAACCTGGCTATCGTCGGTGGGGCGGCCGGGGCATTGCTGCTTCTGTTGCTGCTGTTGTTGCGTCGCCGCTCCGGTTCCGGGGGCGATGAGAACATGAGCTTTGCCGATGCGGTCCGCGGCAATGAAGAGCCCGACCAGGACAAGCCGCGCGTCTTCCCGGATACCTTTGCGGCCTCGACTGCCGCTGCTGCCGCGGGTCACAAGTCATCCGCGTCTGAAGATGCCAACGTGGCGGCGCGCCGGGGTTCCGGTAGTCTCGAGCCGCTCTCCCAGCCGGAAGCGGCTGCGATCAGCGAGGCGGACATCTTCATCGCCTACGGCCGCTTCGATCAGGCTCAGGCCCTGCTGGAAGCCGGTCTGGTCGAAGATCCCGCACGCCAGGACCTGCGCCTCAAGCTGATGGGAGTCCATGGCGAGCTTGGCAACGCCGAAGCCCTGCATCATGAAGGTGAGCAGGTGCTGGCGGCCGGCAATGAGGAAGAGCGTTTCGAGGCTCAGGCGCTGCTGGATCGCTACAGCGTCTCAAGCAGTGCGCTGCGTGCTGTCGCAGGCGGCGGTGCGAGTCAGGTGGGGCGCAAGGTCTCCTATCTGTCGGGGGTGGCAAGCCAGCAGGCGGCAGCGCCTCGCACGCCGCTTGAAGGGCGTGACAAGGCCGATGATGCGGCTCACGGCCCGGCTGATGCATCCGTCACGGGTTCTGGCGCCTCCCTTGATGACCCGGAAGATGCTAGCGCGCTGTCTGACAGCGAATCGCATGCCAGTGCCAGTGACGGCGTGAGCGAACCGCTGGTCGAGCACGCTCCCGATCAAGGCGTCGCGTTCGAACCGGGCCTCAAGGGCGAGGACCTCGAGAAGGCGCCCGTGCGTGAGAGCCACTTCAACAGCGACAACGTGATCGATTACCAGGCGCCGGAATTGACGCTGGGAGATGCTGGTCACGCTGATGGTGAGAAGGGTACTGATGTCGCGGCATCCAAGGCGGCGGATAGCGCGCTCAAGGGCGAGTCCGTCGAGTTCACCTCGCTGCGTGAAGAGCTGGATGACAACGCCGCGATCGAGAGCGGTGCCGCGAGCGAGCAGAACGGTGCTGCAAGTGAGAGCAGTGGCGCAAGTGAAGGCAGCGCTGCGAGCCAGAAGCCGTATGAAGCGTCCAGCAAGCCGTCAGCCGCAGTCGCAGTCGATGGCATGGACGAGTTGCCGTCACTGGATAGCATGACGCTGGAAGAGGTAGACGTGCCGCGGCGGGATATCTCGGAATTCGAGGTCGAGGAAGTGGCGTTCGAGTCTGGGGATCAGGATAATGCCTATCCCTCTGTCGAGTCGGCAGGGTTTGGGGCTGGCGCCCAGGATACCGTGGCATTCCAACAGCTCGAGGAAGCCCGTCAGTTGTTGGTGGAGGGCGATGATGATCAGGCGGCTGCGCTGCTTGAGCCGCTCGCTACTGCCAGTGATGACATGGTCCGTGAAGAGGCGCTGGCGTTGATGGAGCGCTTTGGTCTGACCTGATGCCCTTTTTTACACCGTTGGATGATAACGAGAAACGCCCGGGGCGCATTGCTCTGGGCGTTGAATATGATGGCACCCGCTATTGTGGCTGGCAGCGTCTGAGCCACGCCCCCTCCGTGCAGGAAGCGCTCGAGAAGGCCTTGTCCAAGGTCGCCTCCACACCGATTACCGTGCATTGCAGTGGCCGCACCGATTCCGGTGTGCATGCCGTGCGTCAGGTCGTGCATTTCGATACCCCCGTGGGCCGCAGTCGCAAGGCCTGGCGCATGGGCGGTAACGTCAACCTTCCCCCCGATATCGGGATTCATTGGGCCGTGCCGGTGCCCGATGATTTCCACGCGCGTTTCAGCGCCATCGCCCGTCGCTATCGTTACATGACCATCAACCAGCCGTTTCGGCCGGTGATGGAGCGCAACAATGTTACCTGGTGTCGCGAGCCGCTCAATGTCGCCGACATGCAGGCTGCGGCGGTGCACCTGGTGGGCGAGCTGGATTTCTCGGCGTTCCGCGCCGCAGGCTGTCAGTCGCGCTCGCCGCGCCGCCACGTGCACTTCATTGAAGTCAGTCGCCATGGCCATATCGTCATGATCGATATCCAGGCCAATGCCTTCCTGCATCACATGGTGCGCAATATCGCGGGCACCTTGATGGCCATCGGGCGTGGCGAGAAGCCTGTCGAGTGGATCGTCGAGCTGATGCGCGGGGGAGATCGCACGCGCTCGAGCGCGACGGCAGCGGCGACAGGGCTTCACTTCGTCGATGTCATCTATCCGCCGCGCTATGCGCTGCCCAAGGAGCCCCTGGGGCCTGGTCTGGTCGCACATCTTGGCGAGTGGACGGGCGAGCGTCCGTTGCCGGACTGCCCGATGGTGCGCTCACGCATGGCGCGTGCCGAGGCCGAGGGTGCCGAAGAGGCGCGTGCGGCAGGCAAGCTCAGTGAGCAGGAGGCCATCCGGCTGGCCAACGTGGCCCGTGAAGCCGAGCGCCTCAGTCGCGAGCATGAACAAGCGATTCCTGCGGCAGGCGCCGAGGATGACACGCTGACGGCTGCCACCCAGAATGAATCCTCACGTTGAACGGAGTGATCCCATGACCGAGATGAGCGCTCGAGCGAGCCAGCGTACCCGGATCAAGATCTGTGGTTTGACGCGAGAGCAGGATATCCGCGACGCCGTGGCAGCAGGGGCCGATGCGCTGGGCTTCGTGCTGTGGCCGGGCAGCAAGCGTGCGGTCGATGTGGCGCGGCTGGCCGAGCTTGCCGCGTGCGTGCCGGCCTTCGTGACGCGGGTCGGCCTGTTCGTGGATGCCAGCGCCGAAGAGATTGCCGCGGCGGCACCGCATCTCGATCTGCTCCAGTTGCATGGCAATGAGACGCCGGAGCAGTGCCGGGCGGCTGGGCGGCCCTATATCAAGGCGTTGCGCATGCGTGACGGGATCGATCTCGCCGCGCAGGCGGTGCGCTACCATGACGCGCGTGGCCTGTTGCTGGATGCCTATCGTCCCGGCGTGCCCGGTGGCACCGGCGAGACCTTCGACTGGTCGCGCATCCCGGCCGATCTGCCGCTGCCGGTCATCCTGGCCGGGGGTCTCGAGTCAGGCAATGTCGCTGCGGCGGTGGCGCAGGTCGCCCCTTACGCGGTCGACGTCTCTGGTGGTGTGGAAGCCGCGCCCGGCGAAAAGAGTGCCGAGCGCATGCAGGCATTCTGTCAGGCAGTCCGCCATCAGCGCTGATTTTCCGGCAAGCGTTGTGGCCCTTGCATTGCTTTCGTCCCAAGCGGCGAGGGCCGCAACGCTCAATTGGCATCTCGCACTACCCGCAAGGGGGGCGAAGCCGCTACAATGACCCCCAGAATTCGGAAAAGTGGCCGTACGACCAATGGGTTGCACGGTCTTTTCCATTGGCACTGCCCTGTGATGGTAGCTGCCCGCCATATTGCCGGGGCGTGAACGCCCTGGAATATGTGCCAACTCGCATGGCCGCCGACAGTCGTCGAGCGGTGCCCAGAACAGCAGCAAAACGGAAGCCTCCCCACCATGAGCTGGCTTGACAAGATTGTGCCGTCAATGAGCCGTATCCAACGCAAGGATCGGCGTACCTCCATTCCTGACGGCCTGTGGCGTAAATGCCCCAAGTGCGAAGCAGTCCTGTACCTTCCGGAGCTGACCAAGCACGACAACGTCTGCCCGAAGTGTGACCATCACCTGCGTCTCACTGCGCGTGCGCGTCTGTCCTGGTTCCTCGACAGCGAAGGCCGCGAGGAAATCGCGGCGGATCTCGAGCCGGTCGATCGCCTCAAGTTCCGCGACTCCAAGAAGTACAAGGATCGCCTGAGCGCTGCCCAGAAGCAGACCTCCGAGAAGGATGCACTGGTCGCCATGCGCGGTGCGCTCTCCGGTCAGCCGGTCGTGGCCGTGGCCTTCGAGTTCAGCTTCATGGGTGGCTCCATGGGTGCCATCGTCGGCGAGAAGTTCGTGCGTGCAGCAGAGCTTGCGCTGGCCGAGAACATCCCGCTGGTCTGCTTCGCCGCCTCCGGTGGTGCTCGCATGCAGGAAGCCTTGTTCTCCCTGATGCAGATGGCCAAGACCTCCGCGGCGCTTGAAAAGCTCAAGCAGGCTGGCGTGCCGTACATCAGCGTGCTGACCGATCCGGTCTTCGGTGGCGTCTCTGCGTCGCTGGCGATGCTGGGTGACCTGAATGTCGCCGAGCCGAACGCCCTGATCGGCTTTGCCGGTCCGCGTGTCATCGAGCAGACCGTGCGTGAGAAGCTGCCGGAAGGCTTCCAGCGCTCCGAGTTCCTGCTCGAGCATGGCGCCGTCGACATGATCATCCACCGCCGCGAGATGCGTGAGCGCCTGTCCAGCATCCTGCTCAAGCTGCAGGGCATGCCGGTCAACGCCGCCAATCTGCCGGTCGCGGATGCGGTCGTCGAAGAAGAATCCGTCGAGGCGGATGCGACTGTCGAAGCACCGGCCGAGCCGCGCTCCGCCGTGGACAGCGTGCTCGACGAGACCTTCACCAGCGAGAAGCCGCAAGGCGAACGTCGCGATGGCTGAGCAGGGCTCCGCCCCGGCAAGCTGCAGCACCGATGAGGTGCTGCAGTCTTCCTCACTCCCTCCGCTGGATGCCGCTTCGTGGCAGCTTTCCCCCCTGCATGATGCCGTGCCGCGTGGCCTCTCGCTGGATGAGTGGCTGACGCGTCTCGAGCATCAGCACCCCGTCAGTATCGATATGGGCCTTGCCCGAGTGCTGTGCGTGGCCAGGCGTCTCGGTCTGGTCGGGGCGGGTGCGCGTCGGCTCGGTGGCCGCATCATTACCGTGGCGGGCACCAACGGCAAGGGATCGACGGTTGCCATGCTCGAGGCGCTGGGGCGTGCCCACGGGCTGAGCACCGCCACCTACACCTCTCCGCACCTGCTGCATTACAACGAGCGTCTGAGCTTCAATGGCCACGACGTCAGTGATGCGGCATTGGTCACGGCCTTCGAGCAGGTCGATTCCGCGCGCCACTCCGGGCTGTCAGCCAGTGGTGAGCCGGTGGATGACGAGGGCGTGATCAGCCTGACCTACTTCGAGGCCGGCACGCTGGCCGGGCTGTGGCTGATCGCTCAGCAGCAGCCGCAGCTCGCGATTCTGGAAGTCGGCCTGGGCGGACGTCTGGATGCCGTCAACATCATCGACTGTGATGTCGCGATGATCATCACGGTCGCACAGGATCATGCCGCGTTTCTTGGCACCGACCTCGAGAACATCGGCTTCGAGAAGGCCGGGATTCTGCGCGCCGGCAAGCCGGCTGTGTTCGGCTCGGATGTGCTGCCTTCCAGTTGTGCGGCGCATGCTCGCACGCTGGGTGTCACGCCGCAGGTGCTGTGGCAGGACTTTCGCTGGCAGGCCGCGGCTGAATTTGTAAATGGCAATGTGAATAGCAGTGTGAAGGTCAGTGTGGATGGCAGCACGGACCATTCGGCTACCTCGCAATGGCAATGGCAGCGCCTGTCAGCGCCGGCACTGACGTTCGATGCGCTGCCAGACCCGGGCTTGCCGCGTGACAATGCGGCCAGTGCGCTGAATGCTCTGGTCGAGGCAGGTATCGAGCTCAACGCCGAATGCGTGCAGCAGGCCATGGCGAGCGTCAAGCTCAAGGGGCGCATGCAGTGGCTGACTCGTCACGGGCGTGACTGGTGTCTGGATGTCGGCCATAACCCGCATGCCGCGAGTTATCTGGCCAGTCGTCTTGCCGCTCATGACCTGCGTTGCTCGCGGGACCCTGCCACTCAGCCGCGGCGGGCGTTGCTCGCCATGCTGGGCGACAAGGATGCCGCTGGCGTAATTCAGGCGCTGGCACCGGTGGTGGACGGCTTCGTCGTCGCCACCCTGGATGGCGAGCGTAGCCGCCAGTCCAGTGAGCTTGCCGCCGCGGTCCGCCACTGTGGTGGTGAGGTGCTGGCGGAGTGCGAGACGGTCACCGCTGCAGCCGAATGGTTGGCACGCGAGACGACCGCTGGAGAAGTATTGGTCTGTGGTTCCTTCTTCACGGTCGGTGAAGCATTGATGTGGCTCGACGCCCAGGCCTGATGCAGGCCGGCGGCGGGTCCG
Organism: Cobetia sp. UCD-24C; assembly: GCF_001306765.1. Taxonomy (NCBI): domain Bacteria; kingdom Pseudomonadati; phylum Pseudomonadota; class Gammaproteobacteria; order Oceanospirillales; family Halomonadaceae; genus Cobetia; species Cobetia sp. UCD-24C. Next base: position 24,604 of record NZ_LJTD01000001.1, on the reverse strand, counting down.
GGATTTCGGGTGCAAGGGAGATGTCACAATGAAATATGGCAAACGCGAGCGAATCAGCGGTGCGGTCATCCTGCTGGCGTTGGGGGTGATCTTCATCCCGATGCTCTTCGATGAGCCGCCGGCCCGTGATGAGCGCCCGAGTCCGGTGATGACGCTTGGCAAGCCGGTGGATATCGATCGCTCCAACGTCGATGAGCCGCAGCCGCCCAGCGAGCTGAAGATCGGCACGGATGTGCCGATCACCTTCGTCGACAGCAACGGCAAGGTGCGTGACAGTGGCCCGGGTGCTGGCAGTGACAGCGGTTCCGAGTCCCAAGGCCGTGTCGCCGAGGCCGAGCAGTTGTCGCCGACCCGCTCTGTGGCCAGCAGCGAGCCGCAGTCAAAGCCAAAGCCGGAGCCGGAACCCGCTGCCAAGCCGGAGCCCAAGGCTGAACCCAAGCCCGCGCCCAAGCCTGAACCGAAGCCTGCGGTAGCCTCGAATGCGCCGTCGTCTTCCGCCGGTGGCTGGGCCGTGCAGGTCGGCAGCTTCGGTGACCCGGCCAACGCCGAGCGTCTCCAGAAGGAGCTGCAGGGCAAGGGCTTCGCGGCATACCGGATCCCGCGTGGCAGCAAGTTGACCGTTGTCTTCGTCGGCCCGTACAAGTCCTCCGAGATCGGTGAGTCCGCACGCTCGCGCCTGCAGCAGCAGGTCAATATCAAGGGCCTGCTGGTGCGACGCAAGGAGGGTGAGTGAACGAGCTGGTCTGGATCGATTGGCTATGTCTGGGCCTGATCGGTATCTCGGTACTGCTGGGGCTGATGCGGGGTCTGCTCAGCGAGGCCCTGGGCCTGGCGGGCTGGCTGGTGGCACTGGTCGCGGCACGCCAGTTCGGCGCCGAGGTGGGAGGCCTGCTCGAAGAGATGATCGCCTCGCCGGGCATCCGTACCGCGGTCGGCTTCGTGCTGGTGGTGATCGCGAGCGTGCTGCTCTGGGGGCTGATGTTGCGCCTGCTGGAACGCTTGATTCATGCGGTCGGCATGGGCGGCTTCAATCGTCTGCTCGGCGGTGTATTCGGCGCCTTGCGCGCGGCGGTCATACTGGTGCTGATCACGGCCGTGGTGGGGCTGACGCCCCTGCGTGACAGCGCCGACTGGCAGGCCGCTCAGCTGCGGCCGACGCTTGAGCAGCTGCGCGACTGGTCGTTGGCTCGCTATCGTGAGTGGGATACGGGCGGTGACTGGGGCCAGAGCGTGTCGCTGCCGGATTCCACCAGCGGCACCCGGCTCAAGCAGCAGGCCAGCGGTCTGATCGACAGCGCCCAGCGAGAAGGGCGTGCGTTGAGCGACAGCCTCAGCCAGCAGGCGCTGCAGTCGTTCACGCGCCAGGATGCCACGCAGGACCAGCCCTCGCTGGAGGCGTTGCTCAGAGGCAGCACCGCTGGCGAGGCCCCAAGCCGCAATGCGGGTGGTGAGCAGTGACAGGCAGGATCTTCAGCGCCGGGCATCGTGGCCCGGCGTTGTCGTTTTCGGCATTCGGCACGCGTTGCTGAAGCCTCATGCGGGGCAGTCGAAGGGGTTGACCCATCGGTCAGGTGTTGCCTGCATGGGGGGCAGGCCTGACAATTGCGCCGTGTGAGCACTCATATTGCCATATGGACGGGCGCCGGCAGTCGCCAGCGTGCGCTTCCCTATCCAAGTGTGTATTAGTGAGGTAATGACGGGATGTGCGGGATTGTAGGTTTGATGGCCAACGCCTCGGTCAACCAGGCGCTGTATGACGCGCTGACCGTATTGCAGCACCGCGGGCAGGATGCCGCGGGCATGATGACCTGGCACGAAGGTCGTTTCCTGCTGCGCAAGAGCAATGGTCTGGTGCGTGATGTCTTCCGCACTCGTCACATGCAGCGTCTCAAGGGCAACATGGGGATCGGCCATGTTCGCTACCCGACCGCCGGTTCCTCCAGCGAGGCGGAATCACAGCCGTTCTATGTCAACTCGCCTTACGGCATCACGCTGGCGCACAACGGCAACCTGACCAACTCCGACCAGCTCAAGCAGGAGTTGTTCTCCTCTGATCTGCGTCACATCAACACCAGCTCCGATTCCGAGGTGCTGCTCAACGTCTTCGCTCACGAGCTGGGCAAGCAGGGCATGCGTCTGGGTGCCGGTGATGTGTTCGATGCCGTGCGTCGTGTGCATCGTCGCTGCAAGGGCGGCTACGCGGCCGTCTCGATCATCAACGGCACTGGCCTGGTCGCTTTCCGTGATCCGCACGGCATCCGTCCGGCGTGTTTCGGCAAGCGTGACTCCGCCGAAGGCGTCGAGTACATGATCGCCTCCGAATCCGTGGCGCTCGACGTCGCCGGCTTCGAGCTGATCCGTGACCTGGCCCCGGGTGAAGCGGTATTCATCGACATGGAGCGTGAGCTGCACACCCTGCAGTGCGCGGATGATCCGGTCCTCAAGCCGTGCATCTTCGAACACGTCTATCTGGCGCGTCCGGATTCCCTGCTTGACGGTGCCTACGTCTATGGCACCCGCATGCGCATGGGCGAGAAGCTGGCCGACAAGATCGTGCGGGAATGGCCGGAGCAGGACATCGATGTCGTGATTCCGATCCCCGATACCTCGCGTACCTCCGCCCTCGAGCTGGCCCAGCATCTGGGAGTGACTTACCGCGAAGGCTTCATGAAGAACCGCTATATCGGCCGTACCTTCATCATGCCGGGTCAGACACTGCGCAAGAAGTCCGTGCGTCAGAAGCTCAACGCCATTGATATCGAATTTGCCGGCAAGAACGTGCTGCTGGTGGACGATTCCATCGTGCGCGGTACCACCTGCAACGAGATCATCCAGATGGCGCGCGAAGCGGGCGCCAAGAACGTCTACTTCGCGTCGGCAGCACCGGCGGTTCGCTATCCCAACGTCTACGGCATCGACATGCCGGCGGCGGAAGAGCTGATCGCCCATGACCGTACCGAGAAGGAAATCGCGGACCTGATCGGCGCTGACCGTCTGTTCTATCAGGACCTCGACGACCTGAAGGACGCCTGTCGTGAAGTCAATCCGGCGCTGGATGAGTTCGATTGCTCCGTGTTCGACGGTGTCTACGTGACCGGCGATATCGATGAAGCCTATCTGAACGATCTGCGTGCCTCGCGCAATGATGGTGCCAAGAGCGCTGGCGAGACCCACGCGGTGGTGGATCTGCACAACGATTCGGAAGATCTCGACTGATCCGGCTGCCTGCCATCCTCGGCAGGCAATCACGCGATGAGCGAACCGCAACGGGCTCCGGAGAAATCCGGGGCCCGTTGCGCGTTCAAAACCGGTAACATTGGCGTATCGCTTTTCCTTCTTCTTGCTGTCGACGCGACCCGAAATGCTGAAGACGCGACATGTCACAGCGGCGCGTGACGCTGGATCGTGATTCACAGGGCAGTAGATTCCATCAGTAGAGGCACTGGACACCATGCACGACGACAATCTTTCCCGCGCCGGTCTTTCCCGCGATGAGCTGGGCCTCGAGACGCTCGCCATCCGTGCCGGTCACCTGCGCGGTGCCGAGCAGGAACACGGCGAGCCCATCTACACCACCTCAAGCTTCGTCTATGGCAGCGCCGCTGAGGCCGCAGCCAAGTTCGGGGGCGATGAAGCCGGCAACATCTACTCGCGCTTCACCAATCCGACGGTGCGCTTCTTCGAGGAGCGCCTGGCGGCGATGGAAGGCGGTGAGCGTTGCGTGGCGACCAGTTCCGGCATGGCGGCGATCATGTCCACCGTGCTGGCGTTGCTGGAATCCGGCGATGAAATCGTCGCATCGCGTTCCATCTTCGGTTCGAGTGTCAGCCTGTTCACCAAGTACTTCGGCAAGCTGGGCATCACCACGCGCTTCGTCGAACTGAAGGACCTGGACGCCTGGCGCGACGCGATCACGCCGGCCACCAAGCTGTTGTTCGCTGAGACGCCATCCAACCCTCTGTCCGAGCTTGGCGATATCAAGGCATTGGCGGCGCTTGCCCATGAAAACGACGCCTGGCTCGCCATCGACAACTGCTTCTGTACGCCGGCCCTGCAGCGCCCGCTGACGCTGGGTGCCGATATCGTCATCCACTCCGCCACCAAGTATCTCGATGGTCAGGGTCGGACGCTGGGTGGCGCCGTGGTCGGAAGCTCCTCGCTGATGGAGGAGGTCTATGGCGTGGTGCGTACCTGCGGGCCGTGCCTGAGTCCCTTCAACGCCTGGGTCTTCCTCAAGGGCCTGGAGACGCTGAACATTCGCATGGAAGCCCACTGTGCACGCGCGCTGACGCTGGCACATTGGCTGGAAGCGCATCCGGCCATCGAGCGGGTGCATTACTCCGGACTTGAGAGCCATCCGCAGCATGAACTGGCCAAGGCCCAGCAGAAGGCCTTCGGTGCGGTGCTGGGGGTGGTGGTCAAGGGCGGCCGTGAGGCGGCCTGGTCGGTAGTCGATGCGACGCGCATCCTGTCGATCACCGGCAACCTGGGCGACGTGAAGACCACCATCACGCACCCGGCCACCACGACTCACGGTCGTCTCAGTGATGACCAGAAAGCGGCCGCCGGCATCGAAGAGGGCCTGCTGCGTATTGCCGTCGGTCTGGAAGATCTCGACGACATCAAGCGTGATCTGGCGCGCGGACTTGATCGCCTCGCGAGCTGAGTCCCGTAACGCCTGCCTTTGCACACCAACGCCCGGTTCTGCCGGGCGTTGGTGTCTCTGGACAATTTCGCTGGTGTTGCCCGCAAGGGTTGGCGTCCGTTCGGGCACTGGTTAAGCTCTTGCTCAAAGAACCTGCCAGCTCGATGGTCAGGTGGAGACTGTCATCAGGAGCACCTCATGTGGCGTAATTCTCGACGGGGCTGGGGCTGGCCTGTCATCGTGATGCATTGGCTGTCGGCGCTGGCCATCGTCGGGCTCTTCGCGCTGGGCTGGTGGATGACGTCGCTTGGCTATTACGATGCCTGGTACCAGCTCGGTCCGTGGTGGCATCGCTCGGTCGGGGTGATATTGATGGTGCTGACGCTGGTGCGGCTTGCCTGGCGCTGGAGCCAGACGACCCCGCAGGCGCACGGCACGCGCAATGAACAGCGCGCGGCGCTGGTCGGGCATGTGTTGCTCTACGTGCTGATGCTGGTGGTGATGATCTCGGGTTACCTCATTTCCACCGCTGACGGGCGTGGCATCAAGGTATTCGATCTCTTCGAGGTGCCGGCAGTGATCTCGGGGCTGAAGGATCAGGCATCGCTGGCAGGTGAGGTGCATTGGTATGCTGCCTGTGTGCTGATCATCCTGTCGCTGGGGCATGCGGCGGCAGCATTCAAGCATCACCTGCTGGATGGGCAGGACACGTTGCGGCGCATGATTCGGCCGCTGCGCTGACGAAAAGGAAGGCGTTGGGTACGCTCGAACGCCAGATGTGACGAAACCTCTCAAGGAGCACCAACATGAACAAGACATCCTTCCTCGGCAAGTCACTGGTGGCAGGTCTCATGGCGGCGTCGCTGCCGCTGATGGCGGGTCAGGCACTGGCCTCCGATTACACGATCGATACCGATGGCCAGCACGCCTTCATCCAGTTCAAGATCAGCCATCTGGGCTATTCCTACGTGCTGGGGCAGTTCAAGGAGTTCAGTGGTGATTTCTCCTATGACCAGGGCAAGCCGGAAGATGCAAAGGTGTCGGTAGAAGTCGATGTCGATAGCCTGGACAGTGCTCACGCCGAACGCGACAAGCACATCAAGTCGGCAGACTTCCTGGATGTCTCCCAATATCCGACGGCAACCTTCACCTCGACCGGTTTCGAGTCTACCGGCGATGGTTCCGGCAAGCTGAAGGGTGACTTGACGCTGCACGGCCAGACGCAGCCCGTGACCCTGGATGTGGATCATATCGGCGGCGGTGAAGACCCGTGGGGCGGCTACCGTCAGGGCTTTGAAGGTACCACCACGCTGAAGCTCGCCGATTACGGCATCGATACATCCAAGCTTGGCCCGAATGCGGCCACCGTCGATCTGTATCTGGTCATCGAAGGCATCCGCCAGTAAGGACGGCAAGCGCAGGGCACTGGTGCTGATTTCAGCACCGACAGCGTGCACTGACGCCGTGGGCTGAGCGCAAGCGCTCTGCAATCCCGCCCCATGCCTCTCGACACAAACGCCCCTGCCAATCGGCAGGGGCGTTTGTGTTTGTGCAAGGCGCTCGCGTCACATGGAGCCTCGTTCAGGCGTCAGCCGCGCAATGCTAGATAGCCGCCCGCCCCGATCATCAGGCCGCCGGCGCTGCGATTGAGGCGTTTAACCGCCTTCGCCGAGCGCAGATAGCGGCGGACACGCCCGGCGAGATAGCCCACCGGTACCACGCCCAGCAGCAATGCGCTCAGGTTGAGTCCGGCGGCGATCACGATATCGCTGCCGGACAGCCGGGTGATATCCATGAAGGTGGGCAGGAAGGCGATATAGAACAGGATGACCTTGGGGTTGGAGGCCGAGATGAGAAAGCCCTGCAGAAACCCTTTCCACCAGTTGCCGCGTAGCCTGGGGACATCAGTCTCATCCAGCGTCGGTGAGCTCGTCCATAACTTGTAGCCGAGATAGAGCAGGTAGGCGGCGCCCAGGATACGGATGACCACGAAGACTTCGCCCCAATGCGTGGCCAGTGCCGACAGGCCGAACACCGCCGCCAGCATGTAGCAGACATCACTGAGACTCATGCCCACGGCCATCGGCACGCAGGCATTGCCACCCTGGCTCATGCCGCGCGCCAACAGCGCGAGGATGCCAGGCCCGGGGGTGATGCCAAACAGGAAGATGGCAATGAAGAAGGTCAGCCCGCTTTCAAAGGTCATGAGAGGTCCCTGATGCATAGAGGGGAGGACAGCGCCGCCAAAGCGACGATGCAATCAAGCGCGTCTCGACAGGCGAGAGCGCCAAGCGCGCCAAGCGCAAGACACCAGAGTAATGCAAAGCGTGGCGGCGCGGGAGAGCAGAACAAGAGGAGGGGATGAAGGAGGAGAAAGCGAGAACAAGGAAAGAGTGAAGAGAGCAGCATGAAGAGGAGAGAAGAGAGAGAAGAGAGAGAAGAGAGAGAAGAGAGAGAAGAGAGAGAAGAGAGAGAAGAAGGAAGAATCGTGTAACAGGGCAGATTCATGATTCAAGACAAGCGCGAAGCGGGCGCTCTGTGGCATATAAAAGCGCCAGCCGGTGGCCCGGCTGGCGCTGGGTGCTGCACATGCACGTTTTCGTCGGCGCGCATCTTGTGACAGTGCGTCACCTGATGGCAGGTTCTCCTTCTTCTTTCCTGTGTCTGATGCCATGAGGCTCGGGCACTCAGGTACTCAGGTACTCGGGCGCTCAGGTACTCAGGCACTTGGGTACTTAGATACTCAGGCGCTTGGGCGCTCAGGGATTCAGGCGCTCAGAACAGGGTTTCACGTATCGGGGGGCATCGGCATCGTGGCTTCTGCGCGGCGGGGCTTCAGATGAGACGACGCCGCAAGTTGCGATGCGTCTCGCTGCGATGGCTCGCGAGCAATCCGTTGCTCACTCGCAGTCGTTGAGGACGGCGTCCGGGAAATGACGACGCAGCATGCGGTTCTGGAACTCGTCGATGAACGAGCAGTTGATGATGATGATGAAGCGCTCGAAGTGCTCGCCGGCGTTCTCCTGGGTGATGGAGCTGACACTGTGGAACAGCTGGTCATCGTGGATGTGCAGGACCTCGCCCGGTGCCAGCTCCGTGGTGGTCAGCAGCTCCTTGCCTGCCTTGTCCTGATAGAGGGTGTTGATGGCGCCGCTGACATTCTCGCGGTTGAGCACCAGGATGCTCAGGTACTTGCAGCCATCGGCGTGGATGCCCTGACCCTGGAGAGGGTCGATGGTGCCATCACCGCGCACGCCGGTGATCTGCATCAGGATCGGTTCACGCGGGCCGATACCCCACATGTCGGCCCAGGCCTTCACGAAGGCGCGCACATCCTCGCGCTCGGTGAAGCTCTCTTCCAGCGGTGCGTAATAGCGCAGACGGTCAGCCATGCTGACGGCATCATTGAACTTGCCGCCCTGCGCCATCGGACATTCGCCCAGCGTCTCGACTTCATGCTGGTCGTTCAGGTGCAGCCAGGACATGCGCTTCCAGCGGGTGTTGACGTAGGGGTCACGCGGCAGGTCTTTCAGGAAGCCCTGCCAGGCCTCGAGGTCGATCTGGGAGGTGATGGACGCCTTGCTCCAATGCTGGCGTGCCAGCTCCTCGTGGACTGCCTCCGGCCAGTACTGCGAGGCAAGCGGCAGGCGCAAGGGGGTGGTGTCCGTCTTGGGGGTCGGGTAGTGCTCCACCAGGCCGCCCTGTTCCAGGGTGATCTTGCGGGAAGAGTCGGCCAGTTGACGTACGCCACGATTTGCGATGTTCATATGAAATTCCTCGACGTTTTGTGCGCTTGGGCGCAAATGGAAGGTGTTGCGTTGGCAACGTCGAGGAGAATGGGAAGGTGCGCACGAGATAGTCAAACCCGTACCATGGCGGTAACACGCTAATCTCGCGCAAGTATCATCAATATGGGTACATGGCCAATATCAAGGTATGAGTAATCTAATCGACTGGTATTATGTAAGTCATTAACGCTATTCTTCGCCCTTCGCAGACGAGCAGCGCAACGCAGGTTCAGGCCGCCTGGCACTGCATGAAGCGTTGAGGATAGTGATCGAGAGGCGCTGCAAGACGCTGGGTTTACGCGCAGCAGACCCTTAGACTTTTCTCATGACGACAAGAACTCGTTCTGCGTGTGAGAGAACTCGTTTGAAGTGACATTCCGTCACGAGTTGATCTGCCCCGCCGAAGTCCGGCGAACAGGCGAAGGACGGCAGCGGAGGTATCCTTCAACATGGCTAAAGGGTTCCGCCAGGCCAGCAGGGCCGCCGGAATATTGTGCTCTCGTCCCGTCATCATTGCCGTGGTACTGACGTTGATGGTGGTGGTGATGTGGGGCCAGAGCATGCTGGGTCGATGGCCAACCGCGTTACTGATGGTGATTCTTGGCGCAACTGCGGGCATCATGCTATCTCGCAAGCGTCAGGTGTCACATCATCAGCATACGCAGGAGGCGGTCATGCAGACGAGTATGGTTGGCCTCTCGACCAGCAAGGGACTTCCCGTCAGTGATCAGCGCTTTCGAGAGCTGTTGGAAAGTCTGCCGCGCGTCGCCGTTCAGGGCTATGACAGCCAGCGCCGCGTCATCTACTGGAACGAGGCCAGCGAGCGGCTATACGGCTATAGCGAGCAGGAAGCTCGCGGACGATGCCTGGAAACTCTGGTGATCCCGGAGACGATGGCAGATGTCGTGGTGGACGCACACCATGCCTGGGTCTCTCAGGGTATCGAGATCCCCTCCAGTGAACTTGAGCTCAAGCACAAGTCAGGCGCCCCCGTGCCTGTCTTTTCCCACCATGTGATGTTGGGAGAGCGCACTGACAACCCGCTGATGTTCTGTATCGACATCGATCTGGCGGGTGAGCGCAAGGTCCAGCGTGATCTGGATTACATGACGCGTTTCGACCCCCTGACGGAGCTGCCCAATCGCCAGACCTTCGAGAGCGAACTCGGCGAGGCGCTCAGTGAATGTCAGCGTCATGATGACACCCTGATGGTGCTGTTTCTCGATATCGATCATTTCACCGAGATCAATGACACCCTCGGTTACGAGATGGGTGACCGCGTCATCCGCAGCGTGGCCAAGCGTCTGCAGGGCTTCCAGCGCAATCAGGATCTGCTCTCGCGCTTTGGTGGCGATGAATTCGTGCTGGCGATGCCACGACTGGATTACGAGAGTGATGCCCTGTCGGTGGTCGAGCGCATTCGTCAGGACTTCCAGCGACCCTTCGAGATCGAAGGGCGCCAGTTGCTGCTGCGCCTGAGCATCGGCATCAGCCTGTATCCCGAGAATGGGAGCGAGGCGGCCGAGCTGGTGCGCAATGCCGATGTCGCCAAGCATCGTGCCAAGCTGGCCGGGCGCGATGGCTATCAGTTCTTCAATCAGGAAGTCCGCAACGAGATGCTGCATCAGCACCATCTGGCCGGACGCCTGCAGGCGCTGTTGAATCAGGATGGCGGTGGGGAATTGTCGCTGCATTATCAGCCGCAGGTGGCGGCGCGCAGTGAGCGCATCGAATCTTTCGAGGCGCTGCTGCGCTGGCATTCTCCCGAGGGCTATATTCCGCCCTCCGATTTCGTGAAGGTCGCCGAGCGCACCAACCTGATCGAGCGTCTGGGAGACTGGGTCATCCGCCAGGCGTGTCGTCAGCAGGCCGAATGGCGCGCCATGGGGCTGAAGGGCTACAGGATCGACATCAACATCTCCGGACGCCAGGCCATCAGTTCGGACGTCTTCACCCGCCTTGAGGCCTATGTCGAGGAATACGGGCTGACACCGCGGGACATCGGTATCGAGCTGACCGAGAACGTGTTGATCGATGCCGATATCAAGGTGCGCGACAGCCTGCGGGCGCTCTACGACCGTGGCTACAAGATCGCCATCGATGATTTCGGCACCGGCTATTCCTCGATGAGCTATCTCAAGTTGTTGCCCGTGACGGCGCTCAAGATAGATCGCTCCTTCGTGATCGAGTGCGCCCAGGAGCCCAAGGACCGCGCCATCATGGAGGCTACGGTCTTCCTTGGTCATCGCCTCGGGCTGGAGGTAGTTGCGGAAGGGGTGGAGAACGAACAGCAGCTGGAGTTGCTGCGCGAGATGCGTTGTGACCTGATCCAGGGCTATTACTTCTACAAGCCGATGGCGGCCACGGATATTCAGCGTCTGTTACTCGGCGGCAACAATCCGCCGAATCGCGCCTCGGGGGCCCTCGCCTCGGACAAGGGCGCTGCAGCCCCTGGCTGTCACTGATACCGGTCGGCCATGCGAGCGATTGATGGTGCTTCTCCAGCAAAGGTCTGTTGCTGTTTGGGCCCTTTTTTGTTCGCGGACTAAAAGATATGATGCTGACAGTTGAAACGCGTCAGGCCGTCACCCTTCATCTCGAGTCCTCCATCTCGGATAAGGACTGGCCACCTGACGTGAAGTCTTCGAGTCGAGCCAGCCATGGCTCCTCGATCATTTCTGCCGAGGGTGGCTGCGTCGTTCAATGCGCAGGGTTGTTCGCCCATCCTCGGTTCCAGCCTGCGTTGCAGGTTGCGATGGTTCCTTGAGCGGATTCACGATCTTTCCGGCGCTATCCTCTGGATACATGTCCGGGCAAGCCAGTCCTTGTGACTGGCTTTTTTTATGCCTGTCACAAAGTGTGGCTAGTGGGGCGGTGCCGTCGCCAGCTCCCGGGCGAGCCATTCGCCCAGCGCCTCGGCATGCGGGTGGCGAGCACGAGCGCGGCCGACCTGCGGCAAGGTCAGCGTCAGACATGCCTCGGTCTCGACGAAGCCCCAGGGGGCCACGAGGCGCTTGCTGCGCAGGTCTTCCTCCACCAGATAGTCCGGCGCGATGCCGACGCCCAGCCCGACCAGTGTCGCCTCGAGCAGGTAGTTGAGGTGTTCGAAGCCTTGCGCGTAATCAAGCCCCTCACTGGATAGCCCCTGGCGTGAGCACCAATCCGGCCAGGCTTGCGGGCGTGATCGGGTATGCAGCAGGGGCAGGCCCAGCAGAACCTCGGGGGAAGGGGGACTGGATGCCTCGCTCAGCCACTCGCTGTCGGGCCGCAGGACGGGCCCGATGCGCTCGGTGCCCAGCACGCGCGTCTCCTGATGCTCGGCGTCATCAAAGGGCGGCGTCTGGAAGCGCAGGACACCGTCCACGCCATTGCGCAGCCCTTCGTTGTCATCACTGGCGGTCAGGTGCAGCTCGAGTTCCGGCAGGGCGTCCTTGAGTGCCCCCAGTCGCGGAATGAACCAGCGTGCCAGAAACGACCCCGGGCAGCTCAGCACGAAGGGCGCCCGCGCATCACTGCGTGCCAGTGCTCCGCACACGCGTGCCAGGCCGCCAAGGTGATGACGGGTCGCGGTCGCCAGCTCACGGCCGGCCTGTGTCAGCGTCAGGCCACGCCCGGCGCGATCGAACAGGCGTGTGCCGAGTGCGTCTTCCAGCTGGCGGATCTGACGGCTGACGGCGCCGTGGGTCACATGCAGTTCCTCTGCGGCGCGCGAGGCGCTCTCATGGCGAGCTGCCACATCGAAGGTGCGCAGGGCATTGAGGGGAGGCAGTAGCTCGGTGCGCTCCATGGTGTGTCTCCTGAGCAAGTGCTGGGCGAGTGCTGGACGTGTCATTGGCATGGAAAGGGTGGCTGCGCGGCAGTGACCGTCTCGACCATATGTGAGATTTTCTCACACATCTTGGCGAATTTATCGTTTTTCTTCCAGTGCCTGCAGCGCTAGGATGATCACCATATCGCTGGCCCTGCAGATGCCTTGCGCAGTATGTGAGACCAGCCACTGACACGATTCGAGGAGTTCAGCATGAGCCAGACGACTGCTACCCCCAGCCTGCGCCAAGGGCCTGATGCCAAGGGCTTCTTCGGTGATTTCGGCGGCCGCTTCGTTGCCGAGACGCTGATGCCGTTGATCCTGCACCTGCAGCGCGAGTATGAAGCCGCCAAACAGGACCCGGCATTCGCCGAGGAGCTGGCTGGCCTGTCCGCGGACTATGTCGGCCGCCAGAGCCCGCTGTATTTCGCCGAGCGTCTGACCGAGCAGCTGGGCGGCGCCAAGATCTATCTCAAGCGTGAAGACCTGATGCATACCGGGGCTCACAAGATCAACAACGCGCTGGGCCAGGTACTGCTCGCTCGCCGCATGGGCAAGCAGCGCATCATCGCCGAGACCGGCGCCGGCATGCACGGTGTGGCGACTGCCACCGTGGCGGCGCGTTTCGGGCTGGACTGCGTGATCTACATGGGCTCCACCGATATCCATCGCCAGCAGCCCAATGTGCAGCGCATGCAGCTGCTGGGCGCCAAGGTCGTGCCAGTCACCGCCGGTGATGGCACGCTGAAGGACGCCATGAACGAGGCGCTGCGTGACTGGGTCACCAATGTCGATGACACCTTCTACATCATCGGTACCGTGGCCGGGCCGCACCCGTACCCGCAGCTGGTGCGTGACTTCCAGTCCATCATCGGTCAGGAAACCCGCGTGCAGCTGCAGGAGAAGGAAGGGCGTCTGCCGGATTCGCTGGTCGCCTGCATCGGCGGCGGTTCCAATGCCATGGGCCTGTTCCACCCGTTCCTCGATGAGGAAAGCGTCGAGATCATCGGTGTCGAAGCCGCTGGTGAAGGCCTGGAGACTCCGCGTCATGCCGCCAGCCTCAAGGGCGGCCTGCCAGGCGTACTGCATGGCAACCGCACCTTCCTGCTGCAGGATGAAGAAGGACAGATCGGCGATGCACACTCCATCTCCGCCGGTCTCGACTATCCGGGTATCGGTCCGGAACACGCATGGTTGCATGACATCAAGCGTGCCGAGTATGTCGCCGCGACCGACCAGGAAGCGCTGGACGCCTTCAAGATGCTGTGCCGTCTGGAAGGCATCATTCCGGCGCTGGAGTCCTCCCACGCGCTGGCGGAAGTCATCAAGCGTGCGCCGGGCCTGCCGAAGGACCACCTGATGGTGGTCAACCTGAGCGGCCGTGGTGACAAGGACATGGCCACCGTGACTCATCACCTGGCCGACGAACTGGGCCTGAACCCTGACGGCGAGTAAGCCCGGGTCTGTCACGTGTTGCCCGGCGTCAGAGTCGTCAGTCGCTGATCGAGTCTGAGCGCCCCATGCCTTCTTCGCCCGCAGGTGTCATCGATGCCTGCAGGCCAGCAAATCCGGAGTCTATTGATGAGCACTTCCGCTATCGACACTACTGCCAGCAGCCGTCTTGACCGTCGCTTCGCTGCCGTGCGCGCCGAGAATCGTGCCGCGCTGGTGACCTACATCACTGCGGGCGACCCCGGCTACGATGCCAGCCTCGCGACCTTCCTCGGCATGGCGGACGCCGGCGCCGATGTCATCGAGCTGGGCATGCCGTTCACGGACCCGATGGCCGATGGTCTGGCCATTCAACATGCTACCCAGCGTGCCTTGAAGGCCGGCCAGACCATGGACCGCACCCTGGCGATGGTCAGCGAGTTCCGCAAGCGCGATCAGGACACTCCCATCGTGCTGATGGGCTACTACAACCCGATCTATCGTCGTGGCGTGAGCCGTTTTCTCGAGCAGGCGAGCGAGGCCGGTGTCGACGGCCTGATCGTCGTCGATCTGCCGCCGGAGCACGATGACGAGCTGTGCATCCCGGCCAGCGAGGCGGGCATCAGCTTCATTCGCCTCGCTACACCGACCACTGACAGCGAGCGTCTGCCGGGTGTGCTGGCCAACACCTCGGGCTTCCTCTACTACGTCTCCAGCAATGGCGTGACCGGCGGCGCGGCACCGACTGCCGAGAAGGTCGAGGCCGAGGTCGGTCGCATTCGTGAATATACCGATATTCCGGTCGCGGTCGGCTTCGGTATCCGTACCGCTGAACAGGCGGCACGGATCGGGCGTTTCTCCGACGGTGTGGTGGTCGGCTCTGCCTTGATCGACCTGCAGGCCAATGCCGAGACGCCGGAGCAGGGTACTCAGGCCGTGCACGCCCTGACCCGTGAACTGGCTGATGCCCTGAAGACCGCGCGTCAGTGATCATTGGCTAGCGGCCAGCATGCCCCTCGCAGGGGCGATAGTTAGATAGATAGATAGATAGACAGCAACGCCTCGAACCCTGTTCGGGGCGTTGCTGTTTGTAGGGCACGCGCTATCGGCACGACGCGGCGTGTCACGTCCATCGCCTCGTTCTTACTCCCACTCTTGCTTTCATTCTTGTGAAGCGCGCGCTGGCAGGATCTCGGCCAACCAGTGTGCTATCCGCCCACGTATCTGGTCACTGTCGTGCCATTGCAGCAGCAGATGGGGCGCCTCGGGCAGGTAATGAATCTCGAGCGTATCGCGTGAGGCGCTCGGCCAGTCGCTGACCAGCCGCTCGATGGCCACCCGGGGCACGGTCTTGTCGCGATCACCGTGCAACAGCAGGGTGGGCGGCAGTCGTGTGTCAGCAGAAAGTGCTGCGATGTCATCGCTGGCGTGATCCGTGAAGCGAATCAGGCCGTAATAGGCATCAAGGCGCACGGAATGCACGACGCGGGAATCCTCGGCCAATCGCCTGGCGGCCGCGGGCTGAAGTTCTCCTTCGGGGTACCTGCGTGGCACCTCCACGCTGGTCGCGGGGATCAGGTGCGCCGCCGTCCAGAGTCCTGCGTTGTACAGATAGCGCCAGCGGATGCCGCCGCGGACGCCCGGGGCGGCGAGCAGGCTGCCATCGATCGACAGCGCCGGATGTTGGGCGAGGGCATTGAGTATCACCGAGCCGCCCATGCTTTCGCCCGCCACGATCAAGGGGAGGTTCGGGTGGCGCTGGCGCAGTACCGTGATGGCGTCCACCAGGTCCTCGACCAGCAACGGGGGCTCCGGCCATCGCCCTTGCTGGCTGGACTCCCCGAAACCGCGTTGGTCATAGGCGTAGGTCACGATGCCTCGTCCGGCCAGCCACGGGCCCAGATCGGCATATGCCAGCCGGAAGTCGCCGTAGCTGTGCAGGCCAAGCAGCATGGCGCGTTGAGGGGTTGCCTGCGCAGGTTGCCAGGACTCCCATGCCAGCGACGTGGCGTCGCGGGTCACGAGATGGCGTGAGGCGGAGGATTCATCAAGGTAAGGGGCCTGGTGGATGTCATTGGCCGCAAGGTAGTGCGGCCCGCATCCCGATAGCAACATGCAGAGTGTGACTGACACAAAGGGCAGCAAAGCGTTCAAGGAGTGGCTCTCCGTGGCGAATGGCGTGATGTGTGTACTACGCCCGACGCTGCCGAGTGGATCATGCTGTCAGGGCATCTGAAATGTGAGCGCTGTCAGTGTTGTGGTAGTGATCGCGCTCGATTCAAAGGCCTGTGCGGCGCTCGAGAGCCGAATGATGATCGACGCCAGTGCCGATCGAATGACGCTGGACTCATATTCAACGCATCGCAGTGGGTTAATATTACTGAGACATAGGCCGCATACTGGTGCCGAGGATCCGGCACGCTGGTGCTGGTAATTCGCCGAGTCCTGCACAAGGCTCGACATGGCATCCAGCCAGGATCGCAGAGGAGTCTGCTGAGGATACGCCAGTGAGTGACACCACATCGTTTGGCACCATGCCGAGCACTTCCCGGCCCGCCAATGGCCAGGAAGCCGAAGGCTTGCTGAATCAGCTGCTGGATCACACCAGCAACGGCGTCTGTTGCTACGACCTCGAAGGGCGCATTCGCTGGGTCAACCCCGCCTTTGAGCAGCTCCTCGGCTATCGAGAGCAGCAGGTGATCGGCAAGGTACCCAGTGAATTTCTGATGGGACCGGCATCCGATCTGCTGGTCATCACCCGATTGCGTGAACAGCGCCGCCGCGGCGAACCCAGCGATGAGGAGCTGGTGCATTACGACAGCAATGGCCAACCACTGCGATTGCGGCTGCGCTGCATTCCACTCAAGGATTCCAGGGGGCGGGTGGAAGGGTATCTGGGGCTGCAGACGGACATTACCCAGATGCACCGAGCCTTGATGTTGAGCCACTCCCAGCTTGAGCTGCTGGAAGCCGTGGCGGCAGGCCAGTCTCTGGACAAGACATTGCGCGACCTGTGCCTGACCATCGAAGGCGCCGCGGTTCAGGTGCGCTCCTCGTTGCTGCTGCTGGATGATGTGGGCCGCACCATCGTGGCAGGTCAGGGGCCCAGTCTGCCGGCAAGCTTCATGCTGTTCACCCGCGGCTTGAAGATAGGGGAAGGCGTGGGCACCTGTGGGACGGCGATGTGGCGGCGCAAGCCGGTCATGACGCCTTCCATCGCGCAGGAACCTGCCTGGGAGGGCTTCCGTGAGCATCCGCATGCGTTGGGGCTGGATGCCTGCCTCTCGATGCCGATTCTCGATGGCGACGATCACCCTCTGGGCAGCTTTGCCTTCTATGCCGAGACAGGCGAGGTCTTCGATGCGACTCACCATGGCTTGCTCGAAGTGGCGGTCAAGGTAGCCAGACTGGCGATCGAACGCTATCGACGTGACCAGCAATTGACGCATCAGGCCTTGCACGACTCGTTGACCGGCTTGCCCAATCGGCGTCTCGTGCGTCGTCATCTCTGTGAGCTGGCGGAGCAGGCCCAGCCCGGCGAGATGGGCGCGCTGATGTTCCTGGATCTCGATCACTTCAAGCGTCTCAACGACATCCTCGGTCACGATGCCGGTGACCTGGCGCTCAAGCAGGTCGCCTCGCGTCTGGCAGAGATGCTGGGCCCGCAGGACTTCCTCGCGCGCCATGGGGGAGACGAGTTCATCGTGCTGCTGGCACCGAGAGCCGGTGGGCCGCGCGAAGCGGCTAGCCGAGCGCGCCAGGTGGCGGAGCAGATGCTGGAGCGACTGCAGGAGCCGCTGGAGCTTGAAGGACGAACGCATCAGTTGACCGGCTCGTTGGGCATCACGCTCTATCCGCGTCATGAGGAAGGCTATGGCGCCTGCTCTCAGCAAGTGTTGCCGGCCAGCAAGGCCGAGCATGACGAGATCGATAGAGAAGAGGGCGATGCTTGGAGCCACCTCCTGCATCAGGCGGATATCGCGCTCTATGAGAGCAAGGGGGCCGGGCGTGCACGGCTGTGTTTCTTCGCGCCCGAGATGCGCCAGCGCATCATCGATGCCGCCCGGATGGAACACGCGCTGCGTGAGGCCGTGTCTCGCCAGCAGCTGAGTGTCCACCTCCAGCCGCAATTTTCCCTGCCCGAAAGTGGTGAGCCGCAATTGTGTGGCGCCGAGGCATTGCTGCGTTGGCATGACCCGCAGCTGGGGATGGTCTCGCCAGCGACCTTCATCCCCATCGCGGAGGAGTCCGGACTGATTCTCGAGCTGGGGCATTGGGTGCTGGAACAGGTCTGTCGCGAGCTTGCCGCCATGACCGCCCGAGGCTATGCGCTACCGATGGCGGTCAATGTCAGTCAGGTGCAGTTCCGTAGTAGCGAGTTCGTGCCGCAGGTCACCAGGCTGCTGGCGCAACATGACTTCGCGCCTGAGCTCTTGCGCATGGAAATCACCGAGAGCCTGGCGACGGATGATGAAGCGGCAATGCTCGAGAAGATTGACCAGCTGGCAGCCTTGGGCCTGAGCTTCTCGATTGATGATTTCGGCATCGGCTACTCGAATCTGTCGCGTTTGCGTCGTATGCCGCTCAAGGAGCTGAAGATAGATCGCAGCTTCATCAATGACCTGTCTCATGAGGAATCGCCAGACACGCATACCACGGGCAATGAGATCGTGCGTGCCATGCTGATGATGGCGAGCGCCCTGTCACTCGATGTCGTGGCGGAAGGCGTGGAAGAGACGGAGCAACTCGAAGTCTTGCGGCACTTGGGTTGCTCGCGAGTCCAGGGCTACCTGCTGGGGCGCCCGCGCCCGATGGCAGAGGTGATTGGCGACGCGGAGGCCCGATTGTCGAAAGGGTAGGGGAGGCATGTTCATGAGGCTGTCTCAGCCAGCCAAGGGGCATGACACCGAAATCAGGCGTGGAGCTTGCTCTCAGGATATTGATCCAATGCCTCCAGCATGTGGCTGATGACAGGGGGCGTGATGCTGACGGCGCAGCAATTGTCGGGTTTATCTCGCCACTTCAATGGCTTATACTTCCGCTCGCTACGCCCCCTTAGCTCAGCTGGATAGAGCGGCCCCCTCCTAAGGGGCAGGTCGCAGGTTCGACTCCTGCAGGGGGCGCCAAGTCCCTCTTTTTCCCTGCTTTACCCTCCTCTTATATTCTCGTAACTCCTTGTTTTACCTTTCTTGCGTCCGTAATACTGTATATTTATACATGCATCCACTCTAGAGGCCCGTGTATGGTGTGGTGTATGGTGAGATTCCACCATACATGGGCACCATACATGAAGCGTGATGCTATCAAGCGGCGACCGCTTGCAGACACCGTGTTGTCTACCCTCGAGCCAGAAGCGCGTGAGTATCGCGAGGCCTATGGCCTGGACCGTCTCTACTTCGTCGTGTCGCCAACTGGCCGCAAGCGCTGGGAGGTTCGCTACAAACACCCGATCACGCAAAAGTGGTCGTTCATGGGAGTAGGGGGTTACCCGGACACCAAGGCCAAGAAAGCGCGAGCTCAAGCTATCCAGATTGCCGAGCTGGTAGCCGACGGCATTGATCCCCGGGAGCACCTTAGAGGGGGCGGTGGTGTCCGGACCTTTGGGGTTGTCGCGGAGCAGTGGTACGAGCACAAGCAGATGCAGGGGAGATCGGCCAAGACGCTGACCAAGATGAGGCATTGGCTCGATAATGATGCGTTGCCTGCACTGGGAGATATGGCAGTTGCTGATGTGTCACGGGCTGACTGCGTGCGCGTTCAGAAAGGCATTGAGGCCCGCAAGGCTTTCAATATTGCCGAGAAGTCCCGGGCTTTTCTGCGCCGGATCTTCGACTTCGCCATTGCTCACGGCTATTGCGAGAACAACCCAGCTTCGAACCTGCTGGACGTTGCGGCGCCGGCACCAGTCTCCAAGCCTCGTCCTCATCTACTGGAAGAAGATCTACCAGACTTTCTCCGTGCGCTGCGTATGACGACTAGCCGCCGGTCTACTCGCTTGGCTGCTTGGATGGTCGTGTGGACGGCATCGCGGCCAGGCATGGTGCGATGGATGGAATGGAGCGAGATCAAGGGCAAGTCGTGGCACATCCCCGCGGAGAAGATGAAGATGCGCCGCGATCATGTCGTGCCACTTTGCCGTCAAGCACTGCAAGCACTTGAAGAGATGCGTCCTCTTTCTGGACGATCGAGGTATGTATTCACTGGGGAGGGAGCAAAGCTACCTGTCCTGTCGGATGCTGCGATCAATCGCTGCTTCTCGAATGCAGGGTATAAGGAGAGGATGACGGGGCATGGAGCCCGCCACACGGCCAAGACGCTGCTGAGTGAGCATGGGTGGCCGTTACAGTGGACGGAGATGCAGCTTGCGCACAAGCCGATCGGGTTGGAGGGCGTGTACAACCAGGCGTCGTACCTTGAGCAGAGACGGAAGATGATGCAGTGGTATGCCGACTACCTTGAGGCATTGGAAGTCGGCATGACCAAGGCCAAGCGGGACAAGTTCAAGCGTCGTCAGCGGGACGTAACTGCGTAGCCCATTGGCTCATCCATGCTTCAACCTCATGCTCGTACCAATAGTTGGTCGATGCCCGGCCAATGCCATCCTTGATGGGGCGCGGGAAGTTGGAATCTTTCACAAGCAGCTTCTCGAGTGATGAGCGGCTGCGGCCTATCTTCTCGCAGACTTCACGGGTGCGGAGGAAGCGCAGCGGCTGGTGTGTGGCTGTTTCTGTCATGATCATCTCCTGTCTAGTCACCTTGATAACGGCCCGAGCTGTAGCCCAGGGCTTGCTCTTCTTGCGCGGCGGCATGATTGGCCATCGCGTCTTGCACACCGGGCACCTGCATCACCAAGGTGTACTTGCGGCGCCAGTGATCTCGTCGTTGGCTGATCATCACGATCAGGTCTTCCAGTGGCAGTGCTTCACCATCTTCTGCGGCGTACCCGGTACCGTGACAATGGGCGCATGGGGAGATATGGAAGACGCCTCGAAATGTGCCGCTGCCACCGCATTGCGGGCATGGCCCATGCGCTGGCGGCTCCCACGATGCTTGCGATACCTGACGCATAGACTCCTCACACTCACGCTGTTTGCTGCAGCGCCTTGATGATGTGGCTGACCGGCGTAGGGCAGACAGCGTTGCCGAGCAGGTGCACGGCGAGGCGATGGTTGTCCGGTAGCTGGTAGCTGTCGGGGAAGCTCATGGCCGACCGGCATTCCCACCGGCTGAGCATGCGCATGCGGTCGCCATCGATGATGGCCCATCGATCACGGGTGGTGATGGTGCCGATGGGGCGATCCAGCGAGCGCCCTGTCTTGGTGTTCCCGTAGTAGCTGATCAGGAAGCGGTCGCCGTGGGTGGCACGGCCAGCGCGAACTCGCTCCAGGGTGGCGGCGGCTCGCCCGGGCTTCTCGATGGGCTGCCAGCGGCCTCCCTCGAAGTCGATGAAGCTGGCGGCCGGCAGGTGATCGAGTGTCGGCAGGTTCAGCTTGAGTGGCTGGACGGACTGGGTGAGTACCAGGAACATGCGGATACGATTCTGCGGGGCGCCGAGATCCGCGGCGTCTACCACATGTGGGCTGACGGCATAGCCCAGTGCCTGCATGGCCAGCACCCAGGGGCGGTAGAGCTGCCAATCAAGGAACTCGGGGACGTTCTCCACGAGGATGGCTGGCGGGCGGTGATACTCGGCAGCCGATACCACTGCCCAGGCAGTCGAGCGGCTGGCATCGTGCTGAGGGTTACCGCTGGCCTTGCCCCGCGCCTTGCTGTGGCCTTGGCAGCAGGGTGACGCCAGCATCAGGTCATGCGCGGGCACCTGACTCCAATCCGCCTGATGCAAGTCCTGGCAGATGTGCGCTGCGCCTGGATGGTTGCGGCTGTGCCACTCGACAGCATCCGGCCAGTGGTTTGCAGCCCAGGCCACGTTGCAGCCGGCCATGCTGGCGCCGGTGCTGAATCCACCGGCACCGGCGAAGAGGTCGATGACGTTCATGACTTCACCTTGCGATGGCCTGCGTCGTAGAGCGCTCCCAATAGGTACTCTTCCGACAGTGCCCCGTGCAGCTCGCGCTTATGAGCGTCAGCGGCGGCCTTGGTAATCTGCTTCATGCTCTCTATTGCCTTCTCCCGATCGGAGCGGGCGGGGCTAAGCTCTGAACAGTGCCGCACCTCGACACCGCGTCCAGCGGACTCGATCACAATGTTGGCGCCTACTAGCGCGTGGCCGATGACGGTGGCCACGGCAATATCGCCATCAGGTGTATCGAAACTCACCGCCGCTCCTATTGGGGGCAGGTCGTCATCCCCATGCCATTCATTTGGATCGACTGCATCCGGCTGCTTCAGGCCAGCTTCATCGCCGGCCTGTTGCTCGAGACGCTCCACACGGGCCAGCAGCACCTCTTCCCATTGTTCCCGGGTAATGACGATTCGGCGCTCATGGGCGCCGATCCATGCATAATGCCATTCGTTGTTGGTCGGGCCCTTGATCCAACCCTCGAGATCGCCGTGGCCGTTATCGGTCGGGAGGCTGCATTCCGTCTCGGGTCGCGGCCACGGGTGGGGGAGGTGCAGCAGGCTTTCCATCAGTTGATCGCGGGTCATGTCAGTCTTCCTTGGTGAGCAGTGTGTCAAGCCAGCCACCGGCGAGCAGGCAAAAGAAAGCCGCCAGGCAAGTGGCGGCGATGAGTAGCGGGTGAATCATGGTCATTCCCTAGAACGGGATCTCGTCATCAAAGTCATCGAAGCTGCCGGCTGGCGGAGCCCCGAAATTGTTCGGCTGATGTTGGCCTGTAGGTGGCTGACCTACACCGTGGTGCGTACTGGCGGGCGCCGGTTGCTGGTAGCCGCCTTGCTGCTGGGGTGGCTGCTGATAGCCCTGCTGAGCTGGCGGACGCTGTGCCTGGGACGGTTGCCCGCCTCCGGAACCGCCGAGCATCTGCATGTCGTTGGCGACGATCTCGGTGCTGTAGCGTTCGATGCCTTGCTGGTCCGTCCACTTGCGAGTCTGCAAGCGCCCTTCGATGTACACCTGAGCGCCTTTCTTGAGGTACTGCTGAGCGATCTCGGCGGTCTTGTTGAACAGCACCACCCGATGCCATTCGGTGCGTTCCTGGACGTTGCCGGTCTGCCTGTCTCGCCACTTGTCAGTGGTGGCGATGCTGAGGTTGGCCACGGCTGAGCCGCTGGGAGTGAAGCGCACCTCTGGGTCTTGGCCGAGATGGCCGATCAGGATCGCCTTGTTGATGCCGCGAGCCATGCTGGTCTCCTTGAGTGGTTGAGCGCACAGGTCAGCCCCCAGTAGAGACTGGCGTGTGAGCACAAAAAGGCCCACCGATTAAGGTGGGCAAGGTGTGCCGAGAGACACGATGAAAAAGGGGAGTGCCAAAAGGCCCCGTCAGGGACGTGACGGGGAAGCACAGGCACTGCAGGGAAAGGGCATCGGGAAGCGGTCGCGCTTTGCGAAGGCTTGCCATTGCACTCTCGGGTGGGCTCTGCCATTGGCAAAGCCCCATACCATTCCCAGTATTTCGACAGCCCTGGGCGGCGTACTCCCAGCGGCCTCTCGCGTGTCTAGCGCTACGGGCTGGCTGGGCATGCCTGATTGTTAAAGAGCAGCCGCATTGCCCGGCGGTTCGGGGCTCATCAGGCGATACCGGTAGCGCCGGTGCCCTCTGATAAGCGCTGTCTCTCCAGCTGTCACACCACTTGCCCAGGTGTCGGGGGTAAGGCCGCTAGCGCAAGGGAGGAACCGGCGCCTTACCTGCGGGTGGTTATGCTCGCAATCCCACTGGCACCACCTGCTGGCCGTGGGGCGAGGTCCGATCAGCGACTGGCAAGCTGCTGACCATGCGTAATCTGAGGGGAGCAGAGGCTGGCGGCATTGCCATTGAAATCCGGCCAGCCGCGGCGCTGGGATACGACGAAACCGGCCTTGGCATCTTCTTGCCACATGGCAGTCATTTCGCAGTATTCGGCTTCGCTGGCGGACAGCTGGCGGGCGCCATCGTTCTGCTGAGTGAGGCTGGCAAGCGTGACCAGGCCGCCGACGATGACGGCGAGGGTGATGGCTGAGCGATGCTTGCGGGCGGTGTCGGTCATGGGTTGCTCCAATCCACTCGGTGACGATGGCGGTGTGCCGTGTCGATGTGAATTATTATGGGTAGGCCCGTATTGATGGTCAAGAGTTTACCCGTATTTTTCAGGTTGCGGGCTTTCCGCCCATGTCGTAGGCAATAAAAAACCCGCCACTGTGGGCGGGTCAGATGGCCTGCGAGGGCTTAGTGGTCGGCGTTCTCGATCCGCCGTTTGTATGCCTCGGCGGCCTGAGTGTCCGTGCCCCCGTGTTCCGCGTAATCGAAGCTACCGGCCGGTATGGGGGCTGGTTCTCGCATTTGTGGCTGGGGTGTAGCTGAGGGTTTCACACCATGCGTGGGCGTGCTGGCGGTCAGAGCGCTATTGCGGCCACAGTGATGGCAGATGGTGGCCTGCTTGGGGATCAGTGAGAGGCAGTGCGGGCATTCCTTGTCTGTGGCCTTGGCGCTCCGCATGCGGCGGCGCTTGAGCTTTACTGGGTCTGCCGGCATGGCGATAACATAGAGGATGCCCATCAACGGTGTGCCGAAGAAACCCACCGCGCCCGCCGAGGGGACATCCACGCCCTTGTAGTATGCGGCATGCATTACGGCTAGCCAGGGCAAAAGGAAGACGGAAAGTGTTAAGAAAACGATTAGTGCAGTAGACATGAGTTCGCCTCCTTGCGAGTCATGCAAAGTGATGAGGTTTGCTAAGACTAGCACTGCCGGCAGACGGTGGAAGCCAAAAAACGCCCGATATGCGGGCGACTTTATTTTAAAGGTTGGTTGTCTAGCAAAAATAAGGGGAGGATGACATCAGTGTCAGGGGGGAGGGTGACACCAGTGTCGGGGG